>NZ_JAOXHF010000001.1:0-650214 GCF_025780115.1 Rhizobium sp. TRM96647
TCGTCGGTCGCCAGCAGCGCCGCCGCCCTCGTTGGTGAGCCGGTTTCTAAGACCACATACAAAACAAGTCAACAGGGATTTTGACAGTTTTTTTGAAAATTCCGGCCGCGATCATACCGGCTTGCCGGATTTCCAGCACTTTCGGCCCGGTAAAAACATTCTTCCCCCGATTTGAGGCCCGAACTCGGCGATCTGCCCTCAATTTTTCACAATGGCGTCGTCTCAACGATCGCATGCGTCGCGCACGCGTGATTGGAGATACGAACTGGCGGTCGGAACGCTCGCTGTTCAAAGCCGGTCGCGCGCCGATTTGACTTTGACGCCACAACACGTACATCTTCGAGCCGCTGAACGGCGACGCAACGACACGGGACAAACCGACCGGCATGACGACGACCGACAGGAACATGATCCGCACGCTCGGCAACGAGCCGCCACTGGTGGCGGACGGCCGGCGCGCCCCCGACCGCCGCGAGATTTCGTTGCGCTGGCTTTCGGGCACGTTCCTTACCGGCATCACCTCTTCGATCCTCATGGGCGTGGCGCTGTTTGCGGCCCTCGACGGCCGCCAGCAGCTGGCAATTCCGGCCGAGGCCTATGCCGCACTCGAGCCCCAGGACCACCCCCCTCACCCCGAGAACACGGTCAAGCGCGGCCAGCGCATCCTGGAGCCCAACGTCGTCGCCAAGCCGGCCGACAAGAAGATCATGGACGTCTCGACCATGATCCACGACGGCGAGAAGGAAGTGGTCCGGCGCAAGCCTTTCGCCCATGTCACCATGGCGCTGGCCGCCAGCCACACCTCAGGCGACGACTATCCGCCCTTCGATCCGCTCGCGATCTTCTCGGACGGCGACAAGGACGACCAGCCGGTCTCGCGCACGGGCACGATCTATGGCTCCGAGGTGGAATCCGAGGTCGCGCTGAAGAGCGGCGCGTTCCCGACCGGCGGCTCGGCGCTCGCCTTCGCCGACCAGATGTCGGCCGACGAGGTCGAGGAGAACGTTCGCACCAACGGCTCGGCGCTCACCGACGGGAGCACCCAGATCGCATCGCTCTACTACGTCGACCCCCAGCGCTTTGCCTCCGACACCGGCGACCTCGACCTGCTGCAGGGGCTGACGGCCCGTGTCGTCGAGGAGAACATGAGCGTTTCGGATTTCGACACGCGCTCCGCCGACGATCCCGAATATGCCGACGACGTGATCCCGGTTCGCCGCGCGCAGGACATCGTCGGCGTGATGACGGGTGCCGGCTACACCAAAGCCCAGGCCGAGGATCTCTCGACCTATCTGAAGGGCGTCTTGGACGGCGACGAACTCGCCCAGGGCGACGTTCTGCGCATCTGTGTGATGCAGCGGGGCAAGCAGGCCGACATCGTGCGCGCCTCGGTCTATTCCGGTGGCCGCCACGTGACGACCGTGGCGCTCGACGACAAGGGCCGTTTCATTCCGGGCATGGAGCCGCCGCCGCTCGCTGCCGTCGCCACCGCCTTCGACGGCGAGAACCGGCAGGTGATGGCGTCCGGGCGCGACATGCCCCGGGTCTATGACGGCATCTACCGTGCCGCCCTGTCCTACGGGATGAGCAAGGACATGACCGCCCAGGTGGTGCGTATCCTGGCGAGCAATGTCGACTTCCAGGCGCAGCTGCGCCCGAACGATACGCTTGAGGCCTTCTTCTCGGTCGCCGACGACACCGGCGTCGCAAGCGAGGATTCCGAGCTTCTGTTTCTCGACGCCAGGTTCGGCGACACCGAGACGCGCGTCTATCGTTTCCAGGACCCGGACGACGACTCGATCGACTACTACGACCAGGACGGCAAGAGCATTCGCCAGTTCCTGCTCCGCAATCCGGTTCCGAACGGGCGGTTCCGCTCCGGCTTCGGCATGCGCCGCCACCCGATCCTGGGGTTCTCGCGCATGCACACCGGCGTCGACTGGTCGGCGCCGCGCGGCACGCCGATCATCGCCGCCGGCAACGGCACCGTCGAGAAGGCCGGATGGGATTCCGGCGGCTACGGCAACCAGACGCTGATCCGTCACGCCAACGGCTACGTCTCCTCCTACAACCACCAGAGCGCAATCGCCAAGGGCATCAAGCCCGGCGTCAAGGTCCGCCAGGGCCAGGTGATCGGCTTCGTCGGCACCACCGGCCTGTCCACCGGCCCGCACCTGCACTACGAACTCATCGTCAACGGCAACAAGGTCGACGCGCTGAAGATCCGCCTGCCCGGTGGCAAGTCGCTCGACGGCGAGGCGCTCGCCCAGTTCCAGCTGGAGCGCAAGCGCATCGACGACCTTCTCGGTCGCGAGGACGACGCTTCGGAAGTCGCCGCCAAGCGATAATCGACCGCCCGAACGGCGAGGCGCGCGGTCCTTCCGGTCCGCGCGCCTCTTTTCGTTCTCACCGGATCTCGAAAGATCGCGTCAGGCGGCCTGGTTCTTGCTGCCGACCGTGTGGAACAGCAGCCGGTCCGAACCCGAGGTCACCCGCACGGTCGCCCCGTCCGGAACCTCGTCCGAAAGGATCTTCTCGGCGAGCGGATCCTGCAGGTATTTCTGGATCGCCCGCTTCAGCGGCCGGGCGCCATAGACCGGATCGTAGCCCTTTTCGGCCAGCCAATGCGTGGCCTCTTCGTCCAGTTCCAGCGTGATCTTGCGGTCGGCGAGCAGCTTGCGCACGCGTGCGAGCTGGATGTCTACGATCGCGCCCATCTCCTGCCGCCGCAGCCGGTGGAACAGGATGATCTCGTCGACGCGGTTGAGGAACTCGGGACGGAAGTGCCCGCGCACCACCGCCATCACCTCGTCGCGCACCTTCTCGCTGTCGTCGCCCTCGCCGAGCTGGGTCAGGTACTCGGCGCCGAGGTTCGAGGTCATGATGATCAGCGTGTTGCGGAAGTCGACCGTGCGGCCCTGCCCGTCCGTCAGCCGCCCGTCGTCGAGCACCTGCAGGAGCACGTTGAACACATCCGGATGCGCCTTCTCGATCTCGTCGAACAGGACGACCTGGTACGGCCGGCGACGGATCGCCTCGGTCAGCGAACCGCCCTCCTCATAGCCGACATAGCCGGGAGGCGCGCCGATCAGACGGGCCACGGAGTGCTTCTCCATGTATTCCGACATGTCCATGCGCACGATCGCCGTCTCGTCGTCGAAAAGGAAGCGGGCCAGCGCCTTGGTCAGCTCGGTCTTGCCGACGCCGGTGGGGCCGAGGAAGATGAACGAGCCGATCGGCCGGTTCGGATCCTGAAGGCCCGCCCGGGCACGGCGCACCGCGCGCGAGACCGCTTGCACGGCGTCGCCCTGGCCGACGACGGACTTGGCGAGTTCGTCCTCCATGCGCAGCAGCTTGTCGCGCTCGCCTTCCAGCATCCTGTCCACAGGAATGCCGGTCCAGCGGGAGACCACCTGCGCGATGTTGTCGGCGGTCACCACCTCCTGCACCATCGGGTCGACATTGCTCTTGTCCTGGCTTTCGGCCTCCTCCAGCTCCTTCTCGAGCAGCGGGATGACGCTGTAGGTCAGTTCGCCGGCACGCTGGAATTCGCCCTTGCGCTGGACGATCGCAAGTTCGTTGCGGGCTTCATCGAGCTGCTTCTTCAGGTCGGCAGCGTGGCCGAGCTTGCTCTTCTCGGCCTGCCAGCGGGCCGTCAGCGCAGCGGCTTCCTCTTCCAGCGAGGCGAGGTCGAGCTCGAGCTTTTCCAGCCGGTCCTGCGAGGAACGGTCGGTTTCCTTCTTCAGCGCCTCGCGCTCGATCTTGAGCTGGATGATGCGCCGGTCGAGCTCGTCGAGTTCCTCGGGCTTGGAATCCACCTGCATGCGCAGCCGCGCTGCCGCCTCGTCCATCAGGTCGATCGCCTTGTCGGGGAGGAAGCGGTCGGTGATGTAGCGGTTCGACAGCGTCGCGGCCGAAACCAGCGCGGAATCGGAGATCCGCACCTTGTGGTGCTGCTCGTACTTTTCCTTCAGCCCGCGCAGGATCGAGATCGTGTCCTCCACGGTCGGCTCCTCGACGAAGACCGGCTGGAATCTGCGGGCAAGGGCCGGGTCCTTCTCGACATGCTTGCGGTACTCGTCGAGCGTGGTCGCACCGACGCAGTGCAGTTCGCCGCGGGCCAGGGCCGGCTTCAGGAGATTGGACGCATCCATCGCCCCGTCCGCCTTGCCAGCGCCGACGAGCGTGTGCATCTCGTCGATGAACAGGATGATCTCGCCGTTTTCGGCCTGAACCTCGTTCAGGACAGCCTTCAGCCGCTCCTCGAACTCGCCGCGATACTTGGCACCGGCGATCAGCGCGCCCATGTCGAGCGCCATCAGGCGCTTGTCCTTTAGGCTCTCCGGCACGTCGCCGTTGACGATGCGCAGCGCCAGCCCTTCGGCGATTGCGGTCTTGCCGACGCCGGGTTCGCCGATCAGCACGGGATTGTTCTTGGTGCGGCGGGATAGGACCTGGATGGCGCGGCGGATCTCGTCGTCGCGGCCGATCACCGGGTCGAGCCGGCCTTCGCGGGCCTCGGCCGTCAGGTCGCGTGCATATTTCTTCAGCGCGTCGAAGCCCTGCTCGGCATTGGCCGAATCTGCCGTCCGCCCCTTGCGCAGGTCGTTGATGACCTGGTTCAGCGCCTGCGGCGAGACGCCGGCCTTGGCGAGGATGTCCGCGGTCGCGGCCGCCTTCTCGATCGCCAGCGCCAGAAGCAGGCGCTCGACCGTGACGAAGCTGTCGCCGGCCTTCTTCGCCGTATCCTCGGCGGTCGCGAAAACACGCGCGAGCGGCTGGGTCAGAGACAGCGAGCCGTTACCGCCGGTCACCTTCGGAAGCTTGGCAAGGGCTGCCTCGGTCGCCCGCAGCGCTTCCCGGGCGTTGCCGCCGGCGCGCTCGATCAGCGAGGATGCCATGCCCTGCTCGTCGTCGAGCAGAACCTTCAGGACGTGTTCGGGCGTAAATTGCGGATTGCCGTCGGCAAGCGCCTTGGTCTGCGCGGATTGCAGGAAACCGCGCACGCGCTCGGAATACTTTTCGATGTTCATAAAGACTACCTCCATAACTCGTCCGGCCCGTTTCGGCACCGGTCGATGATTCAGGATCAGGCCCCCGTACGGCGAGCCTGTCATCGGCGACATGCCACGGCATTGCACCGCATCAATCGCTTCGTTCGAAATATGGTGAGGCGGCAAAGGAATTAAAGGGAGGCAGCCCCGTGCGGATGCGAACTATTTGGTGTGCTGCGACGACACCGGCGCCCTATCGGTCGAGCCCGCCCGTGTCCGACGCCTCCAGCCAGGCCGGCAGCGGGAAGATGCGGTCATAGGCCCAGTTGAAGACGAAGGCGTAGACCAGGTAGAAGAGCGAGAAGGACAGGTCCATCAGCAGGGCCTGCAGCAGGCCGATCTCCAGATACCATGCAATCAGCGGCATCAGCACCGCCACCAGCCCGGCCTCGAACAGCAGGGCGTGCAGCACGCGGACGGGCATCGTTTTCCACGTTCCGCCGGTCAGGCGGTGCAGCGCATGGTCGAAACCGAGATTGTAGACGTAGTTCCAGGCCGTGGCGATCGTGGCGCTTGCAACGCCGATCACACCGATCTCGACCATCGGAAAGCCGAAGGCCCAGGCCCCGAGCGGGGTTATCAGCGCCAGACCGATCAGCTCGAAGCTGATCGCGTGCCTGATGCGGTCGGGTGTGGAGCGCATGCTCGATGCTCACGACAATGTCCGGGCCGTCCCGGGTTTTAAGGACCTGCGGCGAGGTCGTCCTCTTGCGGCATCCCTATCAGGTGCCCTGCCTGGGAGACAAGAAGCTTGCCGCCTCAAACAAGAACCGCCCGCAACGGCTGTTGCAGGCGGTTTTCGTCATTTCATGCACAAGAAAATGGCCCGCGTTCCCGTTCCCGAAGGAAACGGAGCGCTGCTCACTCCGAAGCCGTGGCTTCCAGAACCGGACCGTCGCCGCCTTCGGCCGGCGCGTCGCCGGTCTGCGCTGCCTCGCCACGACGCGGACGGCGCTGGCGCGGGGCACTGCGGCGGCGCGAGGGCTGGCGGGCGGATGCCTCTTCTTCCATCGAGACTTCTGCCGGCGTACCCTCGATGATCGGCTGCGGACCGGTTCCGTCCATCACCGGTTCCTGGGCGTCTTCTGCCGCAACCGAGGCAGCGGCCGGCGCGGGCGCCGGGGATGCTGCGATCGTGACGGCCGGCGTATCGTCGCCCGCATAGTCCATGTCGTCCTGCTCACGGTCGAAACCGTCGCGGTCGTTCGCGTCCTGGCGATCGTCGCGCTGCTGGCGGTCCTGCATCTGCTGCTGGGCCGACAGGATGATGCGATTGTAGTGCTCGGCATGCTGGAGGTAGTTCTCCGCGATGACGCGGTCGCCCGAACTCTGAGCATCGCGCGCAAGGGCCGCATACTTCTCGGCGATCGTCTGCGCCGTGCCCCTGATCTTCACGTCCGGTCCGGAACTGTCATAGGTCCGGGTCAGCGGATTGCCGCCCTTGCGGAAATTGTTGTTATTGTTGTTGTTGTTATTGTTGTTGTTACGCCCGCGGCCGCGCTTGTTTTGCTGTCCTGGCCTCATATTTCACTCACCTGAACTCTCTAGTCTTGATGATCGAGTTTCTGCACCGCCCGGTCGCTAGCGTCGACCTGGGCGAATTTCGTCGGAGAACACACCACGCTCTTCCGTGGTCCTGTCGCCGCAAAACGTCAAATTGACAGGTACCCGCACAGAGCAGCCTTTAACCCCAGCAACTCTTCTTTGAGAGGAAGCTTCGCGTCGGTCACATGCAGATCTTGTCTGTTCCCATGACCTTGCCCGGTGCGTAGGGGCAACCTATCCCGCTTCCCCGCTGATTCCAAGCCTTTTCTTTGCAACCTCTTCGCAGTGGCGCAGGAAACTGTGCATTTGCAGCAACAGCCGGACCTCAAGCGACGGCAAAAACCAGGACGCGATCGTTTCCGCCGAGATCGCTGGCCGCCTCGACGAGGCGAAATCCCTTCCCGGCCATGAGTTCGGTCACGGCTTCCTTCTGGTCGAACCCGATCTCGAAGGCGACCGCGCCCCCCTCCTCAAGGTGGGGAAGCGCGCCTTCGGCGATCCTGCGGTAGGCATCCAGCCCGTCTTCTCCGCCGTCCAGTGCCCGCCGCGGGTCGAAGCGCCTCACCTCTTCGGCAAGATCCTCCACGACCATGGAGCGGATATAGGGCGGGTTTGAGACGATGATGTCGTATCGGCCACCCACGGCGGCAAACCAGTCGCTCTCAACTGTCTCGAACCGGTCCGACAGGCCATTGAGGTGGGCGTTCCGGCGGGCGGTTTCAAGGGCGCCGGGCGAAATGTCCGTGCCGGTGCCGCGCACGCCCGGCACCGCCTCGATCAGCGCTAGGCAGATGGCGCCGGTTCCCGTGCCGAGATCGAGCAGGCGGCATTCGCCTTTCGCGGCGACGACGTCGCGGACAAGGGGAACCAGCCGCTCGACCAGGATCTCCGTGTCCGGCCGCGGTTCCAGCGTGTCCGGCGACAGCGTCAGGATCAAGCCGAAGAACGGCCGTTGTCCGAGGATCCGGTAGACCGGTTCCCGGTCGAGCCGCCGCGCGAGTGCGCACTCGATCAGGGCCGCTTCCTCGCCGGTCAGCGCCCGCGCCTCCTGCGAGATGAGCGCAGCCGGCGCCAGACCGAGGAGCCCGCCGACCAGCAGCCGGACCTCGCGCGCCGCGTCCTCGATGCCCCCCTCCGACAGCCTGCGCCTGGCCCGGGTCAGTGCATCGGCCAGCGTGATGGCGCCCATCTGTCAGCCCCGCTGTTCGGAAAGCTGCGCCAATTGGCCGGCCTGATAATCGGCGACGAGCGCGTCCACCACCTCGTCGATCTCGCCTTCCATCATCCGGTCGAGCTTGTAGAGCGTCAGGTTGATGCGGTGGTCGGTGACGCGCCCCTGCGGGAAGTTGTAAGTGCGGATGCGCTCGGAACGGTCGCCGGAACCGACCTGGCTCTTTCGGTCGGCCGAGCGTTCGCTTTCGGCGCGCTGGCGCTCCATGTCGTAGAGCCGCGACCGCAGCACCTGCATCGCCTTTGCCCGGTTCTGGTGCTGCGACTTTTCGGAGCTCGTGACGACAAGCCCGGTCGGCAGGTGCGTAATGCGCACGGCCGAATCGGTCGTGTTCACGTGCTGGCCGCCGGCGCCCGACGAACGCATCGTGTCGATGCGGATGTCTTCCGGCCGAATCTCGATGTCGATGTCTTCGGCTTCCGGCAGGACGGCTACGGTGGCCGCGGAGGTATGGATGCGGCCGCCTGCTTCCGTTTCCGGCACGCGCTGCACACGGTGCACGCCGCTTTCGAACTTCAGCTTGGCAAACACGCCGCGGCCCGAAATGGTAGCGATGATTTCCTTGTATCCGCCGGCCTCGCCCTCGCTTGCCGAGAGAACCTCCACCTTCCAGTTGTTGGCGGAGGCGAAGCGCTCGTACATGCGAAAGAGATCGCCGGCAAACAGTGCGGCTTCCGAACCGCCGGTGCCGGCGCGGATTTCCAGGATGGCGCTCTTCTCGTCGGCGGCATCCTTCGGCAGGAGCAGGATCTGCATGTCCTCCTCCAGCCCTTCGACCCGCTCCTTCAGGCCCGGCAATTCCATCTCGGCAAGGTCGCGCATCTCCCGGTCCGTGCCCCTGTCGGAAAGCATCGCTTCCAGATCGGCGATCTCGCTCTGCGCCTTCTGGTACTCGCGAATCTTCGTCACGACGGGCTGCAGTTCCGAATATTCGGACGCCAGCCGCACATAGGTCTCCGAATCCGGACCTGCGGACATGCGCGCCTCGATCTCGCCGAAGCGGCGCTCCAGCTCGCGCATCTTTTCAACCGGAAGCTTCGCCACCGTAGCACTCCAAGATTTTCCGCCCGCGCGTCGCAGGGCACAAAGCCCCGTGTCGCGCGCGGATGTTGATGATCAGGCGATCCCTGCACGCCCGCAAGCGCGCCGATCGCAATGGCCGGCCGCTACAGCTGGATGCCGTTCTCGGCGGCGAAATCCGTCAGGATCTGCCGCACGGTCCGCGTCGGCCGCATGTCGTTCAGTGCTTCGTCGAGAGTGGCCGACAGCGCGTCCACCTCCAGGCTGAGCAGCATCGCCTTGACCGGGCCGAGCGCCGTCGCCGACATCGATACCGAACGGAAGCCGATGCCGAGCAGCGCCATCGCCGAGATCGGCTTGCTCGCCATCTCCCCGCACAACGTCACCGGCGTCGCGTTGCGCTCGCCCGCCCGCACGATATCGCGCAGCACGCGCAGGAACGGACGACCGAGGATGTCGAAGCGGTCCGAGACGCGCGCATTGCCGCGATCGACCGCCATCGTGAACTGGAACAGGTCGTTGGAACCGACCGAGACGAAATCGACCTCCGCCATCAGCTCGTCGAGCTGCCAGAGCAGCGCCGGCACTTCCAGCATCGCCCCGAACTGCAGCTTCTTCGGCAGTTGTTCGCCGACCTTCGACTGCCGCTCGATCTCCTTCTGGAGCAGGCCGCGCGCTTCGCGAAGCTCGGCCACCTCGGTGACCATGGGCAGCATCAGCCGCAGCTCGCCGCCTGCCGCAGCATTCAGCATCGCCCTCAGCTGGGTCCGCAACAGACCGGGCCGGTCCAGCGAAAGCCGGATCGCCCGCCAGCCGAGCGCAGGGTTCTCCTCGTCGGCACCACGGAAATAGGGAACGACCTTGTCGCCGCCGATGTCCAGCGTCCGGAACGTAACCGGCCGGCCCGCCGCCTGCTTCAGGACGCTGCGGTAGAAGGCTTCCTGCTCTTCCGCCCGGGGCATGGTCGAGGCGATCATGAACTGCAGCTCGGTGCGGAACAGGCCGATGCCGAGCGCGCCCGATTCCGCCAGATGCGGCAGGTCGACGAGCAGGCCGGCATTCATCTGCAGGTTGATCTTCTTGCCATCCCTGGTCACCGGATCGACCGCGACGAGCGCGCGATACTGTGCCTGCCGGCGCGCCCTGAGCCGCACTTTTTCCGCATAGGCGCGCTGCAGGTCCTGGACGGGACGCAGGTGCACCTTCGCCTCGTCGCCGTCGATGATGATCGCATCGCCGTTTTCGGCGAGCGCCACGGCGCCGGTCGCCTGCCCGACCACGGGGATCCCCATGGCGCGGGCGACGATCACCACATGGCTCGTCACCGCACCCTCTTCCAGCACCAGGCCGCGGACGTTCTCGCGCGGGTAGTCGAGCAATTCGGCCGCCCCCATGGCGCGGGCAACGACGATGGCATCCCCGGGGAAGCTGCTCGCCGAGAGCTTCGCGCCGTAGCCGGTCAATTGCCGGAGCAGGCGATTGGCGAGGTCGTCGAGGTCGTGCATGCGCTCGCGCAGGTAGGGATCCGTCAGCCGGATCATCCGCGCCTTCGTCTCGCTCTGCACCCGCTCCACCGCCGCTTCCGCTGTCAGGCCGTTGCGGATCGCCTCCTCCAGCTTGCGCACCCAGCCGCGGTCGTGGGCGAACATGCGGTAGGTCTCCAGCACTTCGCGGTGCTCGCCCTCGACCGGCACGTCGCGGCGCGACAGCATGTCGTCGATCGAAATGCGCAGGGACCCGAGCGCTTCCGCCAGCCGTCCCAGCTCGTGCTCGGAATCCTCGTTGAGCAGGTTGGTGACGACGATGCGCGGCTCGTGCAGGACGACATAACCGAGCCCGATGCCTTCGCCGAAGCTGGCGCCGTCGATCGAGACCGGCCGCGACAGGTCCAGTTCCAGCCCCGGCTTCGTCAGCTTCTTCAGTTCGCCGGTCGCCACCATCTCGGCAATGACCATGGCGGTCGTTTCCAGCGCCTCGAGCTCGTCCTCGCGATAGGTGCGGCTCGCCTTGTTCTGCACGACGAGAACGCCGAGCGCGCGGCCGGTCCTGAGGATCGGCACGCCGAGGAAGGAATGGTAGATTTCCTCGCCCGTTTCCGGGAGATAGCGGAATGCCGGGTGGGACTGGGCGTCGGAAAGATTGAGCGGCTGGGCGGAGGCGGCGATGGTACCGACGAGGCCCTGCCCCATCTTCAACTGGGCCAGGTGGACGGCGCCCGGATTGAGGCCCTCGGTGGCATAGAGTTCCAGCACCCCGTCGGAGCGCAGCACGTAGACGGAGCACACTTCCGCGACCATGTTCTGCGCGATCTGGCGCACGATCTGGTCCAGGCGCTCCTGTGGCTCAAGCGGCTCCGCCATCAGCTCGCGCAGCCGCTTGAGAAGTACGCGCGGACCCGCGGAGAGGTCTCTCATCGCGTGGCGTCTCCCGAAAATGAACCACCCGGGCCATCCGGTCGGGCGGAGCGCCCGACGAATCCGGTCGATTACTTCTTATCGAGCCCGTAGACGGAATGCAAAGTCCGCACCGCGAGTTCTGCATAGGGTCCGTCGATCAGGATGGATATCTTGATTTCCGAGGTGGTGATCGCCTTGATGTTGATGCCCTTTTCGGCGAGCGCGCGGAAGGCGGAGGCGGCGACGCCCGCATGGCTGCGCATGCCGATGCCGATGACGGAGACCTTGACCAGCCCCGTCTCGTGCTGGATCACGTCGAAGCCGACCTTTTCCTTGGCGCCTTCGAGCACCTTGAGCGCCTTTTCGACGTCGCCCGACGGCACCGTGAAGGTCATGTCGGTCTTCGAGCCGTCCTCGGAGGTGTTCTGGACGATCATGTCGACGTTGATATGGGCCTCGGCCAGCGGGCCGAAGATCGCAGCCGAGACGCCCGGGCGATCGGCGACGCGCCTGAGCGAAATCTGCGCTTCATCCTTGGCATAGGCGATGCCGGTTACGACTTCCTGTTCCACGATCTCTTCCTCATCACAAATCAGCGTGCCGGGCGGGTTCAAAAGATCGCCCATGCCCGGCGCATCGGGATCCTCGAAGGACGAACGCACGAAGGTGCGCACCTTGTGCACCATGGCGAGCTCGACCGAGCGCACCTGCAGCACCTTGGCGCCCAGCGAAGCCATTTCCAGCATTTCCTCGAAGGCGATCTTCTTCAGCCGCCGCGCCTTCGGCTCGATGCGCGGGTCGGTCGTGTAGACGCCGTCGACGTCGGTATAGATGTCGCAGCGGTCCGCCTTCACGGCGGCCGCGATCGCCACCGCCGAGGTATCCGAACCCCCGCGGCCGAGCGTCGCGATGCGGTTGTCGGGACCGAGCCCCTGGAAACCGGCCACGACGGCGACCTGGCCCTCGCCCATGCGGCGGACGATCTCGTCGCCGTTAATTTCCATGATCCGGGCCGCGCCATGGGCGTTGTCCGTCTTGATCGGGATCTGCCAGCCCTGCCACGAGCGGGCGTTGATGCCCATCGACTGCAGCGCGATGGCCAAAAGGCCGGACGTCACCTGTTCGCCGGAAGCGACGATGGCATCATATTCGCGCGCGTCGTAGAGGGGAGAGTTGGCACCCGTCGCCTTCGGCATGCCCTGCACCCAGCCGACCAGCTCATTGGTCTTGCCCGACATGGCCGAGACGACGACGGCGACCTCGTGGCCGGCGTCGGCCTCGCGTTTGACGTGGCGCGCCACATTGTGGATGCGGTCCAGGTCAGCGACGGAGGTCCCGCCGAATTTCATCACGATGCGTGCCATATCTGTCTACCGGTACTGGTGGGTCGCGCGGACGCGCGCGGGAATTCGCGGGGGTCTCTTAGCGGAAGAGGGGGCGGGGCGCAATGGCGAGACCCGGCCTTGCGGAACCGGTTTCGCGGGCGGCGCTCATCCGGGTCGGCGGGACCTGTCGCCGCCGGTGCCCGGCAGCGCTGCGTGATCATCTGTACGGCAACCGATGACGCCAGCCTCGTCGAGAAGCCGCTTGTCGCCACGCGCCTGCAAGAGCGCGAGCGCGCGGCGTTCCGCAGCCCGCTGCCGGTGCCTTTCGAGCCACAGCCGCACCGCCTTCCTGCACGCCCGCCACGCCGTCATCCTGGACATTGCGCCCTCCATTCTTCGGGGCAATCGTCCGCGGCCGCTCGACATTTCACAAACAAATAGATACGATACCAGCCATCAGAAATATCGATGGCGTGACGATGTCGCTGGCGCTCGAAAGTGAACTGCTGCGGACCTTCCTCGTGATCGCCGAGACGGGCAACGTCACGCGTGCGGCCGACGCGCTGGGGCGGACCCAGTCCGCCATCAGCATGCAGGTCAAGCGGCTTGAGGATATCGTCCGCGCGCCCCTCTTCGAGCGTGGCCCCCGCGGCGTGACGCTGTCGCCGGATGGCGAACGGCTCGTCCCCTATGCCCAGCGCATCGTCGGCCTGATCGACGAGACGACCTCGGCCATGCGCACCAGCCCGCTGGACGGACCGGTGAGGGTCGGCATTCCCGAGGAATACACCCAGACGGTCTTGCCGAGGGCGCTCGCCGCCTTCGCCGAATGCCACCCCGCGGCCGAGGTGACGGTCCGGTGCGGCCATTCCGTCCAACTGATATCGGCGCTGGAGAGCGACGAACTCGACATCATCGTCGTCTTCGATTGGCGCGGATCGATGTCGGGCGAGGTCCTCTGTATCGATCCGACCGTATGGGTCACCTCGCGCGCCCACGATATCCATCTGCTGCGCCCGGTGCCGATCGCCGTCTATCGGAACTCCGGCTGGTATCGCGATTTCGCGATCCCCTCGCTCCGGCAGCATGCCATTCCCTATCGCGAGGCGTTCGGCTGCGACACCTGCGGCGGGCTGAAGACGGCGGTCGCGGCCGGACTTGCGATCGCGCCGCTGGCACGCGGCAACATCCCCGCCTCCTGCCGGGAACTGACGCGCGAGGACGGCTTCCCGCCGGTCGATTCCTCGCGTGTCGTGCTGAAGCGCAATCCCCGCCGCTCCAGCCCGGCCGTCGACGGCATGGCCAATGTGGTCCGCACCGCCTTCCAGCCCGCCCCCTCCGGCTAGTCGTACGGCCATGGTGCCGGACGCAGCCCGCGTCGGGAGACCGGCGCCTGCACGGTTGCAACGGCAGCCGGATCGGTCAAGAATGTGCCATTCGAGCGGCACGGGACGACCGGCATCCGGTTTGGTCGTCGCGCCGGCAGGACGCGACCCGAACGGAGTTCCTATCCATGTCCGACGATTTCCACGCCTTCATCCAGAAACGCAAGGAAGTGGCGCGCGCCTATGTCAACGGCGATGCAGCCCCGCTCGAACGGATCGCTTCGGTCGATTTCCCCGCCAGCTTCTTCCACCCCAAGGGTGTCGTGGTCGAAGGGGCCGAGCGGGTGCTGGCACGCTATGTCGATGACGCCACGGCCTTCTGTCCCGGCGGCGAAAGCGACATCGAGATCATCCAGATGGGACACGACGCCAAGGTCGGCTACTGGGTCGGCTACCAGAACGCCTCGGTCCGGCTGAAGGGCGCAGCCGAACCCGTGCAGATGCGCCTGCGCGTGACCGAGATATTTCGCCGCACCAACGGCCAATGGCAGCTCGTGCACCGGCACGCCGACATGCCCGAAGCTCGATAGAGTGGCGCAGAGCCGCAGGTGTCGCCCCGCTGGCCGGCGGGGCGGAGGGCAGCCCTTGACTTCCCCGCCCGTTCGTCCGACTTCAAAGGCGCAGGCAACAAGGAGTTCCCCATGACCGAGGCAGCGCGCACGACCATCGATCAGGCCGAAGTCGACCGGTTTTCGGCGATGGCCGCGGAATGGTGGGATCCGGCCGGAAAGTTCCGCCCGCTGCACAAGTTCAATCCGGTGCGCCTCAGCTATATCCGCGACCTCGCCTCGGCGCATTTCGGCCGCGAGCCGAAAGCACATCGTCCGCTGGAGGGCCTGCGCGTTCTCGACATCGGCTGCGGCGGCGGCCTCCTGTCGGAACCGATGGCCCGCATGGGCGCAACAGTCGTCGGCGCCGACGCCTCGGAAAAGAACATCGGCATCGCCAAAACCCATGCTGCCGGCTCCGGCGTCGAAGTGGACTACCGCGCCGTGACGGCCGAGGCGCTGGCCGCGGCCGGGGAAAGCTTCGACATCGTACTGAACATGGAAGTGGTCGAGCACGTCGCCGACGTCGATTTCTTCCTCACCACCTGCGCATCGATGGTCCGCCCCGGCGGCATGATGTTCGTCGCCACCATCAACCGCACCCTGAAGGCGGCCGCCCTTGCGATCTTCGCAGCCGAGAACGTCCTGCGCTGGCTGCCGAAGGGCACCCATCAGTACGAGAAGCTGGTCCGCCCGGAAGAGATCGAAAAGCCGCTCACAGCATCCGGCCTGACCGTCACAGACCGCACCGGCGTCTTCTTCAGCCCGCTGTCCAACCAGTGGAACCTGTCGAAGGACATGGACGTCAACTACATGCTGGTCGCGCGCCGGCCGAAGGCCTGACGCTTCAGCCGCAAGCGGCCGATATCGTACGGCCGGCCCTACACACTCAGTGACCGAACATGCGCCAGCAGATGCGCCTGCCCGGCCGCGTTGGTTTCGACCACGCGGCGCACGCGCGCCCGGTCGATGGTGGACGGTGTGCCCGCGGGATCGTATGATTCCTTGAAGGTGAAGGCGTGTACGCTCGCACCGTTGTCATGCAGATGCTCGAGCCGAGCCACGCCATCCGCCCATTGCGGACACGATCCCGCCTCCACCCACCAGAGCACGAGCGCGGGCCACGCCTGCTTGCGGTTCCAGTTGCGGGCATGCTTGAGTGCATTTGCATGCACGCCGCTGTAAGAGAAGGCCATGAGCGTTTCGATGTCACGCCATAGCGACAGCGAGGACGGTCCGCTTTCGTATCCGCTACCCTCGATGAAGCGCGGGAAGGTCTGCGGACCCCAGCTTTCGGGACCGTCGACATCGGCATAGCCGGACCGTCCGATGAAGCCCTCGGCTAGCTCCGCCGCCCTGAAATTGGCCGCCTCCCGCAGGCGAAATCCCTCCACTGCGGGACTTTCGTAGTCGGCAACGTGCAGTCCGAAATTGTACATCGCCAGATGGTGACGCGCGCCCTTCGAACCGTCCGCAGGCATCCTCAGTTCGTCTCGTCGGGAAGAACGGGCAATGGCGCGATTTCCACGCCTTCCTCGATCAGTTCGCGCGCCTCCTGCGCCGTCGCCTTGCCGATCAGCCCGCGCTGCTCGGCCTCGCCATAGTGGATCTTGCGCGCTTCTTCGGGGAACCGCTCGCCGACGTCCTCGGCATTGGCGCGGATCGCGGTGACCAGCTCGCGCAGCTTGCCCACCATCTCCTGGTTGTGCGCCGTCATCACGGCATGCCGCCGCTCCTCCTTCTTGCGGGCGGTCGAGACGGACGGCGCCATCAGGCGCTTCGTCACCCGCGGCGAGCCGCAGGTCGGACAGCTGACGAGCGAGCGCTCCCGCTGCCGGTCGAAGTCTTCCGACGAGCCGAACCAGCCCTCGAATTCATGGGCGTTGTCACAGACGATGTCGTAGCGGATCACGCGGCAACGCCTCCCTTCGTCGGAAGGGCAACCTCTTCCACGGAAAACGGGCGGCCGTTCTTCAGGTTCGGGATCCGGTCGCGGGCGGCCTTGACTGCCGCCACATCGATGTCGGAGACAATCACCGCCTCGCCGCTGCCGCCGGCCGCCGCCAGGACGCGGCCCCAGGGATCGACGATGATCGAATGGCCAAACGTCTCGCGCCCGTCCTGGTGGAGGCCGGCCTGGGCGGCTGCGACGATATAGACCCCGTTCTCGATGGCCCGCGCGCGCAGCAACGTTTCCCAGTGCGCCTCGCCGGTCTGGCGCGTGAAAGCCGCCGGCACGGAGATGATCTCGGCGCCGGCCTGGGCCTCGGCCTTGAAGAGCTCGGGGAAGCGCACGTCGTAGCAGATCGCAAAGCCGAGCTTGCCGAACGGCAGTTGCGCCACCTTCGCGACGTTGCCGGGCGTGTAGGCCGCGCTCTCGCGCCAGCGTTCGCCGTTGTCCAGGTCGACGTCGAACATGTGGATCTTGTCGTAGCTGCAGACGCGCCCGCCACCGGGGGCAAACAGGAAACCGCGATTGGCGATCTTGCCGTCTTCCCGCGCGATTGCCGTCGAGCCGACATGCACGAACACGTCGAGTTCGGCGGCAAGGCCTGCGGCCGTGCGGATGATGAGGTCGTCCGCCTCGCCCCTGAGCACGGCCTTTAGACCGTTCCGGTCGCGCTGCACTGCGCCCGTCATTTCCGGGGTCTGGATATAGGTCGCGCCGTCGCATGCGGCCTGACGAACCAGCCGCGCCATCGCCTCGGCATTGGCCTCGGGGTCTGTTCCGGAGCACATCTGGACGGCGGCAATTCTCACGGACATCGGCCTTGCTCCTCAGGCAGCCAGCAGCGGATCGAGCTTTCCGGCGCGCTCCAGCGCGTGCAGGTCGTCGCAGCCACCGACATGCTTCCCGTCGATGAAGATCTGCGGGAAGGTGTTGCGGCCGTTGGCCCGCTTGATCATCTCCTGGCGGAGATCGGGCGCATAGGTCGCATCGAATTCGTTGAAGGCGACGCCCTTGGTCTCCAGGAGCTTCTTGGCGGCGGCGCAATAGCCGCAGAACTGCCGCGTGTAGATGTCGATCGAGGCCATGCTATGCAATCTCCATAGGCACTGAACTGGTTTTCACCTTTTCATATATGGTCCGCAAGGGCCCTTGCAAAGGTCAGCACGCAGACATCCGCCGCACCGCCGCGCTTGAGCGCCCGGGCGGCGGCAGCGACCGTGGCACCGGTCGTGTAGACGTCGTCGACGAGAAGCACGCGCTTGCCGAAAAGCTCTGCCCGCCCCTCGCCTGCCAGGGAAAAGGCGCCCTTCACGTTGTCCCGGCGCGCATTCGCGCCGAGCCCTATCTGCTGCCGTGTCCGCCGCGTGCGCCTGAGCGCGCCGAGGACGAGCGGTTTTCCGGTCTGCCGGGCGATCGCCCGCGCCAGCTCCGACGCCTGGTTGAACTTGCGAGCGAGCAGCCTGTAGCGATGGAGCGGCACGGGCACGATCGCGTCGCAATCGGCCAGGAGGCCGTCGCCCGCCCTGACCATCCAGCCGGCCATCATCGGCGCCAGATCCGTGCGGTCGCGGTATTTGAGGTTGTGCACCAGCGTGCGGGCGAGGCCGTCATGCACCACCGCGGAGCGCAGGCGGGAAAAGGGCGGTGGGTTGGCGATCGCATCCGCGCTCAGGATGCCGCTGCCGAGATCATGCGAAAAGGGAACGCCGAGCACCTCGCAATAGGGTCGCTCGATGAAGCGCAGCGACGACCAGCAGCAGGCGCAGAGGCCGGCGTGCCGCCCGAGCAGCACCTGGCATCCCGGACAGCACGGCGGATAGACGAACGCGAGCGCTGCCGCAGCCGCACCGCGCCCCCCTTGCAGCACGGCGTCACGAAACCTGGCGAGGCCCAATTGCGTCATGCGGTTGACATTCCCATCTCCATGACGCCATTGCACGGCGGGTCCGCCCTGTAGAAAAGCGTACCGAACGACGGGAAGTGTTCCTTGGAAGCGATCTTCGATCAAGCCCTGGTTGAAAAGAACAGGCTGCGCGCAATCGGCGCGTCGCCGGAGCCGGTCGATTTCCTCCTGAAGGTCGCCGCCGAAGAACTGTCCGAACGGCTCGCCGTCGTCGAGCGGCAGTTCGACGAGGCAGTCGAGATCCACGGCTATTCCGGCCTGGTCGCCAGAGCGCTCGAGCGCACCGGCAAGGTCGGACGGATGACGCGGATCGAGACCGATCCCCGCTTTGCCGCGCCCGGCGCCACCGTCCTCGCCGCACCGCTGGAGCAATTGCCGCTGGCGCCGGCCTCGATCAATCTCGCCGTATCGCCGCTGTCGCTGCACCTGACTAACGATACGCCGGGCGTCTTCGTGCAGGTCCGCCGCGCGCTCAGGCCGGACGGGCTGTTCCTTGCCGCCATCCCCGGCAGCGACACGCTGCAGGAACTGCGCGAGGTGCTTCTCCAGACGGAGGTCGAGATGACGGGCGGGGCCAGCCCGCGCGTCATTCCCTTCGCCGACATCCGCGACATCGGCGCGCTGCTCCAGCGCGCCGGCTTCGCCCTGCCGGTCACCGACAAGGAGACCTACACCGTCCGCTACGATTCGATCTTTCCGCTGATGAAGGACCTGCGCGCGATGGGGATGTCCAACCCGCTCTCCGCCCGCAGCCGCAAGCCGCTGACGCGCGCCTTCTTCCTGCGTGCAGCCGAGCTCTATGCCGAACGCTACTCCGATCCCGACGGGCGGATCCGCGCGACCTTCTCTATCATCTATCTGTCGGGCTGGGCGCCGCACGAGAGCCAGCAGAAGCCGTTGAAGCCGGGCTCGGCGAAGGTGCGGCTTGCGGATGCGCTGAAGGCAAAGACGACGGGCTGACGCCCGCCACCCTCCACGGCGCATCGGTTGCGCGAGAGTGGCTGTGGCTCACGGAGCCTCGAGGCTGTCTCCGACGATCGTGAAGGTGTTGTTCAGTTCGCCGGTAAACGCCCTGAGACCGCCGACGACGGCGACTGATATCATCACGGCGATGAGGCCGTATTCGACAGCGGTGGCGCCGCTACGGTCCAGCAGGAAAGCTCTGAGCAGACGCATGACAACCTCGCTTCAATCTCTTGCCGGATCCGGGGCGACCGTGGCTTCGGGCGCGACCTCAGCAGCCATTCGTACCCTCGCCGACGATGCAGACGGCGCCGGGCATTTCCTGAAGGACACTCCGGCGAACGGTGTAGCGTTTGCCTTCGCCGCGCATGGGCACCGAGCCCGTCGACATCATGTCGAATTCGCCTGGCGTCTGGGCCATGATGCGCGTGTTCGTCCTGGATGACAGGACCGGCGCCAGCACCAGCGCAAGCGCGATCGCAGCCGTGCCGAACAGAAGCGCAAGGTTGAGGACGCCGATCCGACCATTGCCGGATACCGTCGTCAGTTCCTTGTCCTGAACTGCTTGCCAGAATTCGTCGTCCCGCATTTTCGCAATCTCTCGATGGGCGTCTTTGTCGCCGCCTGCCTCTTCCGCAGGACAGCCGCTCACGATGCCGAGGCGTCCACGCGCCCAGGAGGCAGCGCCGGAGCACGACGGCAGGGCCTTATCCTGAACGAGGGAGATAAACGATCGATTAATGAATGGCCCGATACGGGAAAGATGGGCCGCTTTTCACAGCAGATCCATCAGGTAGGGGATCAGCGGCTCGTCCGCCGGCGGCATCGGATAGTCCCGAAGCATCTTCGGCTTGACCCACTTCAACGCCTGCCCCTCGCGGCCATGTGCGGTCCCCTCGAACCGGCGGCAGACATAGAGCGGCATCAGCAGGTGGAAATCCTCATAGGTGTGGCTGGCAAAGGTCAGCGGCGCCAGGCAGGCGACCTTGGTGGAGATGCCGAGTTCCTCGTCCAACTCGCGGATCAGCGTCTCCTCGGGCGTCTCGCCCGGCTCGACCTTTCCGCCCGGAAACTCCCACAGTCCGGCGAGCGACTTGCCCTCCGGGCGCTGCGCCAGGAGCACGCGCCCGTCGGCGTCGACCAGCGCGCACGCGGCGACGAGCAGGATCCTGCGGGGGGCGTTCCCAGTCATGGCGTCACCGGTCCGCGGTAGACGTAGCGATAGACCTCGCGGAAACCCGCCTTGCGGTAGAGATGCGCCGCACCCTCGTTCTCGATTTCGGCCTGCACCCAGGCGCGCCTGGCGCCGCGAAGCCTCGCCCAGCGCATGGCGGAGTTCAGGATCGAGGTGGCGATGCCGCGACCGCGCATGTCCGGCGCCACGGCAAGCTGCAGGATGCCGGCAAGATCGTTGTCGTGCACGGCGAGTGCAACGGCGGTGGGCCCGAAATCCGGCTTCTCGAAGATGAACAGCCCCGCTTCCGGGCTGATGGCGTTGACGATTTCCGTCAGCCCGGGCTTCAACCCGGGATCGTCACCGGAGACGCGGATGCGCGCATCGACGAAACGGCCGACGTCGCGGCTCGGCACATGCTCCACGCCGTCGGCACTTTCCGGAGCCACCGGCTCCGCCAGGTCGACGAGCATCACCGCCGTCTCCCCGGCATACGACCAGCCCGCCTCGTCCATCATCTCGACAAGCGACGGCGGGGTCAGCGGTGTCTGCCGTATCAGCAGCGGCCGGCCATAGTCGGAAAAGCGCTTGGCCGCCTTCTCGACGCGGACGGAGAGGTCCCGCACGTCGGAGGGATCGAGCGGATTGACCGAATTCAGCCGTTTGGAGGGATGGCCGGCATTCAGGCGGATCAGCCAGCTGCCGTCATACTGGGTCGACGCCGCCGGCCAGGCGCGGAAGCCGACGGCTTCCAGCCGACGGACGCTTGCCAGGTCAGCCATGGCGTTTTGCTCCCTGAAAGTGCGGATGACGGGGTCGGTCACGACAGACTTGGTCCCGGACATCAGCTGCGATAGTCGCCATTGATCTCGACATACGCCTTGGTGAGGTCGCACGTCCACACGGTCGCCTTGCCGGACCCGAGCCCGATATCGACGCGAATGACGATATCCTCTTCCTTCATCACAGCGGAGGCGGCCTCTTCCGAGTAACCCGGATCGCGCTCGCCGTTGACGGCGACGCGGACGTCGCCGAACCAGATTGCCAGGCGGTCGCGGTCTGCCATTTCGCCGGACTTGCCGACGGCCATCACCACGCGGCCCCAGTTGGCGTCCTCGCCGGCGACGGCAGTCTTCACCAAAGGCGAATTGGCGATCGACAGCGCGATCTTCTTGGCGGCGGCGTCGCTCTCGGCACCCTCGACGGTGATCGCCACCATCTTGCGCGCGCCCTCGCCGTCGCGAACGACCTGCAGCGCCAGATCCTTCAGGAGATCGTCTAGCGCCGCCCGGAAGGCTGTGAGCGCGGGGTCGGCCGGGCCCGAAACCGGCTTCTGGCCATTCGCGGCCGCCGCACCGGTGGCAAACAACAGCAGCGTGTCGGACGTGGACGTGTCGCTGTCGACGGTCACGGCATTGAAGGTCGGCTCGACGCCTTCGGAAAGGAGCGTCTGCAGGGTGGCGGCCGGAATGTCGGCGTCGGTGACGACGAAGGAGAGCATCGTCGCCATGTCCGGCGCGATCATGCCCGCACCCTTGGCCATGCCGTTGATCCGCACCTCGACATCGCCGATGCGGGCCGTCCGCGTCGCGACCTTGGGATAGGTGTCCGTGGTCATGATCGCCTTGGCCGCCTCGAACCAGAAGTCCTCGCGGGCCGAAGCCGCAAGCCCGTCGAGCACGCCGGAAAACTTGGTGGCATCCAGCGGTTCGCCGATGACGCCGGTGGAGGCGAGGAACACCTCGCCTTCGCTGCAGCCGGCGGCCTTGGCAGCGGCCGCCGCCGTCATCGCCGTCGATTCACGGCCCTTGCGGCCGGTGAACGCATTCGCATTGCCCGAGTTGACAACCACGGCCCGGGCCTTGCCGCCGGCAAGGTTGTCCCGGCAGAAATCGACGGGCGCAGAGGGGCACTTCGACCGCGTGAACACGCCTGCGACCGTCGCCTGCGCGTCGAAGACCATCATCAGCACGTCGGTTCGGTCCTTGTACTTGATGCCGGCGGCAGCGGTCGCCATGCGCACGCCGCGCACCGGCGGCATGTCGGCAAAGGACTTCGGGGCAAGCGGAGAGACGGGACCGGACATGGCGTTTCCTGCAAATGCGAGACGGCCCGCCACGAGGGCGGGCCCGGATCAAGGCTTACTGCTGCGCCGGCTGTTCGGGAGCGGCGGGCTGCCCGGGGGCCGCCGGCTGGTCGGGCGAAACCTGCTGGGGATTGTTGATCTGGTCATAGGCGGTCTTCAGCGCCGGATCCTCGATCTCGACGGTGGCCGCACCCTTGGCGGCTTCCAGCAGGGCGACGTACTTGTCGCGCATGATCAGCTGGCGCACCTGCGGCTCGACCTGTTCCAGCGGCGGCGGCGCCTGCGTGCGCTTGTCCTCCACGAGGATCACGTGATAGCCGAACTGGCTCTTCACCGGCTCCTTGGTGTAGGCGCCCTTCTCCAGCGCGAAGGCTGCCGTCTCGAATTCCGGAACCATGCGGCCCTTGGTGAAGTAGCCGAGGTCGCCGCCTTCGGATGCGGCGTCGGTCGACTTCTCCTTGGCGAGTTCGGCAAAGTCCTTGCCGCCGTCGAGCGCGGCGATCACGTCCTTCGCCTCCTGCTCGGTCTTCACCAGGATGTGGCGGGCCTTGACCTCTTCCTGCGGCTCGATCGCGGCGATTTCCGTCTCGTAGCGCGCCTTGACCTCTTCCGGCGTGATCGCATCGACCACATGCTTCTTGAAGTAGGCGTTGTGCAGCTCGCGCTCGGTCAGGAACGCGACGCGCTGCTTGAAGGTCGTGTCATTCTCCAGCCCTTCCTTGCTGGCATCGGCCGCGAGCAGCTTGACGTCGATGATGGCGGAAAGGGCGGCGACCGTCTTCTGCTCCGGCGGCAGGTTTGCAAGTTGCGGATCGAGGCCTGCGATGGCGAGGTCGATCTCGGACTGGCGGACTTCCGCGCCGCCGACCTTGGCCACGACCGGATCGGAGGCGTCCTGAGCGAAGGCGGCACCGTGGGCAGCCGCAATCGCGATGAGCGCCACCGCGGCGAGCTTGCTGTACTTGAACATTCTCATAAACCTTTCACAGTCGGCCAACTTCGATGCGAAACCGGCTCTCCCCCGGTTGAACAGCACTGGAATGTGGCCGTTGTGTAACCGATTGCGCCGTTGACATCATTCGACCCCCCTCTTATCTGTCACGCAATCCCGCGTCCAGAACGTTTCCGGGCGTTTCACGGCTTTGCACGCATCATCGTTGGCGCCCCGAAACGCCTGCGACAGAGAAGAAAGGACCATCCTGATGGTCAGCCTCGGCGGTCTCGCCCGCAAACTGTTCGGCTCGTCAAACGAGCGCCGCGTCCGCTCCTACAAGGACAGGGTCGCCGCCATCAATGCCCTCGAAGCCGAGACAAAGGCGCTTTCCGACGAACAACTGGCCGCAAAGACGGCGGAGTTCCGTAAGGAGCTTGCCGAAGGAAAGACGCTGGACGACCTGCTCGTACCCGCCTTTGCCGTTGCACGCGAGGCCGCGGTCCGCGCGCTCGGGCTTCGCCCCTTCGACGTCCAGCTGATCGGCGGCATGATCCTGCACGAGAAGTCGATCTCCGAAATGAAGACCGGCGAAGGCAAGACGCTGGTGGCCACCCTGCCAGTCTATCTCAACGCCCTTGCCGGCAAAGGCGTCCACGTCGTCACCGTCAACGACTACCTGGCCACGCGCGATGCGGGCATGATGAGCAAGATCTACGGCTTCCTCGGCCTGTCGACCGGCGTCATCGTCCACGGACTCGACGACGACCAGCGCCGCGAGGCCTATGCCTGCGACATCACCTACGCCACCAACAACGAGCTCGGTTTCGACTATCTGCGCGACAACATGAAGTACGACCGCGGCCAGATGGTCCAGCGCGGCCACTTCTACGCGATCGTCGACGAAGTCGACTCCATCCTCGTCGACGAGGCGCGCACGCCGCTGATCATTTCCGGCCCCCTCGACGACCGTTCCGATCTCTACATCACCATCGACGCCTTCATCCCGATGCTGTCGGAGGAGGACTACGAGATCGACGAGAAGCAGCGTTCGGCGAACTTCTCCGAAGTCGGCACCGAGAAGCTGGAGAACCTGCTGCGCGAGGCAGGCCTGCTGAAGGGCGAATCGCTCTACGACGTCGAGAACGTCGCGATCGTCCATCACATCAACAACGCGCTGAAGGCCCACAAGCTCTTCACCCGCGACAAGGATTACATCGTCCGCAACGGCGAGATCGTCATCATCGACGAGTTCACCGGCCGCATGATGCCCGGCCGCCGCTATTCGGAAGGCCAGCACCAGGCGCTGGAAGCCAAGGAAAAGGTGCAGATCCAGCCCGAGAACCAGACGCTCGCCTCGATCACCTTCCAGAACTACTTCCGCATGTACGAAAAGCTCGGCGGCATGACCGGCACGGCGGCGACGGAAGCCGAGGAATTCGGCAACATCTACGGCCTCGAGGTCGTCGAGGTCCCGACCAACCTGCCGATCCAGCGCAAGGACGAGGACGACGAGGTCTACCGAACCGTCGAGGAGAAGTACAAGGCGATCATCGAGGAAATCAAGGACGCGCAGAGGCGCGGCCAGCCGATCCTGGTCGGCACGACCTCGATCGAGAAGTCGGAATATCTCGCCGAGCGCCTGAAGATGACCGGCGTCAAGGACTTCCAGGTTCTCAACGCCCGCTACCACGAGCAGGAAGCCTACATCGTCAGCCAGGCCGGCGTGCCCGGCGCCGTCACCATCGCCACCAACATGGCCGGCCGCGGCACCGACATCCAGCTCGGCGGCAACCTCGAAATGCGGCTGGAGCGCGAGCTCGCCGACATGGAGGCCGGCCCCGAGCGCGAGGCCCGGAAGCAGGCGATCACCGAGGAAGTGAAGCAGCTCAAGGAAAAGGCGCTCGCCGCCGGCGGCCTCTTCGTCCTTGCCACGGAACGCCATGAAAGCCGGCGCATCGACAACCAGCTGCGCGGCCGTTCCGGCCGCCAGGGCGACCCCGGACGCTCCAAGTTCTACCTGTCGCTTCAGGACGATCTGATGCGCATCTTCGGCTCCGACCGCATGGACGGCATGCTGCAGAAGCTGGGCCTCAAGGAAGGCGAGGCGATCGTCCATCCCTGGATCAACAAGGCACTGGAGCGGGCGCAGAAGAAGGTCGAGGCGCGCAACTTCGACATCCGCAAGAACCTCCTGAAGTACGACGACGTGCTGAACGACCAGCGCAAGGTCATCTTCGAGCAGCGGCTCGAGCTGATGGATGCCGAGAGCATCACCGAGATCGTCGAGGACATGCGCCACGAGGTGATCGAGAACCTCGTCAAGCTGCACATCCCCGAAAACGCCTATGCCGAGCAGTGGGACGTCGCCGGCCTGAAGAACGGCGTCGGCCAGTACCTCAATCTCGACCTGCCGGTCGAACAGTGGGCGGCCGAGGAAGGGATCGACGAGGCCGATATCCTCGAGCGCGTCCGGACCGCCGCCGACCAGGCCGCTGCCGAGCGCACCGAGCGCTTCGGCCCTCAGATCATGGCCTATGTCGAGAAGTCCGTGGTGCTGCAGACCATCGACCATCTCTGGCGCGAGCATATCGTCAATCTCGACCACCTGCGTTCCGTCATCGGGTTCCGCGGCTATGCCCAGCGCGACCCGCTGCAGGAATACAAGGGCGAGGCCTTCGAGCTGTTCCAGGCGCTTCTGGCGAACCTGCGCCAGACGGTCACCGCGCAACTGATGCGCGTCGAGCTCGTCCGCGAGGCGGCCGAGGCTCCGGCCCCCGCCTTGCCCGTCATGGAAGGCCATCACATCGACGGCACCACCGGCGAGGACGATTTCGGCGAAGGCGGTTTCATGGCCGTCGGCGTCAACCCGGAGGACCGCGACCCGCAGGACCCCGCCACCTGGGGCAAGGTCGCCCGCAACGAACCTTGCCCCTGCGGCTCGGGCAAGAAATACAAGCATTGCCACGGCGTCTTCGAGCAGGCCTGATCCTGGTCGGCCGACATGAGCGTTGAGCGATGCCGCCTTCGGGCGGCATCGTCGTTTCCGGGGCGGACGAGAGATCCCCTGCGACCGAAGCCCGGCGCGCCCGTACCCGCCGCTCCTGGCAAACCCCGCCCACGCTTTGTTAACCCTGATCTGGCAAGACTGCCGCGTGCGTATTGCGTGATTGTCCGGGTAGCTGTGTTCATGGCGGTGATTCAGTCGGCAGAAAAACTGCTGCCAAACGGTCTACGCCGCAAGGTGGCCCCGTTGACGCGCCGTCTCGGCGAGATTCTTGCCGGCGACGGCCCGCACAATCTCGCCCAGCGCATGGCGCTGATCGCCTTCGCCATCCGCGTCGCCAGCGCTGCGATCGCGTTCGTCTCCCAGATCATCATGGCCCGCATGATGGGCGAATTCGAATACGGCATCTTCGTCTTCGTCTGGGTGCTGGTCGTCATCTTCGGCAATCTCTCCTGCCTCGGCTTCCATTCCACCGTCGTGCGCTTCCTGCCGCAATACAGCGCCCACGGCGCCCATGCCGAGATTCGTGGCCTGACGGCTGCGGCCCACACGTTCTCGATCCTATCCTCCAGCCTGCTGGCACTGGCCGGCCTGCTTGGCCTGTGGCTGTTCTCCGCACATCTGGAGAGCTACTACGTGGTGCCCGTCTATCTCGGCATCTTCTGCCTGCCGATGATCGCGCTGGGCGATGTGCTGGAGGGCACGGCGCGTGCGCACAGCTGGGCCGTCGTGGCGCTGAGCCCGACCTACCTCGTCCGTCCGCTGCTCATCCTCGTCTTCCTCGTCGCGGCCGTTCGTCTCGGCGCGCCGCATACGGCGGTCACCGCCATGGCCGCGGCCCTGGCCGCCACCTACCTCACCTCGGTCGTGCAGTTCTTCAATGTCAGCCAAAGGCTTCGCCGCGCCTATCTGGACGGGCCGCGCCGCCTCGAATTCGGCCTCTGGATCCGGGTGGCCCTGCCGATCTTCCTGATCGAGGGCTTCGGCTTCCTGCTGACCAATTCCGACGTCATCGTGGTCGGGCTGGTCCTCGATCCGGAGAGCGTCGCGATCTACTACGCCGCCGCCAAGACCATGGCGCTCGTCCACTTCGTCCTCTTTTCCGTCAAGGCAGCCGCAGCACCGCGCTTTTCCGCCCTCTACGGGCAGGGCGACCGCACCGGGCTGGCGCATTTTGCCGGCGAGACCGTCCGCTGGAGCTTCTGGCCGTCGCTGGCCGTCGGCCTCGCCGTGCTGCTCGTGGGCGATTTCCTGCTGTCCCTGTTCGGCCCGGCCTTTACCGCCGGCTATGGCGTCATGGTGATCCTGCTAGCCGGCATCCTCGCCAAGGCCGCCGTCGGCCCCGGCGAGGTGCTCTTGACCATGGCCGGCCAGCAGAAGCTGTGCATGTGGCTCTATGCGGTTGCGCTCGCCGCCAACATCGGCCTCAACATCGCCCTCATCCCGCCCTTCGGCATCGACGGCGCCGCCGTCGCGACGGCTGGCGCCATGGCGCTCGAGGCAGCCCTGCTCTTCGCCGCCGTCCGCCGCATGCTGGGCATCACCATTTTCGCGTTCGCCGCGCCGATCAGCGCCGCGACACGCCACGACAAGGCAGACTGACATGACCTTCATCAACGGATCCGGCAGCGAGGGCGTTGGGGCACCACAGGGCGCATCCCATCTGGCCGCGCCGCAGGCGCCGCCAGCCGAGCACCGCATCGCCGTCGGCCGGCCCGGGCGGTCGCTTTCGCTCTATCCGGCGATGGCCGGCTACGAGTTGCAGCAGGAACTCGACTACCTCGCCAACCGGGCGCTGGAACCGAACGTCTTCTTCACCGGCCGCTTCCTCGCGCCCGCCATGCCCCGGCTCGAGGATCGCACCGTCCGCCTCTCCCTGATCCGGGACGAGGACGAGCGGCGCAGCCGCATCCGCTTCCTGATGCCCTTCTCGGTCGAACGGCCCGGCTTCTCCATGGGCACGGCCATCATCCGCGGCTGGTCGAACCCGTTCGGACCGCTGGGCACGCCGCTCGTCGATACCGAGGACGCGGCCGAGACCATCGACAACCTCCTCGAGGCGCTGGCGCGACCCGGAAACGGCCTGCCGCCGGTCCTGGTCCTGCCCGACCTGCGGCTGAACGGCGCTTTCGCGGCGCTGGCCCGCGCCGTCGCCATCGGCCGCAATCTGCCGCTGACGATCGCAAACACCTATGTGCGGCCCATGCTCGAAAGCCTGCAGGACGGGCCGACCTACCTGAAGCAGGCGATCTCGGCACAGCACTTCCGCGAACTGCAGCGCCAGTGGCGCAAGCTCGAGGAGACGGGCGAACTCTCCTACCACGTTGCCCGACAGCCGTCGGAAATCCGCCTTAGGATGGAGCAGTTCCTGCTGCTGGAGGCGGCCGGCTGGAAGGGACGCGGCCGCACGGCGATGATCAACGACCGCTATCGTGCCGCCTTTGCCCGGGAGGCGATCACCAACCTCGCCGAGACCGACAGCGTGCGCATCCATACGCTCGACCTCGACGGCAAGGCGATCGCCTCGATGATCGTCTTCCTCGCCGGCGGCGAGGCCTATACGTGGAAAACGGCCTATGACGAGGCCTTCGCCCGCTTCTCGCCCGGCAAGCTGCTGGTGGCGCAGTTGACGGAATGGCATCTCGACGATGCCAATATCGTCCGCTCCGACAGTTGCGCCGTGCCGGACCATCCGGTGATGAGCCGGTTCTGGGAGGAGCGCGAGGAGATGGGAACGCTCGTCATCGGTCTGCAGCAGAACGGCGACCGCGACGTCCGCCAGGTCGCCACGCAATTGCACCTCTACCGTAACACCCGAAACGTGGCCCGCATGCTGCGTGACAAGATCCGCGCGCTCGCCAAGCGCTGAGGCGCGCAGCAGGTCTCAAACACCGCAGGCGCCGGCGGTGGCCGCCGCCTGCGTCTCCGCCACGGCACGCTCGCGCAGGAAGCGGCGGATGACCTTGCCGGACGTCGTCAGCGGCAAGCTGTCCACGAAGGCCACCTCCCGCGGATATTCGTGCATCGACAGCCGCATTTTGACCCAGGCGCCGATCTCGGCCGCAAGCGCCTCGCTCGCCGAAAACCCCTGCCGCAGCATCACATAGGCCTTGACGATCTCGGTGCGCACCGGATCCGGCTTGCCGACGACCGCGGCGAGTTGCACGGCCGGATGACCGGCCAGGCAATCCTCCACCTCGCTCGGACCGATGCGGTATCCGGACGAGGTGATGACGTCGTCGTCCCGGCCGATGAAGGTGATATAGCCCTCCGCGTCCATCCGCCCGAGATCGCCGGTCGTCATCCAGTCGCCGACGAACTTCTTCTCCGTCGCCGCCTCGTTGTTCCAGTAGCCGAGGAACATCACCGGATCCGGACGGCGAACGGCGATCTGACCGGCGCTGCCCGGCGGCAGCGTGCACCCCTCGGCATCGATGATGGCGACGGTGTGGCCGGGCACGGCCTTGCCGATCGGCCCGGGACGCGACACCCCGAGACTGCCGATCGAGCCGATGACGATGTTGCATTCCGTCTGGCCGTAGAATTCGTTGATCGTGATGCCGAGCGTCCGGCGCACCCAATCCCAGGTTTCCCGCCCGAGCGATTCGCCCGCGGTGCCGATGGTCCGCAGGTTAAGCCGGTAGCGCTTCAGCGGCTCCTCCACGCTCTTCATCAGCCGCAGTGCAGTCGGCGGGATGAAGGCGTTGCGAACGTTCATCTCCGCCATGATCCGATAGGCCATGTGCGGATCGAATTTCTGCCCCGGCGAGGAGACGACGGGTACGCCCAGCAGAAGCGCCGGCAAAAGCGCGTTGAGCAGGCCGCCGGCCCAGGCCCAGTCCGCCGGCGTCCAGATCCGGTCGCCGGGCTGCGGCAGGAACTCGTGGTGCATCTGGAAGCCGGGCACGTGGCCGAGAAGTACGCGGTGCCCGTGCAGCGCCCCCTTCGGCGGCCCGGTGGTGCCGGAGGTGTAGATCATCAGCGCCGGATCGTCCGGGCTGCTGTCGACCGGCGTAAACGCCCCGCCCGCAGCCTCAAGGGCCTCGAAAGAAACAGTGCCCTCCCCGGCCTCGCCATCGATCAGGACCACCAATGAGAGCTCCTCGAGCCGGTCCCGGATGCCGGCGAGCCGTTCGCGGCCGAAGGCATTGGTGACGATCGCCCTGACGCCGCCATCCCGCAGCCGGAACTCCAGCGCCTCCGCGCCGAACAGAAGCGCCAGCGGCAGCGCGATCGCGCCGAGCTTGTAGAGCGCAACATGGGCGATCACCGTCTCGAAGCCCTGCGGCAGAAGGATCGCGACCCGATCCCCCCGGCGCACACCGCTTGCCGCAAGTCCGGCGGCGAAGGCGGACGAGCGTCCGGCAAGCGCGCCGTAGGTCAGGCTCTGATGATGGCCGTCGGGACAGAAATGCTGGAGACAGACGCGATCAGGCTCGCGCGCGGCCCACAGGTCGGCGACCGCAGTGCCGATGTTGAACCGCTCGGGGATCTCCCAGCGGAAGTCGCTGTAGAGCGCCTCATATGTCGTGCGTTCTGCAAGCATGGTGCAACGCAGCCTCCTCGCTGCATTGCACTAGCATTTCGCAAGGACCTGCCGCAATGCTCCCGCTACGATGAAGGCCGGGCTCAACCGGCGGCGAGCCTGGATTTCACTGCGCGCACGCCCGCCACCGAATGGGCGATATCGATCGCGCGGGCGATCTCCTCCGCCGAGCCGACGCGCCCGGTCAGGTAGACCACGCCGTTTTCGCAGGTCACGGCAATATCGGAAGGGTCGACCGTGCCGGCAGCAGCGAGCGCGTCCGCCACAGCCGTTTCCAGCACGGCTGGGTGCGGACCGTCGAAATGCTCGGGGATTTCACCGTGAAACGTCCCTTCCTTGAAGACCATTTCCCCCTCCTGAGGTTCTCAGCCATGGGCCGCCGGCCAATCGATATGCAATGGTGATTTTTCCTGTAATCCTGCATAGTCAAGGATCCATCACTCGCTTTTGTTGACATCCCATGGACGATCGCGACCTGCACGACATCAACCTCTGGCTATCGCAGGAGGGTTATCGCGGCACCGACGAGGCGGACCTCATCACCGGCTTCTGCGAACGCTGCAACGTCAGGGGCCTTCCGATCGACCGCGTCCTTGCGATCATCGATACCCTGCATCCGGACTTCGAGGGCCGGGCGTTCCATTGGGAGAGCACCGGTCCCGTGCCTGACGCCGTCCGCGAATACGAGGCGAGCACCGAGGGCAGCGCGCTCGAATCCTGGCGCGCCTCGGTCTTCTATCACCTGATGACGGGGGACATCGACGAGATCCACCGCCCCTTCCTGCGCGGGGCACCGACGGACTTCTCGAACATGCGCGAGCTGCGGGAGGCCGGGCACACCGACTATATCGCCATGATCCACCGCTTCACCGAGAACGGCCGTGTGGGCGAGATGGACGCCTTGTTCTCGAGTTGGACGACCCGCGATCCGCAAGGGTTCAGCGAGAGCGCCCTTCGCGCTCTGCGCTATCTGGTGCCCACGCTGGCGCTCGCGATCAAAAGCGTGTCGTCGATCAGGATCATCGGCACGCTCGCCGACGTCTATCTCGGCCGCGACGCGGGACGGAAGGTGGTGAGCGGGCAGATCAGCCGCGGGGCGGTCGAGAAGATCGACGCCGTGATCTGGTTCTCCGACCTGCACAACTACACCAGCATCTCCGACCGCACCGAGCCCGAACAGATCATCCCCTTCCTGAACGACTATGCCGGGCTCGTCATCGACGCGATCCACGACCACGGCGGCAGCGTGCTGAAGCTGATCGGCGACGGCGTGCTCGCGATCTTCCGCTCCGGCGACCGCCATGCGGACTGCGTGGCGGCACTCGATGCCGAACGCACCGTGCACAGGAACCTCGGCGAGCTCAATGCCCGGCGCATGGCCGCCGCCATGCCCGCGACCGAGGTCTATCTCGGCCTCCATGTCGGCGAGGTGCTCTACGGCAACATCGGCAGCCAGACGCGCCTGGATTTCACCGTGGTCGGCCCGGCGGTCAATCAGGTGAGCCGCATCTCGCAGCTCTGCACCTCGGTCGACAGGGACGTCCTGATGTCGCGCGAATTCGTGGAGGCGTGCCCGGACGACCGCATCGCCGAGATGGTGTCGCTCGGCCGCTACGCGCTGCGCGGCGTCGGCCGCGCAACCGAACTCTTCACGATCGACCCGGAGAGGCGATAGCCGCGCTGTGGCTCAAGCGGCCTCGCGACGAAGCGCCTGCGCCATGCAATGGATGCCGCCGCCCGTCTTGGAGATTTCCGCCGTGTCGACGGCCGCGACCTCGAAGCCCCGCGCCTTGAGCTGCTCGATCAGCACCTTGCTCGAGGTCGGCGCGATGATCTTGGCATTGCCGAGCGACATGAAGTTGCAGCCGAGCGCCATCGTGTCGGGGAACGGCACGTTGACGATGTCGTGGCCCTTGTCCTTCAGCCAGGTGACGATCGCCGGATCGGTGCAGTCGAGGCAGACGGCCGTCAGCTTCTCGGCGATCGGCACGACCATCAGGTCGATATGCACGTAGTATTCGTCGATGAAGGCGAGACGCGTCTCCCAGCCCTCCTTGTCGAACCAGTCCTTGACCTGGCGGGCCCCGTCCTCGTTGGTGCGCGCCCCGCCGCAGCCGATCAGCACCACCCCGTCCTCGATGACGTTGAAATCGCCGCCTTCGAAGGTGCCGGCCGTCACCATGTCGTAGATGGGCACGCCGAGCTTCTCATAGGTGCGGATCGCCGCATAATTCTCGCCGCGCCGCCAGGGCTGGGACATCGCGGTGATGATCGCACCATAGGGTGTCATGACAGAGGAATCGCGCGAATAGACCTGCATCGGCAGTTCCGGCGTCGGCTCGTGCCAGTGGATGCGGACGCCGAAATGCTCGTAGGCTGAAACGAGTTCCTTGTGCTGCGCCTGCGCCACCTGGATGTTGCAGGGGTTCTCACGCAGGTGCTTGCGCGACAGCGACGATGTCGCCATGTGCCTAAGATAGGCCGGCGAGCCGAGCAGCACGTCGGTCAGCCTGTCGATCTCGTTGCGGAAGCCCCAGTTCTTCAGGCGTTCCGTACCACCCTTGAGATTGCGCCGCTGAAGGGAAAAGGGTTCGTTGAACAGTGCCGTCATCGTCGTTTTCTCCAGGCGTTCATAGGGAAGGGATCCACCAGTCGCGGCCGCGCGGCGTGGTGACATATTCGGGCCAGCGGAAACCGGTCGGCGGGTCGTAGTCGCAAAGCGGCGCGATCCACCTGCTGCCGCCGACCCCGCCGCCGGTGCGCTCCCGGAACTCGTCCATCGCCGCCTTTCGCGCCGCCTTGTCCTCCAGCAGCCGCAGGGCGGAACTCGCGAGGATCTTGGCGGCGGTCGTCACCATCGGGTCGATCGTCGCCGGAATGCCGCCCAGCGCATTCATCACCCAGGCCGGATAGCGATATCCGGCGGGCGCCCTCAGCGCCGGACGGGCGACATAGAAGCGGGCGAGCGGCGCATGCCAGGACATGTCGGTATAGTCGTCCGACGTCGAATTGCGCTGCGACGGCGGCAGGTCGCGGCGCAGGATCGCCTCCGCCTCCTGCGGCGCGATCAACTGCTCCAGCTCATCGATGAACGGTCGATCCATCGGTTCGAGACCGCAATTTTTCTGGATCGCGCGCGCCACGCTGCGGGCCTCCTCGCCGAAGCCCGGCGCGCCCACGTCCTGCATCGCCTCCCAGACGAGGCCGGCCATCGCATGGTTGGCGAGACCGGCGCGCGACTTGCAGACCCAGTGCCGTTCGAAGCGGCAGCCGGTCATGTCGGCAGCGGCCTGCGCATTTCTGTCGAGCACCGCCGTCACCTGCTCAGCCATGGCGACGGTCGGCACGCGCATCATGTACTGGATCTCGGCGAGGCCGGCTGGAAGATTGTCCGCCGTCGCCTGCCCCGCCGTCAGGATCGCCTCGCTGATCGACCAGCCTCCCTGATGCGGCAGCATGGAATCGCGCAGGGCCTTGGACGACTGGTACATCGTCATCAGCGCATCGTTCGCACCCGGCGCCCGTACGGCCGAATGCGACTGCGGGATCGGCGCGCCGTCATGCGCCTCGCGCAGCCACGCTTCCGGCTCGTCGCAGACGAAGCGGTAGATCATCGAATAGGCCGCGCCGCAATGCGTATCCCAGCGCACCGTGTTGCACATCGGCAGCATATAGAACGGATGGAAGGACAGGATCGCATCCAGCCCGTCATAATAGCCCTTCGCCGCGTGGATCGGCTTGGAGCCGCGCACCTTCTCCGCCGGCTCGCCGGTGAAGCGCAGCGTGCCGGCGATGCCGTATCGCTCCATCGCCGCCTTCGTCGCCAACAGCCCGCCGAGGCCGGCGATCCCGAGGCCCGAATGCGGATCTGTGTGACCGCCGGCATGGACCGACAGCCCCTCGCGTGGCTTCCGGCTCGTCGCTGCCGCCTGGCAGTTTCCGGGCACGGCGTCGTATTCGGCATAGAGGCCGATTGAAGGACCCGGCCCGTTCGACCAGGTGGCGGCAAAGGCCGTCGGCATGCCGGCGGACCCCTCCTCGACGGAGAAGCCATGGGCGCGAAGCGTGCGCACGTACCACTCGGCCGAGCGATATTCGCGCCATGCGGTCTCGCCGAAATCGAAGATCGTCGCGGTCCAGCCCGAGAGCTCGCCACGCATGGCATCCAGATGATCGAGCGCGTGGGACTGGGCGGCAGAGCGGGGCATGTCGTTCTCCTTGCACCGGCCACTACAACGCACTTCGAAATTCCGAAAAAGTGAAATATCTTCCAACGATCGACAAATTCCGTTCACCTTTGCTCACGAATTGAACGGCGAGATGGAGCCGGCGGCATGAGACATCTTCCCTCGACGCAATCCCTGCGGGCGCTCGACAGCTTCGCCCGCCACGGCTCCGTCTGGAAGGCCGCCGACGAGCTCAACCTGACCCGCAGCGCCGTCAGCCACCAGTTGCGGCTGCTGGAGCGCGACCTCGGCTTCCAGCTCCTGAACCGGGTGGGAACACGGATCGAGCTGACCGAGCAGGGCATGGGCTACGCGCTCGACGTCCGTCGCGCCCTGAACACCATCTCGGGCTCGGCCGCCCGCCACGCCAGCCGGGGCGTGAGCGGCACTATCAACGTCTGCTGCACACCGGGCTTCGCCTCGAGTTGGCTGTGCGCCAGGATCTCCGATTTCCGCGAGGCGCACCCCGACGTCCGGCTGACGATCCAGACCCCGCACCGGCTGGACGACGTCAGCAACCCGGATGTCGACGTCTTCATCGCCTTCGGCACGGGCTACTGGCCCGACATGCAGGTGGAGCTCCTGAAGGAGGTGGACTTTACGCCGCTGTGCAGCCCGGTCCTGTTGAACAAGGTGACGAGCCTCACCGATCCCGCCGACCTGCAGAGAGCCTGCCTGCTGCATCTCGTCGACGACGCCGACTGGGAGAACTGGCTGACGGTCGCCGGCGTCGACCCCGCGCTTTCGCGAAGCGGCATCACCTTCTCCGACATGAACCTCGTCTATTCGGCCGCGATGTCGGCGCAAGGGGTGGCGATGGGCGACGAGTTCATCTGCCGGGGCGCCATGGCCAACGGCATGCTCGTCCGCCCGTTCGACATCAAGATCAAGTCGAACAACGCCTACTATCTCGTCGTCTCCGACGCCAAGGCGGACACGTCCTCGGTCAACGCCTTTGCCGACTGGCTTCGGGAAGAGGTGATGAAAAATGACGCAGGGCCGATGGCCGCATAGCTACCAAACGGGCCTCCCTTTGGTGAATTTCATTTGCCGAGCGGAGTAAAATAATTTGTTTGTGCTCGCCGGGCTTGCTTCGTACTGTCTTCGCCGAACGAGGGACGGCTAATGCAGATCGCGAAGCAGGCGGCTGAACTGACCGCTCAGGGAATTGGCAGGGCCTATGGTGACTTCCACGCCCTCGACGATATCTCCCTGACGATCGGCCGCGGCGAGTTCCTCACCCTTCTTGGGCCGTCCGGTTCCGGCAAGACAACCTTCCTGATGATCCTTGCCGGCTTCGACAGGCCGACATCCGGCACGCTGTTCAAGGACGGCGCCGACATCACCCGCCTTCCGGCGGAAAAGCGCGCCTTCGGCATGGTCTTCCAGGGCTACGCGCTCTTTCCCCACATGTCGGTGGAGAAGAACATCGCCTTTCCCTTGCAGATCCAGGGGCGGCCGGGAGCGGAGATCCAGTCCCGCGTCGACGACATGATCGATCGCGTCGGCCTACGCGGCCACGAGAAGAAGCGGCCCGCCGATCTCTCCGGCGGCCAGCAGCAGCGCGTGGCGCTGGCGCGCGCGCTGGTCTTCGGCCCTTCGGTGCTCCTGCTCGACGAACCCTTCTCGGCGCTCGACAAGAACCTGCGCGGCTCCATGCAGGACGAGGTCCGGCGCCTCCACCAGGAGACGGGAACGACCTTCGTCTTCGTCACCCACGACCAGTCGGAGGCGCTGGCGCTGTCGACCCGGGTCGCGATCTTCAACCAGGGCAAACTGCAGCAGGTGGCAAGCCCTCGCGACATCTACGAGCGCCCCGCCAACCGCTTCGTTGCCGAATTCCTGGGCGACATCAACATCCTGCCGCTGGCCGGCGCCGCCATGAACGGCAACGGCGCGGTGGCCCGCTGCGGCGAGCAGCAGATCCGCATCGCCCGCGCCGCCGGCGCGCCCACCGCCCACCTCGCGATCCGCCCCGAGCACATGGCGCTTTCCGCCGAGCGCCCGGCCGCCGGCAACGCGCTGCCGGTGATGATCGAGACCGTCACCTATCTCGGACCGATGACCCGCTTCGCCGCGCGCGTGGACGCCGGCCCCTCGCTGGTGCTGGAAACGCCGACGCACGCCGCGACGCCGAACCTCGTTCCGGGCAGTCACGCCTGGGTCAGCTGGAAGGAGGAGCAGGGCTACTTCCTCTAGGAGCCTGGCGGGCTCGCTCAGGCGAAATCCGGACGATCGAAATCAAGCATGCCAATCATAACAATATGAGGTGAACAACATGACTGACCGTTTCGAGAAAGATTGCCTTGAAATCCTGGAGAAGAAAGTCGCGCGAGGGGAGATATCGCGCCGCCGCTTCGCTCAGATCGCCGCGTTCCTGATCGTCGGCGCACCGGCCGCGCTGAAGGCCAAGGGCGCCATGGCCGCCGCCGACGAACTCGTCTTCGTCAACTGGGGCGGCGATGCGGGAACGGCCTACGACAAGGCCTACGGCGCGCCCTTTAAGGAGGAGACCGGCATCACTGTCAAGCAGGACGGCTCCGGCCCGACGGAGGGTGCGGTCCAGGCGCAGTTCGAAAGCGGCTCCCCCACCTGGGACATCGTCGACATCGATCCCTTCTCGGCAGAAGCGCTCGGCAAGAAGGGCATGATGGAGCCGATCGACTATGCGATCGTCGACAAGGCCAAGATGCGCCCGGGCTTCGGCTGGGAATATGCCGCCTCCTCCTACTTCTTCTCCTACATCATCGCCTACGACGCCTCGAAGTTTGGCGACAAGGTGCCGACGGGCATGGCCGATTTCTTCGACGTGGAGAAGTTCCCCGGCAAGCGCTCGCTCTACAAGTGGGGTGCGGGCATGTGGGAAGCGGCGCTGCTCGCCGACGGCGTCCCCGCCGACAAGCTCTATCCGCTCGACCTCGACCGCGCCCACAAGAAGATCGCCGACTTCAAGGACAACATAGTCTCCTTCTGGGGCGGCGGCTCGGAAAGCCAGTCGGTGCTCCTGAACGGCGAAGCCTCGATGGCGCTGATCTGGTCCACCCGCGCCAGCCTGATCGAGAAGGATTCCGGCGACACGATCAAATTCGTCTGGGACCAGGGCCTGATTTCGCCGGGCGCCATGGGCGTCATCAAGGGCAATCCGGGCGGCAAGGAAAACGCGATGAAGTTCATCGCTTCCGCGCAGGTTCCCGAAAAGCAGGTGATCATGTTCGACATGCTCGGCCAGGGACCGGCCAATCCGGCGGCCGACGCCCTGCTCAATCCCGAGCAGGCGCGCCTCAACCCGGTGGATCCGGCCAACATGTCCAAGCAGATCCCCCTCGACATGGCCTGGTACGAAACCAACTACGGCCCCGCCCTCGACGCCTATACCAAGGTGATCTCGGCCTGACCCCGTCCGAAGGCCCCCTCATGACCTTCGGCCCCCTTCTCCCCGACGGGGAGAAGGGGTAGTCGCCGCACTCGCCGAACGCCGATTGCAATTGTCGCAGGCCCTATGGGAGCTCGGGGCAGTCCGGCATCACGATCTCCCTCTTCTCCCCCCCCCCCCCCGGGGAGAAGGTGGCCCGCAGGGCCGGATGAGGGGGCTTCACGGCAGAACGTTGACAAGGCGAAAAGGAACAGACAATGCGTGACATCCTGAAGCCAGCCCTGCTCGTCGGTCCGCTCCTGCTCTTCCTCGCGGCGGCCTATGTCGTGCCGTTTCTCGGTGTCGTCAGTTGGAGCTTCACACTGCCCGAACCGGGCCTGCAGAACTACGCGAACGCCCTGACCGACGAACTGATCCTGTCGGTTTTCCTGCGCACCTTCCGCATTTGCCTCTTCGTCACCGTCTTTGCGGTGGTCGCCGCCTATGCGATCGCGCTCGTCTGGGTGCGGGGCACGCCCGGCCAGCGGCTGGCCGCCGAAGTCTGCATCCTCATTCCCTTCTGGATTTCGGTGCTGACGCGCGCCTTCGGCTGGGTGGCGCTGCTCTCCAATCGCGGGCTTATCAACACCTGGCTGACGCAACTCGGGGTGATCTCCGAACCCTTGACGCTGGTGCGCAACGAATTCGGCGTCATCCTCGGCATGACCCATTTCCTCATTCCCTTCGCCGTCTTCCCGATCGCCTCGGCCATGCGCAGTCTCGACGAGCGCGTGCTGCTCGCTGCCCGCGGCATGGGCGCCTCGCGCGGGCGCACCTTCTGGCAGGTGTTCCTGCCGATGACCGCCCCGGGCGTCCTCGGTGCCGCCATCATCGTCTTCGTCTTCTCGCTCGGCTTCTTCATCACGCCGGCGATCCTGGGCGGCGGCCGGTCAGTCATGGCGGCGGAGCTGATCTACCTGCGCATCTTCCAGAGCCCGAACTGGGGACTGGGAGCGGCGATCAGCGTGCTGATGATGGTGGTCGTCGGACTGCTGCTCGGCCTGTTGATGCGCTATGCCCGCCCGAAGAGCATGTTGAGCTGAGCGAGGTCGTCCCATGTACAAGCCCGGCCCCCCCGCCCTCGTCCTCGCAGCCTTCGTGGCGATCTTCCTGCTGCTGCCGCTCTTTGCCGTGGTCCCCGTGTCCTTCACGCCCGCCCGGTTCCTGACCATGCCGAGCGGCAACTGGTCGCTGCGCCACTACCAGGCGCTCGTCGACAACCCGGCCTGGCTGCAGGCCACCCTGCTGTCGGTCCGCATCGCGCTCCTGAGTGCGGCGATCTCGACGGCGCTGGCGCTCGCCTTCAGCCTCGGCCTGTGGATTTACCGCCCCTGGATCGCGAGCCTCCTGATCGGCTTCGTGCTGATGCCGATGGTGGCCCCGCCGGTCGTCTCGGCGATCACGCTCTACTTCTTCCTGACGTCGCTCTCCCGCCTCAACGGCCTGGTCGGCTACGACACAACGCTCGGTGTGGCGCTGGCGCATTCGGTGATGATCGTGCCCTTCGCCGTCGTCCTCATCATGGTGGCGCTGGCCCAGGTGGACCGCCGCATCGACCTCGCCGCCCGCGGCTTCGGCGCCGGCGTCTTCCAGCGCATCTTCCGGGTGATCGTCCCCAACATCCGCTTCGGCCTGCTGACCGCCTTCTTCCTCGCCTTCGTGCTGTCCTGGGAAGAGATCGGCGTGACCCTGTTCATCACCTCGGTCAACGCCGTCACCCTGCCGCGGATGATGTGGATGGGCCTGCGCGACAATATCGACCCGGCGATTGCCGCGATCTCGGTGGTGCTGATCGTCGTCGTGATCGCCGTGATCCTCGGCAAGACTGCGATCACGGCGCTGGCGGCGAAGCGGCAATAGCACCGGGCCGGCCGCTCAGCCCTTCTTGCCGGCGTAGTCGCTCCGGACGATGCCGTGACGCTGCAGCTTGTCGTAGAAAGTCTTGCGCGGCACGCCGAGAGCCGCAAGCGACTGCTGCACGTCGCCCCCGTGCGATCTCAGCGTTTCCCGTATGATCTCCGCCTCGAAGCGCTCCAGCCGTTCCGGCAGCGGCAATGCTTCGGCCGCCGCCGCCTTCCCCGCACCGGACGCCTTCTCCGGCTGCATGCCAAGCACGACGCGTTCGGCGAAATGCGACAACTCGCGCACGTTGCCGGGCCAGGCATGCTCCGACAGATGCCGGCTGACAGCGGCCGAAAGCTGCGGCAGGTCGCGGCCGAAACGCTTTGCCGCCCGCTCGACGAAATAGCCGAACAGCAGGGGCACGTCGTCCCGCCGCTCGCGTAGCGGCGGAATGGCGAGGCTGACCACGTTGAGCCGGTAGTAGAGGTCTTCGCGAAAGTCCCCGCGCTGCACGGGGTCGCCGAGATCGACCTTGGCGGCGGCGACCACGCGCAGGTCCACCGGCCGCACCTCGTTCGTGCCGAGCGGCGTCACCTCGCGCATCTCCAGTACCCGCAGCATCCTCACCTGGCTCCCCGGCGGCATGCTTTCGATCTCGTCGAGGAAGAGCGTGCCGCCGCTCGAATGTTCGATGCGGCCGATGCGCTTCTTCTGCGCGCCGGTGAAGGCGCCGGGTTCGTGGCCGAAGAGCTCGCTCTCGATCACCTGCTCGGGCAGCGCGCCGCAGTTCAGCGCCACGAAATGGCCCTTCGCCCGCCGGCTCCAGCGGTGCAGCAGCGTCGCCACCACCTCCTTGCCGGTGCCGGTCTCGCCGGTGACGAGCACGTCGACGTCCGTATCGGCAATCTGCCGCAGCATGTCACGCAAACGCAGCATGGCACGCGACTGGCCGATCAGCGGCAGGTCGCCCTCCACGTCGCGCGCCGCGGCGCGCAGCCTGCGGTTCTCCATCACCAGCGACCGCTTCTCCGCCGCCCGCCGGACGGACTGGATCAGCCGGTCGGTGGCGAACGGCTTGGTGACGAAGTCGTAGACCCCGTCCTTGATCGCCTTGACCGCCATCGCGATGTCGCCATGGCCCGTCACCAGCACCACCGGGATTTCCGCGTCGAGCCCCTGGATCTGCGCAAAGAGCTCCAGCCCGTCCATGCCGGGCATGCGGATGTCCGAGACGACGACGCCGGGAAAATCCTCGTCCAGCGCCGCAATCGCCTCCCGGCCCGACGTGAAGGTCGTGATATCGAAACCGGCGAGCTGCAGCGTCTGTGCCGTCGCCCGCAGCAGGTCCCGGTCGTCGTCGACGAGATGCACCGGGATCGTCATGGGCTTTCTCCCGCAGGCTTGAGATGAACAGTGAAGCAGGTGCCGTCCGGTTCGGTCCGGACCTCGATCCGGCCGCCATAGTCGGCCACGATGTCCTTGGAGATCACGAGCCCGAGCCCAAGGCCCCTCTCCTTCGACGAGTTGAAGGGCGAGAACAGCTCCGCCATCACCTGCGGCGCGATGCCGGGCCCGTTGTCGGCGACGGAAACCGCGACCATGTCGTCCGCTACCTTGATCGAGACCGACACGATCGGGTCGGAGCGACCTGCCACGGCCTCCAGCGCGTTCTGGAAAAGGTTGATGAACACCTGCTCGAGCCGCAGCCGGTTTCCGAGAACGAACAGCCCTTGCGCGGACGGATCGATGCGGAGCGCTTCCAGGCTGCCGGCAAAGCGGCTCCTGAGAAGCTCCACCGCGCCCTCGATCGCCTCTCGCAGGTTTACCGGTTCGGCTCCGGTCCTGCCCTTTCGCGCCAGCGCCTTCAGGTCGTCGGTGATCGCGCCGATGCGCTCCGTCAGGCCGGCGATCTGGTCGAGGTTCTCGATCGCCGTGCCGGCCTGCTGCCGTGAGAGGAAGACCTTGGCGTTGTCGGCATAGGCGCGGATGGTCGCGACCGGCTGGTTGATCTCATGCGCCACGCCCGCAGCCACCTGCCCCAGGATCGCCAGCCTGTTGGCCTGCACCAGTTCCTGCTGCACCGTTTGCAGCCGCGTCTCGGTCGACCGGTGCTCGGCGATCTCCGCCTGCAGCCGGTCGCGCGCGTGGCTGAGGTCGGCGGTCCGCTCCTCCACCCGCTGTTCCAGCGCATACCGCGCCTCTTCCGCAGCCGCGATCGCGGCAAGTCCCTTCTGGCGGCGGCGGAGCCAGAAGGCGGCGGCCGCAAGCAGCGGCACCAGCGTCAGAAGCGCCATCATCCGTGCTTCCCGGACGGCTGCAGCGACCGCTGGCTGCATCGGCACGAGATAGCCCAGCCGCCAGGGTGTAGATGCGGCCGGCACGAGGATCCGCAAGTAGTCGGCGCTGCCACCGCCGGGCAGGACCGCCGTGATGATCTCGCTGTAGGGACCGACGGTGCGCCGCTCGGCGATCGGCAGGGGAACGAGCGGAGCATCGCCGAACTGGAGGCTTTCGCGGATCGCCGCAAGACTGTCGGCAGGAATCGCCCGCGTCGTCATGAACCGCCACGACGGAATGCTGGTGATCAGGACGACGTCGTTGTCGTCGACGACGTAGACGGGGCGCCGGGCATCCGACCACTCCCGCTCCAGCCCGTCGAACTCCATCTTGACGACGACGACGCCCTGCGGGTCGGCCGCATCGCCCACGCGTTCGGAAATGTAGAGCCCGGGCCGCTTGCTGACCGTGCCGAGCGCGAAATGCTCCGCCTTCCCCTCCGCCATCCCGCGGGTGAAATAGGACCGGAAGGCATAGTTGTTGCCGACGAAACTGTCCGGCTCCTGCCAGTTGCTCGAGGCGATCGCCAGCCCGCTGGCATCGGTCACGTAGATGACCGAGGCGCTGCTGGCCTGGACGAGCTGCTCCAGTTTGCGGTTGAGGCGGTCGCGGTTTCCGGGCGTCGGCTGGGCCAGCGCGTCCTGCACGTCGCGGTCCAGCGACAGCAGCAGCGGCACCGCCCGCGGGCGTTCCAGCACCGCCCGCAGAAGGGCGACCTTGATATTGGCATCGGTCAGTCCCTGCCCTTCCAGGGCGGACAGCGCGCTGGCGCGGCCATAGATGCCGGCAGCGACCAGCGCAGCCGCGACGAGCAGGGCCGACATAGCGGCGAATGCCGCCCAGGCGAGGCGGAGCCGGCCGACCGGGGAACCGGTCATCAGTGTCGCAGGCGCAATCCGATCCATCGGCTACTATGTGCATTAAAACGCACGACCGGCAAGATAGAGCGTGCGGAATATCGCACAAATGAGAATGGCTGAGTTCACCGGTCTATCCATAAAGAGATATTATTTCAACATGTTATACCGGCATCAGGCAACTGGCACGACGCTTGCTGAACCATTCCCCGACATAACTGTACGCCCCGGGAGGCCGGATTCCGGTTGGGGCACAACGGAGGATGACATGCAGATTTCGACTGACGGCGCGATCAAGCGCGAGACCCTGCCTTTCTACCGGCATCTCTACTTCCAGGTTCTGGTGGCGATCGCCGCCGGCATCCTGCTCGGCCACTACTCTCCCGAGCTCGGCGCCTCGCTGAAGCCGCTCGGCGATGCCTTCATCCGTCTCGTCAAGATGATCATCGCACCGGTGATCTTCCTGACCGTGGCGACAGGCATTGCCGGCATGTCCGACCTGAAGAAGGTCGGCCGGGTCGCCGGCAAGGCGATGATCTACTTCCTGACCTTCTCGACGCTGGCGCTGGCGATCGGCATGCTGGTCGCCAACGTCGTCCAGCCGGGCGCCGGCATGCACATCGATCCGGCCTCGCTCGATGCGAGTGCTGTGTCCACCTACGCCACCAAGGCGCATGAAAGCACCATCACCGGCTTTCTGATGAACATCATCCCGCAGACGATCGTCGGCGCCTTTGCCGAGGGCGACATCCTGCAGGTCCTGTTCTTCTCCGTGCTGTTCGGCGTCGCGCTCGGCATGGTCGGCGAGAAGGGCAGGCCGGTCACCGATTTCCTGAACGCGCTGACTGCGCCGATCTTCCGCCTTGTCGCCATCCTGATGAAGGCGGCCCCGATCGGCGCCTTCGGCGCCATGGCGTTCACCATCGGCAAGTACGGCATCGGCTCGATCGCCAATCTCGCCTTCCTGATCGCCACCTTCTACATCACCTCGCTGCTCTTCGTCTTCGTCGTGCTGGGCGCAGTGGCCCGCTACAACGGCTTCTCGATCGTGGCGCTGATCCGCTACATCAAAGAGGAACTGCTGCTCGTGCTCGGCACCTCCTCCTCCGAAGCCGCCCTGCCGGGGCTGATGCAGAAGATGGAAGCCGCCGGCTGCAAGCGCTCGGTCGTCGGCCTTGTCATCCCCACCGGCTATTCCTTCAATCTCGATGGCACCAACATCTACATGACGCTGGCGGCGCTCTTCATCGCGCAGGCCGTCGACATCCAGCTCTCCTTCGCAGACCAGATCCTGCTGCTGCTCGTCGCCATGCTGAGTTCCAAGGGGGCTGCGGGCATCACCGGCGCGGGCTTCATCACGCTGGCGGCAACGCTCTCCGTCGTCCCCGCCGTCCCGGTCGCCGGCATGGCGCTGATCCTCGGCATCGACCGCTTCATGTCGGAATGCCGCGCGCTGACGAACTTCGTCGGCAACGCCGTCGCCACCATCGTCGTGGCCCGCTGGGAAAACGAGCTCGACGTCGAAAAGCTCGACAGCGCCCTGGGCGGACGCAGCGGCAACGGCCTGTTGCAGCCCACCGGCGCGCTCCAGCCCGCAGAGTAATTCCTCCCAGGGAAGAGGCCGCAGTCTCCGTGAATGGCTCGCCGCACCCGCGGCGGGCCATTCGTCGTTTCTGCACCCACAGTTCCGCATCGGCTTGGACGCCGCGCACTAGGAATCACACGGCTAACGCATTGGACGCAACGCAAGGGTGCGTCGTCGCTGACCAAGGCGCCCGTCTACGGCCTTTGCCATAGCCCGTCCCCTCCCCTTCCGCCGCCGGTGTACCTCATGGGTAGGTCATCCCACCCACTTCATAGGCGGTGGTGAGGGAGAGGGGTTTTCGCCCATTGGCTGTGTTCGTTTCCGGACAGTCCCTGCGTATAACCCTAGGTGGAGAGAGAACGTCCGGCATCCCGCACAGTCGCCGCTACAGGCGCGGCGTCATCCGCAAGGCGGGACGACAGCAAGTGCAGGCTCCGGTCGACCGACCGCGCCGCCCCGATCAACCCGCCCGACCCTTGAGGAGACGTCGCATCATGGCCACACCGGAGTCCCTTATTTTCGACGACATCTCGCTTACGGACGACACGGACGGCGATAATACCTCGAGCCTCGGCGGCAGCGAGCGAACGATCGGAAACTGGACGATCAGACTTTTGGACGAGAACGGCAATGTCGGCTCGCCCGACACCGAGTTTCTCGATGTCATCAGCGATCCGGAAGAATCCGTCCTCGTGGATTCGACCGACTACGGTCTGCGTGTCCTCGGCACATTCGGGACAGTCGCTGCAGCGGAGTTTGCCGCCACCGATGGCGAGAAGTTCTGGCTCAAGAGCTTCCAGATCGACAATTACGGCATGGGAGAAGCCGAGAACGATGTCTTCTCCGACACCGTCCGCGTGGTCGGCTATGCCGACGGGGTGGAGGTTGGCCACCAGGACTTCACGGTCACGGACTTCGTCAACACAACAGTAACGCTGCAGGGTAAATTCTGGCAGTCGATCGACACGTTTCGCATCGTCCAGCCGGACGGCGCGCCCGATATCGCCTTCGTCATCGACGATATCGTCGTGGCGGGCGTCCCCGTCCCGCCGACGCTCACGGGCGACCTCGAGGCGACAGTGGCGGAGGGCGGCGGCTACACGATCACCACCGCCGACCTCAACTTCTCCGATCCGGACGACGACGCCGCGGGCGTCCGCTTCACCGTCTCCGCCGCCTCGAACGGCACGGTGCAGGTGAACGGCAAGGCCGCGACCAGCTTCACCGGCGCCGAACTCGCCGCCGGCAAGGTCACCTTCGTCCACTCCGGCTCGGAATCGACCAAGGCTTCCTTCAAGGTCTCCGTCGAAGACGGCAACGAGGACGGCTCGACCCCGGTCGCCGGCACCTTCAACCTCGCCGTCACTCCGGTCAACGACGCGCCGACGCTCACCGGCGACCTCAAGGCCACGGTGAAGGAAGGCGGCAGCTACACGATCACCACCGCCGACCTCAACTTCTCCGACCCCGACGACGGCCCCTCGGATGTCCGCTTCACCGTCTCCGCCGCCTCGAACGGCACGGTGCAGGTGAACGGCAAGGCCGCGACCAGCTTCACCGGTGCCGAGCTCGCCGCCGGCAAGGTCAGCTTCGTCCACTCCGGCGCCGAATCGGCCAAGGCCTCCTTCAAGGTCGCCGTCGAGGACGGCGACGAGGACGGATCGACGCCGGTCGCCGGCACCTTCAACCTCGCCGTCACCCCGGTCAACGACGCGCCGGCGCTCACCGGCGATCTCAAGGCCACGGTGAAGGAAGGCGGCAGCTACACGATCACCACCGCCGACCTCAACTTCTCCGATCCGGACGACAGCACCGCCGGCGTCCGCTTCACCGTCTCGGCCGCCTCGAACGGCAAGGTCCAGGTGAACGGCAAGGCTGCGACCAGCTTCACCGGCGCCGAGCTTGCGAGCGGCAAGGTCAGCTTCGTCCATTCCGGTGCCGAATCGACCAAAGCCTCCTTCAAGGTCGCCGTCGAGGACGGCAACGAGGACCGCTCGACGCCGGTCGCCCGGACCTTCAGCTTCGCCGTCACCCCGGTCAACGACGCACCGGAGCTCGTCGCCACGCAGACCTTGCGGAAGATCGCCGAGGACGCCTCGACCGCCTCGGCGCGCAAGGTGGCGACGCTGGAGATCTCCGACCCCGACGGCGGCAACAACAAGCTGTCGCTCGCCGGCAGCGACGCGAAGCTGTTCGAGATCAAGAACGGCGCGCTGTGGCTGAAGAAGGGGGCGAAGCTCGACTACGAGACCAACCCCTCCCTGAACGTCACCGTGCGCCTCGACGACCCCTCGATCGGCACGAAGCACGAGGACTGGCAGACCTTCAAGGTCGCCGTCACCGACGTGATGGAAGCGAAACACGGCACCTCCGGCAACGACAAGCTCAACGGCTCCTCGGGCAAGGACGCCCTTTACGGTAAGGGTGGCAACGACATTCTCTACGGCCGGGGCGGCAACGACATCCTCTCGGGCGGCGCCGGCAACGACCGCCTGATCGGCGGCGCCGGCAACGACCGCCTGACCGGTGGCTCCGGCGATGACCGGCTGACCGGTGGCTCCGGCGTCGACACCCTGACCGGCGGCTCCGGCCGCGATACCTTCGTCTTCACCTCGACAAAGGATACGGGTCTCGGCAACGACAAGCGCGACACCGTCACCGACTTCGTCCACGCCCGGGACAAGCTCGACCTGTCTCAGATCGACGCCAACAGCACGCGCTCCGGCGACCAGGACTTCGTCTGGCGTGGCACGAACGACTTCACCGGCAAGGCTGGCGAACTGATCTTCCGCATCTTCGACGAGAAGGGCACGAAGAACGACCGCACCATCGTCTACGGCGACACCGACCGCGACCACCGCGCCGACTTCCAGATCGAACTGACCGGCATCATCGACCTGACCAAGGGGGATTTCATCCTCTGAGGTTGCCTGCGCCGGCGGCAGATCGCTGCCGGCCGCCCCAAGCGAATCCCTGTCATCCGGCCGCGACTTCACGTTCGGCTGGATGGCTCGGCTGTTGAAAGCCGGAAATTCAAAAAAATTAATGCTGAAGATCGCCGCTGGTGCCCCATGCCGGAATCGAACCAGCACTCCTTTCGGAACTCGATTTTGAGTCGAGCGCGTCTACCAGTTCCGCCAATGGGGCATTGCAGCAGGTGACAGAGAGGCGTCTACCACGCCGGCGAGCCGGCGCGCAAGTCGCCAGAACCGCCGATGCGCAGGGCTGCGGAGCCTGACGGTGAACGGCAATGTCGCGACGACGGGTCCACAGTTCTCTGCGGCACACGGCCGCTCCGGCCATAGTGCGGCCGCAGTGACATTTACAACAGGGGCGGAGCTGTTAAAAAGATGCAACCCCTTGAACCGGAACCCATTCATGCTCCGACGCCTCTACGACTGGACCATGTCGCTCGCCGCACGCAAGTCGGCCGAAGCCTGGCTTGCCGTCATCGCCTTCGTGGAAAGCTCCGTCTTTCTGATCCCCGCCGACGTGTTGTTCCTGCCGATGGGGCTTGCCCGTCCCGAACGGCTCTGGCGCTATGCGCTGATTGCGACCGTCGCCTCCGTGCTCGGCGGCATCGCGGGCTGGTATCTCGGACACTACGCCTTCGAGGCGGTGGCCAAGCCCGTGCTCGAGTTCTACGGAAAGCTCGAAGCCTTTGACCAGTTGCGCGCCTCGGTCGGCTACGAGGCCCTGGTGCTGCTCCTCATCACCTCCGGCCTGACCCACCTGCCGCCGATCAAGGTCGTGACCATCCTCGCAGGCGCCGTCAACATCAATCTCGGCCTGTTCATCATCACCGCCATCGTCGCCCGCGGTGCGCGCTTCTTCTTCCTTGCCTGGCTGCTTCGCCGCTATGGCGCGCCGATCCGCGACTTCATCGACAAGCAACTGGGGCTGATTGCAGGCGTCGGCGCCGGCCTCTTGATCGCGCTCTATGTCGCCTACCGTTACGTCGCCGCCTGAACCAGGAATGCCCGCCATGCCCGCCGCCCTCAGACATCAGCCCTCCCTGCCCTACGCTGTTCTCCTCGCCATAGGCATGGCCGCCACCGTCGGCGGCGCGCTCGGCTTCGAGCATATCGGCGGCTATATCCCCTGTGCGCTCTGCCTGCTGCAGCGGCTGCCCTATTACTACGGCATTCCTGTCGCCGTGCTGGCGGCCGTTTCGGCTGCGTTCGGCGGCCCGCCATGGTTGACGCGGGGGCTGCTGCTTGTCGGGGGCGTAATGATGCTCGTCGGCGCCGGCATGGGCGTCTATCATGCCGGCGCCGAGTGGGGCTTCTGGGAGGGCCCGTCGAGCTGTGCGACGTCGGCCCAGGGCATTTCGCCGAGTGCCGGCGACCTGCTCGGCGACCTCGACGCCAAGAAGCCGCCGTCCTGCACCGAAGCCTCGTTCCGTTACCTCGGCCTGTCCTTCGCCGGCTGGAACGTGATCGCAAGCCTCATCCTGGCGGCAATTGCTTTCGCCGGCGTGCGCGCGAAGAGATAAACCGCAGATCCGAGCGGCGCCGCGGTGTATCGCTCTTGCGCCCCATGCCGCCTTGCCGGCGCCATAGCGACACCGGATTTCGGCCCACGGGGAACGGCGCCCTGTCAGGGCTGCAGTTCGACGTCCCAGTAGAGGTAGTCCATCCAGCTTTCGTGCAGGTAGTTCGGCGGGAAGAGACGGCCGTTGTTGTGCAGGTCCTGCACCGTCGGCTGGTAGGGTCGCTGGTGGGGGAACATGCCCGCCTGCTTCGGCAGCTTGCTGCCCTTGCGCAGGTTGCAGGGCGAGCAGGCCGCGACGACGTTGCACCAGGTCGTCTCCCCGCCATGCGCGCGCGGAACGACATGGTCGAAGGTCAGATCATCCGGCGAGCCGCAATACTGGCATTCGAACCGGTCGCGCAGGAACACGTTGAACCGCGTGAAGGCAGGATGGCGCGAAGGCTGCACATAGGTCTTCAGGCTGACGACGCTCGGCAGCCGCATGGTGAAGCTCGGCGAAGAGACCGAGTGTTCGTATTCCGCGATGATGTTCACACGGTCGAGAAAAACCGCCTTGATCGCATCCTGCCAGGACCAGAGCGACAAGGGATAGTAACTCAGCGGCCTGTAGTCAGCGTTCAGGACGAGCGCCGGCAGGGCCTGTGGTGAAACTGAAATCGTCAAGTGATTCTCCTGACCGATTCGGCATCTGCACCTCTATATTAGGCCCGTTGTTACAGCATTGTGAAGCCAGAAAGAAAATGCGCGATGCGGATTTAACCCTTTGCAACCCTGTCGTGAAAGCCTCACGCCAGCGGCGCGCCGTCGCGGCGCATCTGGCGGGCATAATAGGCCCAGAAAAGCCGCGCCGAGACGCCGCGCCAGGGCGACCACATCTCGGCGATCTGCTCGAGTTCGGCGGCAGACGGACGGACGGGAAGCCCGAGCGCATGGCCGACCGCGTTCTGCAGTGCCACGTCGCCGGACGGGAAGATGTCGGGATGGCCGCCGCAGAAGAGAAGGTAGACTTCCGCCGTCCACCGGCCGACCCCCTTGATCGCCGTCAGCGCCCGGATCGCCGAAACCGCGTCCAGGTGGCAGACCGCGTCGAGGTCGACGTCGCCGCGGTCCACGGCCTCGGCGACACGCCTCAGCGTCTCGGCCTTGGCGCGCGAGAGGCCCGCGGCCCGGTTGTCCGCCTCGCTGAGCCCGAGAACATGGTGCGGCGTGATCTCGCCGGCGATCGTCTCCAGCTTGCGCCAGATCGCATCCGCGCTCGCCCGCGAGACCATCTGCGAGACGATGATGCCGGCAAGGCCGCGATAGCCGGGATCGTGCAACCTGAGCGGCACCGGGCCGGCCTTGTCGATCACGGCAAACAGGCGCGCGTCGAGGAGCGCCAGGTCCACGAGCCCGGCGGAGACGTCCGCCTCCGATCTGATCATGTGCAACTGCATGCCGTTCCCGATGTCGATCTTTCGCCCGCCCGGACAGGCTGCCCATTGGCCACGACGTCCATTTCGTGCATGAGCATCTGATGGATTCACCCTTGCCAAAGCAAGCCGTTCTGCGTTTCGCGCCGAGCCCCAACGGGCTCCTGCACCGCGGCCATGCCTATTCGGCCCTTCTCAACCACGGCCTGGCCGCGGCGAACGGCGGACGGTTCCTGCTCAGGATCGAGGATATCGATATCGCGCGTTGCCGGCCAGAATATGAAGAGGCGATCTACCGCGACCTGCGCTGGCTGGGCCTGGACTGGGAGCAGCCGGTGCGCCGCCAGTCGGAGCATTTCTCGTTCTACCAGCAGGCGCTCGAGGACCTGATCGATCGCGGCCTTGCCTATCCGTCCTTCCTGAGCCGCGGCGAGGTGCGCGAACAGGTGGCGGCATGCGAGGCCGCGGGCAAGGTCTGGCCGCGCGATCCCGACGGCGCGCCCTGCTATCCGACTGAGGAACGCAAGCTGGACCGCACGGTCGCCCGGCGCTGGATCACCGAAGGCCGGCAGCACGCCTGGCGCCTCGACATGGCAGCCGCGACAGCGGCGGCCGGCGACCGGCTGGCGGGCCGTGCGCTTACGTGGGACGATACCGGATGCGGCCCGCAAGGGCAGACGGGGACGATCGCCGCACGGCCGGAGCGCTGGGGCGACGTGATCCTGTCGCGGCCCGACGCGCCGTCGAGCTACCATCTTTCGGTGACGCTGGACGATGCCCTGCAGGGCGTGACCCATGTGGTACGCGGCCAGGACCTCTTCCACGCCACCGCCGTCCACCGCCTGCTGCAGGCCCTGCTCGATCTGCCGGAGCCGTCCTACCACCATCACGGCCTGGTGCTGGGAGAGGATGGCCGGAAGCTGTCGAAGAGCAACAGGGATACGGGGATTGCGGCCTATCGCGAGAAGGGCCTGTCACCGTCGGACCTGCGCCTGCTGTTCGCGCGCGATGGCCTCGTCCTCGATGGGCTGCTCCTCCGCTGATCTGTCCCGCAGCACCGGCTTTCGGCCGCGCAGGCGATCGAGGATCACGTGCTTGACCCGGTATTTCAGGAGCGCTGCGTTGATCTCCGCGCCGAGGATGAAGATCACGCCGATGATATAGAGGAACACCAGCGCGATCATGATCGACGCCAGGCCCGCATAGGTCTTCACATAGGTGGAGAATGCCGCGAGGTAGGAGGCGAACAGATAGGCGCCGACGGTCCAGGCGACGAGTGTCAGGATGATCCCGGGCAGCACGTCGGCGATGCGGCGGTGGCCGGCGGGCAGCCAGAGATGGGCGATCAGGAGGCCGGCGAACAGCACCACCAGCGTTCCGAAGATGCCCCACTCCAGCACCAGCGAATAGACGTAGCCGAGCCAGGGGATCCACTGGTCCGTGGCGCGCACGGCGAGCGGCGCTGCCACCAGCACGATGCTGATCGCCGCCAGCGCCACCACGCCGAGGACCACGAAGCCGAGGCTGGCGAGGCGCGTGACATACCACCATCGCGTCTCCGCCACCCGGTAGGCGCGGTTCAGCGACACCCGCAGCGCCTCGACGCCGTTGGAGGCGAAATAGGCGGCGGCCAGCACGGAGATCGTCGCGAGCCCGCCGCGCGGGATCGTCAGCACTGCCACGACCTCGCGGGATATCGGGTCCGCGATCGACGCCGGCCAGGTGTCGAAGATCAGGTGGACGGCGGTGTCGGCGAACTGGTCGGCCCCGAGAAAGGAGCCGAGTGCTGTGCCGAAGATCAGGAAGGGAAAGACGGCCAGGAGCGTCGACAGCGCGACGTGGCTCGCCATGGCCCAGCCGTCGTCCTCGGTGAAATGCCAGATCGCGTCGAACACGACCTTGTAGAGGAGGCGTAGAGCGGTCGGCATGTCCCTCCCCTTCGTCTGGCCGCCTCTCCATCGAGGCGGGTCCTGTTGGCGCGATTGCCAGCGCCCGGTGAATATGGGAAACGAAACGGAATTTGTACAGGAAATCGCATGGCCGATCCCGTTCCCAGAACAAGAACGATCATCGTCACCGGGTGTTCCTCCGGCATCGGCGCCCATTGCGCCCGGGCGCTGAAGGCCGATGGCTGGCGGGTGTTCGCCACGGTGCGCAAGGAGGCCGATCGCGCCCCGCTGGAGGCGGACGGTATCGAGGCGCTGATTATGGACTACACCGACCCGGCCTCGATCGCAGCGCTCGCCGATACCGTGCTCGCACGCACCGGCGGGCGGATCGACGCCCTGTTCAACAACGGCGCCTATGGCCAGGCCGGCGCCGTGGAGGACCTGCCGGTCGAGGCGTTGCGCCGGCAGTTCGAGACCAACGTCTTCGGCTGGCACGACCTGACCCGCCGCCTCATCCCCGCCATGCGCAGCCAGGGCCACGGCCGGATCGTGCAGTGCTCGTCCATCCTCGGTCTCGTACCCTATCGCTGGCGCGGCGCCTACAATGCTTCCAAGTTTGCGCTCGAGGGCCTGTCACTGACGCTGCGCATGGAGCTGGCGGGCTCCGGCGTCCATGTCAGCCTGATCGAGCCCGGTCCGATCGAATCGCGCTTCACCGCCAATGCGATTGCCCATATCGAGAAGAACATCGACCTCGAGGGCTCGGTTCACGCGGAGGAATATCGGAGGCAGATGCGGCGACTGCGCGGAGAGAGCGCCCCGGCGCGCGGCAAACTCGGCCCGGACGCCGTCTACAGCGTCCTTCGGCACGCCCTGAACGCACGCGCCCCGCGCCCGCACTACATCGTCACCTCGCCTGCCAAAAAGGGAGCGCTGCTGAAGAAGCTGCTGCCCGCCTCGCTCTTCTACCACATCATCGGCCGGCTGGGATGAATAAGCCGCCGAAACAGTCTCTGGACATTACCCTTCGAACAGCGGAATCTTGATGCATGTCTACTTTCCTGACCTACCTCACCCTCATTGTCATGGGCCTTGTCGCGATCGTCCTGATCCGCGGCCTCGCCAACATGCTCAAGGGCGGAAGCGGCAACAAGTCCAACAAGCTGATGCAGATGCGCATCCTGCTGCAGGCGGTCGCCCTCATCCTCATCATGCTGACGCTGTGGGTGACCGGCGGCGGCCAGCCGTCATAGGGGCGCCGTCATGGTCAAGCTGAACAAGATCTACACCCGCACCGGCGACGACGGCACGACCGGCTTGGTTTCCGGCGCGCGCCGAAAGAAGCATGACGCCCGTGTCGGCGCCTATGGCGACGTGGATGAGACGAACGCGCTGATCGGGACGGCGCGCCAGCACGCAGCGATTATGCCCGATCTCGACAGGATGCTGATGCGCATCCAGAACGACCTGTTCGACCTGGGGGCCGACCTCGCCACGCCCGAGACCGGCGAGAAGCCCGCCTACGAACCGCTGCGCATCGTCCAGAGCCAGGTCGACAGGCTCGAGACCGAGATAGACAGGCTCAATGCCGATCTTTCCCCGCTGCGCTCCTTCGTGCTGCCCGGCGGCTCCCCGCTCGCAGCCGCCCTCCATGTTGCCCGCACCGTGGCGCGCCGCGCCGAGCGGCGGATCGTCGAACTGGCCGAACGGGAGGGAGAGACCGTCTCGAAGGAGGCGATCGCCTATATCAACCGCCTGTCGGACTTCCTTTTCGTCGCCGCCCGCTGGGCGAACGACAAGGGCACCCTGGACGTGCTGTGGGTTCCGGGACAGAACAGGTGACGGACGGCGCATCCGAAACGAAAGGACGTTCATGTTCATACCGCTGCACGATGCGAACTCCCTGAAATACATCAAGGTGCAGTATGCCACGATCGGCCTGATCCTGGTGAACGTCGCCGTCTGGATCGTCGCCGGGCTCGCCGCCAGCCAGGTCTTTTCGGACGAAACCGTCGTCGGCCTCGGCTATATCCCCGCCGTCGTCTTCGGCTATGCCGACCTCGAGCCGGGCCTGGTGCTGGTACCGGAGGATGCGACCTACATCACCTATGCCTTCATCCACACCGACTTTCTGCATCTGGCGACGAACATGCTGTTCCTCTGGGTGTTCGGCGACAATGTCGAGGATGCGCTGGGGCATTTCCGCTTCCTCGTCTTCTATCTCGCCTGCGCGGCCGCCGGTGCCCTCGTTCACGGCCTGTTCCAGCCGGCATCCGAGGCGCCGCTGATCGGCGCGTCGGGCGCGGTCTCGGGCGTGGTCGCAGCCTACCTGCTGCTGCACCCGAAGGTCCGCGTCTGGGTCCTCGTCTTCTTCCGCATCCCGCTGCCGCTGCCCGCCGTCGTTCCGCTGCTGCTGTGGATCGGCCAGCAATTCTACATGCTCTTCCTCGATCCGCAGGGCGGCATTTCCTGGGGCGCCCATGTCGGAGGCATTCTCGCCGGCGCCGTGTTCGTGGTGTTCTTCCGCCGGCGCGGCGTGCCGCTGTTCGATCGCACCGTCGTGACACCGAAGGCGGTGCGACATAAAGAAGCAACGCCCGCCGGAGAAGGCGCGTCCGAGACCGCGCCAAACGCCCCGCCCCTTCGCTGGGGCCGGTGATTTCGCCAGCGGCTCGCGCCGGCGATATTGACGTTGACGTTAACGTCAAAATTATGCAAATGAATTCGGCGAAGGAGCCTGCTGAAAGAATTGAACTTGGGGAAAAAACGCGTATCGATGTCGCCAACCGACCATCGGACCGCGCCCGGATGGCGCAATTTCCCACCCGGACATTGGAAGGAGAAGCCATGAAGATCCTGGTCCCCGTGAAGCGGGTTGTCGACTACAACGTGAAGATCCGCGTGAAGGCGGATGGCACGGGCGTCGAGCTTGCGAATGTGAAGATGTCGATGAACCCGTTCGACGAGATCTCCGTCGAGGAGGCGCTGCGGCTGAAGGAGGCCGGCAAGGCCGAGGAAGTGGTCGTCGTCTCGATCGGTCCGGCCAAGGCCGAGGAAACGCTGCGCACCGCGCTCGCCATGGGCGCTGACCGCGCCGTTCTGGTCGAGACGGAAGACGCCGTCGAGCCGCTCGCCGTCGCCAAGATCCTGAAAGGCGTGGCCGAGGCCGAACAGCCCGGCCTGATCATCGTCGGCAAGCAGGCGATCGACGACGACAGCAACCAGACCGGCCAGATGCTGTCGGCGCTGCTCGGCTGGGCGCAAGGGACGTTCGCCTCGAAGGTCGAGATCGGTGACGGCAAGGCCAAGGTGACCCGCGAGGTCGACGGCGGCCTGCAGACGATCGAGATCAAGCTTCCTGCGGTGGTCACCACCGACCTGCGCCTGAACGAGCCGCGCTACGCCTCGCTGCCGAACATCATGAAGGCGAAGAAGAAGCCGCTCGACAAGAAGGCCCCGGCCGATTTCGGCGTCGATACCGCCCCGCGCCTCAAGGTGCTGAAGACCGAGGAACCGTCGGGCCGCAAGGCCGGCGTCAAGGTCAAGAGCGTGGCCGAGCTGGTCGAGAAGCTGAAGACCGAAGCCGGCGTGCTTTGACCGGAAACCGGAAGATCTAGGAGTTTACACCATGGCCATTCTTCTTCTGGCTGACCACGACAACGCCCACCTTTCCGACCAGACCGCCAAGGCGCTGACGGCGGCCACCAAGATCGGTTCCGACGTGCACGTGCTCGTCGCCGGTGCCGGCGCCAAAGCTGCCGCCGAACAGGCGGCGAAGCTTGCCGGCGCCTCCAAGGTCCTCGTCGCCGAGGACGCCTCGCTGGAACACAACCTCGCCGAACCGCTCGCCGCCCTGATCGTTTCGCTCGCCGGTGGCTACGACACGATCGTCGCCGCCGCGACCTCGGTCGGCAAGAACGTCATGCCGCGCGTCGCAGCGCTTCTCGACGTCGCCCAGGTCTCCGAGATCATCGAGGTCGTCGCCCCCGACACCTTCAAGCGGCCGATCTATGCCGGCAACGCCATCCAGACGGTGCAGTCGAGCGATGCGAAGAAGGTCGTCACCGTTCGCACGGCCTCCTTCGCCGCCGCCTCCGAGGGCGGTTCTGCGTCCGTCGAGGCGGTCGCTGCGGCCGCCGATCCGGGTCTGTCGACCCATGTCGGCGATGCGCTGTCGTCGTCCGACCGTCCCGAACTGACGTCCGCCAAGGTCATCATCTCGGGCGGACGCGCGCTCGGCTCGGCGGAGAAGTTCAAGGAAGTGATCCTTCCCGTCGCCGACAAGCTCGGTGCCGCCGTCGGCGCCTCGCGTGCGGCGGTAGATGCCGGCTACGCGCCGAACGACTGGCAGGTCGGCCAGACCGGCAAGGTCGTCGCCCCGCAGCTCTACATCGCCTGCGGCATCTCCGGCGCCATCCAGCACCTCGCCGGCATGAAGGATTCGAAGGTCATCGTCGCGATCAACAAGGATGAGGAGGCCCCGATCTTCCAGGTCGCCGACTACGGCCTCGTCGCAGACCTCTTCGAGGCCCTGCCGGAGTTGCAGAAGGCGCTTTGAGAATGCGATCCCGGGGCGCCAGGCGCGACGAATAATCGCTGGATAAAATCGCCGCGCCCCTTTATCACTTCACCGGACCGGCAGATGTCGGCCCGGTTTTTCTTTGTTCTGGGGCAGGTCTTCGGACTGAAGCGGTGGGCGGAAAGATGAGCACGATCAGGAACGTCGGTATTGTCGGTGCAGGCCAGATGGGCTGCGGCATCGCCCATGTCTGCGCCGTCGCCGGCTACAAGGTCCAGCTCTACGACCTGTCGATGGAGCGCATCGAGGCCGGTCTTGCCACGATCCACGGCAACCTCGCCCGGCAGGTCTCCTCCGGCAAGATGACCGAGGAGGAACGCAAGAGCGCGCTGTCGCTCATCAAGGGTTCCAGCGACGTCAACGACCTCTCGCAGGCCGACCTCGTCATCGAGGCGGCGACGGAGGACGAGACGGTCAAGCGCAAGATCTACGGCCAGGTCTGTCCGGTCCTGAAGTCTGACGCGATCCTCGCCACCAACACCTCCTCCCTGTCCATCACGCGGCTCGCCTCGGCCACCGATCGCGCCGAGCGCTTCATGGGCATCCACTTCATGAACCCGGTGCCGGTGATGAAGCTCGTGGAGCTCGTGCGTGGCATCGCCACCGAGGAAGACACCTTCGCCACCGCCAAGGCATTCGTCGCCACCCTCGACAAGACGGTGACCGTCGCCGAGGATTTCCCCGCCTTCATCGTCAACCGTATCCTCTTGCCGATGATCAACGAGGCGATCTACACGCTCTACGAGGGCGTCGGCACGGTCGACGCGATCGACACCGCGATGAAGCTCGGCGCCAATCATCCGATGGGACCGCTGCAACTGGCCGATTTCATCGGCCTCGACACCTGCCTGTCGATCATGCAGGTGCTCTACGAGGGGCTGGCGGATTCGAAGTACCGCCCCTGCCCGCTGCTGGTGAAATATGTCGAGGCCGGCTGGCTCGGCCGCAAGTCCGGCCGCGGCTTCTACGACTATCGCGGCGAAATCCCCGTTCCCACGCGCTGACCCCTCGAACGACGGGAGGAAGCAGGCGCCATTCTCGCCCGGGGCCTCCCGGCGCAAAGATTTTCGCCGCTTTCATCCGTCATTGGTGGCTGATTTCTCGGAAGCGTTGCGTGTCCCGGCTAGGTTGCCGGAAAGACAACGCACATGCACTCTGGAGATCCCCCCATGAAACGCCTCCTCCTGATCGGCGCAGCGCTCGCTGCGCTTGCCGCTCCGCTCTCGGCAAGCGCCGCCGACAAGCTCCTCAATGCCTCCTATGACGTCGCCCGCGAACTCTTCGCCGCCGAGAACGAGGCCTTCATCGACCAGAACCCCGGCGTCACCATCGATCAGTCGCATGGCGGCACCTCCAAGCAGGCCCGCGCGATCGTCGAGGGCCTCGAGGCCGACGTCGTGACCTTCAACCAGGTCACCGACATCGATTTCCTCGTCAGGAACGGCTTCGTCGCCGAGGACTGGCAGGCAAAGTTTCCGAACAACGCCTCTCCCTTCTACTCCTTCCCCTCCTTCCTCGTCCGCGCCGGCAACCCCAAGAACGTGAAGGACTGGGACGACCTCGCCCGTGACGACGTCAAGGTGGTCTTCCCGAACCCCAAGACCTCCGGCAACGCCCGCTACACCTACCTGGCGGCCTTCGCCTATGCGAAGGAGAAGTTCGGCGGCGACGAGGCCAAGGTGAAGGAATTCGTCACCAGGATCTTCGACAACGTGCCGGTCTTCGACACCGGCGGCCGGGCCGCCACGACCACCTTCGTCGAACGCGAGATCGGCGACGTCATCATCACCTTCGAGGCCGAGACCAAGGCGATCGCCAAGGAATACGGCGCCGACAAGTTCGAGCAGGTCGTTCCTTCGGTGAGCCTGCTCGCCGAGTTCCCCGTCGCCGTCGTCGACAAGGTCGCCGAGAAGCACGGCACCCAGGAACTGGCCAAGTCCTATCTTGATTTCCTCTATTCGCCGGAGGGCCAGACGGTCGCCGCCGAATTCGGTCACCGCGTGCTGGACGAGAAGGTCGCCGCCCAGTTCAAGGACCAGTTCCCCGAAATTCGCCTGGTGAAGGTCGAGGACGTCTTCGGCGGCTGGCCGCAGGTCTCCAAGGAACACTTCGCCGAAGGCGGAGTTCTCGACACGATCTACGGCAGCCGCTAAGACACCGGCGAGAACCGTTTGGGACCGGCGGGCGAAAACCCGCCGGTCCTTCGTTTGCGAAAGGACGAGTTTAGTGAAACGGCGCGTTCTGCCCGGCCTGCCACTCTCCCTCGGGATCACGCTGGTCTATGCGGCGATCATCATCGTGCTGCCGTTGATCGCGCTCGTCTTCAAGGCGGCGAGCCTCGGTCCGGCCGACTACTGGCGCATCGTCACCTCCGACCGCGCCGTGGCGAGCTATATGGTCACCGTCTCCTGCGCCCTGGCGGCAACCCTGTTCAATGTCGTCTTCGGAATGGCGCTGGCCTGGGTGCTGGTGCGCTACCGCTTTCCCGGGCGGCGCATCATCGACGCCCTGGTCGACCTGCCCTTCGCGCTACCGACCGCGGTTGCCGGCATTTCGCTGACGACGCTGTTCGCCGTCAACGGCTGGTTCGGCGGCCCGCTCTCCGCCCTCGGCATCAAGGTCGCCTACACGCCCCTCGGCATCATGATCGCGATGGCGTTCACCAGCCTGCCCTTCGTCGTCCGCACCGTCCAGCCCGTTCTGGAGGAACTGGACCCGGCACTGGAAGAGGCGGCCCAGACGCTCGGCGGCAGCGATCTTTCGATCTTCGCCCGCGTCGTCCTGCCGCTGCTCACCCCCGCCCTTCTCGCCGGCGTGTCCTTGTCCTTCGCCCGCAGTCTCGGCGAGTTCGGCGCCATCATCTTCATCGCCGGCAACCAGCCGTTCGAGACGGAGATCACGGCCCTCCTGGCCTTCATCCGGCTGGAGGAATACGACTATCCGGCGTCTGCCGCGATCGCCTCGGTCATGCTCATCGCCGCCTTCGTCATGCTGGCCGTCACCAACATCATGCAGGCCCGTGCGCTCCGCTACACGGTGAGAAACTGAACCGATGACGAAACCGCAGTCTCACCGCCGCCCGCCGCGCATCGGCGACGCTCCGGTCTTCCGCCGGACGCTGTTGGCCGTCGTCCTGTTCTTCGTCGCCGTCATCATCGTCGCCCCACTCGCGGTGATCGGCGTCCACGCCGTCTCCAAGGGCCTGCCCTACTTTGCCGCGGCGATCTCTGAACCCGATACCCGCCACGCGATCATGCTGACCGTGCTGACGGCGCTGATCGCCGTGCCGATCAACACCGCCTTCGGCATCGCCGCCGCCTGGGCGATCACCAAGCACGATTTCCCCGGCCGGCGGCTGCTGCTGATCCTCATCGAGATCCCCTTCTCCGTGTCCCCGATCGTCGCCGGCGTATCCTATCTCTTCGTCTACGGCCTGCAGGGCCTGTTCGGCCCGGCGCTGGAGGCGGCCGACCTGAAGATCATGTTCGCCCTGCCGGGCATCGTGCTGGCCAGCATGTTCGTCACCGCCCCCTTCGTCGCGCGCGAACTGATCCCGCTGATGCAGGCGCAGGGGCGCGACCTCGAGGAGGCGGCGACCTCGCTCGGCGCCAGCGGCTGGCGCACCTTCCTGACGGTGACGCTGCCCAACATCAAATGGGCGCTGCTCTACGGCGTGGTGCTCTGCAATTCGCGCGTGATGGGCGAATTCGGGGCCGTCTCGGTCGTCTCGGGCAACATCCGCGGCCAGACCAACACGCTGCCACTTCACATCGAACTTCTCTATCACGACTATGATGCCGTCGGCGCCTTCGCCGCCGCTTCCATCCTGGCCACGCTCGCGATTGTCACCCTGGTCGTCAAGGTGGTGCTGGAGCGGCAGGGCGCGGGCCGGCGCAACCGCCCGGCCTCGCTTGCCGGCAACGATAGCCTTTCGGAGGTCAAGCCTTGAAAATCAGCCTCGACAACGTGGTCAAGACCTTCGACACGTTCCGTGCCGTGCACGGCGTCTCGCTGGAGATCGAAAGCGGCGAACTCGTCGCCCTGCTCGGCCCTTCCGGATCGGGCAAGACGACGATCCTGCGCATGGTCGCCGGCCTCGAATATGCCGATGGCGGGCACATCTACTTCGGCGACGAGGACGCCACCGATATCCCGGTGCGCGACCGCGGCGTCGGCTTCGTCTTCCAGCACTATGCGCTCTTTCCCCACATGACTGTGGCCGAGAACATCGCCTTCGGCATGAAGGTCTCGAAGGTCAAGCGGACCGGCGAGGCCATCCGCGAACGCGTCCGGGAACTGCTCGACCTGGTGCAGCTCTCCGGCCTCGGCGAGCGCTTCCCCGGCCAGATCTCCGGCGGCCAGCGCCAGCGCGTGGCGCTGGCCCGCGCGCTCGCAGTCGATCCGCGCGTGCTCCTTCTCGACGAACCCTTCGGCGCGCTCGACGCCAATGTCCGCCGCGACCTGCGCCGCTGGCTGCGCAGGATCCACGACGATCTCGGCATCACCACGCTGTTCGTCACCCACGACCAGGAAGAGGCGCTCGACCTCGCCGACCGCGTCGTCATCCTCGACAAGGGCCGGATCGTGCAGCAGGGCACGCCGGAGGACGTCTGCCGCAGCCCGCACGATGCCTTCGTCATGCGCTTCCTCGGCGATGCCAATGCGCTGCCGGCGACCGTGCGCGACGGCAAGGCCTATGTGCAGGACGTGGAATTCGACGCAGCCGGCCTTGCGGACGGCTCCGCCGAGGTGCTGTTCCGCCCCGCCGACGTCGCCTGGCGGGAGGACGGCCAAGGCGTTCCCGCCCAGATCGTGCGCGTGCTCGACAGGCCGGACTCGCGCCGCGTGCTCGCCAAGACCACCGGCGGCCAGTCGATCGAATTCGACACCGCGCCGGAATTCCCGCATCGCAAGGGCGAGGCCGGCTTCATCGATATCCGCAGGCCGCGGGTCTATGCGAGCGGCCGGAACTAAGCGTCAGGAGCCCGGCGTGGCCGGCACGGCCGCCCGGATCAGCGCCTTGGCGTCCTCGCTGTCCCAGGCGGCGGGGCCATTCATCGCGGCGACGAGGCAGCCCTTGTCGTCCATCAAGAGCGTCACCGGCAGGCCGAAGGCGAGCCCTTCCTTCTTCAGTGCATTGAAGACGCCCATGGAGCTGTCGCGGTAGTAGCCGAGATCGTGCACCCCGGTTTCGTCGAGGAAAGCCTTCGGCTTTTCGTCGGTGCCCGTGTCGATGTTGATCGCCACGACCTCGAAGCGGTCGCTGCCGAGCTCCTTCTGCAGCGCGTTCAGCGCCGGCATCTCCTCGCGGCAGGGCACGCACCAGGTCGCCCACAGGTTGACGAGCAGCGTCTTGCCGGCGAAATCGGCGATCGCGCGCGGCTGTCCGTCCGGACCGTTGAAGGAAAGCTGCGGCAAAGGCCGGGGATCGTCGGCTGCCATCATCGCCGCCACCTGCCCGGTGAAGAACGGCGCCAGCGTCGCCGCCGTGTCGCTCGCCATGGGGCATTGACCGCCGCCGCCGGCCACTGTCGCGCCGCCATTGCCAGACCGGCTCTCCATCACGTATACCGCTGCCGCACCGGCAAGGATGCCGGCAAGCGCGGCCAGCGCGATCAGCTTGACGGCCGGGCGGCCCGGCTTCTTCTCGACTGTCATTTCACTCTCCAGGATAGGCAACCCCATGGCTGACGCAAAATCTGAGACCCAGTCCTCGAACCAGATGTGGGGTGGCCGCTTCGCATCCGGCCCGGATGCGATCATGGAGGAGATAAATGCCTCGATCGACTTCGACAAGAAGCTCTATGCACAAGACATCCGCGGCTCGATGGCGCATGCGACCATGCTGGCCCATCAGGGCATCATTTCGGCGGAGGACAAGAACCAGATCGTTGCCGGCCTGGAGACGATCCTGAAGGAGATCGAGGACGGCACCTTCGCGTTCTCCCGCAAGCTCGAAGACATCCACATGAATGTCGAGGCCCGGCTCGCCGCCCTCGTCGGCCCGGCGGCCGGCCGCCTGCATACGGCGCGCTCGCGCAACGACCAGGTGGCGCTCGATTTCCGCCTCTGGGTCAAGGAGGAACTGCAGAAGACGGAAAGGATGCTCTCGGCCCTGATCGCAGCCTTCCTCGATCGCGCCGATGAGCATGCAGACACCGTCATGCCCGGCTTCACCCACCTGCAGACCGCCCAGCCGGTGACCTTCGGCCATCACTGCATGGCCTATGTCGAGATGTTCGGCCGCGACCGGCAGCGCGTGCGCCACGCCATCGAACACCTGGACGAAAGCCCGATCGGTGCGGCAGCGCTCGCCGGCACCGGCTTTCCGATCGACCGCCACATGACGGCAAAGGCGCTCGGTTTCCGCGAGCCGACCCGCAATTCGATCGATACGGTCTCCGACCGCGACTTCGCGCTGGAATTCCTCTCGATCGCGGCGATCGCCGCCACGCACCTGTCGCGGCTTGCCGAGGAGATCGTCATCTGGTCAACGCCGCAATTCGGCTTCATCAGGCTCTCGGACGCGTTCTCCACCGGCTCCTCGATCATGCCGCAGAAGAAGAACCCGGATGCGGCCGAACTCGTACGCGCCAAGACCGGCCGCATCAACGGTTCGCTGGTCGCGCTCCTGACCGTGATGAAGGGCCTGCCGCTCGCCTATTCCAAGGACATGCAGGAAGACAAGGAACAGGTCTTCGACGCCGCCGAAAGCCTCGAGCTTGCCCTTGCCGCCATGACCGGCATGGTTCGCGACATGACCGTTCGCGCAGACCGGATGAAGGCCGCCGCCGGCTCGGGATATTCGACCGCCACCGATCTTGCCGACTGGCTCGTGCGCGAGGCGGGCCTTCCCTTCCGCGACGCCCATCACGTCACCGGCCGCGCGGTGGCGCTCGCCGAGCAGAAGGGCTGCGATCTGGCCGAGCTCTCGCTGCAAGACCTGCAGGCGATCAACCCGGCGATCACCGACAAGGTCTACGGCGTGCTGACGGTCGAGGCGTCGGTGGCCAGCCGGACCTCCTTCGGCGGCACCGCACCGGAAAACGTCCGCCAGCAGATCGCCTGGTGGCGCGCGCGCAACTGAGGACCGGCGGATCAATCCCGCCGATCAATCCCCCGATCAAATCCCTTGCATGAATCATCAGCAGAATCAGGGTGCACAACCGCCCGCGGAGTCTGCTAAGAGGATTGCATCTGATCGAGACCCATCCGGAGCCGCGAAACCGCATGACACTGAATTCCATTGCCAGGCTCGCCCTCGTCCTCGTTCTCTCGGCGACGGTGATTTCGGCCTGCGGCCGCAAGGGCGACCTTGACCGGCCGGGGGTGACGTCCAGTAATGCCGCTGGCACGGATGGCAAGAAACAGCCGGTCGAGGACAGACCCTTCCTGCTCGACCCGCTCCTCTGACGGAACAGACACGTGAACCATTTCGAATATCGCGACGGCGTCCTCTATGCCGAGGACGTTCCCGTTCCGGACATCGCCAAGGCGGTGGGAACGCCCTTCTATTGCTACTCGACGGCCACGCTGGAGCGTCATTTCAAGGTGTTCTCCAAGGCCTTCGACGGCGTCGATGCGCTTGTCTGCTACGCCATGAAGGCCAATTCCAACCAGGCGGTCCTGAAGACGCTGGCGCGCCTCGGCGCCGGCATGGACGTCGTCTCGGAAGGTGAACTGCGCCGCGCGCTCGCAGCCGGCGTACCGGCAAGCCGCATCATGTTCTCCGGCGTCGGCAAGACCGCACGCGAGATGGACCTCGGCATCGAGGCCGGCATCTACTGCTTCAACGTCGAATCCGAACCGGAACTCGAAGTGCTGAACGCTCGCGCCGTCAAGGCCGGCAAGCAGGCACACGTCTCCTTCCGCATCAACCCCGACGTCGACGCCCGCACCCATGCCAAGATCTCGACGGGCAAGAAGGAGAACAAGTTCGGCATCTCCTGGGAAAGCGCGCGCGCGGTCTATGCCCGCGCCGCAACGCTTCCCGGCATCAAGGTGACCGGCATCGACATGCATATCGGCAGCCAGATCACCGAGCTGCAGCCGTTCGAGGACGCCTTCAAGCTGCTTCGGGAACTGGTACAGACGCTGCGCGCCGACGGCCATGCGATCGACCATGTCGACGTCGGCGGCGGCCTCGGCATCCCCTACAGGAGCGACAATTCCCCGCCGCCGCTGCCGGACGCCTATGCCGAAATCGTCAAGAACGAGCTCAAGGGCCTCGACTGCCGGATCGTCACCGAACCCGGCCGGCTGATCGTCGGCAATGCCGGCATCCTCGTCACCGAGGTGATCTACGTGAAAGACGGCGGCGAAAAGACCTTCGTCATCGTCGACGGCGCCATGAACGACCTGATCCGGCCGACGCTCTACGAGGCCTGGCACGAGATCCAGCCCGTCGTCCTCTCCGCCGCCAGCGCGCCGCGCATCCGCGCCGACGTCGTCGGTCCGGTCTGCGAGACCGGCGACTATCTGGCGCTGGACCGGGAAATGGCGATGCCGAAGCCGGGCGACCTCATCGCCGTAGGCTCCGGCGGCGCCTATGGCGCGGTCCAGGCCGGCACCTACAATTCGCGCCTGCTCGTGCCCGAGGTTCTGGTGAAGGGCGGGGAATTCCATGTCATCCGCCCGCGCACGAGCTACGAGGACCTGATCGGGCTCGACTCCGTCCCCGCCTGGCTTTCCTGAGGTCGGCCGAAGACGTGAACAGCCGGGGGAATACGATCACGTTTTCGCGTTCACCCTCGTCTTCGCCACAAAGGGTGTTATCCTCCGCCTAGGATCGACGGCCACAGCGGCCCAGGCAAGATAGCAAGAGACGCGAAGCGAGGACGATGCACGAAGACGCGCCCCAGCCCTCCGGCAATCCCGCAGGCGGACGCCTTGCCGCCCGGTTGAACCGCAAGCGTGCGGTGGCGCGGCTCGTCCTGTTCGCCGAGAGCCTGCTGCCGAAGCTCCTGCCGCTGGCGCTGCTCGTCGCAAGCTTCCTCGCCCTCACCTGGTTCGGTTATTTCCGCCACGTATCCGCCTGGCTGCACGTTGCGACGCTGGCAGCCTTCGCCGCAGGCTTCGTGACGCTCGCCGTCCGCCTGCGACTTGCCATCTGGCCGAAGGTCGACCAGGCCGATCGGATGCTGGAAGAGCGCAACGGCCTCGTCCACCAGGCGATCCAGGTCCAGGCCGACAGGCCGGCCGGCGGCGGAGCGGTGGCCGAGGCGCTGTGGCGCGAACACCGCGCGCGAATGGCCCGGACCATCGGCGCGCTGCAGGCCGGCACGCCCCGGCCCGACATCGCCCGCCACGACCGCAACGGCCTGCGCGCCATCCCCGTGCTCCTCGTCGCCGTCGCCTTTGCCTTTTCCTATTCGAACCGCGCCGGCCTGCTGTCCGACGTTGTCACCTTCCACCAGCCGGCCGACGACCGGCCGGACGTGCGCATCGACGCCTGGGTCACCCCGCCCCCGCATACCGGCCGCGCGCCGATGTTCCTGACCGGAACCGCCGAGCCCGTGCAGGGACGGCTGCGCGTGCCGCAGTTCAGCGAACTGACGGTACGTGTCACCGGCGGCGAGGCGACCGACGGCGTCACCTACACGCCGACCGGCGAGGCAGCGACGGCGATCCGGCCGGAGGAGCCGAAGACGGACGAGCCGGACCAGCAATCCGCCGCCGGCAGCCCGCCGAAGGCCGATACGCCCCCGGTTCCGCCGGCGCCGCCAGGCGGCCCGCAGACGATGCGCTACCAGATCGTCAAGGACGGCACGCTCTCGCTCGCCGGCCAGGAATGGGCCTTCGACATCATCCCCGACCACGTGCCCGAGATCGCCTTCGACGGGTTGCCCCGCAAGACGGTGGCCTCCGCGCTCGAGATCAGCTTCATCGCCCAGGACGACTACGGCATCCAGCAGGCCCATGCGGAGATCGTTCCCGTGGAAGAGCCGGCAGCCGACGCCCGCCCGCTCTATCCGGCGCCGGAGTACAAGCTGGACCTGCCGCGCCGCAACGCCCGCGAAGCCAAGGGCACGACCAGCCGCAACCTCAGCGAACACCCGATGGCCGGAAAGCGCGTGCGCATCACCCTCGTCGCCCGCGACGCCGTCGGCCAGGAGGGCCGCAGCCAGCCGCAGGAAATGGTGCTGCCGGCCAAAGTCTTCTTCGAGCCGCTTGCCGGCGCGGTCGTCGAGGAACGGCAGACCTTTGCGCTCGACGCCAACCAGCTGCCGCGCGCCGTCATGCTCAACGAAGCCTTGATGCTGCGGCCGGAGGAGACGATCCCCAACCCGACGCACTTCCTGCTGATCAATTCGGCGCAGGAGCGCATGAAGCTCGCTCGCAACGACGATCAGCTGCGCGAGACCGCCGACTATCTCTGGGAGATCGCTCTCGGCATCGAGGACGGCAACCTGTCGCTGGCCGACCGGCGCCTGCGCGAGGCCCAGCAGGCGCTGTCCGAAGCGCTGGAGCGCAATGCCCCCGACGAGGAGATCGCCAAGCTGATGCAGGAACTGCGCGAGGCGATGCAGGCCTACATGCAGGAACTGGCACGCCAGGCCCAGAAGAACGGCCAGATGCAGCAGAACGCACAGCAGGGCCAGATGTTGCGCCAGCAGGATCTCGAACGGATGATGGACCAGATCGAGAACCTCGCCCGCTCAGGCGCGAAGGACCAGGCCCGGCAGATGCTGTCGGAGCTGCAGCGGATGATGAACAATCTCCAGGCCGGCCGGCCGCAGCAACAGCAGCAGGGCCAGCAATCCGACGCCATGCGCCAGCAGATGGACAAGCTCGGCAAGCTGATGCAGGAACAGCAGAAGCTGATGGACCAGACCTTCAACTTCGACCAGGCATTGCGCGACCGCATGCAGCGCGGCGACCCGATGCCGGGCGACGAGATGTTCGACCAGCAGCCCGGCGACCAGGGTCAGGGCGAACAGCAGCAACAGCAGGGCCAGTCGCCCACCGACCAGATGACTGAGGAGCAGTTGCGCCAGGCGCTGAAGGATCTGAAGGCGCAGCAGGAAGCCCTCGGCGAACAGCTCGGACAGTTGCAGAAGAGCCTGCAGGAGATGGGCATCGAACCCGGCAAGGGCTTCGGCGAAGCCGGCCGCGAGATGGAAGGTGCATCCGAAGCGCTCGGCGAAGGTGAAGGCGAAGCCGCCGTCGGCAGCCAGGGGCGTGCGCTCGAGGCCCTGCGCCAGGGCGCCCAGGACATGATGAGCCAGATGCAGGCGATGGGTCAGCAAGGCGGCGAGGGTCAGGGCCAGCCGCAGATGGGCCGCAACGGCCGCGATCCGCTCGGCCGTGAGCGTCCGAACAACGCCGAGGGGCCGGACTACGACGGCCGCACGCGTGTTCCGGAAGAGATCGACATCCAGCGCGCCCGCGAGATTCTGGAAGAGATCCGCCGTCGCCTCGGCATCGGCAACACGCAGACGATCGAGCGCAACTATCTGGAACGGCTGCTGGGGATCGAGTGATCGTCAGGCCCGCGGTCCGGGGTCGTGGTGAGCTTCGGCCGTCCGGTGGGCGCGCTCGCGCCCCCGTGATGCCATCGTTCCCCGTCTCAGACGGCCTGAACCGACAGGCCCGACGTCAGGCTGCCAGCGCGCGTGCCACCGCGGTGCGGATATCCGGCAGGCTGAACGGTTTCGCCACGACGTCGACGATCTTATCGGCGAGATCCTCGGCCCGCTCGCGTTGCTCCGCATAGCCGGTCATCAGCAGGATCTTGAGCTGCGGATGAGCCTGCGCGGCCTTGTGGGCGAGCTCGATGCCGTCCATGACAGGCATGCGGATGTCGGACAGGAGCAGGTCGAAGCCACCCTCCGAAAGAGTGTCGAGCCCCTGGGCGCCGTCGGCGGCTTCCACCGTCTCGTGGCCGTCGAGCCGCAGCGCCCGCGCCACGAAGATACGCAGCGAATCCTCGTCTTCGGTGATCAGAATTCTCGCCATGGTGTCCCCTTCGGGCCGTCCATCCGACCCTGTCCGAAAATGCGCAAGGCGCGCGGCCGATACCGCCGCCTGGCCCAGAAAAGACCAGAGTTTCGTTTGCGATCGGTAAACGTCGGACGGAGAAAGCGCGGGAGCGCTCTGCCGGACCGGGACGAATTTATTCGGCGTCGCCCGTGACCACACCGACGAACGGCAGTTCGCGGAACGCATAGGCGACGTCCATGCCGTAGCCGACGACGAAGTGATCGGGACATTCGAAGCCCACATAGTCGGCCTCGAGATCGGTCTGGCGCTTGACGCGCTTGTCGAGCAGCACGGCGATGGTGACGCGATGGGCGCCGCGTTCCAGGAGCAGTTCCTTGGCGAACTTCAGCGTGCGGCCGGATTCGAGGATATCATCGATCAGAAGGATATCGCGCCCGTGCACGTCGCTGTCGATGTCCTTGACGATCTTCACGCCCTGCGAGGTCGTGCCCTTGCCGTAGCTCGAAAGCGTGATGAACTCCACCTCGGGTGCAAGCCCGGTCGCGTGCATGGCACGGATCAGGTCCGCCGCGAAGATGAAGGACCCCTTGAGGATCGAGATGACCAGAAGGTCCCTGGTCGGCCCTGCCTTGATCTGCTCGGCCATCTCCGCATTGCGCTGGGCGATCTGGTCCGGGCTGTAGAGGGTCTCGATCTTCTTTCCGCGCACGACTTGCATCTGCATCTGGCTCCGGCCGTTGTGACTGGCGGCATCCGCCGCCTCTGTCCGCCGCATAGCACACTCATCGCCGGAGCGCATCCTCAGGCACGAGCGAAACCGCGACTTTCGGCAGGCTTGTGCCCTTGTGCGGGATCTTCAGCGAAAACGGGCGCGTCGCCCCCGGCGCCATGCGAGCGGAAGCCGTCTCAATCCGGTGGCGGGCCACGGTCCTGCCGCCCACGATGACGTCGACGATGATGGCCGGCAGCGGGTGTACCTTGAGCGACCGGTTCTCCACGGCGCCGTAGACCGAGAGCACCTTCATCCCGTCGCGATCGTCCAGCGAGGACGCGACGCCTGCCACCTTCAGCCCCGCCTCTGCGCCGCCGCCCGAAAAGACGGTCGCAAGCGCCGAAAGCCCGCCGGCGAAGAAGAAGGCGCCGGCAACGCCGGCTGCAACGACCGTGCCGAAGGCGCGGGCCGGCAGGCGCTGCAGGCCGCGCTCCACGAATTGCGCCGAAGCCGCGACAGCGGCAAGCGCAAACCTGCCGATGGCGACCATGATCGCAACGGCGGCGCCGTCCGCGCCCTCCTGCAAGCGGTTGTCGTTTTTCGCCGTCGCCCGTGCCGCCTTGCCGCGATCGGGCAGGACGACGAAATCCGCATCGACGATCTCGGGGGACGGCCGCCGCGCAGCGGCCTCTCGCCTGCGCTTTCCCGGTTCCGGCGGCAGCAGGTCGATCGGGGCGCCCTTGTCGCGCCGTGCGCCGAATGCGCTCATGGCGGTGCTCCTTGCCGTTTTCGTCCAGCGACGGATCACCCGTAAAAAGTCGGGCATTGATCCGAATCCTTACGAACCGTAAACCATACTGGTTAATGCTTCGGAAACCGGCCTTGGATGGGCCTTGATTTCGTGCCATCGGCGAGCCTGCAAGAGAAGGTACGCGGCACGCGCTGAGACGAGAACCGGATTGCCCCATTGATACACTTCGAGAATGTCGGCCTGCGATACGGGATGGGTCCGGAAGTGCTCCGCGACCTGACCTTTGACATTCCGCGCCGCTCCTTCCAGTTCCTCACCGGCCCGTCCGGCGCCGGCAAGTCGACGCTCTTGCGGCTGCTCTTCCTGTCGCTGCAGCCGACCAGGGGCCTCATCCGCACCTTCGACCGCAACATCGCCACCATCCCTCGCGAAGAACTGCCGATGCTGCGCCGCCGGATCGGCATCGTCTTCCAGGACTTCCGCCTTCTGGAACACCTGACGACCTATGAGAACGTGGCGCTGCCGCTGCGCGTGCGCGGCAAGGACGAGCTTTCCTACCGCGCCGACGTGATCGATCTGCTGAAATGGGTGGGCCTCGGCGAGCGCATCAACGTGTTGCCGCCCGTGCTCTCCGGCGGGGAAAAGCAGCGCGCCGCCATCGCGCGCGCGCTGATCGACCGGCCCGAGCTTCTGCTCGCCGACGAGCCGACCGGCAACGTCGACCCGCCGATGGCGCGGCGGCTTCTGAGCCTGTTCCTCGAATTGAACCGCCTCGGCACGGCCGTCGTCATCGCCACGCACGACCTTTCCCTGATGGACCAGGTCGACGCGCGCCGCATGATCCTCTCGCAAGGGCGGCTCGACATCTATGAGTGAGCCCGCAGCGCAGCCCGAACCGCAGGAGCGCGGCCAGCAGAAACGCCCGGAAATGCGCGTCCGGCCGACCGCCCCGATCGTCCCGCCCTCCAACGTCTCGGGCAATGCTTTGATGTGCGTCATCGCCATCATGGCCTTTCTCGCCTGCCTGACCTATGGCGCCGTCAGCATGGTGCGGGCCACCGCGGCAAGCTGGCAGAGCGAGATCTCGCGCGAGATCACGATCCAGATCAAGCCGGACGACAACCTGGACATGGAAGCGGCCCTGGCCGAGGCCCGCGATCTGGCACTCACCTTCGCCGGAACCCGCGACGGCCAGATCGTCGATCGCGCCGCGACCGCGCGGTTGCTGGAGCCCTGGCTCGGCGAGGGCCTGGACCTCGACGAACTGCCGGTGCCGCGCCTGGTAGTGATCACGATCGATGAGCGCAATCCGCCGGATTTCGTAGCCCTGCGGCAGGCGCTCTCCGAGAAGATCCCGCAGGCGTTCCTCGATGACCACCGCACCTGGGTGAACCGGCTCGTCGCCATGGCCGAAACCACGGCGCTGATCGGCACCGGCGTGCTGATTCTCGTGTTCTCCGCCATGGTGCTGACCGTCGTCTTCGCCACACGCGGCGCGCTGTCCGGCAACCGCCACATCATCGAGGTGCTGCATTTCGTCGGCGCCGAGGCGGGCTTCGTCGCCACCGAATTCCAGAAGCATTTCCTCAAGATCAGCCTGAAGGGCTCGTTCGCCGGCGGCGCCCTGGCCGCCCTCGTCTTCGCGATCGCCGGCTACTGGCAGGGACGCTCGCTCGCAACGCCGCAAAGCGATCAGGCGACCGCCCTGTTCGGGACCTTCTCGGTCGGCGCCGGCGGCTATCTCGGCATCGCCGCGACCATGATCGTGATCGCGCTGCTGACGACGCTTACGGCCCGTTTCACGGTCATGCGCACGATTTTCGAGATCGACCGGATCCGCTCCGATCCGGCCAGAACGGACGGATTGCCCGAGGCCTGAGCCACTGCCGGCGCGCCATTGTGCCGCAGCGGACTCGTCCTTGCCGCAATCGCACGATATGAAGAAGAATCATGGTCGCAATGGACGAGTCGCGGAACCTGATGTCGAAGGATGGTACGCCTCCAGCGGGACGCTGGCGGATCCGTCCTGTTCGTCGTTTCGTACGGTTGTTCCTCTTCCTGCTCCTGATCGTTTCCGGCGTGATGGTCGGCGGTTTCCTCTATTTCGCCGATACGGTCGCCTCGCTCGAGGCGCCGAACCATCCCCGTGCCGACGCGATCGTCGTGCTGACGGGCGGCTTCCAGCGCATCGACCAGGCGATCGGCCTCCTGCAGGAAGGCGCCGGCAAGCGCCTGCTGATCTCCGGCGCCAACCCGGCCACCTCCGGCAACCAGATCCGCAAGTTCACCCAGTCCTCGTCCTCGCTGTTCGACTGCTGCGTCGACATCGGCTACGACGCGATGGATACGATCGGCAATGCCAACGAGACGGCGCGGTGGATCAGCGACCACGGCTACCGCCGGGTCCTGGTGGTGACGAACAACTACCACATGCCGCGCAGCCTGCTCGAACTGAGGCGCAGCGACAAGGAAACCGAGTTCCTGTCCTATCCCGTCATCAATTCCGACCTGAAGAACGGCAGCTGGCTCGGCGAGCCCCAGGTGATGAAGGCGATGCTGTCGGAATACGTCAAGTATTCCGTCGCAGTCGCCCGCGACTTCGTGGGCGCGCGGACGGCGAGCGGTCTGCGGCGCGACGAGCCGGCCCACGCAACCTTGCTTCCGGAGAACTGAGCGCTTCGCTCCCCGACCCGGTTTCCGGCGCCGGAATTATCGTGTAGGCAGGCTTACCTTCCGAGGAGAGCTTCCGCCTGATGATCGTCGTGCGTTCCATCCTGTTTAACCTGGCCTTCTACCTCAATCTGATCCTTCAGATGATCGTGCTCACGCCGGTCTATTTCCTGCTGCCGCGCAAGAAGGCCTACGGCATTGCCAAGAACTGGGCGCGCAGCAATCACTGGCTGTTCGACAAGATCGTCGGCACGACCTTCGAGATCGAGGGGCTGGAGAACATCCCCAAGGGCCAGGGCTACATCTTCGCGCCGAAGCACCAGTCCTTCTGGGACGCCTATGCGCTGCTGCCGTGGCAGGACGATCCCTTCTACATCCTCAAGCGCGAACTGACCTGGATCCCCCTGTTCGGCTGGTACATCCTCAAGCAGCGCATGGTTCCCGTCGACCGGGGCGCGCGCGGCCGGGTGATGGCGGCGGTGATGGAGCGGGCCAAGGCCGAAATGCAGAGCGGCCGCCAGCTGATCATCTATCCGGAAGGCACGCGCCGCCCCCCCGGCGCCCCGCCCGAATACAAGTACGGAATCGCAAGGCTCTACCGCGACCTGCAGGTGCCGGTGCTTCCGGTCGTCATGCATCCCGGCCTGTTCTGGCCGCGGCGCAAGTTCCTGCGCTATCCCGGCCATTTCAAGGTCCGCATCCTGCCGCCCATCCCCGCCGGCATGGACCCCGACACCTTCCTCGCCCACCTGATCGACGTGATGGAGACGGCGAGCGACAAGCTTCTCATGGAAACGGTCGATGCCAATCCGCACCTGCCGCTGCCCCCCACCGCAGCGCAGCGCGTGGCCGAATTGCGTGCGCGCGGCGTCTGACGCCGGTCACCTCAAAGAGCGACAATAGCCGTTTCTCAGCCGCCGTTGACGAGCCGTTCGACGGAACGCCCGACGTCTTCCAGCCAATGGTCGCGAATGCCCATCTCCCGCAGGTGGGCCAGCGTGTTGGTCACATATTCGGTGTTCGGCCCGGACTTGCCCTTCGCCGTGCTGACGGCGATCGCCGCCTCCTCGACGGACAGGGCACCGGCATACTGGTGATGCGCCCGGTCGATCACATAGGCGAGAGCCGGCTTGCGCAGCCCGTCGCCGAGGGTGACAGGCAGGGTGCGTTCCTTGTAGACATGGGTGACCAGTTCGCGCTCGCGCAGATAGTCGACCACCGCTCCCCATAGCTCCGGCGCCACGCGGAAGGCCATGCCCCGGCATGAGCCGCCCCGGTCCAGCCCGAGCACGAGGCCCGGATGGTCGGGCGTGCCGCGATGGACCCAGGAGCGCACGCACAGCGAGCGGCGGAAGCCGTGCAGGCGGGCAGGCCGGCTCTCCTCCACCTCGAACCCCGGATTCCACATCAGGGAGCCGTAACCGAAGACCCAAAATTCGTTGCTGTCCACCGTGCCTGCCCGTAACTACCTGAATGCCGCCGCAATTACCCGCGAGGGCACAATCTAGACAACTCCCGGCCCTTTCGCCAGAACGGAGAACGGCATGACTTCGACGAACGGCGCGGTAACCTCCCGCAGCGCCCGCAGATTTTGGCTCCTGGGCGTGGGCGTGGCAGTCTTCGTCGCACTCTATACCGCCGCCTGGTTCTACGGCGCCGACCGGCTGAAAGCCATCGTCCGGGGGCAACTCTCCGACGCCTCCGTCGCCGTGGCTTGCACCGGGCTGGACGTGCGGGGCTATCCCTTCCGCATCGGCGTTTTCTGCGATTCCCTCGGCCTCGACGACAGCCGCACCGGCACCTCGGCAAGCTTCGGCGCGCTGCGCTCCGCAGCCCAGGTCTATCGCCCCGGGCATGCGATCCTGGAACTCGACGGCCCCACGCAGATCCGCGTCGCGCCCGAGATGTCGCTGATCGCCGACTGGGACCTGCTTCATGCCAGCGTGGTGGCGGAGAAGGCGGGCCTGGAGCGTGTCTCGGTCGCCTATGACGCGCTGAAAGGTACCTTCACGCCGGGGATGGGTCGCACCGGCCTGACCTTCACGGTGCGCCACGGCGAGATGCACACGCGCGAGAACGGCGATGCGCTGGACGCCGCCCTGTCGCTGGACGGCCTCGACCTGACGGTGGCCGACACCGCGGTTCCGACCTTCGATGCGACGCTGGATCTGTCGATCGAGGACGCCGCCGGCTGGCTTGCGAGCGGGCCGCCGGACGAGGCCCCGCGCGGCACGAAGGGGGAGTTGCGCCGTTTCGGCCTCGATTTCGGCAACGGCAAGACAGCGGTGCTTTCCGGGCGCTACGAGTTCGATGACGAGGGCCTGCTCTCCGGCCGCTTCGAACTGAAGGTGAACGGGATCGACACCGTGCGTGACCTCCTCAAACGGGCGTATCCCGAGATCGCCGACACGGCCGACAGCGTCACGGAGACGATCCGCGCCCTGTCGGGCGGGAGCGACGATGCCAGCGTCAGGCTCAAGGTCGATGACGGGGTCGTCTATCTCGGCTTCATCCCGATCGCGGCGATCCCGCCCCTCTGAGGCGGGTCAGGACGGCTTGTCCGGAGGGGCCACCGGCCGGCCGAAGTTCGCGGCCTCCGTATCCTGGCCGGCATCGATGATCGAGCGACGGATGGCCCGGGTGCGGGTGAAGAGGTCGAACAGCTTCTCGCCGTCGCCCCAGCGGATCGCCCGCTGCAGATAGGCGAGATCTTCGGAAAAACGCGCCAGCATCTCGAGAATCGCGTCCTTGTTGTGCAGGCAGACGTCGCGCCACATGGTCGGGTCGGAAGCGGCGAGCCGGGTGAAGTCGCGAAAGCCCGATGCCGAATACTTGATGACTTCCGATTCCGTCACCGTCTCAAGGTCGTCGGCCGTGCCGACGATGTTGTAGGCGATGATGTGCGGCAGGTGCGAGACGATCGCCAGCACCTTGTCGTGATGCTCGGTGTCCATCTCGTCCACCTTCGAGCCCAGCGTTTCCCAGAACGTCGAGAGCTTCTTCTTCGCCGCCTTGTCGGTGCCGTGCACGGGCGTGAGGATGCACCAGCGCCCGCGGAACAGGTCGGCAAAGCCTGCGTCCGGTCCGGAATGCTCGGTGCCGGCGAGCGGGTGGCCGGGAATGAAGTGCACGCCCTTGGGCACATGCGGCAGCATTTGCGCCACGACGGATGCCTTGGTGGAACCGACATCGGTGAGGATCGCGCCGGCTTTGAGATTGGGCGCGATCTGTCGGGCGACGCTGCCGGAAGCGCCGACCGGAACGGAGACGATGACGAGGTCGGCGTCGCGCACCGCCTCGGCCGCGTCGAGATGGTAATCGGTCCCCAGCTCCAGTTCCTTCGCCCGGCGCAGCGTGTCCTCGCTGCGGCTGGAGATCGCCACCGAGCCCGCCAGCCCTTGCTCTTTTACCGCGCGGGCGATGGAGGAGCCGATGAGGCCGATGCCGATCAGCGCGATCCTGTCAAACTGTTGAACCGACATGCCTGCGCCCCTTGTGCGAGATCAGAAGCCCCCCTGGTGGGCGGGGGTGGTCGCGCCAGCCATTACCGGCGCTGCGCCGGATTGTCGAGGGGCCGGAGCCTCGGCGTCGTCCGTGTCGAGGGGACGCCCGAAGGCGCCAGGACAGGGACGAAGACGCGCCGCGAGGCGCGGGCGGCCACCGGCAGGCCCTGATAGAGTCGCTTCTGCGCCTCGACCACGAGCACGCCGGAGAACATCGGCCACAGCCTTCGCCCGAGCCGCTCGAAGGCACTGCGCAGCTTGTGGACGGCGCGGTGCTTCGACGGCGGAAACAGCAGCGCCTCGGCGCTCGCGCCGGGGGTGAAGTTGGTCTCGCGCAACAGATGGGTCAGCTGGCTGCGCGAATAGGGCCGGCCCGAACCGAACGGCGTGTGCTCCATGCGTGCCCAGACGCCGCGCCGGTTCGGCACCACGATGATCAGGCGCCCCCCGGGCGCCAGCACGCGCCAGAGCTCCTTCATCGTCTCGCGCGGGTTCTCGGCGAATTCCAGCGAATGCACCATCAGGATCCGGTCGATCGACGAATCGGGCAGCGGCAGTTCCTCGTCGAAGACGAGCGCCGTCGCCGAAGCCTCCCCGAGCGGCCAGTTCACCGCGCCCTGCCCCGCCGGCATGAAGGCGAAGGTGCGCTCCGTATCCTCCCGGAACCGGTCGAGATAGGGCACGGCATAGCCCAGCCCCACGAGGCGCTCCTCGGGAAGGCGAGCCCAGATCGAGGCCAACGCCATCGTGATCGAGTGCTCTGCGAGATGGCCGAGAGGTGAGTGGTAAAATTCGCGAAGATCGACAATATCTGCGTGCATCGGCGAGATGTTAGCCACCGGGCGATGGACTTCAAGGCCCGGGCCGCTAGATTCGCTCGCACACCCGTTCTCCGCGCCGGAAGGATCATGCCATGACATCATTCGACATCGAACTCTTCGGATGCCGGAGCGACAATTTCGGGGTGCTGCTCCACGATCCGCAAACCGGCACGACCGCCAGCATCGACGCGCCGGAGGAAAAGCCGATCCTCGACACCCTTGCCCGGCGCGGGTGGACGCTGACGCATATCCTCACCACGCACCACCACACCGACCACGTAGAGGCGAACCAGAGCCTCAAGGCCAGGTTCGGTGTCGAGATCGTCGGACCGGCCCGCGAGCGCGACAGGATCCCCGGCATCGACCGTGCGGTGGACGATGGCGACCGCTTCGACCTCGCCGGGCATGCCGTCGAGGTCATCTGGACGCCGGGGCACACCGCCGGCCATGTCTGCTACCACCTGCCCGACGACGGGCTGCTCTTTGCCGCAGACACGCTGTTTGCGCTCGGCTGCGGCCGCCTGTTCGAGGGAACGCCGGCGCAGATGTGGCAATCCCTGTCGAAGCTTGCGGCCCTGCCGGAAGAGACCACCGTCTATTTCGGCCACGAATACACCCTCTCCAACGCCCGCTTCGCGCTGACGGTCGATCCTGACAATGTGGCGCTGCAGGCGCGCGCCGGCGAGATCGAGCGCATGCGGGCGGCAGGACGCTTCACCGCCCCCACCACGATCGGCCTCGAGAAACAGACGAACCCCTTCCTGCGCGCCGCCGATCCCGGCATTCGCAAGGTGCTCGGCATGGCGAATGCGACCGATGCGGAGGTCTTCGCCGAGATCCGTGCCCGCAAGGATCGCTTCTGATGGCGCCGAAGGAGATCATCGCCACGCTCGGCATGCAGCGTCATCCGGAGGGAGGATGGTACGTCGAGACCTTCCGCGATACCGAAGGCGGCGCCCGCGGACATTCGACGGCAATCTACTATCTGCTGGAAAAGGGCGAGCGGTCCCATTGGCACCGCGTCCGCGATGCCGTCGAGATCTGGCACCACTATGCCGGAGGTCCCCTGCGGCTTTCCATTTCCGGCGACGGGCAGGTCATCAACACCCAGGTCCTCGGCAACGATCTTCCGGCCGGCGAACGGCCGCAGGTGCTGGTCCCCGCCGGCTGGTGGCAATGCGCCGAGCCGCTGGGCGACTGGTCCCTGGTCGGCTGCACCGTGGCACCCGGCTTCTCCTTCGACGCCTTCGAGATGGCGCCACCGGACTGGCGGCCCGGGCTTTAAACCTCGTAACTACGCATGTCGTCGTCGCAAGACCGCGGCACGCTATTGCGCGACATGCGTCAGGCCGCGGCCCCTTCCGCCGCCTGATCCGGCTTGCGCCGCAGAACCATGTCCTTGGCCGCCAGCACCGCCCCGCCGGTGACGAGGACGCAGGCGAGAGCGATACGCCAGGACGGCTCGGCAAAGCCGGTCAGCACCAGGTTCAGCGTGGACAAGAGCGGCGCGGCATAGCTCGCCGCACCAAGGATCTGGATGTCGCCGTTCTTGACGCCGAAGTCCCAGGCATAGAAGGCCGCCCCGACGGGAAACAGGCCGAGGCCGAGAACGGCGAACCACTCGAAGCCGGTCGCGGGCCAGACCGTCGTCTCCAAGGCGAGGTGGCACCCGAGCGACAGGATCGCGGTCGCAAGGCAGAAGCCGGTGACGACATCGGTGGAGACGGCATCGAACCGGCGCGTCAAAAGCGAATAGCCCGACCATGTAAAGGCGCAGAGGAAGGCGGCTCCGTAACCGAGCGTATAGGCGCCGTCGAACGACAATCCGTTGCGCGCGACGATCAGCACCGTGCCTGCCAGCCCCGCGAGCGCTCCGGCAATGTGGTACCAGCGCAGCCGCTCACCCGGCAGCATCGCCGAGCCGACGACGATCAAGAGCGGCCAGAGATAGGCGATCAGCCCGGCCTCGACCGCCGGCGCGTTGCGCAGCGCCGTGAAATAGAGGAAGTGGTAGCCGAACAGGCCGGCGATGCCGACGATCCAGACCTTGGCCGGCTGTCGCAGGAGCTTCAGCCGCCCCGGCCGGGCGATCAGCACGCAAATTCCCGGAAGGCTGCCGATCAGAAAGCAGATCGCCGAAAGCTGGAACGGCGGCATCTGGCCCGAGGCCGTGGTGAACAGCGCCAGCAGCGACCACATCAGGATCGCCGAAAAGCCGATGAACGTCGCCTTCAACTTCACAATCACTGCCCCCGCATGGCGCTGTTGCGGCTCAGCCGCCGAAACGGGTCGCCGATACCGTGACCGGGCCGAGCTTGGTCGGGATCCGGGCATAGACGGGGGCATATACCGCGACCGCGTCGGCCTTGGCAAACCAGATTTCCATCGTCGTCAGTTGGCGCAGGTATTCGACGTCGCGGCGGCCCTTGCGATAGCCCGAGCGCGGCACGAAGCGCACGCCGCAGACCTTCACCTCGCCCTCGAAGCCGCGCGTCGAAAACGGCCGCGATCCTTTGTCGACCAGCTTGATGTCCATGCGCGACTCGCCGTCGAAGATCGGCAGCGTCTTGGAGCAGACATTGCCGCCGTCGGGGATGATCAGGCCGGAGATCGGATCGACCACCGCGCGCATGTCCCGCTCCCGGACAGGCACCCAGTTCTCCGGCGAGCGCCGCCGCTCGGGGCGGATCGAGGCGCTGGAGACGTTGCCGTTGCGGAATGTCACGTCGATCGCCCGGGCGCGCTTGCCGCTGCGATAGGACATGGAATATTTCGAGGCCCGCAGCCGGCCATCCGAGAGGACCCCGGTGACCGATGTCGTGCCGTGCGTATTGGCCAGGATGTCGGCGAGGCCGGCGGAGTCCATCCGTCCCGAAATGCTGTAGCGGCGTCCGTCGAACGCCGAGCGGAAGCTTGCGGTCGCCACGGGGAAGCCGGCAAGCCTGATGCTATAGTCGGTGACGTGACTGACTTCCTGCGCGGGGGCCGCGCCCGCGGCCAGCACCGGCAACACCACCGCTGCGACCCATGTCCTCCAGCCCATCTTCCAAACGCTCCTTCGTCCGATCGACTATAGATCCCATTGCGGCAATTCTGCGCCGCCGTCGCTTCGCGGCACTTGGGAAACGAGAGGATCCGGTCCGGCTATTGGTCTCAAACCACGGCGGTTTGCAACTGTTTTCCGGCAAAGGGCCAAGGTTTGGCTTGACGCCACCGGCGCGGATGACTATAGAACCGCAACTTTTCCAATAAGGCCAGACGGACTGCGGCCGGACACGGCGCCGGAATCGTATTGTCCGAAACCAAAGAAGAATAGGTGCATCCATGTCCCGTAGTTGCGAATTGACCGGCAAGGGCGTCCAGTCTGGAAACAATGTCAGCCACGCCAACAACAAGACCAAGCGCAAGTTCCTGCCGAACCTGTGCAACGTCACGCTGATCTCCGATAGCCTCGGCCAGCGCTTCCGCCTGCGCGTTTCCGCAGCAGCGCTCCGCTCGGTCGAGCACCGCGGCGGCCTCGACGCCTTCCTGATGAAGGCCGAAGAGAACGAGCTGTCCATGCGCGCGCGCCTGCTGCGTCGCCAGATCGCCAAGAAGCTCGCCGCCTGATTTTCAGGCGCGTCTTTTCAAGACAAGCATCGAGGCCTGACCGATGATACGGGCAGGCCTCTCTGCTTTGCAGACATAGCTACAAACGCCAACTGGTGGCATCACCCAGGATAAAAAAATGCAGGCGAACCGCATTACCCTCACCTATGTCCTCCTGATGACGCTCGTCGTCGTCGCCTCCAATATCCTGGTGCAGTATCCGCTGCCCGGAACGCTGTTCGGCGTCAGCCTCGGCGATATCCTGACCTTCGGCGCCTTCAGCTATCCCGTCGCCTTCCTCGTCACCGACCTGACCAACCGCCAGTTCGGACCGAAGGTCGCGCGCAAGGTGGTGATCGCCGGTTTCGCCGTTGCCGTGCTCTTCTCCTTCGCCGTCGCCTCGCCGCGGATCGCGATCGCCTCCGGCTCAGCCTTCCTGCTCGGCCAGTTGCTCGACATCTCGGTCTTCAACAGGCTGCGCCGCCAGAGCTGGTGGCGCGCGCCACTGCTCGGCTCGCTGATCGGTTCGGCGCTGGATACGATCATCTTCTTCTCGATCGCGTTTTCGCCCGTCTTCTCAGTCTTCGGTCCCAACGAGCCATTCGCCATCGAGAGCGCGCCCGTCCTCGGCCTCCTTGCCGTCGAGGCCCAGCGCTGGATATCCTGGGCCATCACCGATTTCGGCGTGAAGATGCTGATGGGCCTGGTGATGCTGCTTCCCTACGGCGCACTGATGAGCACGCTCAAGCCGATGCCGGGCATTGACAAGGCTGCCGCCTGAAATCGACTGCTGCCTGCGGGAGACCGCAGGCGGCCCTTCTCTTTCTCAGAGGCCGCCGGTCAGGCGGAATTCGAGCATCAGGTTGCGCTGCAGGATCGAGTGGTTGTCGTCGGAGACGACGATGATGCGGATGTCCCCGTCCGGCAATTGCAGGATATCCAGGCCTTCCATGTTGTCGATCTGGTGGCTCATGTCGGCATCGATCAGGACCTCGCCGTCGACGACGGCGCCCGGACGGATGTCCGCGGCCTTGATGCGACGGATGCGCATGCCAACCCCGTCCGACAGCCGGAATCGGCGCTCGAGCAGCAGCAGGTCGCCGTTCGGCAGGAAGCTGCCGTCGGTCGCATCGTAGGGATCGTTGCGCACGACCGAGAATGTCCCCTTCAGCGGCCCGTCGAGGATCGCCGCCATCATGTTGCCCTGCGCGTCGAGGCTGCGCTCGGCGACGATGACCGGCGCGCCCGCAAGCGGCCCGTCCTCCGGCGCTACCGCGATCGTCTCGAAGCCGCGATTGATGCGGATTTCCCGGCGGGGATAGGGGATGGCGTAGCTCCCCTTCGGCCCGGATGTCTCGAATCCGGGGGCGGGATAGACGTCGACGCGATGGTTCTGCTCGTAGGCGACGATCGCCGCCCCCGGCAGCAGCGCCAGCCCCTCGGCATCCATGAGATACTTGATGTTCTCGTTCTGGCCGCTGGCGTTCAGCATCGGACTGATCTTCACGTCCGCAAGCCCGGAAAGCGCCCCCTCCCCGTCCCGCTCGATGGCACCCGTCATCCAGTGGCCGGTGTCGAGCACGGCGACGAAATGCTTGTGGTCAGGGCGGAACCGGATCGAGGACACCGCGCCGACGAGCGCGTTCGGCGAGGAATACAGAATCCCGCCGACGAACTCGAGCTTGCCGAAGGCGCGCGCGGTGGACCCGACGCCGAAATGCGAGATCGCCCGGCTGTCGATCTGCAGCGCCACCTCGGTCGCCGAACCGGGCGCGGCGGCGACGGTCACGGCAAGCGCTGCAGCAAAGAGGACGGACAGTCGCGTCATCAGTTCTCCTTGCCCGGGGTCGTCCGTGGCGCGGCCTGTTTCGGTTGTGCCTCAGCCGGCGCGGCGAAGGGGGCCCGGTCGCCTGCGGCTCGTCGTCTCGTCCGCAAACAGCGAAGCGAGCTGCTCGGTCATGGCGCCCGCGAGTTCGTCGGCATCGACGATCGTCACCGCCCGGCGATAGTAACGGGTGACGTCGTGGCCGATGCCGATCGCCAGCAGTTCGACCGGCGAGCGCGTCTCGATCTGCTCGATGACCGCGCGCAGGTGCCGCTCCAGATAGTTGCCGGGATTGACCGACAACGTGGAATCATCGACCGGGGCGCCATCGGAGATCATCATCAGGATACGGCGTTGCTCGGGCCGGCCGAGCAGCCGGTTGTGCGCCCAGATCAGCGCCTCGCCGTCGATGTTCTCCTTCAGCAGCCCCTCGCGCATCATCAGTCCGAGGTTGCGCCGGGCCCGGCGCCAGGGCGCATCGGCCGACTTGTAGATGATGTGGCGCAGGTCGTTGAGGCGGCCGGGCGACTGCGGCTTGCCGCCGGCGAGCCACTTCTCGCGCGCCTGCCCGCCCTTCCAGGCCTTGGTGGTGAAGCCGAGGATCTCGACCTTGACGCCGCAGCGCTCAAGCGTGCGCGCCAGGATATCGGCGCAGGTCGCCGCCACCGTGATCGGCCGCCCGCGCATCGAGCCGGAATTATCGATGAGCAGGGTCACGACGGTGTCGCGGAAATTCGTGTCCTTCTCCCGCTTGAAGGAGAGCGGCTGCATCGGGTCGATGATGATGCGCTGCAGGCGGGCGGAGTCGAGATAGCCCTCCTCCAGGTCGAATTCCCAGGAGCGGTTCTGCTGGGCCATCAGCCGGCGCTGCAGGCGGTTGGCGAGGCGGCCGACGGCGCCCTGCAGATGCGAGAGCTGCTTGTCGAGGAAGGCGCGGAGACGGTCAAGCTCGGCCTCGTCGCAAAGCTCCTCGGCAGCGATCGTCTCGTCGAATTCCTCGGTGAAGACCGAGTAGTCGACCTTTTCGTTGAAGTCCCCGAAGATGCTGGGACGGCGGACCTCGCCGGGCGTCTCGCTGTCCTCGTTGTCCTCGTCGGCGAGTTCGTCGTCGGAAATCTCCGCGCCGTCCATCTCGCCGTCTTCCATCTGCTCCTGCGCCGTCTCGTTCTCGTCGGCGGGAGCGGCCTCGTCGCCGGCCTCCTCCTGGCTCTCGTTCTCGTCTTCCTCGTTGCTACGCGGCTGGTCCTCGTCGGTCTCGCTCTCCTGGTCGTCGGGCTCGCTCTCCTCCTCGCCGATGTCCTCGGCGACATTCATGGACGCAAGCATGTGGCGGACGATCTTGGCGAAGGCCTGCTGGTCGTTGATGGCGCCGGCAAGATCGGGAAAGTCGGAGCCGGCCTTGTCCTCGATGAAGGAGCGCCAGAGGTCGAGCACCTTGCCGGCGCTCTCCGGCGGCTTCTGCCCGGTCAGCTTCTCGCGCACCAGCAGCGCCACCGCCTCTTCCAGCGGCGCGTCCGCCTGGCGGGTGATCGCGCCGAAATTGGCGCGGGCAAATTTCTCCGACAGCATGGAATTGATGTTGTCGGCCATGCCGCTCATGCGATTGGAGCCGATCGCCTCGACGCGCGCCTGCTCGACCGCGTCGAAGACCGCGCGGGCGTCGGCGCCCTGCGGCGACATGGTGGCGTGGATGCGGGCGTCGTGGCAGGCCTTGCGCAATGCCATGGAATCGCCGAGCCCGCGGGTGACGGCAAGTTCCGCCTGCGTCGGACGCTTGGAGAGCTCCGGCAGGCGCATGCGCTCGCCGGTCAGCCCGGGGCGCTCGTTGGCGAACACCACCTCGATCTCGGCGTCGCCTGCGACCGAGCGGATGCAGCCGGTCAGCGCCCGCCGGAACGGCTCGACATCGACCGGGGCGCCGGGTCTCGGCCTCGAATTGTCACCGCGAGCAGCCATCCTTCACCCGCCGGCCGTCAGGCCGTGGCCTCCAGCACGATGTTGGCGGCGCTCTCCTTCAGTTCGACCCCGAAGGCGCGCTGGTAGTGCTCGGCCACCAGCGCCCGCTCCAGTTCGTCGCACTTGTTGAGGAAGGTGACGCGGAAGGCGAAGGCGAGGTCGCCGAAAATCTCGGCGTTCTCGCCCCAGGTGATGACCGTGCGCGGGCTCATCACGGTCGAGAGGTCGCCGTTGATGAAGGCGGCACGCGTCAGGTCGGCGACGCGGACCATGCGCGAAATCGTCTCGCGTCCGTCCTTCCTGGCGGCCAGGGTCTTCACCTTCGCGGCGACGATATCGACCTCGTTGTCGTGCGGCAGGTAGTTCAGCGTGGTCACGATCGACCAGCGGTCCATCTGCGCCTGGTTGATCTGCTGCGTGCCGTGGTAGAGCCCGGTCGTATCGCCGAGGCCCACCGTATTGGCGGTGGCGAACAGGCGGAAGGCGGGATGCGGGCGGATGACGCGGCTTTGGTCGAGCAGCGTCAGGCGGCCGGAGGATTCCAGCACGCGCTGGATGACGAACATCACGTCCGGGCGGCCCGCGTCATACTCGTCGAAGACGAGGGCGACGTTGTGCTGGTAGGCCCAGGGCAGGATGCCGTCCTTGAATTCGGTGACCTGCATGCCGTCCTTGACCACGATCGCGTCCTTGCCGACGAGATCGATGCGGCTGACGTGGCTGTCGAGGTTTACGCGCACGCACGGCCAGTTGAGGCGGGCTGCGACCTGCTCGATATGGGTGGACTTGCCGGTGCCGTGATAGCCGGAGACCATGACGCGGCGATTGTGGGCGAAGCCGGCGAGGATGGCGAGCGTCGTCTGGCGGTCGAACAGGTAGTCCGGATCGAGGTCGGGCACATAGGCATCCGCCTTCGAATAGGCCGGGACGCGGATATCCGTGTCGATGCCGAAGACCTCCCGTACCGATACCGTGGTATCCGGGAGGTTGGAAATGTCGATATCCATCTTGCTCATACTGTCTCCGCAGCAGACGCCCTCGCATCCGCCCTATGTCCTGTTGCAGCCGAACTGCTCTAGCAGAAGCCGGCCTGCTTTAACAATTGATATGCTTGGATGACCGCCCGAAAACGCTCTTCCGATCCCCTGTCTCCGCCATTTGCGTCGGGGTGGTGCTTCTTGACAAGGGCCTTGTAGGCCGCCTTGATATCGTCCGCCGTGGCGCTCGCCTGCAGCCCCAGCGTGTCGAAGGCCTTGCCCTCCAGCGTCTTCAGCTTGCGCACCCGCGGCTGCATGCGCGGACCGCCCGCCCGCCCCTCGGCGACGAAGCCGAACGGATCGCGGATGCGATGATGGGCCCCGGCCGTGCCCGAGCGCACGTTGCCGTGCACCGGCCCGCCCTTGGCGGTCTTGTTCACGCCCATCGTCCAGGTCGGGCGATGCCCGGTGATCGCCTCCTTCTGGTAGCGCGCGATCTCTGTGTCCGACAGGCCGGAGAAGTAGTTGTAGCCCTTGTTGTACTCCTTCACGTGCTCGAAGCAGAAGAGGAAGAACTGGCCTTCGGCATTGCGCCCGACCGGCGCGCGGTGCACGCCCGCCTGCTCGCAGCCGTCCCATTGGCAGGTCGGCGCGACGGGTTCCGGACGCTCCACGCGCCGGCGCGTCCGTATCCGGTCGAAGTATTTTGAATCGAGTTTCATGGGTCCGATTATGGGGCTCGCGACGGAGCACGACAAGAATTGACAAAGCGGAATGTTGCTGGCTTTGTGGGACCATTTTGTGCGCGAGACTGCGCGTTTCCCAATGTCCCAGGGCAGCAGATGACGATCAAATCCCGGATGGAATATAGGTTGACCGAGGCGTTTTCGCCAGAGCGGCTCGAGGTGGTCAATGAAAGCCATCTCCATGCCGGCCACCAGCCCGGATTCGATGGCGAGGGCGAGACGCACATGCGCATCCGCATCGTCTCGGCGCAATTTGCCGGCAAGACCCGCATCGCCCGCCACCGGATGGTCAACGATCTCGTCAAAGAGGAATTCGACGCCGGCCTGCACGCGCTGGCGATCGAGGCCGCCGCCCCCGGCGAGCCCGTCCGCTGGTAGTCAGCCGCCGCCCGCCGTTCCTTCGACCGGGCGGATGCGCAGCCGGGTGATCCGGTTCTTGACGCGCTTCATCACGATGAAGCGCTTGCCGTGGAAAGTGAAGGCCTGCCGCTCCTCGGGAATCAGCTTGGATTCGTGGATGACGAGGCCGGCAATCGTCGTCGCCTCCTCGTCCGGAAGCGACCAGTCAAGGGCGCGGTTGAGGTCGCGAATCGCCACGCCGCCATCGACGACGATCGAGCCGTCCGGCTCCTGCCGCACGCCCTGCAGCCCGAATTCCCGCTCGTTGGAGGCGTCACCGGCGATCTCCTCGAGGATGTCGCTGATCGTCACCAGCCCCTGCACCTCGCCATACTCGTCGACGACGATGGCGAAGTGCCGTCCGCGCCGCAAGAAGGCGCTCAACTGCTCCTTGAGCCCGGTGGTGTCGGGAACGAACCAGGGCTTGGCCGCCACCTTGCCGATATCGATTGCGCCTGCCTCGGCACCCGCCTCGACGAGCGCGCGCAGCATCGCCGCCTGATGGATCACGCCGACGATGTTGTCCGTGGAGCCGCGCCAGAGCGGCATGCGCGAATAGGGACTGTCGAGAACGGCGCGCACGATCGCCTCCGGCGCCTCGTCGGCATTGATGCCGCGCATGGCGGTACGGTGCACCATGATGTCGGAGACTTCGAGTTCGTCGAGGTCGGACAAAGTGCCGCGCTCGCGGTCGATCCCCCGGGATACCGCCTCGCGGCCGGCCGGCGGCGCAATCGCGCGGACCTCTCCGGCACCGGGCGCGGGCACGGCTTCCCCGGAGGCCGCCAGGCCGAGACACCCGAATAGCCGCCGCAGGATACCGTGCCGTCGCGTCATCGCGGATACTTGTCCTTCAGGAAGGAGAGAACTTCCGACGCCGGCACGTCGTCGGCGACGAACGACTGGCCGATCCCGTGCGTCAGGATGAACGTCAGCTTGCCCGACTTCACCTTCTTGTCCTGGGCGATCGCATCCATCAGTCGCTCCGCCGGCGGCAGGTCGCCGGGGATCTGCGTCATCGACACCGGCAGGCCGACCTCGGACAGATGCGCCTCCACGCGGCGCGCGGCATCCGGGCTCGCAAGGTTCATCCGCGCCGAGAACTGGTGCGCCAGCACCATGCCGATCGAGACCCCCTCGCCGTGGACGAGGCGGCCGCTGTCATAGCCGGTCGCGGCCTCGAGCGCATGACCGAAGGTGTGGCCGAGATTGAGCAGCGCGCGCAGGCCGTTCTCGCGCTCGTCAGCAGCGACAACGTCGGCCTTGGCCTGGCAGCTCGTGGCGATCGCCTCGATGCGGGCGGGACCGCCGGCGAAGATGTCGCGCCAGTTCGCTTCCAGCCAGGCAAAGAAGTCCGGCTTGTCGATCAGGCCGTATTTCGCCACCTCGGCATAGCCGGCGCGGAACTCGCGCGGTGACAGCGTGTCGAGCACGTCGGTGTCGGCGAGCACCAGGTCGGGCTGGTGGAACACGCCGATCAGGTTCTTGCCGTGGCGCGAATTGATGCCGGTCTTGCCGCCGACCGAGGAATCGACCTGGGCCAGCAGCGAGGTCGGCACCTGGATGAAGCGCGAGCCGCGCCGGGCGATCCCGGCGGCAAAGCCGGTCAGGTCGCCGATGACGCCGCCGCCGAGCGCGACCACGGCGTCGTTGCGCTCGATGCGGGCGCCGAGCACGCCGTCGCAGACGGCCATCAGGTGCTCGAAGCCCTTCGTCTTCTCGCCCGCCGGCAGGACCAGCGAGACCGCTTCGATCCCGCTTTCGGACAGCGAACGCATGAAGGGATCGAGATAGATCGGGCCGACATGCTCGTCGGTGACGACGGCGATCCGGCGCCCCTTCAGCCGGGCGGCGATCTCCGAACCGGCCGCGGCGATGAGGCCGGGGCCGATCAGGATATCGTAGGAGCGATCGCCGAGTTCAACGCGAACGGTGCGTCGGGGCGAAGAGGAGGCGTCTGTCATGGCATCACTTCATATCTGGTTGCCGGCGGTCGCGGCGATGGCGGCGAGCACTTCGTCGGCCACGAGTTCCTTGCGCACGTCGCGGGACTGGACGGTCAGGTCCGCCTCCGCATAGATCGGATAGCGGGCGTTCATCAGGTTTTCCAGCGTCTGCCTGGGGTTTTCGGTCTTCAAAAGCGGGCGCGTATCGCGCTTGTTCACCCGCTCCCACAGGACGTCGAGATCCGCCTTCAGCCAGATCGTCAGGCCGCCGCGTTTGATGTGGCGGCGGGTACGCTCGTTGATGAAGGCGCCGCCGCCGGTCGAGACGACGCGCGGGCCACTCTTGAGAAGCCGCTTCATCACCCGGCTCTCCAGCGCCCGGAACTCCTCTTCGCCATAGGCCGCGAAGAGATCGGAGATCGACATGCGCGAAACCCGCTCGATCTCGTGGTCGGAATCGATGAACGGCACCGACAGTTGCTGCGCCACCAGCCGGCCGATGGCCGATTTCCCCGCCCCCATCAGCCCGACCAGCACGAGATTGCGGTTGCCGAGCGCCGCACGCGCTTTCTGCACAAGCTCCGCAGGGGCGGTTTCCACAAGGCCGATCATCAGGCAATTCCGGTTGCTGCTTCCTTCCGTATCTGCAAAAGCACCGGAAGCGTCAAGTGCTTGCGCGCCTTGCGCTCGCTCTTGCGCAGGGCGATATAGGAAGTCGGTTCCACGGAGCGCGCAATGCCTAGTCTTTTCCGTTTCCTGTTCTTCTGCGCGGTCGCGGCCGGCATCGTCTACGGGATCATGATCGCCCTGGTCACCTTCGTCGAGCCGCACCCGCGCGACGTGACCATCCGCATCCCCTCCGAACGGGTGAACCCCCAGCCATGATGGACGGCACGGCGATCCGGATCGAAGCCTTCCTGGAGATGATGAGCGCCGAGCGCGGGGCTGCGGCCAACACGCTCGCCTCCTATGAGCGCGATCTCGAGGACGCGCGGTCCTTCCTGCTGCAGCGGCAGGTGCGCATGGTCGAGGCCGGGCCCGACGACCTGCGCGCCTATCTCGGCCATCTCGCTCGCCAGGGCTTCAAGCCCTCGTCCCAGTCCCGCAAGCTCTCCGCGCTCAGGCAGTTCTACAAGTTCCTCTATGCCGAGGGCGTGCGCGACACCGATCCGACCGGCATCCTCGACGCACCGCGCAAGGAGCGGTCGCTGCCGAAGACGCTCTCGACCGACGACGTCACGCGCCTGGTCGAGCTGGCAGCGCGGGAGGCGGCGGCGGCCGGTGGCGATCTCCTCCAGCGGCTTCGCATGCATGCGCTCGTCGAGCTCCTCTATGCGACCGGCATGCGCGTCAGCGAACTGGTATCGCTGCCCGCCACGGTCCTTGCGCAGGACGGACGCTTCCTCGTCGTGAAGGGCAAGGGCAACAAGGAGCGGCTGGTGCCCCTTTCCCGCTCCGCGATCACAGCCTTGCAGGCCTACGGCGCGAAGCTCGCCGAAGAACGCGAACGGCAGGAGGACGCGAAAGACAGTCCGTTCCTGTTTCCGTCTGCCGGCAAAGGGGGGCATCTGCCGCGGCAGGTCTTCGCCCGCGACCTCAAGGCGCTGGCCTCGCGGGCAGGCATCCGCGCCTCGACGCTGTCACCGCACGTCATCCGCCATGCCTTCGCCAGCCACCTCCTGCAGAACGGGGCGGACCTGCGCGCGGTGCAGGAGCTGCTCGGCCACTCGGACATTTCGACCACGCAGATCTACACCCATGTACTGGAAGAACGCCTTCATCGCCTGGTGCAGGATCATCACCCCCTTGCCAAACAGGCAAAAAAGCCGGATTAGAGCCGCCATTCCGCCGCCGTCGCTCTCTAGCTTGCGCGACGGAACAGTTGGAGCAAACGATCGGAAACGCATCTCATGCACAATTACCTCGACTTCGAAAAGCCTATCTCGGACCTCGAAGGCAAGATCCACGAACTGCGAAAACTCGCCGAAGAGGACGAGAGCATCGACACGTCGGACGAGGTTGGGCGGCTTGAGGCGCGCTCGCGCGAGGCGATGGTCGATATCTATTCCAAGCTGACCCCCTGGCAGAAGACGCAGGTCGCGCGCCATCCGCAGCGACCGCACTTCGTCGACTACGCGGCCAAGCTGTTCGAGGAATTCACGCCGCTGTCCGGCGACCGGAAATTTGCCGAAGACGAGGCGATCCAGGCCGGCCTCGGCCGCTTTCGCGGCCAGTCCGTCGCGATCATCGGCCAGGAAAAAGGCAACGATACGAAATCGCGCCTGAAGCACAACTTCGGCAGCGCCCGTCCGGAAGGCTACCGCAAGGCGATCCGGGTGATGGAACTGGCCGACCGCTTCGGCCTGCCGATCATCACCCTCGTGGATACCGCCGGCGCCTATCCCGGCATCGGCGCCGAGGAGCGCGGCCAGGCGGAAGCGATCGCCCGCTCCACGGAAATGTGTCTCAACGTGCGCGTCCCGATCGTCTCGGTCATCCTCGGTGAAGGCGGCTCCGGCGGCGCGATCGCCATTGCGACCGGCGACCGCGTCTACATGCTGCAGCATGCGATCTACAGCGTGATCTCGCCGGAAGGGGCGGCCTCCATCCTGTGGCGCGATTCGACCCGCGCCAAGGAAGCCGCCAGCAACATGAAGATCACCGCCGACGACCTGAAGGCGCTCGGCGTGATCGACGGCATCATCCCCGAGCCGCTCGGCGGTGCTCACCGCGACCCGGATGCCGTGATCGCAGCCGCCGGCAACGTGGTGGCGGACGCCCTGCGCGATCTTTCCGCAAAGCCGGGCGAGCAGTTGCGTCGCGATCGCCGCCAGCGCTACCTCGACATCGGCCGACAGCTCTGATCGCAAACGCCAAAATCCGCCGGCCTTCTGAAGGCGGCCGGCGAATGCGGCCAAACCTTGGACATAATCTGATGGTTTGGAGCGTATCCACAGATTGAATGTTGCACGACGATTTTCCGTTTACGGTTGGTTAAGTATAAACGAGCATGATTTCGCGTCCGCCCGGTCGACGTGAACGGACTGCCCAACAGTTATATTGGACCTGACGCATGCGCCTTAAGGTACTCGCCGCTGTTTCATTGCTCGCCGTGACTGTTGCCGGCTGCACGAACGAGACGCTCGACAACGTCGGCGTCGACGTGAGGAAGGTTTCCAACAAGACGCAGTACCAGCTTTCCGGCCAGGTCGTCTCCAAGATGGCCTCGCTGAACATCGACCGCCATTCACCGGTCACCCTGCGCATCTTCAAGGAAGAAGGCATCCTGGAAATCTGGAAGGCCGACCGGTCGAACCGTTTCCAGATGATGAAGAGCTACCAGATCTGCGCATGGTCGGGAAAACTCGGACCGAAGGTGAAGGAAGGCGACCGGCAGGCGCCGGAAGGCTTCTACCCGCTCGGCCCCCAGCACATGAACCCGAACTCCCAGTATTACCTGGCGATCAACACCGGCTTTCCCAACAATTATGACCGGGCCAACGCCCGCTCCGGCAGCAACCTGATGATCCACGGCGCCTGCTCGTCGTCGGGCTGCTACTCGATGACCGACGAGCAGATGGTCGAGATCTTCGCCTTTGCCCGCGACGCCTTCAAGGGTGGCCAGAAGACGATCCAGCTCCAGGCCTATCCCTTCCGCATGACCGCGGAAAACATGGCGCGCCATCGCGACAACCCGAACATCGAGTTCTGGAAGATGCTGAAGGTCGGCTACGATCACTTCCAGGTCACCAAGCGCCCGCCGGAAGTGGGCGTCTGCGCGCAGAAATACGTCTTCAACCAGCAGGCGCCGGACGGAAAGGCGTTTTCGGGCGCCGCTGCCCAGTGCCCGACGATCTCGACGCCGTCGCAGTTGCAGGTGGCGATGAACGGCTACGAGAAGACCTATGCCGCGGCCTATGCCAAGGCCATGAAGAAGTACGAGGGCACCGTCTGGCTGGAGCCGTCCGAGGCCCAGCGCAAGGCGATCGTCGCCGACAAGCGCAAGGGTCGCGAACTCGCCTACGCCCCGACCGGCAACTCCATCGACGCCGGCAAGCTGATGTCGCTGCGCGAGATCGAGGCGGAGAAGAAGCGGACGGAAGAGGCCGCACAGCGCAAGATCGAGATGGCCGAGAAGGCCAGGCAGGAAGAGGAAGCCCGCAAGACCGCGGAATTGCAGAAGCTCGCGGACGACGTCGCCGCACAGAAGGCCGCGCAACAGCAGGCTGCCGAAGGCGGCGTCGCCGTGCCTGCCGCCAATCCGGGCGTCGCTTCCGTGCAGGCGGAACAGCAGGCCGATAGGAAGCCCTTCTGGAAGCTCTGGTCCAGCAAGGGCGACGCCGCCGCGGAAACGCCCGCCCCGACCGCTTCGACGACGGCCGACGCGACCCCGCCGACCCAACCTGCGCCCGCCCCTGCCGCCGCGGCCGGGACCGACGAAGGCAGCACCGCCTCCATCGGCACGCAGCGGGAGCGGAGGCAGGCCGCTCCAGCGCAGGCGGAGGCCAATGCTGCCGCCGACGAGCAGGCGACCCAGGCCGAGCCCGCCCCGGCGGCAGCCGCCGATGCGAGCGCCGGGCAGAAGCAGCCTTTCTGGAAATTCTGGAAGAAGCAATGACAGCCGTCGAGCCGGGCGAGGTCTACGACCTGCGCGGGCTGAAATGCCCGTTGCCGGTTCTGAAGACGCGCAAGCGACTGGAACAGTTGCCCTCGGGTTCGACGCTCTGGATCGAGACGACCGATCCCCTCGCGGTCATCGACATTCCGCATTTCTGCAGCGAGAAGGGCCACGTGCTCGAATTCAGCGAGCGCACCGGCGACGGTCATCGTTTCCTGATCCGCAAGGGTTGACCGCGCAGCTTCGCTTCAGCCTCGATTCTGCCTCTTTCGGAACCGGCCGCGGGTGTGTACTAATCGGGACGAAGGAAACACCTCGGAAAGAGCATGACTTCAACTGCCGCCTTCCTGCGTTCGAGCCTGCTGATGCTTGGACTGGGCATCCTCCTGCTTGTCGGGATCGTCGGTTATTCGCTCTGGCTCGTGCACGCCAACCGTGAGTATTCGGACGAAACGGCATCGCTCCGGCTTGTCAGAGCGTCCATCGTCGGCATGCTGACCACGGTCCAGGATGCGGAAACCGGCGAGCGCGGCTATCTGCTTTCCAGGGACGCCTCCTACCTCGAGCCGTATAGTGAAGCCATCGACGAACTGCCGGCCCGCTGGAAGGCGCTTCAGGACAATCTCGGCTCTCGCCCGGACTACGCCATCACGCTCGATGAGCTCAAACCTGCCATCGACGGCAAGATGGCGGAACTGTCCAAAAGCATCGAGCTCACCCGACAGGGCAAGTACGACGAGGCCCTGTCCCTGCTCTCCACTGATGCCGGCCTCCGGCTCATGGATCGCATCCGCGAGATCCTCAACGCAAACCTCGAGCGCACCGACAATCAGCTTCTCGGCCTCGTCAGCAAGCAACTGTCGGCCGCCGACAGCCTGCAATGGGTCACGATCGGCGGCGCCATCGCGATCCTCCTCGTCGTCGGCGGCGCTATCCTGGTGATATTCCAGCATGTCCGCGATCTCTCCCGGGCCCGCGAGGAGGTCATGGCGCTCAATATCGGCCTGGAGGAGCGCGTCAACGAGCGGACCGAGGACCTGATCCGCGCCAACCAGGAGATCCAGCGTTTCGCCTACATCGTCACCCACGACCTGCGCGCGCCGCTGGTCAACATCATGGGCTTTCTCAGCGAGCTGGACACGTCCATCAAGGCGGTATCGGCCTATGTGATGGCGGACGAGCGCACGCCGGGCGAGGATGAGATCCGCGAGGCGCGCCTTGCCGTCTCCGAAGACCTTCCCGAAGCCATGGGCTTCATCCGCTCGTCGACGAAGAAGATGGATGCGCTGATCAACGCGATCCTGAAGATCTCCCGCGACGGCCGGCGCAAGCTGCAGCCGGAGCGGATCGATCTGAAGGCCCTGATCGAGGCCAATACCGGCACGGTGCGTCACCAGTTGGCCGAGACGGGTGGCGAGGCGAACATCACGGCCGGCTACATCACCAGCATCATTTCCGACCGCTTCTCGCTGGAACAGATCTTCGGCAACCTCTTCGACAATGCGGTAAAGTACAAGATGCCGGGACGGCCGCTGAAGCTGGATGTCGACATCCGTCCCGACGGTCCGCGCCGGATCAGGATCGACGTCAGGGACAACGGCCGCGGCATCGGCCAGCAGGATCTCGAGCGGGTATTCGAGCTGTTTCGCCGCGCCGGCGAACAGGACCAGCAGGGCGAAGGCATTGGCCTCGCCCATGTGCGCTCGTTAATAAGGAATTTGGGTGGCGATGTTACCGTCGAATCCGAACTCGGCAAGGGCAGCACCTTCATCCTGTCCCTGCCGACGGATCTCACCAAGGTTTTCAGGAGTATGGATCAATGAAGGCGAGCGGACAGGAAGTCATCATCGTCATGATCGAGGACGATGAGGGGCATGCGCGCCTCATCGAGAAGAACATCCGACGAGCCGGCGTCCACAATGAGATCGTCCCCTTCACCCTCGGCGGCAAGGCGCTGGACTATGTCCTCGGCGAGAACCGCGACGGACTGGTCAACCGCGACCGCTACCTGCTGGTGCTGCTCGACCTGAACTTGCCGGACATGTCGGGCATCGACATTCTCCAGCAGATCAAGGGCAACGAGCACTCGCACGCCATCCCGGTCGTGGTGCTGACCACCACCGACGACGAGCGCGAGATCCAGAAGTGCTACGATCTCGGCGCCAATGTCTATATCACCAAGCCCGTGGACTATGAGGGCTTCGCCACCGCCATCCGCAACCTCGGCCTCTTCTTCTCGGTGATACAGGTGCCATGACGGCTTCGATGACGACCAGCCCGAAAGCCCGCGTCCTGTATGTCGACGATGATCCCGTCCTCGCCAGGCTCGCGAGCAAGGTGCTGGCGCGCAGCGCCTTCGAGGTCGTCCACGCGCCATCCATCCCCGCAGGGCTCGCCCTGTTCGGCAACGAGGAATTCGCCGCCGTCGTCCTCGACCATCATTTCGAGAACCAGACCGGACTGGCCTTCCTGGAAGCGGTGGCGGAGCGAACGACGAAGACCCCGATCCTCTACGTGACCGGCTCCAACGACGCCGAAGTCGCGATCAGCGCCCTGAAGGGTGGTGCCGCCGACTATGTGATGAAGTCGGCCACCGACGACTTCTTTCCCCTTCTCGTCAGCGCCCTCGAACAGGCGCTCGAAAATGCCCGCCTGCGCCAGCAGAAGGAAGAGGCCGACCGGCAGCTCGTCATCGCCAAGGAGCGGGCCGAAATGCTGCTGTCGGAGATGAACCACCGCATCGCCAACAGCCTCTCGCTCGTATCCGCCATGATCCGCATGCAGATACAGATTTCCATGAGCGAGGAGACGAAGACGGCGCTGGCGGAAACCCAGAACCGTATCTCGGCGATCGCGGGCGTCCACCGCAGCCTCTATACCTCCAGCAATGTCGGCGCGATCGCCCTTAACGAGTACCTGAGCGCCATCATCGCCGAGTTCCAGAGTTCCGGCGGCTTCTCCTCCGGCGTGATCATCCGCTCCGAGCTTGCCGGCGTGCCGACCTCCCCGGACAAGGCGGTGTCGCTCGGCGTCATCCTGATCGAGCTCCTGACCAATGCCGCGAAATATGCCTATCCCGACGGGCACGGCGAGGTCCGGATCCGGCTGGTGCGAGACGGCAAGGGCCAACTGATGCTCTCGGTCGAAGACGACGGCATCGGCCATGACCGCGCGCAGGGACCGAGGGGTACCGGCCTCGGCACGCGGCTGATCAACGCCATGGCGTTGAACCTCGGCGCCACCGTCGTCAACGATCGCGACGGCAAGACCGGCGGCACCTACGTCGCGGTCGCCTGGAAGGCCTAGCCCGTCCCGATCCGTCCGGCCCGCCTGGCTTTCCCGGTCAGCGCATCCGCAGGCCCGGAACCGCCAGCGGATTGTCCTCCAGCGCCGCACGGTCGGGCCGGTCGATCTGCGGCCGGCCGACGAAGGCATCGAACAGGTCGCGCACGAAGGCTTCCGGCAAACCGTCCGTGATCAGCACCATGCGCGTGCGCCGATCGTTAGGATCCGGCCAGGCGGCAAGGCGCTCGGGCGGATGGAAGATCGCCTGCACGCCGTGCAGGATGACCGGCCGGTCGGGATTGTCCGACAGCGCCACGATCGCCTTCATCCGCAACAGCTTGTCGCCATGGGCCGAGCGCAACAGGTCGACGAACATGTCGAGCGCCATCGGATCGATCGGCCTGTCGTGGACGATCGAATAGGAGCGGATGGAGGCGCTGTGGCGGTTCACGTCGTGGGCGTGCTGGTGGAAATGCGGCTCGTCCCCATGTCCCTCATGCCGGTGTGCGTGATCGTGCCCATGGTCATGCCCGTGATCATGATGGTGATGGTCGTGCGCATCGTGCCGCGCCTCGTCGTTCAGCCAGCGGCCGACATCGGCGATCTTGGTCTGCGGGTCGTAGAGGCCGCAGGCGAGAAGCGACGGCCCGGTCTCCTGCGGGTTATCCGCCTCGATCACGGCCGCGCGCGGATTGAGATCGGAGAGCGCCTTCCTCAGAGCCCCCAGCGCCGCATCGTCCGCCATCGCCGTCTTGGTCAGCACCAGACGGTCGGCAACGGCGGCCTGCTTGACCGATTCGGGATGGCCGGCAAGCGTCGAAAGCCCGTTCACGGCATCGACCAGCGTGATGACCCCGTCGAGGCGGAAGGAATGCGCAAGCACCGGATTGCCGATCACCGCCTGGATCACCGGCGCGGGGTCGGCCAGCCCCGTCGTCTCGATCACCACCCGCTTCAGCGGCCTGATCTTGCCGGTCTGCATGCGGTCCATCAGGTCGGCCAGCGTATCGACGAGTTCGCCGCGCACGGTGCAGCACAGGCAGCCGTCGGCAAGCTCTATGACGCCGTCACCCGAGCGTTCGACCAGGAGATGGTCGATCCCCACCTCGCCGAACTCGTTGATGATGACGGCCGTGTCCGTCAGATCCGGATGCTTCAGCAGCCGGTTCAGCAGGGTCGTCTTTCCAGCACCGAGAAAGCCGGTCAGGATCGAGACCGGTACGGTGCGATCGGCGGCGGACATGGGCAATTCCTGTTTCTCAAGGCATGCCGCGCAAGGAGGTGCAGCGTCCTTGCGACGACGATGCGCAAAATCAAAGGGCCAAAGCGCGGGAACTCGCGACGCGCTTTAGAAGGTCGGGCGCGGGACCGGGATCGGAATGTTTCCGCCGTCGCCGATGTCCGCCGTCGCCGTCTCGGTGGCGCCGGCCTTCGCGGCCCCGCCGGCGATCAGGCCGGCGAAGACATAGCGCGGCGGCCGGTTCATCTCGTGAATATAGGGAGACAGCAGCTTCTGGCGGCCAGCCTCGTCGCGGCCTTCGCTGCGCACCTTGGCGGCATGCTTGCTGCAGATCTCCTTGGAGATGTCGACGACGGTCGTGGTATCGCCATAGGGCGCAAGGCCGCCGAGCGTCGGCCCGCCGCCGCGTTCCGTCAGGCCCTTCTGCAGCATCCGCGCCGATTCGTCCGCGCGCGCCCCGAGGCTCTCCTCGCCGAGAACCACCGAAACCACGCTGCGGCCGCCGCGGGTGGCTGAGGAGACCTGGTTGAAGCCGGAGGCGCAGATGAAGCCCGTCTTCATGCCGTCGGCGCCGTCGAAGCGGCCGATCAGCATGTTGTAGTTCGGATATTGCTTCTTGCCGGTGGTGAAGCCTTCCATGGCAAAATAGGAGGCGTACTGGGGAAACTCGCGCTTCAGCATCACCGCGAGCACGGCGAGGTCGCGCGCTGTCGTGTATTGCCCCTTGCCGGGCAGCCCGTGCGGATTGATGAAATGCGACGAGCTCATGCCGATGCGCGCGGCTTCCGCGTTCATCCGCGCGATGAAGGCCTGTTCGGACCCGCCGACGGTTTCGCCGACGGCGACCGCCACGTCGTTTGCCGACTTGATCAGCATGATCTTCAGCGCGCTGTCGAGCGTCATCGCCTGGCCCGGCTTGAAATACATCTTGCTCGGCGGCTCGGAGGCGGCGTTCTTGGTCATCACCACCGGCGTGTCGAACGTCACCTCGCCGGCCTTGATCGCGCGAAACACGGTATAGGCCGTCATCAGCTTGGTCAGCGAGGCGGGATACCACTTGCGGAAGGCGTCCCTGTGCTCGATCACCTTCAGCGTGTTGACGTCGACGAGCAGGCGCGGGCCGCTGTCGGCCAGCGCCGCATTCGCCACGAAGGTGGCTGCGAGCATCGTCGCTGCTCCAACGCATGCCGTCGCACGGCGCATGAACCGTCCAGTCTTCTGCAAGGGCCTGTTCCTCGGAAATTCGGGAGTTGTCTCGTTCGCTCCGCCTATTTAGCCTATATGGCATGCTGATGGCAAAGCCCCACGGCGAATCGACGGTCGATTCTTGACCCGTCCTCCCGCCCAGACCGAGACAGGAACGTCACATGCCCGTTTTGAACCGCGCCGCAGAACTTCAGGACGAGATCGCCGGCTGGCGCCGGCAGATCCACCAGCATCCGGAGACGATGTTTGCCGTGGAAAAGACCGCGGCCTTCGTCGCCGACAAGCTTAAGGCGTTCGGCGTTGACGAAATCGTGACCGGCATCGGCCGCACCGGCGTGGTCGGCCTGATCAGGGGCAAGGCCCCCGGCTACACGATCGGCCTGCGCGCCGACATGGACGCCCTGCCGATCAACGAGGAGAGCGGCAAGCCCTGGGCCTCGACCGTGGCCGGCAAGATGCATGCCTGCGGCCACGACGGCCACACCGCCATGCTCTTGGGCGCGGCGAAATACCTGGCCGAGACGCGCAACTTCGCCGGCAGCGTCGCCGTCATCTTCCAGCCGGCCGAGGAAGGCGGCGGCGGCGGCCGCGAGATGGTCAGGGACGGCATGATGGACCGCTTCGGTATCACGGAAGTCTACGGCATGCACAACATGCCGGGCATGCCGGTCGGCCGGTTCGGCACCCGCATCGGCGCGATCATGGCGGCGACCGACGAGTTCGACATCCACATCAAGGGTCGCGGCGGCCATGCCGCCCAGCCGCACCGCACCACCGACACCATCGTGCTCGGCTCGCAGATCGTCGGCGCGCTGCAGACGATCGTGGCCCGCAACACCGACCCGATCGCCTCGCTCGTGGTCTCGGTGACGAAGTTCAACGCCGGCTTTGCCTATAACGTCATCCCGGAGACGGCGACCCTGTCAGGCACGGTTCGCACGCTGAGCACGCCCGTGCGGGAAGAGGCCGAAGCCCGCATCCGCCAGATCTGCGCCGGCCTCGCCGCCGCTCACGGCGCCGAGATCACCGTGCGCTACCAGCGCAACTACCCCGTCGTCGTCAACCATGCGGCCGAGACCGGCCATGCGGTGGCCGTCGCCGAGGAGATCGCCGGCAAGGGCAAGGTCGATGCGGCCATCGACCCGATGATGGGCGGCGAGGACTTCGCCTACATGCTCGAAGCCCGCCCCGGCGCCTTCGTCTTCATGGGCAACGGCGACACCGCCGGCCTCCACCACCCGGCCTACGACTTCAACGACGACGCCATCCCCCATGGCGTCAGCTACTGGGTGAAACTGGTCGAGACCCGGCTTCCGGCCTGACGGACAGCAGCACGGCAGTGCCGGGCGGGACAGCCAACAGGGAACTGGCCGCCACTTTCTCGCGATGCCGCGCGGTCGCCCCGACGTGACGGCATCGCGAGGCGGGCCTTCGCCCCCCCCTCGAAATTGCGCCTAGCCGCACGCCGAAAACCACTTGGCTTCAAGCCTCGGCTTTTGTATGGGTTCTGTCAGTGGTCCCGTAGCTCAGCAGGATAGAGCACCAGATTCCTAATCTGGGGGTCCCGCGTTCGAATCGCGGCGGGATCACCATTCCGATCTGCAGTTTGGCGTGTATCGTCCCCCCTATGCGAAACGGCAGGAGCCAAAGCCCCTGCCATCGATATTATTTTCGCCACTTCGCCAATGCGAGGAGGAGCAATACTTCTGATACGCGGAAGACAACGTGAATGTCCCCAACGTTGGCCAGTATTTCCATTCGCCCAATTTCCTTCGGTGCCGCGACACGGTCGCGGAGGGCGGTGGACACGGGCGCTCTCGTACTTGGAACACTTGGTTCAATGGCTTAAGCCGCCCTTTCGCAAATATCAGCGCGCGGCGGACTGCCGTCAAGGTCGCCGACGCAGTTGGTCGACCCCAGTGGCAGTATGAGTGGGCTAAGCTTCGACAGGAGATGCAACGGCGTGGTAGTGCCCGCAGAGGGTCTGCACGATGCCTCAGCAGCCTCGACGCGGCGTGATCGCCCTATCCTGTGTCTCGCTTCATGAGCACAACCCACTCAGCCAATGGCAATGACCTCCAGTTCCTGCTCGCCGACACTGACGACGTCGCCGACGTTCTTGCCGGCGAGGCCGCGGGCGACGGGGGAGATGTAGGAAATCGATCCGGCCTTGGGATCGGCCTCGTCCTCGCCGACGATGCGATAGGTCTGTTCCCGCCCGCCGTCGCGCGCGAAGGTGACCGTGCTGCCGAAGGCGACGGTTTCGTTCGAGGTCGGAGGGGGGACGAGCTGGGCCGTGCGCACCCGCTCCCGAAGATAGCGCAGGTCGCGCAACGGGCCGGCAGCCTGCCGGCGGCGCTCGTTGACGTCCTCGATGGCGCCGGCCGCATCATAGGCGGCACGCGCCTCCTGCAATTGCATCTCGAGGGCCTTCAGCCCTGCTTCCGTTACGAGGTTCGGATGCGGCGAGATCGGGCGGTCGGGAAGCAAGGTTTCCGACGCTGTCTCGGCGCTTTCTTCCTTGACGAAGGCGACGCTCATGATGTTGCGCCTTTCCGGCACTCGGCGAGCCCGAGGCACGGGAGAAAGGCCATGGCACGAGGGCTCGCTGCCTTTCGGACCGTCCCGCTCAAACCTTCTCCTCCTCGCGCTCCTTCTCCGGCGTCGTCACCCTGGGCTTCGGCTTCACCGACGGGACCACCGACGGCCTCGCCTCCTTCTTCGGCGCGGGCGCCTTGATGCCGAGCATGGACCTGATGCGATCGGAGACGAGCGGACGGAAGCGGGTGGCGCGGAAGGGCATATCCACGGCGCCGTAGCCTTCCGGGCCGTCGTCGTTGCCGCGGTAGAGTTCCATCAGCTTGATGCCGTAGAAGTCGCCGTCGACATAGTGGCGGTAGTGGCCGACCCAGCGCACGGTGTAGATCTGGCCCTTGCGGATGCCCTGGTCGATCGAGACGTTCTTGAAGCGATCGTCGATGCAGACGACCTTCTGGCCGACGTTGAATGTAACCATGGCTTTCTCCGCACAATTGGCCGCGTCGCGATGAGGGGGCCCGATCCCGGCGTCAGGGCGCCTTGCGGCAGGTGATGCCGGTTGCGTCCTCGCCCTTGGTCAGGTCTCTCAGCGTGCCCTCGTCGCCCTTCGTCCACCATTCGAACTGGCCGCCGGCATAGCGGGCGCCGGAGCCCGACAGCACGTTGCTGGCGATCACGAAGTTCTCGCCGAAGGTGAGGATGGCGAGCGCGACGGATTCGGCGTTGACATAGTCCGCCTTCAGCTTCAGGTCGCCGTCGCAATTGTAGGACACGGTCTGCCGGTCGACCGAGATCGTGTTCGGCACCTGCAGCACGATGTCGGTGGTGTTCTTCAGCTGGGCCAGCCGCATCGCATGCCCGCCATCCTTGTCGGCCAGGTGCAGCAGGCCGTTCTCCAGCCGCCAGGAGCGCACCGTGCCAAGCGCGTCGAAGAATTTCTGCTCCTGGTCCATGACGGCCGGCGCACACATCTTGCGGGTCGCCGCCGCCGGCGCGAAGCTCACCGTGCCGTCGGCCTCGAACTTGAGGTTGCCGCGATAGGTGTTGCAGCCGCCATTGCCGCCATAGGATCCGTCAGTTCGGATTTCCAGCGTGGTCTGCAGGTTATCGATGACGCCCTTGCCGTTGAGGTCTTCGACGACCCAGGTCGCGCTCAGGCCCTGCGGCAGCGCGTCGGCGGCGAGAGCGGCCGCGGCGGAACCGAGGGACAGCAGCAGGGCTGCGAGCGCATTCAAAGATAACCGCACGGGCATCCTCCAAAAATGTCATAGGCGAACGGATCGCCAGCGGCGACGTTATGGCCGCTCCGATGAAAACGTCAAGCGTCGCGCGCAACGGCGCAACCGCCCGCGCACGCATCAATGGCTTGTTGCGCGCGTCAATCGGCTGTAGAGCCTCATCAAGACAATAAAAAGATCGCGGAACAATCATGGCACCCAGCGAGGCAAACAGACGCCGCGTCACGATTCTTGGCTCCACCGGCTCGATCGGCACCAGCACCCTCGACGTGATCGGGCAGCTCGGCGGCCGCGACACCTTCGAGGTGGCGGCGCTGACCGGCAACGGCAACATCGCGCTTTTGGCCGAGCAGGCGAAGACATTCGGCGCCGGTTTCGCCGTGACCGCCGATGAAGGCCGCTACGAGGACCTGAAGCAGGCGCTGGCCGGCACCGGCATCGCCGTCGGCGCCGGCCGCAGCGCGCTGATGGAGGCGGCGGACGCCCCCTCCGGCTGGGTGATGGCGGCGATCGTCGGAACCGCCGGCCTCGGCCCCACCCTGGCCGCAGCAAGGCGCGGCGCCGATATCGCGCTCGCCAACAAGGAATGCCTCGTCACCGCCGGCGATCTCTTCGTACAGGCGGTGAGCGAAGGCGGCGGGCGGCTGATCCCGGTCGACAGCGAGCACAGCGCCATCTTCCAGGCGCTGGAGGACGACCAGCGCCACGCCGTCGAGCGGATCGTGCTGACGGCCTCCGGAGGGCCCTTCCGCACCTGGTCGCGCGAGCAGATGGCCGGCGTCACCGCCGCCGTCGCCCGGGCCCATCCCAACTGGTCGATGGGCCTGAAGGTGTCGATCGGCAGCGCCTCGATGTTCAACAAGGCGCTGGAGATGATCGAGGCCAAGCATCTCTTCGACGTCCGGCCCGACCAGATCGAGGTGATCGTCCACCCGCAGTCGATCGTCCATTCGATGGTCGGCTACCGGGACGGCTCGGTGCTGGCGCAGCTCGGCTGCCCGGACATGCGCACCGCGATCGGCTATGCGCTCACCTATCCCGACCGGCCGGAACTGAACGTCGAGCGGCTCGATTTCGCAAAGCTCGCCCGGCTCGATTTCGAGGCGCCGGACGAGGTTCGCTTCCCGGCGCTGCGGCTGGCCCGCACCGCGCTCGAGCGCGGCGGCGTGCAGAGTGCGGTGATGAACGCAGCCGAAGAGACCGCCTTCCACGCCTTCTGCGACGGCCGCATCGGCTTCCTCAACATGGCCGACATCGCAGAACAGGTGATGGACGACATGGCGAGCTTTGCTGCCGCCCGTACTATGGAAGAGGTCTTTGCCGCTGACGAGGAAGCCCGCCGCCGTGCCGGAGAGATCGTCGCGCAAAAGGAAATGGCCGCGTAAGCCGCGGCCATCGCAAGGTCTCGGGTCGAAGAGAACGGGCTCAGGCCACCGCACGCGCCAGCGCGCAGCGCGACCACAGCGAATGCAGCGCACCGACCAGGTGGTCGATGTCGGCATCCGAGTGCATCGGCGTCGGCGTGATGCGCAGGCGCTCGGTCTTCTTCGGCACGGTCGGATAGTTGATCGGCTGCACGTAGATGCCGAAATTGTCGAGCAGCAGGTCCGAAATCCACTTGCACTTGGCGGCGTCGCCGACAATCACCGGCACGATATGGCTGGGGTTGGGCAGGTGAGGAATGCCGTTGCGGTCGAGCAGCGAGCGCAGCCGGCGGACGCGTTCCTGATGGGCGAAGCGTTCCTGCTGGCTTTCCTTCAGGTGCCGGATCGAGGCCAGCGCACCGGCGGCAAGCGTCGGCGGCAGCGCGGTCGTGAAGATGAAGCCCGAGGCAAACGAGCGGATGAAGTCGCAGAGCGCGGTGGAGGCGGCGATGTAGCCGCCCATGACGCCGAAGGCCTTGCCGAGCGTGCCTTCGATCACCGTCAGGCGGTGCATCAGCCCTTCGCGCTCGGCGATGCCGCCGCCGCGCGGGCCGTACATGCCGACCGCGTGCACCTCGTCGAGATAGGTCATGGCGCCGTATTTGTCGGCGAGGTCGCAGATTTCCCTGATCGGCGCGATGTCGCCATCCATCGAGTAGACCGATTCGAAGGCGATGATCTTCGGCGCCTTGGGATCGGCCGCGGCGAGTTTCGCTTCCAGGTCCTTCAGGTCGTTGTGCTTCCAGATCACCCGCTCGCACTTCGAATGGCGAATGCCTTCGATCATGGAGGCATGGTTGCCGGCGTCGGAGAACATGACGATGCCGGGGATCTTGGAACAGAGGGTGCCGAGTGCGGCCCAGTTGGAGACGTAGCCGGAGGTGAACAGCAGGGCTGCCTCCTTGCCGTGCAGGTCGGCGAGCTCGCGCTCGAGGAGAACGTGATAGTGGTTCGTGCCCGAGATGTTGCGGGTGCCGCCAGCACCCGCGCCACACTGGTCGATCGCAAGCTTCATCGCCTCGGTGACCTTCGGATGCTGCCCCATGCCGAGATAGTCGTTGGAGCACCAGACCGTGACTTCCTGCGTGCCCGAACCGGTGTAGCGCGTCGCCTTGGGAAACCCGCCGCTCTGCCGCTCCAGCTCTGCGAAGACGCGATAGCGGCCTTCCTGGTGCAGCCCGTCCAACTCGTTCTTGAAGAAAGCCTCAAAGTCCATCTGTGTCTCCAGACCGGTTCCCCGGCATGCCCGGGCGAGATACCGCCCGCTTCACCTTCGACCTACACCCCGAAAGCGACTGCCGCAACGCAAAGGCACTGCGGCAAAACCGCACCTACCTTTGAAACATTCCAAGATAGGTTACAATGGCAGAAACCATTCTTGCTTGATGCATGTCAAGTATCACGCAAGGCGAGAACGGCCGGAGCCGTCCTCGATGTGTCGTCAGCCGCAGCCGACCGGCCTCATGCGGCCGCAACCGCCCGTCGGGCCATCACGGCGACGAGGTTGGCCCGATATTCCGCGCTTCCATGGATGTCCGACAGCAGGTCCGACGGATCGGTGGTCACGCCGGCAATCGCCTGCGGTGAAAAATCGCCGGCGAGCGCCGCCTCCATGGCGGCATGGCGGAACACGCCATCCGCGCCCGCGCCGGTGACGCCGACCCGCACGCCGTCTGCCCCTTTGGTCACGAACACCCCCGTCATCGCGTAGCGCGAGGCCGGGTTCGGGAACTTGCAGTATCCGGCCCTCTCCGGCGGCCTGAAAGTCACGGCGACGACGATCTCGTCGTCCGCCAGCGCCGTTTCGAACAGGCCGGTGAAGAAATCGTCCGCGGCGATCTCGCGCCTGTCGGTCACGATCGTCGCTCCCAGCGCCAGCATCGCCGAGGGATAGTCGGCGGCCGGGTCGTTGTTGGCGATGGAGCCGCCGATCGTGCCCATGTGGCGCACATGCGGATCGCCGATCAGCGAAGCGAGATGGGCGAGCGCCGGGCAGGCCGCCTTGATGTCGGAAGACTGCGCAACCTCGGCATGGGTCGTCGCCGCACCGATGCGCACGCTGCCACCCGAGACCGTGATCCCCTTCATCTCGGCGACATGCCTGAGATCGACGAGATCCGAGGGTGCCGCCAGTCTCTGCTTCATCGTCGGGATCAGCGTCATCCCGCCCGAAACATACTTGCTTTCCTCCGAAGCCCCCTTGAGGCGAACGGCGTCTGCGACCGAGGACGCGCGATGGTAATTGGTTTCATACATCTCCGTTCTCCCCTCACTGCGCCGCATGCGCCGCCGCCCACACCTTCTGGGGCGTGGCCGGCATGGTCAGGTCGTTGTTGCCGATTGCATCCGTGATCGCGTTCATCAGCGCCGGCGGCGAGCCGATAGCGCCCGCCTCGCCGCAGCCCTTGATCCCGAGCGGATTGTTGGGACACGGCGTATTCTGGTGCGAGACCTTGAACGACGGCAGGTCGTCGGCGCGCGGCATCGCATAGTCCATGTAGCTGGCGGTCAGCAGCTGGCCCGTCTGCGGGTCGTAGTGCACGCCCTCGAGCAGCGCCTGGCCGATGCCCTGGGCGATGCCGCCATGGACCTGTCCCTCGACGATCATCGGATTGATGATGTTGCCGAAGTCGTCGGCCGCGACGAACTGGACGATCTCGGTCTTGCCGGTTTCCGGATCGATCTCGACCTCGCAGATGTAACAGCCGGCCGGGAAGGTGAAGTTCGACGGATCGTAGAATGCTCCTTCCTTCAGCCCCGGTTCCATGCCGGCCGGAAGGTTGTGGGCGGTGTAGGCGGACAGCGCCACCTGGAACCACGGCACCGTCTTGTCGGTACCGGCGACCTTCGCCTCGCCGTTCTCGATGACGATGTCGCTCTCGTCGGCCTCCATCAGGTGGGCTGCGATCTTCTTCGCCTTGGCCTCGACCTTGTCGAGCGCCTTGACGATCGCCGACATGCCGACCGCACCCGAGCGCGAGCCGTAGGTGCCCATGCCCATCTGCACCTTGTCGGTGTCGCCATGGACGATCGAGACGCTGTCGATCGGTACGCCGAAACGGTCGGCGACAAGCTGGGCGAAGGTGGTCTCGTGGCCCTGGCCGTGGCTGTGCGAGCCGGTCAGCACCTCGATCGTGCCGACGGCGTTCACCCGCACCTCCGCCGATTCCCACAGGCCCACGCCCGCGCCGAGCGACCCGACCGCAGCCGACGGCGCGATGCCGCAGGCTTCGATGTAGCAGCTCATGCCGATGCCGCGCTTCATGCCGCGTCCTTCGGCTTCGGCCTTGCGCGCCCCGAAGCCCGCCCAGTCGGCCTCCTTCATCGCCGCCTCCAGCGAGGCCTCGTAGTCGCCGGCATCGTAGTTCATGATCACCGGCGTCTGGTGGGGGAAGGAGCGGATGAAGTTCTTGCGCCGCAGCTCCGCCGGCGAGACGCCGAGTTCGCGCGCCGCCGTCTCGATCGTGCGCTCGAGGAGATAGGTCGCCTCCGGCCGCCCGGCACCGCGATAGGCATCCACCGGCGCGGTATTCGTATAGACCGCCCGGACATTGGCATGGATCGCCGGGATCGCGTACTGGCCGGAGAGCAGCGTCGCATAGAGATAGGTCGGCACGGCCGACGAGAACAGCGACATGTAGGCCCCGAAATTGGCGATGGTGTCGACCTTCAGCGCCGTGATGCGGTTGTCGCCGTCGAACGCCATCTTCACCGTCGACAGGTGGTCGCGGCCGTGCGCGTCGGTCAGGAAGGCCTCGGTGCGGTCGGACGTCCACTTCACCGGCACGCCGGTGCGCCTGGACGCCCACAGGCAGACGATCTCCTCCGGATAGATGAAGATCTTGGAGCCGAAACCGCCACCGACGTCCGGCGCGATCACACGCAGCTTGTTCTCCGGCGCGACGTTGCAGAACGCGCTCATCACCAGACGGGCCACATGCGGGTTCTGGCTGGTCGTGTAGCAGGTATAGTGATCCTCGCCGACGTCGTAGATCCCGAGCGCGGCGCGCGGCTCCATCGGGTTCGGCGCCAGACGGTTGTTGACGATCGTCATCTCGGTGACGTGGGCGGCGGCTGCGATCGCCGCATCGGTCTCGGCCTCGGCGGTTCCGATCGCCCAGTCGTAGATGAGATTGCCGCCGGCCTCGGGATGGATCTGCGGCTGGCCGCCCCGCAGCGCCGTCGCCGCATCGGTCACGGCCGGAAGCTCCTCGTAGTCGACCACCACGGCCTCGGCCGCGTCGCGTGCCTCGCCGACACTGTCGGCGACGACGACCGCCACGGCATCGCCGACATAGCGCACCGTCTCGTGCGCCAGCGGCCGCCAGGCGCCCATCTTCATCGGGCTGCCGTCCTTGGAATGGATCATCCAGCCGCAGATCAGGTTGCCGATGCCGTCGTCGAGCATCTGCTGGCCGTTCAACACGCCGATGACGCCCGGCATCCCGTCTGCGGCCGAACTGTCGATGCCCCTGATCTTTGCATGCGCGTGCGGAGAGCGCACGAATGCTGCATATTTCATACCCGGCACGACCATGTCGTCCGTATACCGGCCCTTGCCGGTCAGAAACCGCTTGTCTTCCTTGCGCGCCACGCGTGCGCCAATGCCTTCAACGCCCATCAGTCATCTCCTCCCGAGAGAATAGCGAGTAGCGAATAGCCGATGGCGAACAGGATCGAGCAGTTTGCAGGTTGCGCCAGGAAGCGCATCTCCAACTGTTCGCTACTCACTATTCGCTATTCGCCCAGAAATCATTCCGCGGCCTGCCGTCCCGCGCTCATGTCCGAAGCGGCGGCGAGGATGGCCTTGACGATGTTGTGGTAGCCCGTGCAGCGACAGATGTTGCCCTCGAGGTTTTCCCGGACCGTCTTCTCGTCGAGAGTGCCGCCGTAGCGGTTGATCATGTCGACAGCGGCCATCACCATGCCGGGTGTGCAGAAACCGCACTGCAGGCCATGATTGGCCTTGAAGGCCGCCTGCACCGGATGCAGCTCGCCGCCCTGGGCAAGGCCCTCGATCGTGGTGACGGAGGATCCGGCGGCCTGGACCGCCAGGGTGGAACAGCTCTTGATCGACTTTCCGTCCATGTGCACGACGCAGGCGCCGCATTGGGACGTGTCGCAGCCGACATGCGTGCCGGTCAGCCCGAGCCTGTCGCGAATGAAATGGACGAGCAGCGTGCGATCCTCGACATCACCGCTCACCTGACGGCCGTTGACCGTCATCGTAACCTTCGTCATGCGCTTCCTCCCTCGTGACGATGCACGCGCGAGGTACTCGGGATCCGAAAGCGGCTTTTGCGGCGAATTCGCTTACCCGAAACACCTGCGGATTTCCTCCTGCTGCGAGCCGAACCTCCGAACGGCCCTGACATGCGACGACCCTCGACGTCACAGCCAGGCAGCGAACGCATCATTCGACGTTTTCAATTTGCGATCAACCGCTTCTTTTCCCCTTCGGCGAAATCTGTCGCAAAATTGAATCACGACGGCAGACCGGCGCGCTTTATTCACGAGCCAAAAAAATACTTTAAACCCATAGACTTCCCCATTTTCCGCCTTATTGTTCGCAAATGTGACATTGCTTACGGAACAAGCCGGCGCGGCTGGTTTCAAGTGACGTGCGACAGCGGCGGCCTGCGTGTCCCGCTCAACCCTGGAGAGATTTTGATGAAGAAAGCCATTGCGCTCGTGCTGGTCGGCCTGTCGGTCGCCAGCTGCACGCAGACGGAGAAAGGCGCCGGCATCGGCGCGGCGACCGGTGCGATCATCGGCGGCGCGGTCACCGGCAACGTCCGCGGCGCAGCCGTCGGTGCAGCCATCGGCGGCGTCGGCGGCGCCCTGATCGGCCACGTCGCCGATCAGCCGGGCCAGTGCTACTACCGCGATCGCTACGGCCGCCGCTACATCGACGATTGCTGATCCGAAACGGAACACGGCATCGCAGCTTGAACAAGACCCCGGCTTCGTCCGGGGTCTTTTGCATGGATGCAACGGTCGCGACGGAAATCCGCAAGACGCTTCAATTTTTTCCGCTCCCGGGCTAGAACGGCCGTTAATCTTAGGGAAATGCTAACGGGCTAGAGTCAATTCGAGCCTGGGTGGCCTGTCAGACCGTCGTTCGGACTGCAAGTGCCGCACAATCCGGGGAGTGACCGCGTCAGGCGGACGAACCCCGGAAAGGGAAGAGGCAGCAACAGCGGATGCGGCAGCGTATCGACCGGCCGAAATTGGGTATTGCGTTCTTGCGGGCTGGGACAAGTCTTGCGCTTGCCTCGACGCTTGCGATCCTGCCGCTCGCCGCCGAGCCCGCCTTCGCCTTCAAGATCTTCGGCATGCGCTTCTTCGAGAGCGACGAGGAAGAACCTGAGGTCATTGACCCGGTCAACTATACGCTGACCTTCGACGCCGGCACCGACGATGACGAGTTGAAGGGCGTGATCGAGGCGGCAGCACTGCTCAAGCAGAACGAAGGCGAGCCCGTCTCCGGCGACCTCGGCCTCCTGATCAAGGCGCGCGACGATCGCGACCGCATTCTCGCCGCACTCTATGAGAAGGCGCGCTACGGCGGCGTGGTGGATGTCCGCATCGCCGGGACGCCGATCGATTCCCTTCCGCCCGACCCCTCCTTCCCGTCAGGCGCCGTGCCCGTCAGCGTCACCGTCAACCCCGGCCCCGCCTTCACCTTCGATACCGTGACGCTGAAGGGCGACGCCGCCGGCCGCACCCCGGCCGACTATGGCCTCGTCCGCGGCGCACGGGCCGATTCGACGATCATCATCGCCGCCGGCGAGCGGGTGGTGGCGAACCTGAAGGCCGAGAGCCGTCCCCTGGCAAAGCTGACGGACCGGCAGGCGATCGCCGACCACAAGACGAATACGGTCGACGTCATCATCGCGGCCGAAGGCGGACCGGTCGCCGATGTCGGCGAGGTCGGCGTCACCGGGACGAAGGACGTGGATGCCGGCTTCGTCAAATACTATTCGCGGATCAATGCCGGCCAGCCCTACTCGCCCGAGCGCCTCTCCAAGGCGGCCGACCGGCTGCGGCAGCTCGGCGTCTTCTCCAGCGTGACGATCAAGCAGGCCGACAAGCTGGCCCCCGACGGATCGCTGCCGATGACGATCGAGGTCTCCGAAGGCAAGATGCGCTATTTCGGCGCGGGCGCCCAGTTCTCCACGCTCGACGGCTTCGGCCTTCAGGGCTACTGGGGCCACCGAAACCTGTTCGGCAGGGCCGAATCGCTGCGGATCGAGGGCTCCGTCAACGGCATCGGCGAAGGCAACGGCGTCGACGACATCGGTTATACGCTCGGCCTGCTGTTTGCCAAGCCCGGCGCCTTCGGCCCCGCCTCCACCTTTACCGCCAGCATCAAGGCAGCGATCGACGACACCGACGCCTATTATGCCACTACCGGGACGCTCGCCGTCGGGGCGACGTTCGAGTTGAGCGACTACGACACCGTGTCGGGCAGCGCCGAGGTCGCGGCCATGCAGGTGGACGATCCCTTCGGCGACAACTTCTACCTGACGACCGCCATTCCGCTCGAATATGTCCGCGACACGCGCGACAACAAGCTCAATCCGACGACCGGCTACCGGGCGATGATCAATGCCAAGCCGACCTACGAGTTCGAGCGCAGCACCTTCTTCTCGAGCTTCGAGACGGCCGGCTCGATCTACCAGGCGCTCGGGGCGGAAGATCGCGTGGTCCTCGCCGGCAGGCTCGGCGCAGGCACGATCATCGGCGCGCCGAAGCTGTCCGATATCCCGGCGCCGCGCCGCTTCTATCTCGGCGGCGGCGGCACGGTGCGCGGCTACGGCTACCAGGATATCTCCCCGCGCAATGACGACGACGAATTGCTCGGCGGCCGCTCCTATGTCGTCGCCTCGGCCGAGGTCCGCGTCAACGTGACGGAGACAATCGGCATCGTCCCCTTCATCGACGTGGGAACGGTCTCGCGCGACGAACTGCCGGATTTCAGCGACATCCGCGCCGGCGCCGGCGTCGGGCTGCGCTACGGCACGCCTTTCGGGCCGATCCGCCTGGACGTCGCCGTGCCGCTGAACCCCTACGAGGGCGGCGATTCGTTCGGCATCTATGCCGGCATCGGCCAGGCCTTCTGAGCAGCCGGGCCCCGGCGCGCATGGGAGCGCGACGGATTCCCCTGGCCACCGTTTTGCTTTAGGACGTGAATCATGAGCCGGTTCGTCAATATCCTGCTGCAGGGGCTTCGCTATCTGGGCTACGTCGTCGCCCTGCTCCTCGTCGTGATCCTCGCAGCGATCGGTTTCGTCGGCTTCACTGATCCGGGCGCCCGGCTCGTAGCCTCCTTCGTCGAGGATGCGACGGCGCAGTCGGACACCCGCGTTTCGATCTCCGATCCGTCCGGCCTCCTCACCGGCAGCCTGCGCGCCGGCACGATCACGCTCAGCGACCGCGAGGGCGTCTATGCGCAGATCCGCAACCTCGCCGTCGACTGGTCGCCGCTCGACCTCTTCGCCCTGCAGTTCAACGCCGACCGCGTCGCAGCCGAGGCAGTCACCGTCCAGCGACGCCCGGTTCCGGGCGCCGGCGAGCAACCCGCCTCCGAGGGCTCCTTCTCGCTGCCGGTCACGGTCTGGGTCGAGAAGCTCGACATTCCGGATATCCTGCTTGCCGAAGCGGTCGCCGGGCAGGAGCAGCGGCTGCGCCTTGCCGGCAGCGGCGGCTTCGACCGACAGGGCGTGGCACTGAACCTGGCGGTGACCGAGAAGGACAGGCGCGGCGCCTCCGCGGTGGCCGACCTCGTGTTCAACCCGACCGCGAACGAACTGCGTCTGAAGGCCGACGTCGCCGAGCCGCCGGGCGGTATGCTCGCCCGCGCGCTCGGCATTCCCGGCGAGCCCGCCGTCGCCTTGAACCTCACCGGCGACGGGCCGCTGTCGCAATGGGCCGGCCGGCTGACCGCCGCCCTCGACGGCAACGAGGTGCTGACCCTGGACGCCCGCCACGACCTGTCGACCCAGGGATTGCACACCGTCGCGCTGAAAGGCGGCGGCACCTTCGAGGACCTGCTGCCGCAGCATCTGCGCCCGCTCTTTTCCGGCACCACGGCCATCGACGTGACGGCGGCCACCAACGGCTCGAGCCTGCTCCGGATCGAGCGCGGGCAGGTCTCGACCGGCGCGATGACGATGACGGCGTCCGGCGCCTTGCAGACGACCGGCGAGAACGACCTCTCGATCCTCCTGGAAGCAGCGGACGGTAGGCCGCCGATCCCGATCCGGTGGCCGCTGGCCTCGGGCGAACTCGCGCTCGACGTGCACGGCCTGCAACTCGCAGCCTCCGGCCCGGCCGAGGGAACGCGCGTCAACGTCAATATCAACGCCGCCGCCATCGATATGCCGCAGGGGCAACTCGAAAACGTGCTGCTGACGGCAAGCAGCGCCGATTTCAACGTCTCGACGCGGACCGGACACGCCACCGTGACGCTCACCGCCGAGCGCTCGAAGATGCGCGATCCCAATATCGACCGTCTCGTCGGCACGCCGATGAAGGTCACCGCGGCGCTGGCGGTGGCCCCCGACCAGCTGACCTTCGAGCCGGCGACCATCGAAAGCACCAGCATCGGCGGCGAGATCACCGGCAGCTACGGGTTTACCGCAGGCACCGGCAATGCCGCCTTCAAGCTGTTCGCGCTGCCCTCGGTTCTGCCCGAGGCGATGGCGGCGAAGCTGGAGGGCACCATCGGGCTTGACGGCCAGGCCGCGATCGGCCCCGGCGGCGCGGTGTCGCTGTCGCAGCTCCAGCTGCGCTCGAACATCGCCGAGGCCGCCGGCAATGTCGACCTGTCGGACGGCGAAGTGCAGGCGAAGCTTGCGGGGCGCCTGATCGATGCCGGCGCCTTCATCGCCGGCGGCAGCGGCGAGATCGTCTTCGACGCGACCGCCACCGGCCCGCTCGACGCGGCCAATGTCCAGGCAAAGGTCACCTCGCCGCAGCTCGCCCTTTCCGGACGCACGCTCGACGATCTTTCGATCGACCTGACCGGCCGCGCTTCCGCTACCGCCCCTGCCGGCGACTTCACGCTTGCCGCCTCGATGAACGGCCAGCCGATCAAGCTGCGCTCCAGCGTCACCTCCTCGGGCGGCGCAATCGCGGTGCCGACGATCGAGGCGACCGTTGGCAACAACAGGCTGCAGGGCGCGCTGACGCTCGGCGAGAATTTCATGCCGGACGGCACGATCCGCTTCGAGTTTCCCGAGCTTGCCACGCTTGCAGCCCTTGCCGGCCAGAGCGCCACCGGCGATCTCGCCGGCACGCTGACCTTCACCAATACCGACGGCAAGGGCTCGCTCGTCGTCGCAGCCGATGGCAGCGAGATCCGCCGCGACACCGCGGCCATTCTCGGCCCTGCGCTGGAAGCGACGATCGAGGACCTCTCGGCCATCGCCGTCACCGGCACGCTGCGCGCCAATGTCGCCCGTGTCGGCGAAAACGACCTGGAGACGCCGGTCGTCAATTTCAGCCATTCCGGCAGCCTCACCGGCTTCGACGTTTCCGGCCGCTACGAGAACGCGCCGCTTGTCGTGGAAGGCAGCGTCGCCCGGCACGATGCCACCACCGTGGTCGCGCTCAAGGCGCTGGACGCCGTCGTCGCCGGCTTCCCGCTGCGGCTGCAGGAGGCGGCCTCGATCTCCATCCTCGACGGCAACATCGCCTTCGAAAACCTCTCGATCGGCGCCGGCGAGGGCGCGATCACGATTTCCGGCGCCGCCAATCCGGCCGGCCGCAGCAGCCTCGCCCTGACGCTTGCGACGACGGACGGCCCGGCGGAATACCGCATTCCGCTCAAGGATGGCGGCACGGCCACGGCCCGCATCAAGGCAGCGCAACTGACACTCTCCGGCGAACTGAGCGCTGCCGCCCTGGCGCTGACGACAACCGTTGCCTCCCTCGAGACGCCGCAGGGATCGGTGACGAATGCCGACATCACCGTCAACAGCGCGGCCTTCGATCTCATCGGCCGCCGCGGCAACCTCAAGGCCGGAATTTCAGCCGCCGCAATGGATCTTGGAAATGCCGACGTCAACCGCCTGCTGCAGGCACCGCTGAACGTCGCGGCAGACCTTGCCGTCACGCCGGAGCGCGTCAGCTTCAGCAATGCCACGCTCGCCGGCACCGGCCTCGACGCGCGCGCCGACGGGCATTTCGTCACCGCGGACGCATCCGCCGCAGTGAAAGTGGAAGCCACGGTGGCGCCGGACACGCTTCCCGCCGCCGCGGCCGGCCGCTTCGACACGCCCCTCCGCCTGACCGCCGACGTCGTCCGTGGCGGCGATGGCGTCCTCAACGTGCAGTCCTTCGACGTGGCGTCAGGAACCATCAACGCGGAGGGCACCGCCCGTCTTTCCGGCGAGACCCTCGAGGCCAGTCTTTCCGGCACGCTGCCGGACCTCGGAAAGCTTCTCGCCGATGCCCGCGGGCGGGCGACCTTCACCGCCTCCGCCACCGGTCCCGTCAGCGCGCTCGGCGTCAAGGCCGAGCTCCAGTCCAGCGGCGCCGAGCTCGCCGGCCGGACGCTCAGCGATCTCGTCGTCACCGTCGACGGCACCGCCGACCGCAATTCGCCCACCGGGAACCTGACGGCGACAGGCGCCATCGGCGGACAGGCGATCAACGTCAGGACCAGCGTCGCCTCGCAGGACGGCCGGATCTCGATCCCCGCCATCGACGCCCGCATTGGCGAGAACGTGCTGACCGGCGCGCTGACGCTGGACGACGGCTTTCTTCCCGACGGCAACGTCGAGTTCGATCTTCCCGATATCGGCCTGCTCGCGGCCATGGCGGGCCAGCAGGCAAACGGCGACCTGAAGGGCTCGGCGACCATCGACACGGAGAACGGCAAGACTGCGATCAGCCTGCAGGCCACAGGGTCCGGCATCACCCGCGACCAGTTGCGGATCGTCCGGCCGAACATCGACCTGAGGACCGCCGACTTGCGGTCGCTTGCGATCACCGGCAGCGTCCGGGCGGATGCCTTCGCCTCCGGCGCCAACCGCATCGACGCGCTGGCGCTGAACTTCAACCAGCAGGGACCACGGACGCTCTTCGACCTCGGCGCCCGCTTCGACGGTGCGCCGCTTGCCGTCAAGGGCTCGGTGGAGCAGCAGCAGGGCGGAATGGCGATCGCGCTTGATACGCTGCAAGGCACCCCGCGCGGCATCGCACTCCACCTGTCCCGCCCGGCCCGGCTGACGCTGCGCGACGGCGCGGCCACCATGAACGACTTCACCATCCAGACCGGAAGCGGCAACATCGCCGTCAGCGGCACGGCAGGAGAAAACCTCGGCCTCGCCGTCCGCATCAACGCGGTGCCGGCGAGCCTTGCCAACGTCTTCTCCGCCGGCCTCGGCGCCGAGGGCGCGATCGGCGGCACCGTCAACGTCCGGGGCACGGCCGCAGCACCGCAAGTGGCCTACGACCTCACCTGGAACAACGCCGCCACGAGCCACACCCGCGCAGCCGGCGTCGGCGCCCTGACGATCGCGGCCGACGGCCAGTTCGCCAACAACACGGTACGGGTACAGACGCGCCTTTCCGGCCCGAGCGGCCTCGCCTTTCGCGGCGGCGGAACCGCCGGCGTCGCCGGCAACATGCAGCTCGACCTGAGCTTCAACGGCACCCTTCCCTTTGCCCTTTTGCAAAGCCAGCTGGCACAGCAGGGCTTCACGCTCACCGGAAACGCCAATGTCGACCTCAAGGTGACCGGCGCGGCCAGAAGCCCCGCCATCACCGGCACGGTCGCCACCTCCGGCAGCCGCCTCGTCGACGTCCGCCGCAACGTGTCCGTCGAGAACCTGACAGCACGTGTCGCGCTGGACGGCCGCCAGGCCGTCATCCAGCAGCTCAGCGGCAATGTGGCGACGGGCGGCCGGATCACCGCGACGGGGTCGATCGGCACCGTCCCCGGCTCGAACTTCCCCGCCGACATCACGGTCCGTCTCGACGACGTCACCTATGTCGACGGCCGGCTGGTCACGGCAAACCTCGACGGCAACGTCACGATCCGGGGGCCACTCCTGGCAGGCCCCGTCATCGGCGGCCGGATCGACATCAGCAGCGCCAACATCACCATTCCGCAGAAGCTACCGGCCTCGCTCGCCGAGATCGACATCGAGCACCGCAACGCGCCGGCCGACGTCAAGGCGATGGCGGCAGCGTTGCGCGCCGACCAGGGTGGCGGTGGCGACGGCACCAATGTTCGCGGCATCGGTCTCGACCTTGCGATCAATGCACCGAACCGCATCTTCGTGCGCGGGCGCGGCATCAATGCGGAACTCGGCGGCAGCCTGACGCTGCGCGGCACCTCGCTTGCGCCGGCCGTCTCCGGCGGCTTCGACCTCCGGCGCGGGCGGATCGAGATCCTCGCCAAGCGGATCGATTTCACCAGCGGCCATATCGGCTTCACCGGCGGGCTGATCCCGACCATCAATTTCGTCGCCACCTCGAGCGCCAACTCGACGACGATCAACATCAACATCGTCGGGCCGGCCAACAATCCCGCCGTGACGTTCACCTCCTCGCCGGCCCTGCCGCAGGACGAAATCCTGGCGCGGCTGATCTTCGGCCGCTCCATGAACAACCTGTCCGCCTTCCAGATCGCCCAGCTCGCCGCCGCTGTCGCCGATCTCGCCGGCGGCGGCGGTGGGTCGCTCCTCAACAGCCTGCGCAGCAAGCTGGGGATCGACGACCTCGACATCACCACCGATTCGCAAGGGCGCGCGCAGGTCTCGGCCGGCAAGTACCTCAACGACCGGACCTATCTGGAGCTGAAGCAGGACCCCGAGAGCGGCGGCGGCAAGGCGGCGATCAATCTCGACATCGGCCGTGGCGTGAAATTGCGTGGCGAGGCCGGCAGCAACGGCGCCGGCGCCGCAGGCATCTTCTACGAGAAGGAATACTGAGCCGGGCGGCGGGACAAAGCCGGAGATCGGCCCCGCGCGGACCGGTCAGGTAAGCCCGCTCTTCGTCGTCTTCAGCAGGATATTCGTTTCCGTCGAATTGATCCCGTCAATCAGGCGGATCTTGTGCAGGGTCTCGTCGAAAGTGCCGAGGTCCCGGTCTTCCAGCTCGGCGATGAGGTCCCATCGCCCGTTGGTGGAGTGCAGCGCGCGCACCTGCGGCAGCCCGCGCAGTTGCGCCGCCACCCGATCGGCCATCTTTCCCAGCACCTCGATCAGCACGATGGCGCGCACGCCGCTGCCGCTGAGTTCGGTACCGGTGCGAATGGTGAAGGCGGCGATCGTTCCCGACTTCACCAATCGGTCGATGCGGGCGGACACCGTCGCCCGCGACGCGCCCGTCAGCGCCGCAAGCGAGGAGACAGGCGTGCGCGCATTATGACGAAGCGCGCTGATGAGGCTGTGGTCGAGATCGTCCAGCGTTATCATCTTGCCTAACTCACCTTCTCAAAATGCTCATATTGCCCTTCCATCTGTCAGTTTTTCATCTTTTTGCCAACGCGCTGAAAGACAATAATCGCGCAGGATCCGGCATACCGGAATGCAAGCAAACACGCTCTGCGGGGAAGACTGATGGCGACAGCAAAAAAGACCATCGCGCTGATCGGCGCGCCGATCGAGGAAGGCTCGGGACGCCGCGGCGCCGCCATGGGCCCGGCGGCACTGCGGATCGCCGGCATCGACACGACGCTCGCCGAACTCGGCTACACGGTCGCCGACGAGGGCGATCTGCGGCCGCTGCCGGCCCGCGACCTTGCCAACCACCCCCGCGCGAACAACCTCCAGATGGTCTCTGCCTTCGCCCGCGCGCTCGACGCTTCCGTCCACGAGGCCGCGCGCGCCGGCCGGCTGCCGATCATTCTCGGCGGTGACCATGCGCTGTCCATGGGCAGCGTCTCCGGCATGGCCCGCTACGCCGCCGAGATCGGCAAGCCGCTGTTCGTCCTCTGGCTGGACGCGCATGCGGATTTCAACTCCCCCGAGACTTCGCCCTCCGGCAACATGCACGGCATGCCTGTCGCCTTCTTCTGCGGGCAAGCCGAGTTCGCGCCGATCCTGCCGGCGGACCGGCCGATGGTCGATCCGAAGAACGTCTTCCAGGTCGGCATCCGCTCGGTCGACGAGCGCGAGCGCGTCGAGATCACCGAACACGGCGTCAACGTCTATGACATGCGCGCCGTCGACGAGACCGGCATGGCGCGCATCATGCACGAGATCATCGACACGGTGCGCCACGCCGATGGCCTGCTGCATGTCAGTTTCGACGTGGATTTCCTTGATCCCGAGATCGCACCGGGCGTCGGCACGACGGTCCCCGGCGGCGGAACGTTCCGGGAGGCGCACCTGATCATGGAAATGCTCTGCGACAGCGGCCTCGTCGCCTCGCTCGACCTCGTGGAACTGAACCCGTTCCTCGACGATCGCGGCAAGAGCGCACGCATCCTCGTCGAACTGACCGCAAGCCTGTTCGGCCGCCGCATCCTGGACCGCCCGACCCGCAGCGCCTGATCGCCGATACCTGATACCTGGCGCCCGCAAGCTGCGCCCGACCTCCGGAGAAGACCATGACCTCGACCACCGCACGCCTGATCGAGACCGAACACCGTCTCGGCGCCCATAACTACAAGCCGCTCGACGTCGTGCTCTCCCGCGGCGAAGGCGTCCATGTCTGGGACGTGGACGGCAACCGCTATCTCGACTGCCTCTCCGCCTATTCCGCCGTCAACCAGGGCCATTGCCATCCGAAAATCCTTGCCGCCATGGTCGAGCAGGCGCAGAAGCTGACACTGACCTCCCGCGCCTTCCGCAACGACCAGCTGGCGCACTTCTACGAAGAGATCGCGGCTTTGACCGGCTCGCACAAGGTGCTGCCGATGAACTCCGGCGCCGAGGCCGTCGAGACGGCTATCAAGGCCGTGCGCAAATGGGGCTACGAGGTCAAAGGCGTCGCGCGCGACAAGGCCGAGATCATCGTCTGCAACGATAACTTCCACGGCCGCACCATGGGCATCGTCGGTTTTTCGACCGACCCCGACGCCCGTGAGGGCTTCGGGCCGTTCGCCCCGGGCTTCCGGCACGTGCCCTTCGGCGACATCGACGCCTTCCGCGCGGCCATCAACGAAAACACCGTGGCCTTCCTGATCGAGCCGATCCAGGGCGAGGCCGGCGTCCTCATTCCGCCAGCCGGCTATTTCACCGCCGTTCGCGAGCTCTGCACGAGCCACGGCATCACGCTCATCCTCGATGAAATCCAGACCGGCCTCGGCCGCACGGGCAGGCTTCTAGCGGAAGAGCACGAGGGCATCGAGGCGGACGTCACGCTGGTCGGCAAGGCGCTGTCGGGGGGCTTCTACCCGGTCTCGGCCGTGCTCTCCAACACCGAGGTTCTCGGCGTGCTGAAACCCGGCCAGCACGGCTCGACCTTCGGCGGCAATCCACTGGCCTGCGCGATCGCCCGTGCAGCCCTGCGCGTTCTCACCGAGGAGGACATGATCGGCAATTCCGCCCGCATGGGCGAGCGCTTCCAGAAGGGGCTCAGCGAGATCCGCTCCAACATCGTCCGCGAAGTCCGCGGGCGCGGCCTGATGCTGGCGGTCGAGCTCGATCCGGCCGCTGGCGGCGCGCGCAAGTATTGCGAGGCGCTCAAGGCGCGCGGCATCCTCGCCAAGGACACCCATGGCGACACGATCCGCATCGCCCCGCCGCTCGTGATCACCGCCGATCAGGTGGACTGGGCGCTCGAGCAGTTCGAGACCGTGCTGCGCGACTGAGGAATATCGCCCCTTCAGCGACGGGTTGAGCAATCCTTAACCTCGCCCCGGCTATCCTCGCCTCCGGCTATTTGGACCGCGACGAAAACTGGGGCGACAACAAATGACGACTTTCAAGACCGCCGGCTTTGACGGCGAAACGCTGGAGATCATTGCCTTCCGGCTGCACGAGCAGGAATTCTGCGTAAAGACAACGACGATCCGCGAAATCCGCGGCTGGGCGCCGTCCACGCCGATCCCGCATTCGCCGGCCGACGTGATCGGCGTGATGAACCTGCGCGGAACGGTGATCCCGATCATCGATCTTGCCCACAAGCTCGGCATGCGCTCGACCGAGGCCAACGAGCGCAGCGCCATCGTGGTCGCCGAGGTCCACAACATGGTCGTCGGCCTCGTCGTCGACCGCGTCTCCGATATCCTGACCATCCGCGGCGACCAGATCCAGCCGGTCCCGGAAGTCACGACGTCGTTCGACAAGGTCTATGCGGAAGGCATCATCGCCCACGAGAATGGCATGATCTGCTTCCTCAACCTCTCGCGCATGTTCAAGGAACGCGAGATCGAGTATATTGCGGCCTGACCGCACCGCACCGCGAAATTTGAAGATCATTGGCGGCCGGTCGAAAGACCGGCCGTCGTCGTTTTCGCCATGCGGGATGTCCGCCCGAAGGCTCAGGCCCGGGCGCGGGCCGTCACGCGGTGCACGTGCGCCTGCCATGCCGAGGCGGTTTCCGCTGCGACCGCCTCGACGAAGTGATCGAGCGCCGGGTTGAACAGGTCGGGCCGCTCCCAGAACGGCGCATGGCCGGCGCCGATGACGATCGTCGGCTCGTCGCCGTACTGGTGCGGGATATGGATTCCCGAAAGATAGCCGAGGCGCACGAAGGGATCGTCGGCTCCGTTCAGGAGGGCGATGGGGATGGTGGCCCCCTCGACTGTCCTGCGTTGGTCGGCGCCGTCGCCGCGCGCGAGGCTCTGGCCGAAATTCGACCGCACCAGGCCATCCGTGCGCAGCACGAGATCCTGGAAAGGCGCGGGCTCCTGCCCGCCGAAGCAAAGGGACGAAAACCGCGCCGCGTCGCGCGCCGTGAAGCTGTGCTTCGTCGTCAACAACAGATCGAACGACGGATGGAAGGCGCGCAACATGCCGATGATGCCGCGCGAGATCGGCGGCGCGCCGCTCAGCATGAGCCCGCGAATACGGGTACTGCGGCTCATCCATTCGATCGCCGCATGACCGCCCAGCGACCAGCCGTAGACGGCGAGCCGCTTCAGGTCGAGCCGCTCGGCGAATTCCTCCAGGCAATCGGCAAAGCCCGATACCGTATAGGTAACGTTTGGCTGCGGCGCGTTGTCCGATTCGCCATGTCCCGGCAGATCGAGCGCGATCAGGCGCCAGTGTCTTGCCAGTTCGCTGTTGAACTGGCGTTCGAACACGCGCCGCGAGAAGCTGGAACCGTGGATCAGCAGGACGGGAAAGCCGGATCCGCCCGTATCGCTGTAGCGTACGGCGCCGTGACGGGTCGCGATCGTCTGGCTGTCGAACATCGTCTTCCGTTTCTGCAGGGCATTGATCCGCATCACAGCGATCGCCTTCGACAGGCTACGCCCAGATGGTTAACAAGCCTTGAAGATCGGCAGGCGACCGGCTCGCAATCGCAAGGTGCGGAAACGTTCCAGGCCGCATTGCGGGATTTCGCCGCTCTCGCTATGGTTTGGCTCCGTACCAGAGCACCTCCGTCCGGCGAGCCGGCAGCGTGCATGGGGTGAGTTGGGCTTGCGTCTGTTCCGACACCGTGCAGCGGTCTCGGGGACCTGCATTTTGGGGAGCCGGCGCAAAGCCGGCAGGGGAATGGAAACAGCACTGGATATTGCCGTCACCTGCATGAGCGTCGTCGTCGTCGCCTTCTACAGCTGGTCGCTGCGCGCGCATTTCTCATCACCGCAGGTGCCCTCCGGCTTCAAGGTCATTTCCGCCGTCGTCGCCGTAACGACCCTCTATTTCCTCTATCTGGTCTGGAGCGTCACACAGCCCGTGGGCGCACAGATCGTCGGCCTCGGCCTGGAAATCGTCGCGGCCGTCACGTTCTGGTGGGCGATCGCCGCATCGCGCCGGGCGCGGCTGCGCTTCGCCTTCGACCCCGACAATCCCGACAGCCTCGTCACCACGGGCCCCTATCGCTATGTGCGCCACCCGTTCTACACGTCCTACATCGTCTTCTGGGCGGGCTGGGCGATCGCCACCTGGACGGCGTGGTCAGCCGTACCCGTTATCGCCTTCATCGTGATCTACGTGGTCGCGGCCAAGGGGGAGGAGAAGAAGTTCGCTTCCACGCCGCTCGCGGCGGAGTATGACGCCTATCGCCGTCGCACGGGCTTCCTCGTTCCGAAGCTCGTCTCCGCCTGAGACTAGGACAGGAGCCGCCGCTACGCGCCCTGCGGCTGCGTTGCCGGGCCTTCGGCCGGCGGGCGCCTGACCAGGTGAGCGGCCTCCAGCACCAGCGGATCGAGCCCGGCGCCGCCATGATTGTCGACGATGTCGAAGAACTGCCGGCGCATGCGCGGCTCCCAGAACTTGTTGATGTGGGTCGCAACCCCGATCGGCCTCTCCTCCAGCGGCTGCGAATGGAAGAAGGTGGCGATCTGGTTGGCCATCCGGACCAGCTTTGCATCCAGCTTTGCATCGTGCGACATCAATGTCTTTCCTACCCGTTTCCGGCGCGGCGCACGGCGTCTTCCGACGCCGGCAGGACGCGCCCTGCGCCCGTGAAAATCTCGAACTCGTCGCCGCGCACCAGCGCGATCAGCGTCATACCGGCCTCCTCCGCGGTGCGGATAGCAAGCGCGGTCGGCGCCGAAATGGCGATGATGAAGGGGCTGCCGGTAACCGCCGTCTTCTGCACCATCTCGACGGAGACACGGCTTGTGACCACCACCGCGCCCGCCTCGCCGCGATACCCTGCCCTTGCGGCAGCGCCCACGAGTTTGTCCAGCGCATTGTGCCGGCCCACGTCCTCGCGCACGGCGATCATCCCTTTGCCGGGCACGAAGAAGCCCGCGCCGTGCACGGCCCGCGTCTCGATGTGCAGCGGCTGCAGGCCGTTCAGCAGCCGCACCGCCTCGACAACCTGGTCCTCGGTCAGTACCAGACCCGACCCGCCGACCGATGGCGTAACACGCACGGCCTGCTCGATCGATTCGATCCCGCACAGCCCGCATCCGACCGGCCCCGCCATGTGGCGGCGGCGTGACGTCAGCGCCTCGCTCTGCGCGTCTGCGAGGCGGATCTGCAGGTCGATGCCCTTGTCCTCCTCCACGACCTCGATCACCTCGATCTCGCTGGCATCGCGGACGATCCCCTCGGTGAGGCTGAAGCCGATGGCGAAATCCTGAAGGTCCGCAGGCGTGGCCATCATCACGGCATGGGTCGAGCCGTGATAGGTGAAGGCGACCGGCACTTCCTCGGGCACGATCCGCTCGCCCGCCGCAAGCCTGCCGGAACGGCGCGCAAGTTCGGAAACCGTTTTCGTCGTCGGGAAGCTGCTCATCGGACTTCGGCGTCCGACAAGACACCCCCTACCGCCACACCGGCCATCGTCGCCAACTCCTACTCCGCCGCCTCCAGCTTGCCGGCGATCCGGCGAGAGCGGCGGGCCTGTTCGTCATACTCAATCTGCCAGTCCGAAGGCCCGTTCGAGGGCGAGACCTGAACGGCCGTGACCTTGTACTCCGGGCAGTTGGTCGCCCAGTCGGAGAAGTCGGTCGTGATCACGTTCGCCTGCGTGTCGGGGTGATGGAAGGTCGTATAGACCACGCCCGGCGACACGCGGTCAGTGATCTGTGCGCGCAGCGTCGTCTCGCCCGCCCGGCTGGCCAGCCGCACCCAGTCGCCCTCGCGGATGCCGCGGTTCTCGGCATCGTGCGGATGGATCTCCAGCCGGTCCTCCCCGTGCCAGACGACGTTGTCGGTCCGCCGCGTCTGCGCGCCGACATTGTACTGGCTGAGGATGCGGCCGGTCGTCAGAAGCAGCGGGAAGCGCGGGCCGGTCTTCTCGTCGGTCGCGACATATTCGGTACGGATGAACTTGCCCTTGCCGCGCACGAAGCCGTCGACATGCATGATCGGCGAGCCTTGCGGATGCTTCTCGTTGCAGGGCCATTGCACCGAACCGATCTTGTCCAGGTAGTCGTAGGTGACGAGCGCGAAGCTCGGCGTGGTCGCCGCGATCTCGTCCATGATCTCGGAGGGATGGCGGTAGTTCCAGGCGAGCCCCATGGCCTGCGCCATCTTCTGCGTCACCTCCCAGTCGGCATAGCCATTGCGCGGCGTCATCACCCGGCGAACGCGGTTGATGCGGCGCTCGGCATTGGTGAAGGTGCCGTCCTTTTCCAAGAAGGTGGAGCCCGGCAGGAAGACATGGGCGTAGTTCGCCGTCTCGTTGAGGAAAAGGTCCTGCACGACGACGCATTCCATCGCGGCAAGGCCTGCCGAAACGTGCTTGGTGTCCGGGTCGGACTGAAGGATGTCCTCGCCCTGGATGTAGAGGCCCTTGAACGAGCCCTCCACGGCCGCGTCCAGCATGTTGGGGATGCGCAGGCCCGGCTCGTCGTTCAGTTCCACGCCCCAGAGCTTCTCGAAGATCGCGCGGGTCGCATCGTCGGAGATGTGGCGGTAGCCCGGCAGCTCGTGCGGGAAGGAGCCCATGTCGCAGGAGCCCTGCACATTGTTCTGCCCGCGCAGCGGGTTCACGCCAACGCCCGGGCGGCCGATATTGCCGGTCGCCATGGCAAGGTTGGCGATGGCCATGACGGTGGTCGAGCCCTGGCTGTGCTCGGTGACGCCGAGCCCGTAGTAGATCGAGCCGTTACCGCCGGTGGCGAACAGCCGTGCCGCGCCGCGGACGAGTTCGGCCGGAACGCCGGTGAGCGCCTCGACGGATTCCGGGCTGTGCCGGTCCTCGGAAACGAAGCCCGCCCAGTCCTCGAACTCCGACCAGTCGCAGCGCTCGCGGATGAATTTCTCGTCGAAAAGCCCTTCGGTGACAATCACATGGGCCAGCGCCGTGACCACGGCGACGTTCGTGCCGGGCCTGAGCGGCAGGTGGAAGCTCGCCTCGACATGCGGCCCCTTGACGAGGTCGATGCGGCGCGGGTCGATCACGATCAGCTTGGCGCCCTGCCGCAGCCGCTTCTTCAGCCGCGAGGCGAAGACGGGATGGCCATCGGTCGGATTGGCGCCGATGACGATGACCACGTCGGTCTCCTCGACCGAATCGAAGTTCTGCGTGCCCGCCGAGGTGCCGAAGGTCTGGCCGAGGCCGTAGCCGGTCGGCGAATGGCAGACGCGGGCGCAGGTATCGACGTTGTTGTTGCCGAAGCCGGCGCGCACCAGCTTCTGGACGAGATAGGTCTCCTCGTTGGTGCAGCGCGACGAGGTGATGCCGCCGACAGAATCACGGCCGTACTGGTACTGGATGCGGCGGAACTCGCTCGCCACATGCGCGAACGCCTCCTCCCAGCTGACCTCGCGCCACGGATCGGAGACCTTTTCGCGGATCATCGGATTGAGGATGCGGTCGCGATGGGTCGAATAGCCGTAGGCGAAGCGACCCTTGACGCAGGAGTGGCCGCGATTGGCCTGCCCGTCCTTCCACGGCACCATGCGCACGAGCTCCTCGCCGCGCATCTCCGCCTTGAACGAGCAGCCGACGCCGCAATAGGCGCAGGTGGTGACGACGGAATGCTCCGGCTGGCCGATGGCGATCACCGACTTCTCCGTCAGCGTCGCCGTCGGGCAGGCCTGCACGCAGGCGCCGCAGGAGACGCATTCGGAGGAGACGAAGTCCTCGTGCATGCCGGCGGAGACGCGGCTGTCGAAGCCGCGGCCCTCGATCGTCAGCGCAAACGTGCCCTGCACTTCCTCGCAGGCGCGAACGCAGCGCGAGCAGACGATGCACTTGGAGCTGTCGAAGGTGAAGTAGGGATTGGATTCGTCCTTCGGCTGCCACTTGATATTGACGGCGCCGTCGTTGCGGGCGCGCACGTGGTTCTCGCCCTCATAGCCGTAGCGCACGTCGCGCAGGCCCACCGCGCCCGCCATGTCCTGCAGTTCGCAGTCGCCGTTTGCGGCGCAGGTGAGGCAATCGAGCGGATGGTCGGAGATATAGAGCTCCATTACCCCGCGGCGCACGTCCTTCAGCCGCGGCGTCTGGGTCGACACCACGAGCCCGGCCGCCACCGGCGTCGTGCAGGAGGCCGGCATGCCGACCCGGCCCTGGATCTCCACGAGACAGAGCCGGCAGGAGCCGAAAGCATCTACCATGTCGGTGGCGCAGAGCTTGGGGATCTCGATGCCCGCTTCCATCGATGCGCGCATGATCGACGTGCCCTCCGGCACCGTGACCTCGTTGCCGTCGATCGTCAGCGTCACCATCTTTTCAGACCTGGAGGCCGGCGTGCCGTAGTCGATTTCACGAATGAGGGACATGGAAACCTCCGGATCAAGTCAGATGCGCCACGGGGTCAGGCCCGGACGACTTGGTTCAAAATTCTACGCGTTCTCGGCCAGCGTGGCCGCGACGAGCGCATTGGCATGGCCATGGCCGAGACCGTGCGTCTCCTTCAGGAACGCTACGATCTGCATATGCGCCTTGCCTTCCTGCGCGCGGACGATTGCCTTCCAATGCTCGATCGGCTGGCCGTACTTCTTCTCGATCGAGGGGAAGTAGGAGGCCGGGCCTTTCAGTTTCTCCGTCTCGCTCATTCCGCAGCCTCCACCCTCGGTGCCGGCGTAAAATCCTCCGGGAAATGCGTCATTGCGCTCATCACCGGATAGGGCGTGAAGCCGCCGAGCGCGCAGAGCGAGCCGAACTTCATCGTGTTGCAGAGGTCGGCCAGAAGTTCGCGGTTCTTCTCGGGTTCGACGCCATGGGCGATGTTGTCCGCCACTTCGACTCCGCGGGTCGAGCCGATCCGGCAGGGCGTGCACTTGCCGCAGCTTTCGATGGCGCAGAATTCCATGGCGAAACGCGCCTGGTGCAGCATGTCGACCGTATCGTCGAAGACGACGATGCCGGCATGGCCGATCAGCCCGTCCTTGGCGGCGAAGCTCTCGTAGTCGAACGGCGTGTCGAACAGGGCGCGCGGGAAATAGGCGCCGAGCGGGCCGCCGACCTGCACGGCCTTCACCGGCCGCCCCGAGGCCGTGCCGCCGGCGATGTGGTCGACGATCTCGCCGAGCGACAACCCGAAGGCGGTTTCGTAGAGCCCGCCATGCTTGACATTGCCGGCGATCTGGATCGGGATCGTGCCGCGCGAGCGGCCCATGCCGAAGTCGCGGTAGAAGGTCGCGCCCCGGTCGAGGATGATCGGCACGGAGGCGAGCGAGATGACGTTGTTGATTACCGTGGGGCAGTCGAACAGGCCCTTGTGCGCCGGCAGCGGCGGCTTGGCGCGGACGATGCCGCGCTTGCCCTCGAGGCTGTTGAGCAGCGCCGTCTCCTCGCCGCAGACATAGGCGCCGGCGCCGACACGCACCTCCATGTCAAACGCGCGCCCCGAGCCCATGACCGACGGACCGAGCACGCCTTCGCGCCGCGCGATCTCGATCGCCGCGCTCATGGCGGCGATCGCGTGCGGATATTCGGAGCGGGTGTAGATGAAGCCCTTCGTGGCGCCGGTTGCGAGTCCGGCGATCGCCATGCCCTCGATCAGCACGAAGGGATCGCCCTCCATGATCATCCGGTCGGCAAAGGTGCCGCTGTCGCCCTCGTCGGCATTGCAGACGATGTATTTCTGCGGCCCGGCGGCGTCGAGCACGGTCTTCCACTTGATGCCGGTCGGAAATCCGGCGCCGCCGCGGCCGCGCAGGCCGCTGTCGGTGACCTCGGCGACAATGTCGCCCGGCGCCATCGCGATCGCCTTCTCCAGGCCGGTCAGCCCGCGGAAGCGCCGATAGTCGTCGAGCGAAAGCGGATCGACGATGCCGCAACGGGCAAAGGTCAGCCGCGTCTGCTGTTTCAGGAACGGAATGTCCTTCGTCGCCCCCTGACGGAGCGGATGGTCGCCGCCCTCCAGGAAGCCGGCTGCAAACAGCGAGGCCACGTCGCCCGCCCCGACCGGGCCATAGGCGATGCGCTCGTGATCCACGACCACCTCGACCAGCGGTTCGAGCCAGTGCATGCCGCGCGAGCCGTTGCGGACGATCGCGACGGCCACGCCCCGCTCGCCCGCCTCCCGCTCGATCGCCGCTGCGACCCGGTCGGCGCCAAGTGCCAGGGCGGCTGCGTCCTTGGGAACGTAGACCTTCACCGTCATCGACGTGCCTCCCGGACAAGCTCGGCGGCCGCGGCGGCATCGAGGCGGGCGTGGACTTCGCCGTCGAGCATCGCGCTCGGCGCGCACGAACAGAGCCCCAGACAGTAGACCGGCTCGAGCGTGACCGCCCCGTCGAGCGTCGTCTGGTGGAAATCGATGCCGAGCAGGGCCTTGACGCGCGCGGCCACGGCATCGGCTCCCATCGACTGGCAGGCCTCGGCGCGACAGAGCTTCAGCACGTGCCGGCCGGTCGGGTGGTCGCGGAAATCATGGTAGAAGGTGACAACGCCATGCACCTCAGCACGCGACAGGTTCAGTTCCCGCGCGATCACCGGCAGGCAGTCCTGCGGCACATAGCCGAATTCGGCCTGGATCTCGTGCAGGATCGGCAGCAGCGGCCCTTCGGCCCCCTTCATCGCCGTGACGATGGCAAGGGTCCTCGCCGCCACGTCACCGGAAACATGCAGGTTCATGCGCAATCCTCCCGAACGATGCCGGCACATCCAGCTTGCGACTGATGCCTGCCCGTTGCCTTCCAGCCCGACAAGCCCGGTCTTCCGCCTTTAAGTGCCCGCCATTGCAAGCTTCTCAGGGAAGCCGTGGGGGGTCAATAACGTCATACCGTCGATTGATAGAAAAATCCTATTAGCTCAGTTCCTGCTCTGCCAGCAGGCGCGCTTCGTGCAGCAGAGCCGACACCAGCGGCGTGAACGGCTCGCGATGCGTCGCCACCAGCCCGACAATGTGATGCGGCGCAGGATCGACAATCGGGATGATATTGATCTCGTCGTGAAATCCGAAGGAAAGCGCCACGTTTCGCGGCATGATGCTGCACCACCGCCCCGTCCGGACATGGGAGAACAGCACGATCATCGAGTTTGATTCGAGCTTCGGATTCACGCCGACGCCCGCCTCGGCGAAGTGGCTGTTGATGATCCGCCGGTTCTGCATATCGGCCGTCAATAGACAAAGGCTAAGATCGGCCACCTCCCGCCAGGTCACATTTTCACGATCGGCAAGGGGGCCGTGCTTCGCCGTGATCAGGTGATAGTGCTCGAGATGGAGGGGAACGCTGGTGACGCGGCCGAGCGGCTCGTTCTCCAGGTAGGTCAGCCCGGCATCGATCTCCAGATTCTCCAGAAGGCTGAGGATCTGCAGTGAATTGGCCGAAATCACCGAGAAGGTCACGTCCGGGTGCTTCTGCTGGAAGGGGGCGGTGATCCGCGGCACCATGGCGAGCGTCGTCGGAATGGCGGCAAGGCGGATATGGCCGGAAAGCCCCTTTCGCGCCGCCCGCATCTCCTCGCGCATGGTGCGCGCATCGCCGACGATGCGCCTTGCCCATTCCAGCACACGCTGCCCTTCGGGCGTGAGACCCTGGAAGCGCGAGCCGCGATTGACCAGCACGACGCCAAGTTGATCCTCGAGCTGGCGGATCGCGGCCGACAGCGTCGGCTGCGAAATGCCCAGTTCGTCGGCGGCCCTCGCGAAATGCCGCTCGCGCGCAAGCGCGATGAAATATTCCAGCTTGTCGATCATCTGCAGCTACTCCCCGCCCCTTCATACAAAAGAACGGTGGCGCGACAAACGGGGCAGGCTCTATAGATGGGGCGAGGAAAGCGGGAAGAGGATCGACGCGATGACATTCAGGGCGCTCCTGGTGGAAAAGGGCGAAGACGGCACGGTATCGGCCTCGGTGCAGGAACTCGCCGACGACAGGCTGCCGGACGGCGAGGTGACGGTCGCCGTCGAATATTCCACCCTGAACTACAAGGACGGGCTCTGCATCACCGGCAAGGGCGGCCTGGTGCGCAGCTTTCCGCATGTCCCTGGCATCGATTTCGCCGGCACGGTCGAAGCCTCGTCCGATCCGCGCTTCAGGCCCGGCGACAAGGTGGTGCTGACCGGCTGGCGCGTCGGCGAGACCTGGTGGGGCGGCTATGCCACCCGGGCGCGCGTCAAGGGCGACTGGCTCGTGCCCCTGCCCAAGGCGCTGACGACGCACGAGGCCATGGCCATCGGCACCGCCGGCCTGACGGCGATGCTCGCGGTCATCGCGCTGGAAAAGGCGGGGCTCTCGCCGCCCCGCGGCGAGGTGCTGGTGACGGGAGCGGCCGGCGGTGTCGGGTCCGTCGCCGTCGCCATCCTCTCCCGTCTCGGCTATCGCGTCGCAGCGGTGACCGGCCGGCCGGAGGCGGAAGCCTATCTGCGCGGGCTCGGCGCCGGCACGATCATCGACCGCGCCGAGCTTGCCGAAGCCTCGAACAAGCCGCTGGAATCCGAGCGCTGGGCGGGCGCCATCGATTCGGTCGGCGGCGACATGCTGATGCGCGTCCTCAAGCAGGTGAAATATGACGGCGTCGTCGCCGCGATCGGGCTTGCCGGCAGCGCCGCCATTCCCTCCTTCACCGTGATCCCCTTCATCCTGCGCGGGGTGAGCCTGCTCGGCATCGATTCGGTCATGCGCCCGCGCGACGAGCGCCTCGACGCCTGGAGCCGCATCGCCACCGACCTGCCGCTGGACAAGCTGGACGACATGGTCAGCGAACACGGGCTGGCCGACCTGCCGGCGCTGGCGTCGGCCGTCCTTCAGGGCAAGGTCAGGGGACGGGCCGTCATCGACGTCCGGCGATAGGCGCGGTTGCAGGCGCATGCCTGCCGTGCCGCCGAAATGACGCGAAGGCAGGCCTCAGACGCCCTGCTCGCGCGCCATCAGCGGCCGGCAGAAGACGTCGTAGAGCGTGCCCATGACAGCGGTGACCTGCTCGTTCGCAAGCCGGTAGTAGACCTGCCGTCCCTCGCGACGGGTGACGACGAGCTGGTCCTGCCGCAGGCGCGCCAGTTGCTGCGAGACGACCGCCTGCGGCAGGTCGAGGATGGTCTCGATCTCGCCCACCGCCTTCTCGCCCTCCGTCAGGAGGCACAGGATCAGAAGCCGCGTCTCGTGCGACAGCGCCTTGAGAAAGCGGCTCGCCTTCCGCGCCTGATTGACGAACAGGTCGAAACTTGCGCCCGGATCAGCACCCGGCTCACTGAACTGCCTCATTTGAACTCCCGACACCAGATGCAGCCCCGATCGGCACGAACCGAATCGCTGGACTGATCTCGTGCGTCAAAAACAAGGCACAACGGTGGAGGCGCAAACGCATCGCCGCATTTCCGCCGCAGCGTTGCCGATCCGCATCAGCGCTTTCAGCATATGAGCTGGCCGCCGTTCACTTCCAGGACCTGGCCCGTCACGTATCCCGACAGGGCGTTCGACGCGAGGAAGAGATAGGCCGGCGCGCAATCCTGCGCGGTGCCGAGCCGCTGCAGGGGGATCGACTTGCGCGTCGCCTCCAGCTTCTCCGGCGTGGAATAACGCTCGTGGAAATCGGTGGTGATCGTTCCGGGCGAGACGCAGTTGACGCGGATGCCGTCGGGGGCGAGCTCGCGCGCCAGGGCCTTGGAGTAGGTCGATACGAACGCCTTCGTCGCCGAATAGATCGCCGAGCCCGGGCTGCCGCCCGTCAGCGCCGAGATCGAGACGGTGTTGACGATGGCGGCCGTGTCCGCCCGGCGCAGCGCCGGCAGCAGGCCGCGCGTCACTTCCATCACCGAGGTCTGGTTGAGGCGCACGACGGTCTCGTATTGTTCGTCCGTCAGCGTTCCGGCCGGGAACCGGCCGACCATGGTGCCGGCATTGTTGACCAGCACATGCACCGCTTCGAACAGGTCGTCGGCGCGGCGGACGACCTCGGCAACGCCCTGCGGGCCGAGGAAATCGGCATAGACGACGTGCGCCCGCGCCTCCTCGATCGCCTCGGTCAGGAAATCGGGCGTCGAGTCCGGTGGCGCTCGGCCACCGTGCAGGAGCACGTGCGCGCCGCAGTCCAGGAACTGCCGCGCGACCTCCAGGCCGATCCCTCGGCCGGCGCCGGTGACGACAACATTGGCGCCCTTGAACAAGGCCGGATGGAACATGGCGATCTCCCCCAATCGGTACGCACCCAGGACGAAGTATCACAAAAAAGCCCGTGCCCACCAACTGTCTGCGCGAGGCGAATTGCGATGCTTTCGTTTTTGCATATGATGAACCAAAACGAAAGCGCGGGGAGGAATCGATGTTTCTGACAGGCCGGCAAGCAGAAATCCTGGAGCTTGCCAAGGCGGAGGGCCGCGTGCTCGTGGAGGATCTCGCCACGCGATTCTCGGTCACGCCGCAGACGATCCGCAAGGACCTCAACGATCTCTGCGACAACAAGGTGCTGACCCGCATCCATGGCGGGGCGCTTTTTCCGAGCGGCAACGAGAATGTCAAATACGAGGCCCGCCGGTCGATCGCAGCGGCGGAGAAGCAGGCGATCGGGCACGCCGCCGCCGCCATGATCCCGGACAACTCCTCGCTCTTCATCAATATCGGCACGACGACCGAAGCGGTGGGAGAGGCATTGCTCGACCACAAGGAACTGATGGTCATCACCAACAACATCAACGTTGCCAACAGGTTGCGCGGCTTCCCCTCGATCGAGGTGGTGATCACCGGCGGCGTGGTGCGCGGCGCCGACGGCGGCATCGTCGGCGAGGCGGCCGTCGATTTCATCCGCCAGTTCAAGGTCGACTACGCCGTGATCGGCGTCTCGGCGATCGACCACGACGGAGCGCTGCTCGACTTCGACTACCGCGAAGTGAAGGTCGCCCAGGCGATCATCGCCAACGCCCGCCACGTGATCCTCGTCTCCGATTCGACCAAGTTCGAGCGGACGGCGCCCGTCCGCATCGGCCACCTTTCCCAGGTCCACACCTTCATCACCGACCATTGTCCCCTGGACAATATTCGCGCCATCTGCCTCGACCAGGACGTGCGCCTGCTGGAGACCTCCAGCGGCTGATCGCCCTCCGCCCACATTCGTTTGACATTCGGAAAATTTTCGTTTTAACTTCCCTGACTTTCGCAATTGCGCAAAATTGTGCGCTGCGAAATCGAAGGGGAAAACGTGGCGGACGACGCAGTCAGGGACATCTTCGTCATCGGAGGCGGCATCAACGGATGCGGGATCGCCCGTGATGCGGCCGGCCGCGGTTATTCCGTCGTCCTGGCCGAGATGAAGGATTTCGCCTCGGGCACCTCGTCTGCCTCCACTAAGCTCATACATGGCGGCTTGCGCTACCTGGAGCACTACGAATTCCGGCTGGTGCGCGAGGCACTGATGGAGCGCGAGATCCTGTGGGCGATGGCCCCGCACGTGATCTGGCCGATGCGCTTCGTGCTGCCGTTCCACAAGGGCGGCATCCGCCCGGCCTGGCTGATCCGGCTCGGTCTCTTCCTCTACGACCACATCGGCGGCCGCAAGCTCCTGCCGGCGACACGCACCCTCGACATGCGCAGCGACCCCTCCGGCAAGCCGCTGAAGAAACTGTTTCAGAAGGCCTTCGAATATTCCGATGGCTGGGTGGACGATGCCCGCCTCGTCGTGCTGAACGCCCGCGACGCCGCCGACCGCGGCGCCGACATCCGCGTCGGCACCCGCGTCGTCTCGGCCCGCCGGGAAAACGCCCACTGGGACGTGGAGACCGAAAACATGGCCTCCGGCGAGCGCGACGTCATCAGGGCGCGCATGCTCGTCAATGCCACCGGCCCCTGGGTCGACAAGGTGCTCGCCGGTGCCTTCGGCCAGAACGACGTGCACAATGTCCGCCTCGTGCAGGGCAGCCACATCGTCGTGCGCCGGAAGTTCGCCGACCCGCGCGCCTATTTCTTCCAGAATCCCGACGGCCGGATCATCTTCGCCATTCCCTATCAGGACGATTTCACCCTGATCGGCACCACGGACCGCGACTATGAGGGCGATCCGCGCGATGCTAGGATCAGCGACGAGGAGATCGACTACCTGTGTCGTTCGGCGAGCGAGTATTTCGTCGAGCCCGTGAGCCGCGAGGACATCGTGTGGACCTATTCCGGCGTCCGCCCGCTGTTCGACGACGGCGCCAGCAAGGCGCAGGAGGCAACCCGCGACTACGTCCTGAAGACGGACGGCAACAGCCATCAGGCGCCGCTGCTCAACGTCTTCGGCGGCAAACTCACCACCTACCGCCGGCTGGCGGAATCGGCGCTGGAGAAGATCGGCGATGCGATCGGCGAGAAGGGGCGCAAATGGACTGCGGGATCGCGCCTGCCGGGCGGCGATTTCGGCGTCGGCGCGTTCGAGACGGAGGTCGCCCGGCTGGCGCAGCGCTATCCCTTTCTCGCACCCGCCCATGCGCGCCGCCTCGTCCGCCTCTACGGCACGCGCGCATCGAAGCTTCTGGGCGAGGCAAGGACGGTCGAAGACCTGGGTCGCCATTTCGGCAGCGATCTCTACGAGATCGAGATACGCTGGCTGATGACGGAGGAATGGGCGCATCACGCCGAGGACGTGCTGTGGCGCCGCACCAAGCGCGGCCTGCACCTGACGGCCGCCGAGGCGGGCGCTCTCGAGGACTACATGACGAAGGCGTTGCATCCCCCGAGCTGACGGGGCTTCCGATGGCTGGGAGGAACATTGGAGACATGAATGCTTGAACTGAAAGACACTGCGAAGGTCGTGGGCGGGGAGACGCATATCCACCCGACCAACCTCGTGCTCGAGCGCGGGTCGCTGAACGTGCTGCTGGGCCCGACGCTGTCCGGCAAGACCTCGCTGATGCGGCTGATGGCCGGCCTCGACAAACCGACCTTCGGCTCGGTCTGGTTCGACGGCAAGGACGTCACCGGCGTGCGCGTGCAGGACCGCAGCGTCGCCATGGTCTACCAGCAGTTCATCAACTACCCGGCGATGACGGTCTATGAAAACATCGCCTCGCCGATGCGCATCAAGGGCGCCGACCGGGCAACGATCGACCGCGAAGTGCGCAAGGCCGCCGACCTGCTCAAGCTCACGCCCTACCTCGACCGCACGCCGCTGAACCTTTCCGGCGGCCAGCAGCAGCGCACCGCCCTTGCCCGCGCCATCGTCAAGAATGCGAGCCTCGTCCTCCTCGACGAGCCGCTGGCCAACCTCGATTACAAGCTGCGCGAGGAACTGCGCGAGGAACTGCCGAAGATCTTCGCCGCCTCCGGCGCGATCTTCGTCTATGCGACGACCGAGCCGTCCGAGGCGCTCCTGCTCGGCGGCCACACCGCCACCATGGCGGAGGGCCGCATCACCCAGTTCGCGCCCACCATCGACGTCTACCGCCGGCCGGTCGACCTGATCACCGCCGAGACCTTCGCCGATCCCCCGCTCAATACCTTCGCGCTGACCAAGACGAACGGCCATTTCGTGCTGGAAGGCGAGCGCGTCCTGTCCGTCCCCGCCCATCTCGCCGGCATCCCCGACGGCCCCTGCACCGTCGCGTTCCAGCCGCATCACCTGGCGCTCAGCCCCCAGTCGGCGTCGGCTGCCCCGGTGACGGTCCGCACGGCGATCTCGGAGATCGCCGGCTCGGAAAGCTTCGTCCACGTCGAATTCGCCGACACGCGCTGGGTCATGCTCGCACCCGGCATCCACGACATCGAGCCGGACGCCGCGATCACCGTCTATGTCGACACGCGCCACCTGATGGCGTTCGCACCGGACGGCAGGGCGATCGCCCGCCCGGCGGCGGCCTGAGGAGGACCCCATGGCACGCATCAATCTCGAACATATCCGCCACGCCTACGGGGAACGGCCGAAGTCGGAAGCCGACTATGCGCTGAAGGAAGTGCATCACGAGTGGAACGACGGCGGCGCCTATGCCCTGCTCGGTCCCTCCGGCTGCGGCAAGACCACGCTGCTCAACATCATCTCCGGCCTGCTGCAGCCCTCGGAAGGAAAAATCCTGTTCGACGGCCGCGACGTGACCCGGCTTTCGACCCAGCAGCGCAACATCGCCCAGGTGTTCCAGTTTCCGGTCATCTACGACACGATGACGGTCTACGACAATCTCGCCTTCCCCTTGCGCAACCGCCGCGTCCCGGAAGCCGAGGTCGACCGGCGCGTCAACGAGATCATCGACATGATCGGCCTCGGCGGCTGGGCGAAGAAGACCGCGCGCGGCCTGACGGCCGACCAGAAGCAGAAGATCTCGCTCGGCCGCGGCCTCGTGCGCAACGACGTCAACGCCATCCTGTTCGACGAGCCGCTGACGGTCATCGACCCGCACATGAAGTGGGTGCTGCGTTCGCAGTTGAAGAAGCTGCACCGGCAGTTCGGCTTCACCATGGTCTATGTCACCCACGACCAGACCGAGGCGCTGACTTTCGCCGACAAGGTCGTCGTCATGTATGACGGCCAGATCGTCCAGATCGGCACGCCGGCGGAACTGTTCGAGCGCCCGAGCCACACCTTCGTCGGCTACTTCATCGGCTCGCCTGGCATGAACCTGCTGCCGGCGCAGATAACCGGCAGCACCGTGGCGCTCGGCACCGACACGATCGCCCTGGACTTCAGCCCGAAGGTCGCCGCAGGCGCGAAGACCGAACTCGGCATCCGGCCGGAATTCGTCCGCCTCGGCCGCGAGGGCATGCACGTCCGTATCAACAAGGTCGAGGACATCGGCCGGCAGAAGATCGTCCGCGCCGAATTCGCCGGCAAGCCGATCGCCATCGTCCTGCCCGAGGACGGGGAGGTTCCCGCCGACGCACGCGTCACCTTCGACCCGTCCGCCATCAACATCTATGCCGACAGCTGGCGCGTCGGCAGGGAGGCCTGATCCATGGAAAAGACCTGGAACAACAAGGCCTGGTTCATGGTGCTGCCGGTGCTGCTGCTGGTGGCCTTCTCGGCCGTCATCCCGCTGATGACGGTGGTGAACTATTCCGTCCAGGATACCTTCGGCAACAACCAGTTCTTCTGGGCCGGCACCGACTGGTTCACCGAAATCCTGCATTCCGACCGCTTCTGGCAGGCGCTCGGCCGCAACCTGCTGTTCTCGGCCATCATCCTGTCGATCGAGATCCCGCTCGGCATCCTGATCGCGCTGAATATGCCGAAGAAGGGCATCGGCGTGCCGGTCTGCCTCGTGCTGATGGCGCTGCCGCTCCTGATCCCGTGGAACGTGGTCGGCACGATCTGGCAGGTCTTCGGCCGCGTCGACATCGGCCTGCTCGGCTTCACCCTGAAGGCGCTCGGCTTCGACTACAACTACGTCAACGACGTCTTCGACGCCTGGGTGACGCTGATCGTCATGGACGTCTGGCACTGGACGAGCCTCGTCGTGCTGCTCTGCTATGCCGGCCTCGTCTCGATCCCCGAGGCCTACTACCAGGCCGCCAAGATCGACGGCGCCTCGCGCTGGGCCGTCTTCCGCTACATCCAGCTGCCGAAGATGAAGCGCGTGCTGCTGATCGCCTTCCTCCTGCGCTTCATGGACAGTTTCATGATCTATACCGAACCCTTCGTCGTCACCGGCGGCGGTCCCGGCAACTCGACCACCTTCCTGTCGATCGACCTCGTCAAGATGGCGATCGGCCAGTTCGACCTCGGGCCGGCGGCCGCCATGTCGCTCATCTACTTCCTCATCATCCTGCTGCTGTCGTGGATCTTCTACACGGTCATGACCAGCAGCGACGAACAGGCCTGAGGAGGACGAGATGACCGCCCGCGTTCAAACAGAAACGTCAGCCGCCGCGACGGCAACAGCGCCTTCACCGGCACGGACGCAAACGATCGCCATGGAAGGGGCGCCGCGCCGCAACTTCGGCTGGATCGTGCCGACCCTCTACATCGTCTTTCTGATGCTGCCGATCTACTGGCTCGTCAACATGAGCTTCAAGACGAACACCGAGATCACCGGCACCTTCTCGCTGTGGCCGCAGAACCCGACGCTCAGGAACTATGCGGTGATCTTCACCGATCCCGCCTGGTATTCCGGCTACATCAACTCGATCATCTACGTGGTGATGAACACGGCGATCTCGGTCGCCGTCGCCCTGCCGGCGGCCTACGCCTTCTCGCGCTACCGCTTCCTCGGCGACAAGCATCTGTTCTTCTGGCTTCTGACCAACCGCATGGCGCCGCCGGCGGTCTTCGCCCTGCCCTTCTTCCAGCTCTATTCCGCCTTCGGCCTGATCGACACGCATATCGCGGTCGCCCTTGCGCACTGCCTGTTCAACGTGCCGCTGGCCGTCTGGATCCTCGAGGGCTTCATGTCGGGCGTGCCCAAAGAGATCGACGAGACCGCCTATATCGACGGCTATTCGTTTCCGAGGTTCTTCGGCAAGATCTTCGTGCCGCTGATCGCGTCGGGCATCGGCGTCGCCGCCTTCTTCTGCTTCATGTTCTCCTGGGTCGAGCTCCTGATCGCCCGTACGCTCACGACGACGGACGCCAAGCCGATCGCCGCGACGATGACGCGTACGGTCTCGGCCTCCGGCATGGACTGGGGTGTCCTGGCCGCAGCCGGCGTCCTGACCATCATCCCCGGCGCGCTCGTCATCTATTTCGTCCGCAACTACATCGCCAAGGGCTTCGCGCTCGGGAGGGTATGATGGCCGCAACCACGAACAACAATAGCCGCTGGCCGCTGGCACTGCTCGCCGTACTGCTCATCTATGCGCTCGCAGCCGGGGTTCTGGTCATGTCGCTGCCGGTCAAGGACGGCGGACGCGACTGGTTCGCGCCGCTCATACCCGGCGGCTGGATGGCATGGTCGTTCCCGACCGCCATGTTCTTCCTCACCATCTTCGCGCTGCTGGCGCTGATGGCGGTGTGGGAATACGCGCGGCCGGGAGGGCATCCGCGCATCGGCATCCTGCGCTTCGAGACGACCCGCGGCGACCGCCTGTTCATCTCGCTGCTCGGCTCGGCATTTATCAATCTCGCATGGCTGGGGCTCGTCGGCCCTAACCTGTGGTGGGCACTCGCCTTGTGCGTGGTCTACGCCATCGGCGTGTTCCGCTACGTCTGACGTATCCAAGCTCGAAGGACCGGAACCCCGGTTCTTCAACCCGCATTCGCAAACCCTGAGGGAGGAAACTATGCGAAAGCAACTGATGACAACGACTGCAGTCATGCTGCTGGCCTTTACCGGCACGGCCTTCGCGGACATGGAGGCCGCGAAGAAATTCCTCGACGCCGAGATCGGCGACATGTCGAGCCTCGACCGCGCCGCACAGGAAGCGGAGATGCAATGGTTCATCGACGCCGCCAAGCCCTTCGCCGGCATGGACATCAAGGTCGTGTCGGAGACGATCACCACCCATGAATACGAATCCAAGGTGCTCGCCAAGGCCTTCTCGGAGATCACCGGCATCAAGCTGACGCACGACCTCATCGGCGAAGGCGACGTCATCGAGAAACTGCAGACGCAGATGCAGTCGGGCGAGAACATCTACGACGCCTACGTCAACGATAGTGACTTGATCGGCACGCACTGGCGCTACCAGCAGGCGCGTTCGCTGACCGATTTCATGGCCAACGAGGGTAAGGACGTCACCAACCCGGGCCTCGACCTCGCCGACTTCATCGGCACCTCGTTCACGACAGCTCCGGACGGCAAGCTCTACCAACTCCCCGACCAGCAGTTCGCGAACCTCTACTGGTTCCGCTACGACTGGTTCAACGACGAGAAGAACAAGGCCGACTTCAAGGCGAAGTACGGTTACGACCTCGGCGTGCCGGTCAACTGGTCGGCCTATGAGGACATCGCCGAATTCTTCACCGGTCGCGAAATCGACGGCAAGAAGGTCTATGGCCACATGGACTACGGCAAGAAGGACCCGTCGCTCGGCTGGCGCTTCACCGACGCCTGGCTGTCGATGGCCGGCAACGGCGACCGCGGCATCCCGAACGGCAAGCCGGTCGACGAATGGGGCATCAAGGTCGACGAAAACTCGCGTCCGGTCGGCTCCTGCGTCGCCCGCGGCGGCGACACCAACGGCCCGGCTTCGGTCTACTCCATCGAGAAATATCTCGAATGGCTGAAGGCCTATGCGCCGGCCGCAGCCCAGGGCATGACCTTCTCCGAATCCGGCCCGGTCCCGAGCCAGGGCGAGGTCGCCCAGCAGATGTTCACCTACACGGCGTTCACGGCCGACTTCGTCAAGGAAGGCCTGCCGGTGGTCAACGAGGACGGCACGCCGAAGTGGCGTTTCGCCCCCAGCCCGCACGGCGTCTACTGGAAGGACGGCATGAAGCTCGGCTACCAGGACGTGGGCTCCTGGACCCTGCTCAAGTCCACGCCGGACGATCGCGCCAAGGCCGCCTGGCTCTATGCGCAGTTCGTCACCTCCAAGACCGTCGACGTCAAGAAGAGCCATGTCGGCCTGACGCTGATCCGCGAATCGACGATCCAGCACGAGAGCTTCACGGACCGTGCGCCGAAGCTCGGCGGCCTGATCGAGTTCTACCGTTCGCCGGCCCGCGTCCAGTGGTCGCCGACCGGCACGAACATCCCGGACTACCCGAAGCTCGCGCAGCTCTGGTGGCAGGCGATCGGCGACGCGTCCTCGGGCGCCAAGACGGCCCAGGAAGCCATGGACTCGCTCTGCGCCGAGCAGGAAAAGGTGCTGGAGCGCCTCGAGCGCGCCGGTGTCATGGGCGACATGGGTCCGAAGCTCGCCGAGGAGCACGATCTCGAATACTGGAACAAGGATGCCGTCTCCAAGGGCAACCTCGCTCCGCAGCTGAAGATCGAGAACGAGAAGGAAAAGCCGATCACCGTCAACTACGACGAACTCGTCAAGAGCTGGCAGACGAACTGATCGGTAGACATCAGGGTTCAAGGCGGACCTGAGCCCTGACCAACAAGCCGCCCGGAGGGAAGCTTCCGGGCGGTTTTTCGTTTGCGCGGGCGCCATGGTGCGTGACACCCGGCCCAGAGAGCCGGAAACGGCGTGCTCAGATCCGCGTGGCCCTGAGCCGATCCTCGTCGAGGCTGACGCCGAGGCCCGGTGTGTCGCCGAGCTCCAGCCAGCCGTCCCTGTGCTGCAGCGGCTGGACCATCGGATAGTCGCGCCGGGCCTCGCTCCATTCGGGATTGTCGTAAGGATATTCCAGGAACGGCGCGTCACCGCAGCCGGCGGTCAGGTGCGCGTTGGCAAGCACGCCGATGCCGTTCGTCCAGCTGTGCGGCGTAAACGTCACGCCCGCCTCGCGGGCCTGGTAGGCCAGCCTGCGGCAGCCGGTGATGCCGCCGACGAGCGCCACGTCCGGCTGGATCACGTCGAAGGCCCGCTCCTCGATGATGTCGCGGAATTCGTAGAGCTCGCGGGTCATCTCGCCGCCGGCGATCCGCACCGAGGTCGCCTCCTTCAGCGCCTTCATGCCCTTGCGGTCGGAACGATGCAGCGGCTCCTCCATCCAGTAGACGCCGATCCGCTCGAGCTCCCTCGCCACCGCCAGCGCGTCCTTGAACGTCCAGGGCAGCGTCGTGTCCCAGGGCATTCGCCAGCCTTGATTGCAGTCGACCATCAGCTCCAGCCGATCGCCGACGCGGGCGCGGATCGCCTCCAGCGCCTTCACATCGTCGCGCCACCCGTTGCGGCCGCCGGCAGACGACGAGAACCGCACCTTCATCGCCGGAAAGCCCTCCGCGACGTAGCGCTCCGCCTGTTCCGCCATGGCCGATGGCGCGCGCAGGACGCCGGAGGATGCATAGAGCCGCACCCGATCGGCGCGACCGCCCAGCATGCGCCAGACCGGCTCGCCGGTGATCTTGCCCGAGAGGTCCCAGAGCGCGAGATCCAGCGGCCAGCAGCGGCCATAGTGGAAATTGATGTGCGACAGCACCTCGTAGTGCCGTTCGAGATGGCGCGGGTCCTGGCCGACGAACAGGTCCTCGTGGCCCTCGAAGCCCTTCATCAGATCGCCGGATCCGATCCCTTCCCGGCCCTCGTCATTCCGCACCCGGACGATCGTCGCATCGAAATGATGCCGCGGCCTGCCATCCCAGCTTGCCTTGAACGGCGGGTCCAGTGGCAGCCGGTGGTGGGAGATCTCGATGGATGTGATGCGGCTCATCTTGTCTATTCCCTATCTATCCGTGGGCGCTTGCCCCTCATCCGCCTGCCGGCACCTTCTCCCCGTAAACGGGGAGAAGGACGATTGCCGCACCGCCTCCGCATCTCTCGCGCATCTGGCGTGGCAAGTCCCCTCTCCCCGCTTGCGGGGAGAGGGCTAGGGTGAGGGGCAATTGCTATGCGAACTGCTGCCATATCGTCTTGTAGTCGCAATACTTGTCGATCGCATGCACCGACCGGTCGCGCCCGAAGCCGGATTGCTTGAAGCCGCCGAAGGGCGTGGCGAAGCTCGACGCGTCGTAGGTGTTGATCCATACCGTACCGGCATGCAGCGCCTCGGAGAAGCGGTGCGCGCGGTCCATGTCCTTCGTGAAGACGGCGCCGGCCAGGCCGTAGATCGTGTCGTTGGCAATGGCGAGGGCTTCCTCTTCCGTATCGAACGGAATGGCGGCCAGCACCGGGCCGAAGATTTCCTGCCGCGCGATTTGCATGTCGTTGGAGACATCGACGAAGACCCCGGGCGAGACATAGTAGCCCCCGGTGTCCGAAAGCACCCGTTCGGCTCCGAAGGCCCGGCGTGCGCCCTGCTGCTCTCCGTCTGCGATCATCGACAGCACCTTGTGCATATGCGCCTCCTCGATCAGCGCGCCGATCTGTGCCGTGGGGTCGAGCGGATGCCTCAGCGCGATCTCCCGGTCGGCGACGTCCCTGATCCTTTCGATCAGCCTGTCCTGCACCGAACGCTGGACGACAAGCCGCGTCGAGGCATGGCAGGTCTCGCCGGAATTGTAGAAGCATCCCCAGGCGGCGGCCGACGCGGCGGCGTCGAGGTCGGCATCGTCGAACACGACCAGCGGCGACTTGCCGCCGAGTTCCAGCGCCACCCGCTTGACGTTCGATTGCGCCGCATAGCCCATGATCAGCTTGCCGACCTCGGTCGAGCCGGTGAACGCGATCATGTCGACGTCCATGTGCAGCGCCAGCGGCCTGCCCGTTTCCTCGCCATAGCCGGTGACGACGTTGAGCACGCCGGCCGGCAGCCCGGCCTCGGTCGCCAGTGCCGCCAGCCGTAGCGCCGAGAGCGACGACTGCTCCGCCGGCTTCAGCACCACCGAATTGCCGGCCGCGATCGCCGGCCCCAGCTTCCAGGCGTCGATGATCATCGGATAGTTCCACGGCGTGATCGCCCCGATGACGCCGAGCGGCACCTTTCGCACCAGCGCCCGCGCCTTCGGTCCGGTCGGCGCAATCTCGTCATACATCTTGTCGATCATCTCGCCATAATACTGGATGCCGTCAGCGCAGAGGCGCACGTCGACATTGAGCGAGGCCATCACCGGCTTGCCGACGTCGATCGTTTCGAGCATGGCGAGTTCCTCGCCATGGGCGCGGACGAGATCCGCCCACCGCAGCATGATCCGCTTCTTCTCGGCCGGCTCCCTGTGGCGCCAGGTCCCGGCCTCGAAAGCTGCGCGTGCGGCCGAGACGGCGGCATCGATATCCGCCGCGTTGCCGCGGGCGAGCGTGCCGCCCGGCTGGCCGTCCATCGGACGGATGCGCGTGAAGGTCTCGCCGGAAAGCGACGGCCGGAAGGCGCCGTCGATGAAGTGGCGGCCCTCGAGCCGCACTTCGGCCAGCACCTTCTCCCAGTGGTCACGGCTCAAATGTGTGGTCATGTCTCACCTCGAAAGTCAGAGCGTCTTCGGCAGCGCCATGATGCGCCGGGCGAAAACATCGATATCGGCATCGGAAATCTCGCGGACCGTCGAGCGCCGCATCGGCTGGTTCTCCGGCGCGCGCATCTCGCCTGCCAGCGCTGCTGCATCGAAACCGGCAAAGACCGCAGGCAGCGCGCGTTCGATCCCCACGCGGTCCATCAGGCCAGATACGAAGGCGGGCAGTTCGGATGCCGATCCGACCCCGCAGGCCCGGGCTGCTGCGTGCAGGTCCGGCGTGTCCGCCTCGACCAGCCAGCCGATGGTGGCCTCGAAGGCGAGCGCGGTCGCAAGCCCGTGATGGATCGGCGCGAGCCCCGCCAGCGCATGGCTGATATTGTGCGCGACCGCCGTGCCGCAATTGTCGATGGCGATGCCGGCATGGCACGAGCCGAGCAGCACCTTGCCGCGCGCGTCGAGGTTGCCCGGCTCCCTGACAGCGATCTCCAGTGCCCCGGACAGGAGCCGCAGTGCCTCGTGCGCATAAAACTGGCCTCCTGCATGCGTGTTCCGGTTCGTGGCCGCCTCGAAGGCATGGATGAAGGCGTCGAGGCCGCACCAGGCAGTCAGCGCTGCCGGCAGCGTCACCGTCAGCACCGGGTCGAGCAGCACCAGGTCCGCCTTCGTCTCGCGGCCCCAGATCCAGAGCTTCTTGCCCTCCGCATTTGCGAAGATGGTCGTGGCCGAGGTCTCCGAACCGGTCCCCGCGGTGGTCGGCACGAGGATTTTCTTCAGCGGGTTTGCCGGTAGCGGGTTGGCGGCGAGCGCATATTGCATGGCGTCTTCGCCGGACGCGGCACAGCAGGCCGCGATCTTGGCGATATCCAGCGCCGATCCGCCGCCGATGCCGATCACGAGGTCGCATCCGGTGGCAACCGCCGCAGCCTCACGGACATGCTTCAGCTTCGGCTCGCCCGAGAAAGCCGAATAATTCCGGCTTTCGATGCCCTCTCCGGAAAGCTGCGCGGCAATCGCATCGGCAAGCCCCGCCTGGGCCAGGAAACCGTCCATCACGATCGCCACGCGCCCGGCGCCGAGCTCCTTGGCGGCCTTGCCGATCGTCGTGTGGAGATGGTTCCCGAAGCGGATTTCCGGAACGAAAGAGGTGGTGAATTGCACGCGCGGCTCCTGACGCCCGGAATTGGGAACCTTTACCCTGCATCACGATCTGATATTTTCAAATCCATCGAAATTTCAGGAATTTCGATGACTTGAAATTATGATGGACCCATGCTCGACAAGATTCCCCTCGAAGCCTTCCGCGTCTTCGACGCCGCCTGCCGCCACATGAACTTCTCGCGTGCCGGACGCGAGCTCAACATCACCCAGGCCGCCGTCAGCCGCCGTATCAAGGGGCTGGAGGGACATCTCGGCGCCGACCTTTTCACCCGCCGCGGCAAGAACCTGGAATTGACGCCGCCCGGCGAACGCCTGTTCCAGCGCATCCGCGCCACGCTCGACTATCTCGAGGAAAGCCTTGAGCCGTTCCGCGCCGGTGCCGGGCAGACGATCGCGATCGCCGCCAGCGGCTCGGTCTCCCATCTCTGGCTCGGCCGGCGGCTGCGCGACTTCGGCAAGGCGAATGCCGGCCTGTCGATCCGCCTGCTCACCTCCGACAGCCCCTCCGATCTCGCTTCGGAGAACAACGACCTCGTCATTCTCTATTGCCTGGGCGAACATCCCCGCTGGTCGCTGACGCCCCTTCTCGCCGAGGAACTGGCGCCGGTCGCCGCCCCCGACTACCTGCGCAGCCGCCGAATCGACGATCCCGCGGCGGTGACGCCCGCAGACCTCGCCCGGCTCGACCTGATCGACTATGACCGCTTCAATGCCAACTGGGTCTCCTTCCGCCAGTGGTTCGACAGGATCGGCGTGCACGGCGAGGCAAGGCGGGCGCAGCCGCGCTTTACCTTTTCGACCTACCTGATGGCCGTCGACGCCGCGATCCGCGGCGACGGCGTTGCGCTCGGCAGCCTGGGGCTCCTGCGGGAAGCGCTGGACGACGGCCGGCTGGTCACGCTCGGCACCCGGAGCCTGAAGACCGGCTACGGCTATTACCTCGGTCTGCCGCGCTTCAGGACCTCGCCGCAGGATGTGCTCGACCTGCATGCCGCACTGGCGACCCCGGACCGGACGGGCAACTGATCACGCAGACTTGCACGTCGTTTGAACCACTGCTCGGAGCCTGCGCAGACGGCTCGGCTTGCCGGACGTTGCAATGTGTCCTATCACCGGACGTCCGGCAGTCCCGGCGCCACCGGCCGACCGGCCCGAACCGGTCCGGTGCATCTCGCAGCGATCGGGCAACGTCGTTGACCGCATGGCGGACCAGAAGAAGGGCAGATCCGGCAAGATCCTGTTTGCGCTGCTGACGCTGGGCATCCTCTCCGCCATTGCGGCCACCGTGCTGCTCGCCAACGACTATCGCAACCTGAACAGGGTTCTTCACCGCTTCGGCTATCCCCCTGTCCAGTCGCTGCAGGCGGCGCGGGAACCGCGCTCCCACGAGATCCGCGGCAACCGAATCCCCCGGCCGCACGTCGAGATCCCGGAAAGGCTGGTCTCGCGCATCGTCCCCATGGAGACGAAATTCACCCGTCCCGTCCGGCGCGAGCCCCAGCAACTGTGCGAGGCGATGGAGACCGTCGGCTTCGCCAGCGCCGGCTGGCAGGAAGGACTGGCCGGCGGCGGATGGGAGTGCACCTCTTTCCGCGAATTTCCGACCGAAGGCGACGGCGACGGCCCGAAGACCTCCGCCTACCTCTCCATCCGCGGCAACGACGAGGAACGCTTCAGCTCGTTCCGCATCAAGCTGAACCTGGAGAACGAGCAGGGCCGCACCGCCATGACCGACGCCGCGATCGCCGCGGTCGACATCTTCCTCGAAAAGCTGCGCTGGAGCGACGTCCCCGAGGTTTTCGAGGGCATCCGGGCACTGAAGGAATTCAACGTCGTCGTGTTCGGCAACCGTTTCCAGCTCAAGAAGGAATTCAGCGAGACGCCGCGCTACAACTTCACCGTCACGCCGGACCGGACCCGCCCGAAGAATACCTACCTGCCGGACTACTTCAACCGCGACCAATGGCTGCCGTTGCCGGAGCACCCGATGGCCGCGCGATAGGTACGCCGAATCGAAAACGCGTTCTCCGCAGGCACGTCATGTTCTAAGCTATGAAGATGCACCCTTCCTCATACCGCCTCGTCGAAATCCCGGTCCACCATCGCGCCAGGCGCCGGCTACGTCTCGAGGGGCCGCCACCGCCGCTCTATGCCGTGGGCGACATCCACGGCTGCTACGACCAGATGATCGAGGCGGAGGAACGCATCCGCAAGGACGCGGCCCGGCGCTCGGGCGGGACGGCGCTGGTCGTCTATCTCGGCGACTATGTCGATCGCGGTCCGCATTCGGCCGCAGTGCTCGATCACCTGACCGGGCGGCACGATGATGGCCTCGCCCGGATCGCCCTTTGCGGCAATCATGACGACACGTTCCTGAATTTCCTGCGCGATCCGTCCGGCTGGATGTATTGGCTCGGGCCGAACTTCGGCGGCGCGGTGACGCTTGAATCCTATGGCATCGATCCGGAGGAGGCCCTGTGGCGCGACGGCGCCGGGCTGATGCGCGCCGTTCCGCAGGCGCATTTGTCCTTCCTGGCCGGCCTTCCGGTCTTCCTGCATGTCGGGAACTATCTCTTCGTCCATGCCGGCATAAGGCCTGCCGTAGCCCTCGAAAGCCAGCAGGACGAGGATCTCATCTGGATCCGGGAGCCGTTTCTGACCGAGGGCCCGGGGCTGCCGCTGATCGTGGTGCACGGCCACACGCCGAGCGCGGAGCCTGACCTCGCGCCCGGCCGCATCGGCATCGACACCGGCTGCTTCGCCACCGGCCGCCTGACCGTACTCAGGGTCGACGCGACGGGGGCACGGTTCGTCTGAGGCACCCCCGCCGGATCGGGCTATTCCCGCCCGAATTCGTCCTCGATGCGGATGATGTCGTCCTCGCCGAGATAGGATCCGGTCTGGACCTCGATCAGTTCCAGCAGGATCTTGCCGGGATTGGCCAGCCGGTGCACTTCGCCCTGCGGGATATAGACCGACTCGTTTTCACGCAGCGGAATGGTCCTGTCGCCGATCGTCACGTCGGCCGTTCCGCGCACGACGATCCAGTGCTCCGAGCGATGGTGGTGCTTCTGCAATGACAGCCGGCGCCCCGGCTTGACGAACAGCCGCTTCACCTGGAAGCGATCGCCGTTCAGCACCGACGTATAGCCGCCCCACGGGCGATAGGAGGTGCGATGGGTTTCGGTCAGCGGCGCGGTCGCCTTCTTCGAGGCGAGGAACTTGACCAGCTTGCCGACGTTCTGGCTGTCCTCCATCCGCCCGACATAGACCGCGTCCTCGCTGGCGATGACGGCGATGTCGGAAAGCCCCTGCACGGCCACATGGATGTCCTTCGACAGCACCAGCGAATTGCGGGTGTCGAGCAGCGTCGTGCGGCCATCGGCGACGTTGCCGTCATCGTCCTGCGCGCCGAGCTTCCAGACCGAATCCCAGCTGCCGAGATCCGACCACTCGATCGGCGAGGGAACGACAGCCGCCATCGGCGTCTTCTCGAAGATGGCGTAGTCGATCGAGATATCCGGCGCCTTCGAAAAAGCCTCCTCGTCCAGCCGCACGAAATCCAGGTCGTCCTTCGAGGCCGACACCGCCTGCGTCGCCGCGTCCATGATTTCTGGTGCGAGCTGTCGCAGTTCCTGCAGGAACAGCCCGACCGGCAGCATGAACATCCCGGAATTCCAGAGATAGCCGCCCTCGGCGATCAGCCGTTCGGCCTTCTCCTGGTCCGGCTTTTCGATGAAGCGCTTGACCGTGAAGGCGCCACCGCCGAGTTCCTCGCCCTTCTCGATATAGCCGTAACCCGTCGCAGCCTCGGTCGGCGTGATCCCGAAGGTCACAAGCCGCCCCTTCTCGGCCGCATCGCGCGCCCGCGCCACGCTGTCGAAATAGACCTTGTTCTCGACAATCTCGTGGTCGGAGGCCAGGACCTGCATGATCGCGTCCTCACCGAAGTCCCGCGCGACGATCAGGGCCGCGACCGCGAGCGCCGGCGCGGTGTTGCGCGCCACGGGCTCGAGCAGGATCCTGGCGAGCGGCCGGTCGATCAGCCGGGCCTGCTCGGCGACGAGGAAGCGGAACTCCGCATTGGTCAGGATGATCGGAGCCTCATACAGCTCTTCGTCGCCGACCCGCTCAAGCGTGCGCTGGAACAGCGTCTTCTTGCCCATCAGGTCCATGAACTGCTTGGGAGCCGTCGAACGCGAGAGGGGCCACAACCGCGTGCCCTTTCCGCCCGCCATGACGACGGGGATGATTTTCTGAGACATCGATCCTCATTCCATAACGTATAATAGGCCGGCGTAACGGCACCGGCCGCCATTGAAGCAGTAAACTGCCTCGCTTCCTAGCAAATAGTCCCGCCGCACGGGGCAACTTCGCCATGTAGTTAAAGCAGGCGCGGCCGGCACGGTTCCACAGTTCCAATAAAAAACCCCGCCGGAGCGGGGTCTTGTTCGGTCTATTCACCCTTTCAGGCGGGCAGGATCGTGCCCTGCACGGTGCCGAGCTGGGCGATATAGCGCTCGATACCGGCGCGATGCTCGTCGTTCGGCGCCGCGTCGAGCTCGCCGCGAGCAGCCTCGATGCGCTTGGCGATATCGTCGCGGCTGATCTCGTCGATGTGGACGGCCGATTCCGCCAGCAGCGTGCAGCCGGTCGGCAGGATATCGGCAAAGCCGCCGAACACCACATAACGATCCGTTTTGCCATCGGCAAACGTCACCGTCACGACGCCGGGCTGGATCGTCGTCATCGTCGGCGCGTGGTTGGCCATGACGGTCATCTCGCCTTCCGAGGCCGGAATGACGACCGCGGTCACGCTGCCGGAGAGCAGCAGGCGCTCGGGGGAAACGAGTTCAAAGTTGAAACTGTCGGCCATGACCATTCACTTCTGCTGATTTCATCAGGTCAGGAACGGACGCCCGCATTGCAGGCGTCCGGAACTTTCCGGGATCAAGCGGCTTCGGCAGCCAGCTTCTTCGCCTTCTCGATGGCTTCCTCGATGGAGCCGACCATGTAGAAGGCAGCTTCCGGCAGGTGGTCGTACTCGCCGTTGACCAGGCCCTTGAAGCCCTTGATCGTGTCTTCGAGAGCGACCAGCTTGCCCGGCGAACCGGTGAAGACTTCGGCGACGAAGAACGGCTGCGACAGGAAGCGCTCGATCTTGCGGGCGCGGGCAACGGCCAGCTTGTCGTCTTCGGACAGTTCGTCCATGCCGAGGATGGCGATGATGTCCTGGAGCGACTTGTAACGCTGCAGGGTCGTCTGCACCTTGCGCGACACTTCGTAGTGCTCTTCACCGACGATCATCGGGTCGAGCATGCGCGAGGTGGAGTCGAGCGGGTCAACGGCCGGATAGATGCCCTTTTCGGCGATCGAACGCGACAGAACCGTCGTTGCGTCCAGGTGGGCGAACGAGGTTGCCGGTGCCGGGTCGGTCAAGTCGTCGGCCGGAACGTAGATCGCCTGAACCGAGGTGATCGAGCCCTTGGTCGTCGTGGTGATGCGTTCCTGCATCTGGCCCATGTCGGTTGCGAGCGTCGGCTGGTAACCCACGGCCGAAGGAATACGGCCGAGCAGAGCCGACACTTCCGAGCCGGCCTGGGTGAAGCGGAAGATGTTGTCGACGAAGAACAGAACGTCCTGGCCCTTGTCGCGGAAGTCTTCGGCGATCGTCAGACCGGTCAGAGCGACGCGGGCGCGCGCGCCCGGCGGTTCGTTCATCTGGCCGTAGACGAGGGCAGCCTTGGAGCCTTCGCCGCCGCCGAGCTTGTTCACGCCCGACTCGATCATTTCGTGATAGAGGTCGTTGCCTTCGCGGGTGCGTTCACCCACGCCTGCAAACACCGAATATCCACCGTGGGCCTTTGCGACGTTGTTGATCAGTTCCATGATCAGAACCGTCTTGCCGACGCCGGCGCCGCCGAACAGGCCGATCTTGCCGCCCTTGGCGTAGGGAGCGAGAAGGTCGACGACCTTGATGCCGGTGACGAGGATCTGCGCTTCAGTCGACTGCTCGACATAAGCCGGGGCGTCCTGGTGGATCGCGCGCCTGGCCTTGGTCTTCAGCGGACCGGCTTCGTCGACCGGCTCGCCGATGACGTTCATGATGCGGCCGAGCGTCTCGTCACCGACCGGGACCGAGATCGGGGCGCCGGTATCGACGACGGGCTGGCCACGGACCAGACCTTCGGTCGCGTCCATGGCGATCGTGCGAACCGTGTTCTCACCGAGGTGCTGGGCGACCTCGAGAACGAGGCGGTTGCCGTTGTTGTCGGTTTCCAGCGCGTTCAGGATGAGCGGCAGCTCACCGTCGAACGCGACGTCGACGACGGCGCCGATGACCTGCGTCACGCGTCCGGTCGCACCCTTCGCAGAGACCGCCGAAACGGGAGCAGCGGCCTTGGCGGCTGCCGGCTTGCGCGGAGCAGCAGGCTTCTTCGCCGCTGCGGTTTCTTTCGGGGTAGCTGCCTTAGCCATGATTCTTACCCTCTTTGTCCTGGTCCTTAGAGCGCTTCGGCGCCCGAGATGATTTCGATGAGTTCCTTGGTGATCTGAGCCTGACGCTGGCGGTTGTAGCTGAGCGTCAGCTTGTTGATCATCTCACCGGCATTGCGCGTCGCGTTGTCCATGGCGCTCATCTTGGCACCCATCTCGCCGGCGACGTTCTCGAGCAGGGCCCGGAAGATCTGGACGGAGATGTTGCGCGGGATGAGATCGCCCAAGATCGCTGCCGCATCGGGCTCGTAGTCGTAGATCGCGTCGGACTGCTCGACAGCTTCGCCGGCGGAGGCCGGGATCAGCTGCTGCGCCGTCGGGATCTGCGCGATGACCGACTTGAACTCGGAATAGAACAGCGTGCAGACGTCGAACTCGCCCTTGTCGAACAGCCCGATGACCTTGCGGCCGATCTCGTCGGCATTGCCGAAGCCGAGCTTCTTGACTTCGCGTAGGTCGACGCGATCGATGATCAGCGATGCGAACTCGCGGCGAAGGATGTCGAAGCCCTTCTTGCCGACGCAGATGATCTTGACCGTCTTGCCGTTCGCCAGAAGCTTGCGCGTATGGTCGCGGGCAAGGCGGGCGATCTGCGAGTTGAAGCCGCCGCAGAGGCCGCGTTCCGCCGTGCAGACGACGAGCAGGTGCACGTCGTCCTTGCCGGTCCCCGTCATCAGCCGCGGCGCGCTGTCGTCCTGGCCGACCGCCTGGGCGATGTTGGCCAGAACCGCGCTCATGCGCTGAGAATAGGGCCGGGCGGCCTCGGCCGCCTCCTGCGCACGCCGAAGCTTCGCCGCGGCGACCATTTTCATCGCCTTGGTGATCTTCTGCGTCGCCTTGACGGAGGCGATCCGGTTCTTCAGATCCTTAAGTGAAGGCATCCGTTTTCCGTCCTAGACTGGGAGGCTCAGGCGAAGGATTTGGCGAAGGCGTCGAGAGCAGCCTTGAGCTTGCCCTTGGTGTCGTCGCTGATGGCCTTCTCCGTGCGGATCGCGTCGAGGATGCCCTTGCCTTCCGTACGCATGTAGGAAAGCAGACCCTGCTCGAACTTGCCGACCTGGTTGACCGGCAGCTTGTCGAGATAGCCGTTGACACCGGCGAAGATCACGGCGACCTGCTCTTCCGTCTTCAGCGGCGAGAACTGCGGCTGCTTCAGGAGTTCGGTCAGGCGTGCACCACGGTTCAGCAGGCGCTGCGTTGCAGCGTCGAGGTCCGAACCGAACTGGGCGAAGGCGGCCATTTCGCGATACTGAGCGAGTTCGCCCTTGATCGAGCCGGCAACCTGCTTCATCGCCTTGATCTGCGCGGACGAGCCGACGCGGGAAACCGACAGGCCGACGTTAACGGCCGGGCGGATACCCTGGTAGAACAGGTCGGTTTCGAGGAAGATCTGGCCGTCGGTGATCGAGATCACGTTGGTCGGGATGAACGCCGAAACGTCGTTGCCCTGGGTCTCGATGACCGGCAGAGCCGTCAGCGAGCCTGCGCCCATCTCGTCGTTGAGCTTTGCAGCGCGCTCGAGCAGGCGGGAGTGCAGGTAGAAGACGTCGCCCGGATAGGCTTCGCGGCCCGGCGGGCGGCGCAGCAGCAGCGACATCTGGCGGTAGGCGACGGCCTGCTTGGAAAGGTCGTCGTAGCCGATCAGGGCGTGCTGGCCGTTGTCGCGGAAATACTCACCCATCGCGCAGCCGGCGAACGGAGCGAGGTACTGCATCGGAGCCGGGTCGGAGGCCGTGGCAGCAACGATGATCGAGTACTGCAGAGCGCCGCGCTCTTCGAGAACCTTCACGAACTGGGCAACCGTCGAACGCTTCTGGCCGATGGCGACGTAGACGCAGTACAGCTTGTCCTGGTCCGGGCCGTTGTCGTGGATCGGCTTCTGGTTGAGGAACGTGTCGAGAATGATCGCGGTCTTGCCGGTCTGGCGGTCGCCGATGACCAGCTCGCGCTGGCCGCGGCCGACCGGGATCAGCGCGTCGATGGCCTTGAGGCCGGTCGACATCGGCTCGTGCACCGACTTGCGCGGAATGATGCCCGGAGCCTTGATGTCGACGCGGGCGCGCTTCTTGGCGTTGATCGGACCCTTGCCGTCGATCGGGTTGCCGAGCGCGTCGACGACGCGGCCGAGCAGCTCCGGACCGACCGGGACGTCCACGATGGCGCCAGTCCGCTTGACGGTGTCGCCTTCCTTGATGTCACGGTCCGAGCCGAAGATAACGACACCGACGTTGTCGCTTTCGAGGTTCAGCGCCATGCCGCGAATTCCGCCCGGGAATTCGACCATTTCGCCGGCCTGGACGTTGTCGAGGCCGTAGACGCGGGCAATACCGTCACCGACGGAGAGCACCTGGCCGACTTCCGAGACTTCCGCCTCTTTGCCGAAGTTTTTGATCTGATCTTTGAGAATTGCGGAGATTTCCGCGGCGCGGATATCCATCAGCCGACCTCTTTCAGTGCAAGCTTAAGGGTAGAGAGTTTGGTGCGAAGGGAGGTGTCGATCTGGCGGGACCCGACCTTGACGATCAGACCACCGAGAATGGACGGGTCGACGGTGACGGCGATCGCCACGTCTTTGCCGGTGACGCTCTTGAGCGCCGCCTTCAATTCGGTCTCCTGCGCTGCGGTCAACGCATGCGCGGAGGTTATTTCGGCCGTGATCTCGCCACGTTGGCGGGCGGCGATCACGCGATAGGCCTTGATCATCCCCGGCACGGCGAAGAGCCGGCGGTTGGATGCCACGACCTTGAGGAAGTTTGCAACGAGACCCGAGAGACCCGCCTTGGCGACGATCGCGGCGATGGCCTTTGCCTGCTCTTCGGCGGAGAAGACCGGGCTCTGGATCAGGCGCTTGAGGTCCGCGCTGTCATCGATCATCGCCTGGAAGCGGGCGAGGTCGGAACCCACGGCATCAACGCTGTTGGCTTCGAGCGCCAGCTCGAAAAGCGACGATGCGTATCTTTCTGCAACACCGGAAATAAGCTGGGATGTGTCTGCCACGGGCACAAGCTTCTCTTATTTTCATCCAGAGCGGCAGCTTGCGGATTGCCCGTAAACTTAACACCCTGAATTCGTTGCGATTATCTTCAGTCCCCGCAAGCTTGAACGCCCGCATTTTCTGAAATTCGCGGTTCGTCTAGCATAGGAACTTCGGACTCGCAACACGCGCAGGCACAGGAATCCTTGATAAGTGGGGCACCCTTGGGCCGAATTTTGGCAAAAATGAATCCGCCCCGGCGAAAGCTGCGTCCGGAAGCGGAAAATGGCCTCAGACGAAACCGAAAACATAGGCGAGCGGCAAGAGCGACAGGACGAACTGCGCCACAAGCAGCCCCAGGCTCTTGAGCGTGAACGAGGCATCCGACATCATCGACAGGATGCGGCCGAAGGAAGCGAGCGCGAAGGCGGATCCGACCGCGAGATAGGCCCAGTCCTGCGCGACCATCACGGCACAGAGCGCCAGCCCCGCATGGAAGCCGCCGAGCGACCGGGCGGCCGCGTAGCCTTCGTTGCTGCCGTCGCGCGGCTGCAGACCATTCACCTTCAGCGACAACCGCGGCGCGAACAGCCCGACGAGCCCGAGCAGGCAGGCGGCCAGCGCCGCGCAGAAGGCCAGGAGTTCGCCCGTATCGGTCGGAATGTAGAACTCCATGAAGGCTCTCCCGGCACTGCCTGATCCGACTGCCTTATGGCACACTCGCTCGCCGCACGGAATCCGTCGGCTGCGGTTTTTGCACGAGCCCGGGCGCGTTTCTGCGCGGCGAAGCGGGGAAGGCGTCCAGCGCCGACGGCTGCGACAAAGTGACACCGGCGCACCTGGAAGTTCCCTGCGGAGAGCCCGGTGACTGGCCTACAGAAAGCTCTGCGGATCGATGTCCACTTGCACGAGGATCGAGCCCCGTTCCTTCGGTCCGTTCGTCAGCATGGTCCTGAGATAGGCCTGCATGTCGCTGGAACGCTGGCCGTGGACGAGAAGGCGGAACCGGTGGCGACCGCGAATCAGCGCCAGCGGTGCCTCGGCCGGGCCGAGGATCGCAATGCCGGAGACGCCCGGTGCGGACTGTCGCAGCCCGCGGGCATGGCCTTCCGCCTCCGCCCGGCTGTCGGCGGAAACGATCACCGAGGCCAGCCGGCCGAACGGCGGCAGCAGCGCCTTCTCCCGTTCGCCGATCTCGCGCTCGTAGAAGTCGCGGGCATCGCCCGAGACGATCGCCTGCATGACGGGATGAAGCGGCTGATAGGTCTGGATCAGACCATGGCTCTTCAGCCCCGTGCGCCCCGCCCGCCCGGTGACCTGCGACAGGAGCTGGAAGGTGCGCTCGGCCGCCCGCGGATCGCCGTTGGAAAGGCCGAGATCGGCATCGACGATCCCGACCAGCGTCATCAGCGGGAAATTGTGCCCCTTGGCCACCAGTTGGGTGCCGATCACGATGTCGGCCTCCCCCTTTGCGATCGCCTCGAGCTCCAACCGCAGCCGCTTGACGCCCATCAGGTCGGAGGACAGCACGATGGTGCGCGCCTCGGGAAAATGCTTCTCCACCTCCTCGGCGATGCGCTCGACGCCGGGACCGCAGGCGGCCAGATGGTCGAAGGTACCGCATTCGGGGCAAGCCTCCGGCGTACGCTCGGCATAGCCGCAGTGATGGCACTGGATCTGGCCGCGGAACCTGTGCTCGACCAGCCAGCTTGCGCATTGCGGGCACTGGAACCGGTGGCCGCAGACGCGGCAGAGCGTCAGCGGTGCATAGCCGCGGCGATTGAGGAAGAGCAGCGCCTGCTCGCCACGCTCGACCGTCTTGCCGATCGCCCGGATCATCACCGGCGACAGGAAGCCGCCGCGCTGGGGCGGATGCCGGCGCAGGTCGACGAGATGCAGGTCGGGCAGCGCCGCCGCGCCGAAGCGGGTCGGCAGGTGCAGCGCCTGGTAGCGGCCAATGTCGGCGTTGACACGGCTTTCGACCGACGGCGTCGCCGAAACCAGAACGGCCGGGAAATTGCCGATCCGGGCCCGCACCACCGCCATGTCGCGGGCATTGTAGAAGACCCGGTCCTCCTGCTTGTAGGCCGGATCGTGCTCCTCGTCGACGATCACGAGCCCGAGATCCTCGAAGGGCAGGAACAGGGCCGAGCGCGCGCCGGCGACAACGCGCACCTCCCCGGTCGTCACCTGCCGCCACACCTTCTCGCGCGTCCGCGGAGCGAGATCCGAATGCCACTCGGCCGGCTTTGCCCCGAACCGGTCCTGGAATCGCTCGAGAAAGCTCGCCGTCAGTGCGATCTCGGGCAGAAGGATCAGCACCTGCCGACCCTGCCGCAGCACCTCGGCGATCGCCTCGAAATAGACTTCCGTCTTGCCGGAACCGGTAATGCCGTCGATCAGCGCGACGGCGAAGTGCCCGTTCCGGACCTGTTCGACGAGATCGGCGGCGGCATCCGTCTGCGGTCCTTCCAGTCGCGGGGCGGCGTAGTCGGGATCGGGCTTTGCCACCACCGGCGGCGGCGGCAGGAAGATCGTCTCGAAACTGCCCTGCGCGGTCAGCCCGTCGATGACGCTGGAGGAGGTTCCGGCGGCATGCGCAAGACCGGAACGGGTCCAGGGAATGCCCTCGTCGACCAGCGCCAGCACGCGTTCGCGCGCCGCCGTCATGCGCTCCGGGCGCACGCCGGTGAAGCGCAGTCCCTCGATCATCGGCTCGGGATCGAAGGCGGCCGGCGCGCGCAGCGCCATGCGCGCCACGAGCCCGGGCGGCGTCAGCGTATAGGCGGAAACCCAGTCGACGAAGGCGCGCATCTCCTGCGTCAGCGGCGGGCAGTCGAACACTTTTTCGATCGGCCTGAGCTTCTTCGGATCGACGTCGTCCTCACCGGTCCGGTCCCAGACGACGCCGGCGACGAGACGCGAGCCGAGCGGCACCTGCACGATCGAGCCGGGCTCGACCGCCATCTCGGCGGGCACCGTATAGGAATAGGCCCGCGGCGCCGGCATCGGCACCAGCACGGGCGCAGTCCTGGGCTTCGGCGCGCCGCCGAAGAGATCGTCGGTCAGCCGGTTCATCGCGCACCGCTGCCTGAATGGGTGCCGCGGGACCGACGGCGCCGGAAGGACGGCCGCGCGCTCATGCGTCGTCCTCCGCGATCTCGCCGCTCAGCCGCATCCCCTCGATCCAGGTGGCGCCGTCGTTGCGGATCACCCGCCTCGCCCGCACGCCGCAGCGGCTCTCCACCTCGCGCGCCAGAAGCTCCGAATGGGTGACGAGCCACACCTGGCTGGTGCGCGCGGCACTTGCGATCATCGCTGCCAGCGGCGGCAGCATGGAGGGGTGCAGGCTCGCCTCCGGCTCGTTCAGCGCCACCAGCGGCGGGCGGCGATAGGAAAGGAGCGCGGCGGCGAGCGCGAGGAAACGGATCTGCCCGTCGGAGAGTTCGCGTGGCTGGAACAGCCGCTTCGGAAACTGCGGAAACACCAGCCCGAAGGATGCGAACTCGCCGGGCTCCGGTATCGACAGCCACGCGCCCTCGAAGGCAGCGGCGATCGCCCTTTCGAGATCGACCGTGTCCTGCCGGATATGGGCGAGCGTGGCGAACACGGCGGCAAGGTTGCCGCCGTCCTCGTCCAGCATCGGTGCGGTGACCGAAAGGCACGGCTGACGGAGCGGCGAATCGCGGTCCGTCCGGAAGCCGTGGAAGAAGCGCCATTGCAACACGGCCCGGCGGAAGGCGCCGATCTCGGGATAGTGCCCCGCATCGCCGATCAGGGAGAGCGCCGTCTCCGAAGTCAGCGCCTGTTCCGGATGCTCTTCCATCCGTCCCGTCTCGCCACGTACCATGATCCCCGGGCCGGCGCGCTTCAGCACGGTGACCGGTCGCCGCCCGGTCTCGATCGAAAGCTCCTCGGTCTTGATCTGCGGCTCGAAGGCGAACCCGGCAGCCGCCGGCGGCCGGAGCCCCGCCTCGATCCCGTATCGGAAGGTGATGGCGCGTTCCTCGTCGAGAAGCTCGGCCTCGAGCCGGACGCGAACCGGCTCGTTCGGCTTGCGGCGCCCCGTCCACAGGACCGAGGCCATGCCGCCTTCGGCTGCGATCTCGTTTGCAAGCGTCCCGCGCGCAGCCGCCTGGACGAGCTGGAGCGATCGGTAGAGATTGGACTTTCCGGTGCCGTTCTCACCGACGAACAGGTTCACCTGGCCGAGATCCATGCGGATCGACCGTAGCGAACGGTAGTTTTCGGCAAGCATGGAGCGCAGCATCATCGCCTCAACTAAGCGATTCCCGCCGGCGGAGAAAAGGGAAAAAGCGGAACTGAGGTCAGAGCTGCTGGAACCGCGCGTCCGGATCCGCGGCCAGCGAGGACACGCAATGGTGCTCCAACGCCCTGGTGACGTCGACCGGATCGCCGGCCAGTTGCTCCGGCCGGATCATGTTGCCGACGGTGAATTCGAAGCGGTTGCTCTTCTTGTTCAGAAGCTCGTGGAACACGGTCATGTCCCGCAGTTCCGTCGACCATTTGGCGAGCCAGTAGAACAACCCGGAATTGCGCGCCGACATATGGACGGGCAGGATCGGCAGGTCGTACTTGCGGGCCAGCGAGACGGCCGAGATCTTCCACGGCCGTTCGTTCAGCCGCCCGTTCGCCCAATAGGCGATGCGGCCGGAAGGAAAGAGGACGGCGGCCTTGCCCTCGGCGATCGCCCGGTTGGTGATCTGCAGCGTCTCGCGCGTCTTCAGCTTGCTCTTGTGCTCCTCGCGCCATTCGACCGGGATGATCATCTCGACGAAGCGCGGATTGACCCGGATGGCATCACGGTTGGCGAAGAACATCATGTCGGGCCGCCGGCGCTTCATCAGGTCGAACACGGCGACGCCGTCGGCGATCCCCGTCGGATGGTTGCTGACGAGCAGGAAGCCGCCCTTTTCCGGAATGCGTTCCTCGTTGCGCACCGCCACGTCCAGTTCCAGCGCCGAACTCAGGAATTCGAAGGCCTGGAAGCCGGGCATGTTGGCGACGGCATCGGCGAACTCGATCGCCCGGCGATAATTGAGGAGCGTATAGAGGAACGGCCGCATCACCGGCCACAGGGGATGCTCGACGATGCGGGTGCCGCGCTCTGCGATCAGCGTATCGACGATGTGGCCGGGCTGCCCGTGCGAGACGAGCGCCACCGTCTCGGCGAGATGCCCGAACGCTGTTCCCGAATCACGTCTTGCCATGGGTCCGCCTGCTCGAGTCCAGCTTCCTATCGCAGTTCCATATGATCTAAGCGTGACAGGAACGATGTCAATGTTAACAAATCCCTAACCGCACGGACCGCAAGATGGACCGCCCGCAGCAACAGGTGGCGAACATGGATCAACTGCTCATCATCGCCGACCCGGCCCTGCTTTCCGAGCGCGCAGCATGGCTTTCGGCGCTGGCCGAAGAACGGCGGCTTTCGGACAATACGCTGGAGGCCTATGAACGCGACACGCGCCAGTTCCTGGCATTCCTCACCGGCCACCTCGCCTCGCCGGCACGCCTGAAGGACATCGGCAACCTGCGGCCGGCGGACCTGCGCGGCTTTCTTGCCGCACGCCGGAGAGACGGAGCCGGCGCGCGCACGCTCGGCCGTGGGCTTGCGGGCCTGCGCTCCTTCCTGCGCCACCTGGAGCGCAAGGGCCTTGTCAACGCAGCCGGCGCGGCTGCGATCCGCTCGCCGAAGCAGCCGAAATCCCTGCCCAAGCCCCTGACCGACGTGCAGGCGCTCGCCGTTGTCGATGCCGGCGCGCAATTGTCGGAGGAGCCCTGGATCAGCGTGCGCAACGCCGCGGTGCTGACGCTACTCTACGGCTGCGGCCTGCGCATCTCCGAAGCCTTGGCATTGACGCCGGAGGACTTCGCCGACGCGCCTGCGGCGCTGCGCATCACCGGCAAGGGCGGCAAGACCCGTATCGTCCCGCTCCTGCAGGCGGCGCGGGACGGCGTCGGGGACTACCTGCGCCTTTGCCCCTTCCCGCTCGCCCGCGACAAGCCGCTCTTTCGCGGCGCCCGCGGCGGCACGCTGCAACCGGCGATCATCCAGCGCGAGATGCAGAAGCTGCGCGGCGCCCTTGGCCTGCCCGACAGCGCCACCCCGCATGCGCTTCGCCACTCCTTCGCCACCCATCTTCTCGCCGGCGGCGGCGACCTGCGCACGATCCAGGAGCTGCTGGGGCACGCGAGCCTTTCGACGACCCAGGTCTATACCGGCGTCGATTCGGCCAGGCTGCTGGAGATCTACGACCGCGCCCATCCCCGCGCCTGAGCCTGCCGCAGGGTCGCCACGGCACGTCGTCACAATGGGCCGGGCTTTGCGTCCGCGCGCCGCCCGTTAAGGGATTGTGAGGGCCGGACGGCTAGGGTTGAGCGAAAATCGCAAGGACGTCGCAGGGACACCGAACACCATGAACCGATCGCCTCTCCTGCCGCGGGCAGCCTTCCCAGACCGCCTGGCCGATACGATGCTGTGGCTCGCAGCCTCGCTGCATGTCCTCGTCGCTGCGTCCCTCCTCTTCGTCCTGCTGTCGCTGTCGCCCGCAAATGCCGCCGAGCCGGTCGCCTGCGCGGGCAAGAACCTGCTTCCCGAGCTGCAGGCGAGCGATCCGGCCGCCTATGCGAAGCTGGTCGGGGAAGCGAAGGCGTCGCCGAACGGCGAAGGCATCTTCTGGAAGATCGAGAAAGCGGGCACGCCGCCCTCCTACCTGCTCGGCACCATGCACGTGACCGATCCGCGGGTGATCGCGATGCCGGAGGCGGCGCAGGCAGCCTACACCGAAGCACGGACGGTCGTCGTCGAATCCGACGAAATCGCCGATGCGAAGAAGGCGAGTGCGACGATCCTCGCCCGCCCCGACCTCACCATGTTCACCGACGGCCGGACGATTACCGGATTGCTGGACGAGAAGGACGCCGCAGCCCTCGCCGATGGCCTGAAGGCGCGCGGCCTCTCGCTTGCGGCGATGGCGCGCATGAAGCCGTGGATGATCATGAGCTTCGTGGCCATTCCCTCCTGCGAAATGGCCCGCAAGCAGGCGGGCATCGCCTTCCTCGACCAGAAGCTCGCGCAGAACGCGATCGAAGACGGCAAGACGCTGAAGGGGCTGGAGACGATGGTCGAACAGATCACGGCACTCGACAGCCTGCCGCTCGAGCCGCAACTGGCCGGCCTGCTCCAGGTGGTCCAGCTCGGCGACGGCATAGAAGACGTCATCGAGACGATGAGCCAGCTCTATCTCTCCGGACAGACCGGCATGATCATGCCGTTGATGCGCATGCCGCCACCGGGCACCGAAGGCGACGACAGCGGCTACGCCGATTTCGAGCAGCGCATCATCATCGACCGCAACCACCGCATGGCCGAGCGCGCCGCCCCCATCCTCGCCGATGGCAACGTCTTCATCGCCGTCGGCGCCCTGCACCTGCCGGGCAGGGAAGGCGTGGTGGAACTGCTGCGCGCGGAAGGTTTCACGATGACGCCGGTGCGATAGCACCGGTCGAACCCGGCAGCCATTGAACGCACACACGACAAAAGGAAGGCCCCGGTCCGCACTCGCAGACCGGGGCCTGATCTTTTCCGGGCCGGGCCGGGCCGGGCCGGATTACATGTGGATCGGCTTGAAGAAGGCGCCGAGCGCTGCTTCCTTGACCGCTTCCGACATGGTCGGGTGGGCATGGCAGGTGCGGCCGAGATCCTCGGCCGAGCCGCCGAACTCCATCAGTACGGTGATTTCGTGGATCATCTCGCCGGCGCCGAAGCCGACAATGTGGCCGCCGAGCACGCGATCGGTCTCCTTGTCGGCGAGGATCTTGACGAAGCCGTCGGTGGCGAGCATGGCACGCGCGCGGCCATTGGCCGAGAACGGGAACTTGCCGACCTTGTAGGCGACGCCCGCAGCCTTCAGCTCCTCTTCGGTCTTGCCGACGGAGGCGACTTCCGGCTGGGTGTAGACCACGCTCGGGATCACGTCGTAGTTCACGTGGCCGGCCTGGCCGGCAAGGATCTCGGCCAGCGCCACACCCTCGTCCTCGGCCTTGTGGGCCAGCATCGGGCCGCGCACGACGTCGCCGATGGCATAGATGCCGGCAACGTTGGTCTGGAAGTGGCCGTCGATCTCGACGCGGCCGCGGCTGTCGAGCGCGACGCCGGCTTCTGCCAGGCCCAGCCCGTCCGTATAGGGCCGGCGTCCGGTGGCGATCAGCACCACATCGGCTTCGATCGTGGTCGCCTCGCCGCCCTTGACCGGTTCGAAGGTCACCTTCGCGCCGGACTTGGTCTTCTCGACGCCGGTCACCTTCGCGCCGACGCGGATATCCATGCCCTGCTTGGCCAGCATGCGCTGGAACTGCTTGGAGACCTCGCCGTCCATGCCGCCGAGGATCGTGTCGAGGTATTCGACGACCGTGACCTTCGAACCGAGGCGCATCCACACCGAGCCGAGCTCGAGCCCGATCACGCCGCCGCCGACGACGATCAGGTTCTCCGGCACCTTCTCCAGGGCGATCGCGCCGGTGGAGGAGACGATCACCGTCTCGTCGATGTCGACCTTGACGCCCGGGATGCCGGCGACGTCGGAGCCTGTGGCGATCACGATCGCCTTCGTCTCCAGCACCTGCTCCTCACCCTTGTCGTTGGTGACGGCGACCTTGCCGGCGCCCAGCACCTTGCCGGTGCCCTGGATACCGTCGATCTTGTTCTTCTTGAACAGGAAGGCGACGCCGTCGACGTTGGACTTCACCGTCGCATCCTTGTGACCCAGCATCTTTTCAAGGTTCAGCTTCGGCGCCAGCCCCTCGATGCCGAGGCTGTCCATGCCATGGGCGGCGTGGCTGTACATTTCGGAAGCGTGCAGCAAGGCCTTGGAGGGGATGCAGCCGATGTTGAGGCAGGTGCCACCATAGGTCGCGCGCTTCTCGACGACGGCGACCTTCAGGCCGAACTGGGCCGCCTTGACGGCGCAGACGTAGCCGCCCGGACCGGAACCGATAACAACGAGATCATATGCCATTGAATGTCCTTCCTGAGCGCGGACGGCCTACCGGCCGCCGCTGACGTTGAGGGCGGCACCCGTGACATAGGATGCCGCGTCGGAGAGTAGATAGAGAACGGACTGCGCCACTTCGTCGGCCGTGCCCGGCCGCTGCATCGGAATGGCCGAAGCCATCTCGCGCGCCCGGTCCGGCAGGCCGCCGGAAGCGTGGATGTCGGTGTCGATGATGCCGGGACGCACCAGGTTGACGCGGATGCCTTCGGCGGCGATCTCACGTGCAAGGCCGATGGTGAAGCTCTCGATGGCGCCCTTGGTCGCGGCATAGTCGACATATTGCCCGGCCGCGCCGATCAGGGCCGCCATGGAGGAAATGTTGACGATCGACCCGCCGCGGCCGCCATGGCGGGTGGACATGCGCCGGATCGCTTCCTGCGCGCAGCGGATCGAGCCGATCACGTTGACGGCGAACAGGCGGTCGAGCCGCTCGACGCCGATCTCGTCCAGCCGGGCGGGGTGGCCGATGATGCCCGCATTGTTGACGAGCCCGTCGAGCCGCGAAAACGTCGCATCCACCGCGGAGAAGATCGAGGCAAGCCCCGCCTCGGTGCCGACGTCGCCCTCCACCGCCACGGCCGACCCGCCGCCCTTGCGGATGTCGTCGACCACTGCATTGGCAGCGTCAGCGTTCGAGGCATAGTTGACCGCCACCTGCCAGCCGGCCGCAGCCGCCAGCCTGCAGACGCTGGCACCGATACCGCGGCTTCCGCCGGTCACGAGCAGGACGGGACTGTCGATCATTGCGCACACCCCTTATAGACCAGGACGTCCCAGGGAACGCTGGTGAGCTTGTTTTCTTCCCAGGCATTGGAATAGCGAAGCGCTGGACCGAAACCGGAAAGCAGCAGCCTCTCGGCGGCGTCCGCCCCTTCCTCGGGCACGGTCTCGCCGATATCCCCGTCTGAGCCGACCGGATAGATCACCCCTTCCCAGACGGTGCAGGCGGCGATCTCCTCGCCGGTTACGTCACCCGTCGGGCAATTGTGCATGACCATGCCGTTCGACCGCGCCACCTCGTCGCCGGGCATGATATGGCCGTTCAGGAACAGCGCGCCCTTCACCTGCCGGATCTTGAACAGATGGCTGACCACTGCCGCCTCCGACCCGACCGGCTCGAAGGCGAGTTCGTAGACCCCGTCCCTGTCGACATAGATCGCCTGCGCCTGCGGGCACGGCGCCGCCAGCGACGCGCTCGCAAGCGAGATCGAAAGGACCGATGCCATCAGGAGAGGGCGGCAGACGCGCATGGATCAACCGGCCCGTTCCGTCGCAAGCTTGATGCCGAGCGCGATGAAGACGACCCCGCTGGTGCGATCGATCCACTGGCTGGCGCGCGAGAAGGCCGCGCGCATCCTCGGCGTCGTCATGAACAGGGACACGCCGACGAACCAGGCGATCAGGCAGCTCGCCATGACGAGCCCGTAGCCGAACTTCACCATGATCGGCGTATGCGCACTGACGACGGTGGAGAAGATCGACAGGAAGAAGAACACTGCCTTGGGGTTCAGCGCGTTCGCCATGAAGCCGAGGCCGAAGGCCCGCAGCGCCGGCTGTCGCCTGCCGTCTGCTGCGCCTCCAGCCACCGGCGCTTCGATCTCCGTCCGGCCGGCCCTGAGCGCCTTGATGCCGATATAGACGAGATAGGCGACGCCGCACCATTTGACGATGTTGAACAGATAGATCGACTGGGAGATGATCAGGCCGAGGCCCAGGATCGTGTAGCTGACGTGGAACATCAGCGAGGCGCCGATGCCGAACGAGGTGATGATCGCCGACCGCCTGCCGTGCACGATCGACTGGCGCATGACCATGGCGAGGTCGGCGCCGGGGGAGACGATGGCGAAGGCGAAGATCGCCATCAGCGAAGCAAGTTCGATCAGGTAGCTATGCATTCCAGTCTCCGGTGCGCCCGAACGGCGGACGCGGCGCGTCGATCACAAGACGAGGGCAGCGAACATCACGAAAAGTCCGGCCAGCGAGCCGAGCCAGACCAGCGAGCGGACATAGGCGATGCCCGCCAGATAGAGCGGTATGTAGAGAATGCGGCAGGCGAACCACAACAGCGCGCCGCTATGGCCCCAGCCGGACGGATCGCCCGAAAGGGCCAGCGCCAGCGCGAGGCCGACGAAGGCCGGATAGGTCTCGCGCAGGTTGGCGGAAGCCCGCTCCACCCGCCCGGCGAGCTTGCCGAGCGGCTTGGCCTCCCCGTCGCGCGGGCCGGCGTTCCAGTCCGCCCCGCGGTCGTGGGTCGCCAGCGCGCCCTGCAGCATCACCTGGAAGACGAGCAGCGCCGCGCTCCACGCCACGAGCGTGACAAACGGTGAAGCGGCGAGCGCTGCGGCGTCCATCCCGGCTGGTCCTTACAGGTCCAGGACGAGGCGTTCCGGATCTTCCAGGCTTTCCTTGACCCGGACCAGGAACGTCACGGCTTCCTTGCCGTCGACGATGCGGTGATCGTAGGAGAGCGCCAGGTACATCATCGGACGGATCACGACCTGGCCACCGATCGCGACCGGGCGCTCCTGGATCTTGTGCATGCCGAGAATGCCCGACTGCGGCGCATTCAGGATGGGCGAGGACATCAGCGAGCCGTAGACGCCGCCGTTGGTGATGGTGAAGGTGCCGCCCTGCATGTCGGCCATCGACAGCGAGCCGTCACGGGCGGCCTTGGCGAGACGCGCCAGTTCCTTCTCGATCTCGGCGATCGACATCTGGTCGGCGTCGCGGATGACCGGGACCACGAGGCCCTTGTCGGTGCCAACGGCCATGCCGATGTGGCAGAAGTTCTTGTAGATGATGTCGGTGCCGTCGATCTCGGCGTTGACCGCCGGAAGCTCCTTCAGCGCGTGCGTGATCGCCTTGGTGAAGAAGCCCATGAAGCCGAGCTTCACGCCGTGCTTCTTCTCGAAGATCTCCTTGTACCTGGTGCGCAGGTCCATGACCGCCTTCATGTCCACCTCGTTGTAGGTGGTCAGCATGGCGGCGGTGTTCTGGGCATCCTTCAGACGCTTGGCGATGGTCTGGCGCAGGCGCGTCATCTTCACGCGTTCCTCGCGCGGAGCATCGGCCTCGGAGGACGGGGCGCGGGCCTGGATCTGGATCTGGATCGGCGCGGCAGAAGCTGCCGGAGCGGAGATGCCCTTGGCGACGGCAGCGAGCACGTCGCCCTTCAGCACCTGGCCGCGCTTGCCGGAGCCGTCGACCTGGTCTGCCGAAAGGTTGTTCTCGGCGAGCATCTTTGCGGCCGCCGGAGCCGGCGGCATCGAGGAGGAAGCTGCTGCCGGCGCTGCTGCGGCGGGTGCCGGCTCGGCAGCCTTGGCGGCGGGAGCTGCGGCACCGGCGGAAGCGCCTTCGGCGATCTGGCCGAGCAGGGCCCCGAGACCGACCGTCTCGCCGTTCGCCGCCACGATCTCGGACAGCACGCCGGAGGCCGGTGCCGGCACTTCGACGGTCACCTTGTCGGTTTCCAGTTCGACGAGCGGTTCGTCCGCCTTGACGGCATCGCCGACCTTCTTGAACCAGGTGCCGACGGTCGCTTCGCTGACGGATTCGCCGAGGGTCGGAACGCGGATTTCAGTAGCCATTGTTCAAGTCCTGAAATGTTGATTGGTTGAATTTCGTTGCGGATCCGGCGTGTTACGACCGGAGGATCAGGGTCGGCACGGGCGCGATGTCGTACCGGAAGCCGATATCGGCAAGGATCACCGGATCGGCATCGGCGAGCAATAGCGCCGCATCGGCATTCTCCACTTCGACGAGGGCCATGCCCCACGCCCCCTCGCCTTCGAAGACCGGGCCGGCGGCGATCGCCGTCCCGGCCGTGGCCTTCTCGCGCCAGTAGTCTGCATGCCGGTCCATGGCCTTCATCTCAGGCTCCGTCGCGTCATGCGGGAAGGTGGGGCGCGGCGGCACGAGTCTCAAGTGGAAATATGCCATCGCGCCGCCCTCCCCTTAGCCGCCGAGCGCGTCCTCGAGGAACGCCGCCAGTTGCGCGAGATGCTTGGACATCAGGCCCGTCGCCGGCGACGCCGCTGCCGGGCGGCCGGTGTAGCGGACGCGCTGGTGCTTGGCATCGATGTGGGCGAGCACCCACTCCAGGTAGGGGTCGATGAACGACCAGGCGCCCATGTTCTTCGGCTCTTCCTGGCACCAGACCATCTCCGCATGACGGAAGCGCGACAGCTCGTTGATGAGCGCCTTGGCCGGGAACGGATAGAGCTGCTCCAGGCGCAGCAGGTAGACGTCGTCGATACCCCGCTTCTCGCGCTCCTCGAGCAGGTCGTAGTAGACCTTGCCCGAGCACATGACGACGCGACGGATCTTGGCGTCCTTCTGCAGCTTGATCGGGCCGTCCTTAATCACCTCTGCGTCGTCCCACAGCAGGCGGTGGAACGAGCTCTCGCCGGCAAGCTCCGACAGGCTCGAGACTGCCCGCTTGTGGCGCAGCAGCGACTTCGGCGTCATCAGGATCAGCGGCTTGCGGAAGTCGCGCTTGATCTGCCGGCGCAGGATATGGAAGTAGTTCGCCGGCGTCGTGACGTTGGCGACCTGCATGTTGTCTTCCGCGCAAAGCTGCAGGAAGCGTTCGAGGCGGGCGGACGAATGCTCCGGCCCCTGGCCCTCGTAGCCGTGCGGCAGCAGGCAGACGAGGCCCGACATGCGTAGCCACTTGCGCTCGCCCGACGAGATGAACTGGTCGAACACCACCTGGGCGCCGTTGGCGAAGTCGCCGAACTGGGCTTCCCATAGCGTCAGCGCATTCGGCCGCGCCAGCGAGTAGCCGTATTCGTAGCCGAGCACCGCCTCTTCCGAGAGCATCGAGTTGATGACCTCGTAGCGCGCCTGGGTCGGCGACAGGTTCGCCAACGGAATGAAGCGCTCCTCGGTCTCCTGGTCGTAGAGCACCGAATGGCGCTGCGAGAAGGTGCCGCGCTCGCAATCCTGGCCGGACAGGCGGATCTTGGTACCCTCGACGGCCAGAGAGCCGAAGGCCATCGCCTCGCCCATCGCCCAGTCGAGACCTTCGCCGGTCTCGATCATCTGGGCGCGGTTGTCCATGAAGCGCTGGATCGTGCGGTGCGCCTTGAAACCATCAGGAATGGTGGAGAGCTTGCGGCCGATCTCCTTCAGTTGCTTCATCGGCACCGAGGTCTTGCCGCGACGCTGCTCGTCGGCATTGTCGGCCGTGCGCAGGCCCGACCAGACGCCATCCAGCCAGTCGGCCTTGTTCGGCTTGTAGGACTGGCCGGCGTCGAACTCCTGCTCCAGGTTCGCGCGCCAGTCGGCCTTCATCTTCTCCAGTTCGCCCTCGGTGATCAGCCCCTCGTCGATCAGGCGCTGGCCGTAGATCTGCACGACCGTCTTGTGGGCGCGGATCGCCTTGTACATCTTCGGCTGCGTGAACGCCGGCTCGTCGCCTTCGTTGTGACCGAAGCGACGGTAGCAGAACATGTCGAGCACGACCGGCTTGTGGAACTTCATCCGGTATTCGGTGGCGATCTTGGCGGCGTAGACGACCGCTTCCGGATCGTCGCCGTTGACGTGGAAGATCGGCGCCTCGATCATCTTGGCGACGTCGGACGGATAGGGCGACGAGCGCGAGAAGGCCGGATTGGTGGTGAAGCCGATCTGGTTGTTGATGATGACGTGCATCGTCCCGGCGACGCGATAGCCGCGCAGGCCGGACAGGCCGAGGATCTCGGAAATGACGCCCTGGCCGGCAAAGGCCGCGTCGCCATGGATCAGAAGCGGCATCACCTTGACGCGCTCGCGCAAGGGGATGATGTCGCCTTCGAAGACGGTCGCCATCTGGTCCTGCTTGGCGCGCGCCTTGCCCATGACGACCGGGTTGACGATCTCCAGGTGCGAGGGGTTCGCCGTCAGCGACAGGTGGACCTTGTTGTTGTCGAACTCACGGTCTGACGAGGCGCCGAGGTGGTACTTCACGTCGCCCGAGCCTTCCACGTCGTCGGGCGCATAGGAGCCGCCCTTGAACTCGTGGAAGATCGCCCGGTGCGGCTTGGCCATCACCTGGGAGAGCACGTTCAGTCGGCCACGATGGGCCATGCCGAGGACGATCTCCTTCAGGCCTTCCTGGCCACCGCGCTTGATGATCTGTTCCAGTGCCGGGATCAGCGCTTCGCCGCCATCGAGGCCGAAACGCTTGGTGCCCTTGTACTTGACGTCGATGAACTGCTCGAAGCCTTCCGACTCGATCAGCTTCTGCAGGATTGCCTTCTTGCCTTCCGGCGTGAAGTCGACGCCCTTGTCGGGGCCCTCGATGCGCGCCTGGATCCATGCCTTGATCTCCGGATCGGAGATGTGCATGAACTCGACGCCGAGCGTCGAACAATAGGTCCGCTCGAGGATCTCCAGCATCTGCGGGATCGTCCCGTATTCGAGGCCGAGCACGTTGTCGAGGAAGATCGGGCGGCTGTAGTCGGCTTCCGAGAAGCCGTAGGACTTCGGCGACAGCTCGTCATAGTCCTCCACCGGATCGGCGAGGCCGAGCGGATCGAGCTTGGCGTGCAGGTGGCCGCGCATGCGGTAGGCGCGGATCATCATGATGGCGCGCACGCTATCGCGGCTCGCCTGCTGGACGTCACTGGCGTTGACCGGGACGCCGGTCGAGGCCGCCGTCTCCTCGGCCTTCGCCTTGATCTTCTTCTCCACGGCCTTTTCGACCGTGCCCCAGTCGCCGTCGAGCGCCGATACGAGCTCGCCATTGGCGGCGATCGGCCAGTTCTTCTTCTTCCAGGACGCGCCCTGTGCCGCCTTCAGGATATCGGCCGGCCGGTCGTCGAGAGCCTTGAAGAAGCCCTGCCATTCGGGCGCCACGGAGGACGGGTCCTGCTCGTAGCGGGCATAGAGCTGTTCGATATAGGCTGCGTTGGCGCCGTCGAGGAACGACGTCACCTGAAACTGTTCGTTGGCGTCTTGTCTTGCCATGGTCGCTCGCGGGCGCCGCGCCCGCCTCCTGACTTCAATCAACCCCGGAAGGTGCGCCGGGGGAAACGCCCGCCCGCAAAGCGCGTCCACGTCGACGCGCCGGGCGATGGGAACTGACGGCCGGCGCGTCGCCGGCCGCCCTTGTCGTCAGTCTCAGCCCTTCAGGACTTCGACGAGGGTCTTGCCGAGGCGCGCCGGGGACGGCGACACCTTGATGCCGGCCGCTTCCATGGCCGCGATCTTCGATTCCGCGTCGCCCTTGCCGCCGGAGACGACGGCGCCGGCATGGCCCATGGTGCGGCCCTTCGGCGCCGTCCGGCCGGCGATGAAACCGGCCATCGGCTTCTTGCGGCCCTTCTTGGCTTCGTCGATGAGGAACTGCGCCGCATCTTCCTCGGCCGAGCCGCCGATCTCGCCGATCATGATGATCGAGGTCGTCGCTTCGTCGGCGAGGAACATCTCCAGCACGTCGATGAACTCGGTGCCCTTGACCGGGTCGCCGCCGATGCCGACAGCTGTGGTCTGGCCGAGGCCTTCATTGGAGGTCTGGAACACGGCTTCATAGGTCAGCGTGCCGGAGCGCGAGACGATGCCGACCGAACCCTTGCGGAAGATCGAGCCCGGCATGATGCCGATCTTGCATTCTTCCGGCGTCAGGATGCCCGGGCAGTTCGGACCGAGCAGGCGCGACTTCGACTTGTCGAGACGGGCCTTCACCCGCACCATGTCCATGACCGGGATGCCCTCGGTGATGCAGGTGATGAACGGGATTTCGGCGTCGATCGCCTCGATGATCGCATCCGCGGCACCTGCCGGCGGAACATAGATCACCGACGCGTCGGCACCGGTCTTTTCCTTGGCCTCGGCGACGGTTGCGAAGATCGGCAGGCTTTCGCCCTTCGAGCCGGTCCAGGTTTCGCCGCCCTTCTTCGGGTGGATGCCGCCGACCATCTGGGTGCCGTAGTAGGCCAGAGCCTGCTCGGTATGGAAGGTGCCGGTCTTGCCGGTCAGGCCCTGAACGAGAACCTTGGTATTCTTGTTGACGAGAATAGACATCTAGCAGGTCCTCAAATTAGGCGTTGATCGCCGCGACGATCTTCTTCGCCGCGTCATCGAGATCGTCGGCGGCGGTAATAGCCAGACCGGACTCGTTGAGGATCTTCTTGCCGAGCTCGACATTGGTGCCTTCGAGGCGCACGACGAGCGGAACCTTCAGGCCAACTTCCTGAACGGCCGCGACAACGCCCTCGGCGATGACGTCGCACTTCATGATGCCGCCGAAGATGTTGACGAGGATGCCCTCGACCTTCGGGTCGGCGGTGATGATCTTGAAGGCTGCCGCGACCTTGTCCTTGCCGGCGCCGCCGCCGACGTCGCAGAAGTTCGCCGGCTCCTTGCCGTAGAGCTTGATGATGTCCATCGTCGCCATGGCGAGGCCGGCGCCGTTGACCATGCAGCCGATGTTGCCGTCGAGCGCGACATAGGCGAGATCCCACTTCGAGGCCTCGATTTCCTTGGCGTCTTCCTCGGTCTCGTCGCGCAGGCCCTTGACGTCGTCGTGGCGGAACAGCGCGTTGCCGTCGAAGGAAACCTTGGCGTCGAGAACGCGCAGATGGCCGTTCTCCATGACGATCAGCGGGTTGATCTCGAGAAGAGCCATGTCCTTCTCGCTGAACGCCTTGTAGAGGATCGGAAACAGCGCCTTCGCATCTTCCGCGGCAACGCCCGACAGTTCGAGTGCTTTGGAGATCTTCGCGACGTCGTCGGCCGTGACGCCGGCTTCCGGATCGATGGCGATCGTATGGATCTTCTCGGGCGTATCGTGGGCGACCGCCTCGATGTCCATGCCGCCCTCGGTCGAGACGACGAAGGCGACCTTGCCGACCGAACGGTCGACCAGCAGCGAGCAGTAGAGTTCGCGGGCGATGTCGGCGCCATCTTCGATGTAGAGGCGGTTGACCTGCTTGCCGGCCTCGCCCGTCTGCGCGGTCACCAGCGTGTTGCCGAGCATGTCCTTGGCGTGGGAGACGACTTCGTCGATCGACTTCGCCAGGCGAACGCCGCCCTTGGCGTCGGGGCCGAGTTCCTTGAACTTGCCCTTGCCGCGGCCGCCCGCATGGATCTGGCTCTTGACGACGTAGAGCGGGCCCGGAAGCTTCTTCGCAGCAGCCTCGGCCTCTTCGACCTTGAGGATGGCCACGCCCTCGGCGACCGGTGCGCCGTAGCTCTTCAGCAGGGCCTTGGCCTGATATTCATGGATATTCATGGGAGGTTTCCTCTCTCTTGGCCGAAGCGGTTACTTCAGCGCCGGAGCGATGTTGATGCAGGCTTCGCACAGGCCGGCGACGGCGCCGACGGACTTGTCGAAGGCTTCCTGCTCGTTCTTGTTGAGGTCGATCTCGACGATGCGCTCGACGCCGCCGGCACCGAGGACGACCGGGACGCCGACATACATATCCTTCACGCCGTACTGGCCCGACAGGTAGGCGGCGCACGGCAGCACGCGCTTCTTGTCCTTCAGGAAGGACTCGGCCATCTCGATCGCGGACGCGGCCGGCGCGTAGTAGGCCGAGCCGGTCTTGAGCAGGCTGACGATCTCCGCGCCGCCGTCACGGGTGCGCTGGATGATCTGCTCCAGCCGCTCCTGCGTGCACCAGCCCATCTTGACGAGGTCGGTCAGCGGAATGCCGGCAACGGTCGAATAGCGGGCGAGCGGCACCATCGTGTCGCCATGGCCGCCGAGCACGAACGCGGTGACGTCCTGGACGGAAACGTTGAATTCCTCGGAGAGGAACAGGCGGAAGCGGGCCGAATCCAGCACGCCGGCCATGCCGACCACCATGTTCTTCGGCAGACCGGAGAACTTCTGCAGCGCCCAGACCATGGCGTCCAGAGGATTGGTGATGCAGATCACGAAGGCGTTCGGGGCATATTTCTTGATGCCGGCGCCGACCTGTTCCATGACCTTGAGGTTGATGCCGAGCAGGTCGTCGCGGCTCATGCCCGGCTTGCGGGCGACGCCGGCGGTGACGATGCAGACGTCGGCGCCCTCGATCGCCGCGTAGTCGCTGGCGCCGGAGAGCGAGGCGTTGAAGCCTTCGACCGGCGAGGACTGGGCGATGTCGAGGCCCTTGCCCTGCGGAATGCCGTCGGCGATGTCGAACAGAACGATGTCGCCCAGTTCCTTCAGGCCGGCCAGATGCGCCAGCGTGCCACCGATCATTCCAGAACCAATAAGTGCGATCTTCTTGCGCGCCATGAAAGTGCTTCCTTTGCGATCCATCTCCCGATCGGTCGGCGTCGCAAACGCCCGGCCCATCCGGGCAAACGGATTAGCGCTCAAAGCTTTAAATATCAACTAATACTTTTTGGCATAGATATTTCAATCGGTTAGATCATGAATTTCTTACGTAAACGTAAGAAATTCCGTCGCGAGATCGTCACAATTCCGCAACGTTCCGCCGGTGGTTCTCCGCGTACTCGACGCTGCGGATCTCGATCAGCCGCGAAACCGTCCGGTCGAACTCGAAACCTTCCGTACCCTTCTTCGCAACCAGCAGGTTTTCCGGCGCGGCCGCAGCCGAGGCGAACAGGCGGGCGCCATGGTCGTAGATCGTATCGACGAGGTTGATGAAACGCTTGGTTTCGTTGCGCCGGTCGGGGCCGAGAAAGGGAATATGGTCGAGGAAGATGGTGTCGTAGCGCTTCAGGACCGCAAGGTAGTCGGCAGCGCCCATCGGCTTTTCGCAAAGATCGGCGAAGGAGAAACGGGCCGCCCGCCCGGCCGCTGCAGGAACGGCAATCTCGCGACCCCGGAAGGCGATCGTCACAGGTTTCACCGCCTTGCCCGCGGTCTCCCGCGCCCAGGCCTTGTCCATCGCCTGGTCCGCCTCGGCTCCGAGCGGATGGCGGAACACGGGCAGGCCCTCGTCCTTCTCCAGCCGGTAGTCCGTCCCCGAATCCAGCGCGACGATGTCGACGTGTTTCTTGAGCAGGTCGACGAAGGGCAGGAACAGACCGCGGTTGAGGCCGTCCTTGTAGAGATTGTCCGGCTCGACGTTCGAGGTGGCGACGAGAATGCAACCGCGCGCGAACAGTTCCGAAAACAGCCGCGACAGGATCATCGCATCGGCAATATCCGTCACCGAGAATTCGTCGAAGCACAGAAGCCGCGCCTCGGCGATCAGGGCCTCGGCCACGGGCGGCACCGGGTCTGCCTGCTTGGTTTCGCCGTTCTTCAGCTTCTGGCGGTGCCGGTGGATACGGTCGTGCACATCGGCCATGAATTCATGGAAATGGGCCCGGCGCTTGCGCTTGATCGGCACGAGCGAGAAGAACAGGTCCATGAGCATGGTCTTGCCGCGACCGACCCCGCCATGGATGTAGAGCCCGCGCGGAACGGCGGATTTCTCCGGCTTGCGCGAGGCGAACAGCCAGCCGAGCGCGCTCGACTTGCGCGCCGGCCGTTGCGCCTGGATGGCCTGAAGGAGCGTGTCGAACCGCTGCGCCATCGCGGCCTGCAGCGGGTCGGGCTGTATCTCCCCTGCCGCCACCTTTGCCTTCAGCTTGTCGGTGACGCCGTGTTCCGGATAGGCGGAGACCTTGTCCCAATCCTGCTTCATGGGCACTGCCGAAGATCTCCGTGAGGACTGGAATGTCCGCGATCAGCGCGACAGGCTGATCGGCTGGCCACCGCTGGTGGAGCCGTCGAAGCGCGAGTCCGCCGTCCGGTAGAGGCGCGCGATCTCGTTGCCGTCGCGGTTCTTCAGGACGACCTGCTTGCCGGCCACTTCCCAGGAACCCATCTGCGTCAGTTCGCCCGCGCAGCCACGGGTACCGCCGCGCGAACCGGCGCCGAGATTGGTCAAGGTCAGGAACATGTCGCACGAGGTCGGCCCGTTGCTGACGCGCCAGTTGCCGACCATGGCTTCCTTCTTGACGTCCATCGCCGAGGCCGACGCACCGGCATCTGCGCCTGGAACGCCGCCCGGCGTCGCCATCGCCGTGTCCGTGGTCGGGGCGGCCGGGAACTGGGACGAACCGCTGGTGCTGGTGGAGGGATCGGGAAGCTGGCTGGAAGAAACCGTTCCGACCGGCGCAGGCTGCAGCGGCGCGGTCGGCTGCGTATCGATGCCGCCCATGGAAGTCCGCTGGCAGCCGGCCAGCGCAAGCGCCATCATCAGTCCGCCTGCCACCTGTACAATCCGCATGTCGAAACTCCTGCCCTTCGTCGATGCTGTGGATACGCGACAATCATGGCGGCTTAACGTAAACCGACGGTTTAAATCAAGTCTTAGCCATCATGTTTCGCTGCGGTCCATGGCTATGGAACCCGATCGACGGCGGCAACCCCTTACGAAAATGCCGGGCACGAGGCCCGGCATTCGCAGTGTTTCGTCCGCGTCGCGTCAGAGCCGCCGCTCCACCAGCATCTTCTTGATCTCGCCGATCGCCTTGGCCGGGTTCAGCCCCTTCGGGCAGGCCTGGGCGCAGTTCATGATCGTGTGGCAGCGATAGAGCCGGAAGGGATCCTCGAGATTGTCGAGGCGCTCGCCGGTAGCCTCGTCTCTGCTATCGATCAGCCAGCGATAGGCCTGCAGCAGCACGGCCGGGCCGAGATAGCGGTCGCCGTTCCACCAGTAGCTCGGACAGGAGGTCGAGCAGCAGGCGCACAGGATGCATTCGTAGAGGCCGTCGAGCTTCTGGCGGTCCTCGTGGCTCTGCTTCCATTCCTTGGCCGGCGTCGGCGACACCGTCTTCAGCCAGGGCTCGATCGAGCGGTGCTGGGCGTAGAAGTGCGTCAGGTCGGGCACCAGGTCCTTCACCACCGGCATGTGCGGCAGCGGATAGATCTTCACCGCCCCCTTCACCTCGTCCATGCCCTTGGTGCAGGCGAGCGTGTTGGTGCCGTCGATGTTCATCGCGCAGGAGCCGCAGATGCCCTCACGGCAGGAGCGGCGCAGCGTCAGCGTCGGGTCGATCTTGTTCTTGATGTAGAGCAGCGCGTCCAGCACCATCGGGCCGCAGTCGTCGACATCGACATAGAACGTGTCGATCGACGGGTTCTTGCCGTCGTCGGGGCTCCAGCGATAGACGCGGAGCTCGCGGGTGTTGGTGGCGCCGGCCGGCTTCGGCCAGACCTTGCCTTCGGTGATCTGCGAGTTCTTCGGGAGGGCGAGTTCGACCATGTCCAGTTTTCCTCGGGATCAGTAGACGCGGGCCTTGGGCTCGATCTTCTTCGGATCGATCCCGTCGGCGATGAGGTCGGTATGGACCGGCCGGTAGTCGAGTTTGACGTTGCCGTTCGCATCGACCCAGGCGAGCGTGTGCTTGCGCCAGTTGACGTCGTCGCGGCCGGCGAACGGGCCGGAGGTGTAGTCCTCGCGGGCGTGGGAGCCGCGGCTTTCCTTGCGCGCCTCGGCGCCGACCACCGTGGCGATCGCGTTCGCCATCAGGTTTTCCAGTTCCAGTGTCTCCACCAGGTCGGAGTTCCAGATCAGCGACCGGTCGGAGACCTTGATGTCGGCCATCTCGCCCCAGATCTCCTTCATGCGGCGGCAGCCGCTCTCCAGCGATTCCTGTGTGCGGAACACGGCCGCGTCGTCCTGCATGGTGCGCTGCATCTTGTCGCGCAGCACCGCCGTCGGCGTACTGCCGTTGGCGTTGCGCAGCCGGTCGAAGCGTTCCATGATCCTGTCGCAGGCAGCCACGTCGAGCGCGGGAATGGGGGCGGCGCGGTCGATCACCTCGCCGGCGCGGATGGCGGCGGCGCGGCCGAAGACCACGAGATCGATCAGCGAGTTGGAGCCCAGCCGGTTGGCCCCGTGCACCGAGGCACAGCCGGCCTCGCCGACCGCCATCAGGCCGGGCGCGATGCGCTCCGGATTGGCGCTGTCGGCATTGAGCACCTCGCCCCAGAAATTCGTCGGCACGCCGCCCATGTTGTAGTGAACGGTCGGCAGAACCGGGATCGGCTCGCGGGTGACGTCGACGCCGGCGAAGATCTTCGCGCTTTCCGAGATGCCGGGAAGGCGCTCATGCAGCACGGCCGGATCGAGATGGTCGAGGTGCAGGAAGATGTGGTCCTTGTTCTTGCCGACGCCGCGGCCCTCGCGGATCTCCATCGTCATGCAGCGCGAGACGACGTCACGCGAGGCAAGGTCTTTGGCGGACGGCGCATAGCGCTCCATGAAGCGCTCGCCCTCGGAATTGACGAGATAGCCGCCCTCGCCGCGGGCACCTTCCGTGATCAGGCAGCCCGAGCCGTAGATGCCGGTCGGGTGGAACTGCACGAACTCCATGTCCTGCAAAGGCAGGCCGGCGCGCGCGATCATGCCGCCGCCGTCGCCGGTGCAGGTGTGCGCCGAGGTCGCCGAGAAGTAGGCGCGGCCATAGCCGCCCGTCGCCAGCACCACCATCTTGGCCGAGAAGCGATGGATCGTGCCGTCGTCGAGGTTCCAGGCGACGACGCCGGTGCAGCGGCCGTCGGCCGACATGATCAGGTCGAGCGCGAAGTATTCGATGAAGAATTCGGCGTTGTTGCGCAGCGACTGGCCGTAGAGCGTGTGCAGGATGGCGTGGCCGGTACGGTCGGCGACCGCGCAGGTGCGCTGCACCGGCGGGCCTTCGCCGTAGTTCTGCATGTGGCCGCCGAACGGCCGCTGGTAGATCTTGCCTTCCTCGTTGCGCGAGAAGGGAACGCCATAGTGCTCGAGCTCATAGACCGCCTTCGGCGCCTCCATGGCGAGATACTGCATGGCGTCGACGTCGCCGAGCCAGTCGGAGCCCTTCACCGTATCGTAGAGGTGCCACTGCCAGCTGTCCGGCGTCATGTTCTGCAGGGAGGCGGCGATGCCGCCTTGGGCCGCGACCGTGTGCGAACGCGTCGGGAAGACCTTGGTGATGCAGGCCGTCTTCAGGCCCTGCTCGGCCATGCCGAGTGTGGCGCGCAGCCCTGCGCCGCCCGCGCCCACGACGACCACATCGAAGGCATGGTCCACATACTGGTAGGCTTTGCCGTTTGTCGCCGGCGAGGAATTCGGTGCCATGGTGAATTATCCTGCGAAGGCGATCTTCAGGACGGCGAAAAGACAGAGCCCGCCGACCAGGACCGCAAAGAAGATATTGAGCATGAGGAGGACGATCTTGCTGCCTTCCGCGTGGACGTAGTCCTCGATGATGACCTGCATGCCGAGCTTCATGTGGTAGAGCGCCGAAAGCACGACCAGCCCCATCAGCACCGCGACGATCGGGTGCGACAGCGCCGCGCGGACCTCAGCATAGGGTGCGCCGGCGTAGCAGATGAGGAAACCGACGAAGAAAAGCATCAGCGGCACGTTGGCGACCGCCGTCATCCGCTGACGCCAGAAGTGTTCCGTGCCTTCCTTGGCCGAGCCGAGCCCGCGAACGCGGCCGAGAGGTGTACGCATGTCCATGATTGTTGTTCCTCAGCGCACCAGGAGACCGATCGCCCAGACCAGCACCGTCAATGCAAGCGACACGACCAGCGACGCCTTGGCGACCTTCGTGGCGAAATGCTTCTCGTAACCATGTCCCGTATCCCAGGCGAAGTGGCGAATGCCGCCGACCATGTGATGGAACAGCGCCCAAGTATAGCCGACCAGGATCAACGTGCCGATCCAGGTCCCGAAGAACCAGCTGACCCAGTTGAAGTAGTCCTCGCCCATCGCCGCCGCGATCAGCCACCAGGCCACGAGCACCGTGCCGAAATAGAGTGCGCCGCCGGTGATGCGGTGCACGATCGACATGACCATGGTGGGAATTGGCTTGTAGATCTGGAGATGCGGCGAGAGCGGCCGACCTTTTGTGACATTCGTCATCAGAACCCTCACGGAAATCCCGGAGAATGGCCCCGATATCTGGACATTTTCACTCCGGAATTGCACGTCGTTTGTGTGCAATGCAGTGCCGGCGACGTTTAATCGCCGGAATACGGAACCACAAGTGTCATCGACGGGCAAATTCAATTTAATCGATTAAGACAAAAGCATGGTAATGAGGGGCCTCCGGGATCGTTAACCATTGTTAACGTTTCTTACCGGTTCCTTAACCAAGCCAGTGACTTTCCAGCAAAATTGGACCAGAGTGGCTGCAAGGATCCGTCAAGCGTAACCTGGAGGCGAAACAGAATGAGTCTGTTTTCCCGAGCCTGCATGACCGCAATCGCGCTCGCCACCCTTTCGTTTTCTCTCGTCGCAGCCCCCGTGGCGGAGGCGCGAGACCGCAACGAAGGCGGCAGCCACCGCAATTTCTCCTCGCACAGTTCCACCCGCTCGCTCTCTACCCGCGCGGACCGGGGGCGCGACGACGCCTGGAAGCGCAGGCACCATGCCGACCGCGACCGTACGCGCGACGCCATCCGCGGCTCGACGAGCATGCGAACGCGGGCGTGGACGTTGCGCCGTGACCGCTGGGATCACCGCGACTGGAACCGCCGGGACTGGGGCAGAGACTGGGACCGGGCAGGCTGGAACCGCGGAAACTGGAACCGTGGAAATTGGGACAGCAGCCGCCAGGCCGGCTGGGATGGGCGCTTCGACGGCGCGCGCCGCGATGGCGAGGTGTGGCGCGATCGCGTTCGCCCCTATTACCAGGGCGCGGTCCGGCCCTACTATGCCGATGGCGGGAACGAAGATCGCAGCGGCCTCGGCAACAATTTCTACGGCGGCTCGATGTCCGCCTACGAGGATCCGGGCAACGGCAACTACTTCTATTTCGATGGCGAGTATGGCGATACATCCGGCGGCCTTCCGCCCGCCCGGCCGCAATACGGCGCCAAGGTCGTGGTGGTGTCACCCGAAACGGAAGCCGCAAGCTGCAGCTGGGAAGCCGGCGTCTGCGTCATCCGCCCGTAAGCGGTCGGTATCCTCAACTGGCCGGAACGATCGTTCCGCGAGACTGAAGCCGCCCGGCGGTCTTTATCCGTGACTGACCGTGACGTGGTGTGCGAGGCCTCCGGCCAGCAAGGCCCTCAGCCTTCCAGTTCCTCGCGCAGCATTTCCAGCTCGAGCCATTCCTCTTCCATGCGTGTCAGGTCGGCCCGCAGCGTCTCCAGTTCGCCGGCAAGGCGGTTGAAGGCCGCCTGGTCCTTCGAAAACAGCGCCGGGTCGGCCATCCTCTCCTCGCGCCCGGCGATTTCGAACTGGGCCTTCTCCATCTCCTTCGGCAGGCTTTCGAGCGCGAACTTCTGCTTGTAGGAGAGCTTGCCCCTGGCCTTGTCGGCGGGCTTCTGGACCGGGGCGGCGTCGCCGGACTTCACCTTCTCCGCCTTGTCGGCCCGGCGCCGCTCCTCGATCGCGCCGCGCCGCTGCGCCATCATGTCGGAATATCCGCCGGCATACTCGATCCACCGCCCGTCCGGCGCCTCGGGATTGGCGGGCGCAATCGTCGAGGTGACGGTGCGGTCGAGGAAGTCGCGGTCGTGGCTGACGAGGATGACCGTTCCGGAGAAGCCGGCGACGATCTCCTGCAGCAGATCCAGCGTCTCGATGTCGAGGTCGTTGGTCGGCTCGTCGAGGATCAGCAGGTTCGTGGGCCGCGACAGGATGCGGGCCAGCATCAGCCGCGCGCGCTCGCCGCCGGAAAGATTGCGGATCGGCGTGCGCGCCTGCTCCGGCTGGAACAGGAACTCCTTCATGTAGCCCGTCACGTGCCGCTGCTCACCGTTGACGATCAGGCTCTCGCCGCGCCCATCGGTGAGATAATGGGCCAGCGTATCGTCCGGATTCAGGTCCTCGCGCCGCTGGTCGAGCGTGGCGATCTCGAGATTGGTGCCGAGCTTGACCGTGCCGCTATCGGGTGCCAACTGCCCGGTCAGTATCTTCAGAAGCGTCGTCTTGCCGGCGCCGTTGGGGCCGACCAGGCCGATGCAGTCGCCGCGGTGCACCCGGATCGAGAACGGGGCGACGATCGTGCGCTCGCCATAGCTCTTGGTGACCTTGCCCGCCTCGATCACCAGCTTGCCGGATTCCTGCGCCTCGGACGCGGTGGCCTGCACGGTACCCTGCGGTCCCTTGTGCCCGCGGTGGCGCGACCGCATGCTTTGCAACTCGCCGAGACGGCGCATGTTGCGCTTGCGCCGCGCCGTCACCCCGTAGCGCAGCCAGTGCTCCTCCCGCTGGATCGCCTTTCCGAGCTTGTGCTGCTCCAGTTCCTCGGCTTCCAGCACTTCATCCCGCCAGGCTTCGAAATGGGCAAAGCCGCGGTCGAGGCGGCGCGAAGTGCCGCGGTCAAGCCAGACCGTGGCATTGGAGATCTTCTCCAGGAACCGGCGGTCGTGCGAGATGACGACGAGCGCGGAGCGGCTGCGCGTCAGCTCGTCTTCCAGCCATTCGATGGTCGGCAGGTCGAGGTGGTTGGTCGGCTCGTCGAGCAGGAGGATGTCCGGCTCTGGCGCCATCACGCGGGCGAGGGCCGCCCGCCGCGCCTCGCCGCCCGACAGGGTCGCGGGATCTTCCGCCCCGGTCAGCCCGAGATGCGACAGCAGGTAGGTGACGCGATAGGGATCGTCGCCCGGGCCAAGCCCCGCCTCCGCATAGGCGGCGACCGTGGAAAAGCCTTCGAAATCGGGGGCCTGTTCCAGGTAGCGGACGGTCGCCGACGGGTGGCGGAACACCTCGCCGGACTGCGCCTCGACCATGCCGGCCGCGATCTTCAACAGCGTCGACTTGCCGGAACCGTTGCGACCGACAAGGCAGATGCGATCGCCCGGCTCCACCTGCAGGTTCGCGCCGGCCAGAAGCGGCGTGCCGCCGAAGCTTAGGGATATGTCGTCGAGTTTCAGAATGGGCGGTGCCAAGCGTCAGGCTCCTGAATGGTCATAGGGCCGGGCGAGCAGCACGGCGCGCCCGGCGGCAAGGGTGAAGGTGACGGGGCCGAGCGCGACGTTGGAAACCGTGCGCGAGGAGCCGAACGGCAGGTCGAACCCGCTCAACGGATAGCGGACGTTCTCGATCGACAGGCCCGAGAGCACCGACAGGCCGAGAACCGAAAACAGGCTCCTGTCCGGCAGCGAGACGGTGGTGCGACCGGCAAGCAGCGGCCAGGCCTCCTCGAGGCCGGAGGTCAGCGTGATGTCGAGCCCGTCCTCCTTAAGCGCCACGGCATGGAGAAGGTGCATCAGCGCATGATCGCTGCGCTCGCCGCCGAGCGCGCCGGCGAGGATGAGCCGGCGTGCCCCGCGCTCCAGCGCCACCGAGACGGCAATCTCCCCGTCCGTCGCATTCTTGGCCGCCGGATAGGGCTCGCGCGGGACATGCGCCCACGTCGCAAGGTCTTCCGGCGTAGTGGAATCGAAATCGCCGACCCAGACCTCGGGCGTGATCCCGAGCGCTGTGGCATGGCGCATGCCGCCGTCGGCGGCGATGAAGCGGGCGCCGGCGACCGACGCCCTGAACCGCGCGGTCGGTTCGAGCGTTCCTCCGAGAAGGACGACAAAGAGCGGGTCGGGAACGTTCGTCAGGGGCACCGTCATGGGCACACCGTCTAGCGCATGTCGCCCGCGAATGGAAACGCCTTTCCGCCCTGCCGCCCGCTTGCAAGCGGGGCCGCGGGGGACTATTGCTTGCCTTGCTCTAACGGGGTGCCCGACCATCGCAGGATGGACCGGGCTGAGAGGCCAAGGCCAACCCGAAGAACCTGATCCGGTTTGTACCGGCGGAGGGATTAGACGGCACATCCGGCGCCCTATTCCCGTATTTTGGATTTGAAGGAGGCCCCGATGCGCAAGACGCTACTATCCGCCCTGGCACTATTTTCCGCAGCGTCGCTGACAGTATCCATGACCCTGCCCGCACGGGCGGCGGAAAAGACGCTGACCATCTATACCTATGAGAGCTTCGTCACCGAATGGGGCCCGGGCGCCAAGGTGGCGGCGGCGTTCGAAGAGATCTGCGACTGCAAGGTCGAATGGGTCGGTGTCGCCGACGGCGTCGAGCTGCTGACGCGCCTGAAGCTGGAGGGCGAGGGAACGAAGGCGGATATCGTGCTCGGCCTCGACACCAATCTCATCGCCGAGGCCAAGGCGACCGGCCTGTTCGTTCCCCACCATCTCGCCCCGCAGGGCCTGACCGTTCCGGGCGGCTTCTCGGACGACACCTTCCTGCCCTACGACTATGGCCACTTCGCCGTCGTCTACGACACCGAGGCACTGAAAAACCCGCCGAAGAGCCTGAAGGAACTGGTGGAGGGCGCTCCCGGCGAAAAGATCGTCATCGAGGATCCGCGCACCTCGACGCCGGGCCTTGGCCTGCTGCTCTGGGTCAAGTCCGTCTATGGCGACAAGGCCGGCGAGGCCTGGGCGAAGCTGAAGGAGCGCGTTCTGACTGTCACGCCCGGCTGGTCGGAAGCCTACGGGCTCTTCACCAAGGGCGAGGCGCCGATGGTGCTGTCCTACACCACCTCCCCGGCCTATCACATGGTGGCCGAGAACAGCGAGCGCTACCAGGCGGCCGCCTTCTCCGAAGGCCACTACGTCCAGATCGAGGTTGCCGGCATGACGAAGTCCGCCGACGATCCCAAACTGGCGAAGGCGTTCCTCACCTTCATGACCGGGCCGCGCTTCCAGTCGATCATTCCCGAGACGAACTGGATGATGCCGGTCGCCGCAACCGAGGCGCCGCTTCCGCCCGCCTTCGACAGACTGGTCAAGCCGCAGCATACCTTCCTCTATCCGGCAGACGAGGTCGCGGCCAACCGCAGGGCCTGGATCGACGAATGGCTTTCGGCCATGAGTGCAAAGTAGAAGGGGCGACGAGGACGCCGGATGGCATGGGCGCAGCCTGCTGACGAGGCACCGGGATGTATACCACGCGCGAAGCATCAACGATTGTCCGGACCGGCAGTGTCGTCCTGGCCTCGATCCTGCTGTTTGCCGGGCTCTCGACGGCGGCGCTGCTCTTGCATGCCGAAGGCGGCGCCGGCGGCGCGCTGTTCGATGCCTACTTGTTTCGCGTTGCCCGCTTCACGCTGCTGCAGGCGGGCCTTTCCACCATCCTTTCGGTGGCGCTCGCCATCCCCGTCGCCCGGGCGCTTGCGCGGCGCCCGAACTTTCCCGCACGCAACTGGATCGTCCGGTTGTCGGCGCTTCCGCTCGGCCTGCCGGCCCTGGTGGCGACGCTTGGCATCGTCGAGGTCTGGGGTCGCCGCGGGGTCGTCAACCAGGCCCTGGCCGCGCTCGGTCTCGACAATCCCGTCAGCGTCTACGGCCTGGCCGGCATTCTCATCGCCCATGTCTTCTTCAACCTGCCGCTCGCAGCCCGACTGCTGATGGCGGGACTGGAGCGCATTCCGGCCGAATACTGGCTGACCTCCGCCAATCTCGGCATGGGATCGGGCGCGACGTTCCGGCTGATCGAGTGGCCGGTCATGCGCGGCCTTCTGCCGGGGATCGCCGGGCTCGTGTTCATGCTCTGCGCGACCAGCTTCACGATCGTGCTGACGCTCGGCGGCGGCCCGGCGGCCACCACGATCGAGGTCGCTATCTATCAGGCGCTGCGCTTCGATTTCGACCCGCCGCGCGCCGTGATCCTCTCCGTCCTCCAGATCCTCCTGACCGGCACCCTGCTCTATCTCCTGCGGCTGCTGGGCACGCCCGCCGAGGAGGCGCCGACCGCAGGCCGCGCCGTCCGCCGTTTCGACGGCAAGCGCGGGCGGCTTTCGGACGGCCTCGTCATCGCCGCCTTTACCCTGTTCACCGCCGCACCGCTCCTGGCCGTCGTCACGGCCGGCCTCGCCTCCGACCTGCTGCGGCTTGCCTCCGATCCGCTGCTGCACAGGGCGCTTGTCACGAGCCTTGCCATCGCGCTTGCCTCGGCGACGCTCTGCCTCGCCGTCGCCATGCCGGCTGTCGCGATCGCCCCGCTCGCCGCCGACAGCGCGCCGGCGGCCCTGAAGTATCTCTCAGGCAGCCTGCAGGCCACGAGCTCGCTGATCCTGCTGGTGCCCCCGGTCGTGGTTGCGACCGGATGGTTTCTGATGCTGCGCAGCTTCGGCGAGGTCGGACGCTTCGCGCCCTATGTCGTCATCGTCATCAACGCGCTGATGGCCCTGCCCTTCGTCATGCGGGTGCTGCAGCCGGCCTATCGCACCCATATCGCCCGCACCGGCCGGCTCGCCGTCAGCCTCGGCGTCACCGGCCTGCACCGGCTGCGATGGATCGACCTGCCGGCGCTGAAACGGCCGCTGCTGACCGCCTTCGCCTTTGCCATGGCGCTCTCCCTCGGCGATCTCGGCGCGGTCGCCATCTTCGGCGCGGACGGCCTCGTCACCCTGCCATGGCTCCTGTTCAGCCGCATGGGCAGCTACCGGACCGCCGATGCGGCCGGCATCGCCCTGCTTCTCGGCGTCATCTGCCTGTTGCTGACGCTTCCCTCCACCGCCTCCGGCAGGACTGCGAAGAACGATGCCTGACCATTCCACCTCCAGAACGGGCGCTCCCGCCATTCGCCTCGAGGCGGCAACGGTGCAGTTCGAGCAGAAGCGCCTCGTCTTTTCGTGCGACATCCCCACCGGCGCCCGCGTCGCCGTCACGGGGCCGTCGGGCTCGGGCAAGTCGACCCTCTTCAACGTCATCGCGGGGTTCCAACCGATCCGTTCGGGAACCGTAGAGATCTTCGGCAAGGACATGGCGGGACGCGAACCTGCGGAACGGCCGGTATCGATCATCTTCCAGGAGAACAATCTCTTCGCCCATCTGAGCGTGGAGCAGAATGTCGGCCTCGGCATCGATCCTTCGCTGCGCCTCGGTGCACCGGAGCGCCAGCGGGTGGAACATGCGCTGGCCCGGGTCGGTCTCGGGGGCTACGGGCGGCGCAAGCCGGGCCTGCTCTCGGGCGGCGAGCGACAAAGGGTGGCGCTCGCCCGGGCTCTCGTGCGCAGCCGGCCGATCCTGCTCCTCGACGAACCCTTCGCCGCACTCGATCCTGCCATGCGCGCCGACATGGCCGGGCTCCTGCACGATCTTGCCGCCGAGACCGGAAGCACGCTGATGTTCATCACCCATCAGCTGGAGGACGTCCGGCGGCTTGCCGACCATGCCATCTTCGTCGACGGCGGAACAATCGCATTGATGGAACCGATCGCATCCTTTCTCGCCAACCGCGAGATCCCTGCATTGGCGAACTTCCTTGGCATTGATAGATAATACTTTTCGGACCGCACCTGCCATATTTTGGACGCCCCACTGTGTCACCGCAGCCACATCGGAAGCCGATTCTGGAATCGGGAGTTGCCGCCCAACGACGGTGCGACTATCTCTCGACCACGGGTCCGGACAGGATCCATCGGGCATATGCACGATATGTCGGACAGCCGTCGAACAATTCGAACTAACGAGGTTCTCCGACTTCGGTTCGGCTACGGTCCGGAAGTCGAGAACGCGCTTGCCTTGCGGGCAGGCGACAAGGTCTGTGAAAGGGCATGGGGCGGATGCTGGAGAACCTTCAGCATGGAGGTTTGAGCAAGGTACGCGGAACGGTCGGCGCGCGCGCCGCGCTGGTGCTTGCGCTTGCCGGCCTGCTCGCCTCGTGCCAGTCGGCCCTGGAGCAGACCTACCAGCCGACCGTCGCCCCGTCGTCGAGCCCCCAGATCGTCGCGGAGGTGCAGAAGAACGATCCCCGCGCGGCCATGGGCGCGCGCGAACATCCGCGCATCGTCGCCAGCTACGGCGGGGAATACAAGGACGCCAAGACAGAACGCCTCGTCGCCCGCATTGCAGGCGCGCTGACGGCGGTGTCGGAAAACCCCAACCAGTCCTACCGCATCACCATCCTGAACTCGCCGGCGATCAACGCCTTCGCGCTGCCCGGCGGCTATCTCTACGTCACCCGCGGCCTGCTGGCGCTTGCCAACGACGCCTCCGAAGTCGCCGCCGTCCTGTCGCACGAAATGGCCCACGTGACGGCCAACCACGGCATCGAGCGTCAGAAGAAGGAAGAGGCGGAGGTCATCGCCAGCCGCGTCGTCGCCGAAGTGCTCTCCAGCAACATCGCCGGCAAACAGGCGCTCGCCCGCGGCAAGCTGCGGCTGGCGGCGTTTTCCCGGAACCAGGAATTGCAGGCCGACGTGATCGGCGTACGCATGCTGGGCGAGGCGGGCTACGATCCCTATGCCGCGGCGCGCTTCCTCGACAGCATGGCCGCCTACGGGCAGTTCAACGCGGTCGATCCCGAGGCCGACCAGAGCCTGGACTTCCTGTCGAGCCATCCGAACGCGCCCCAGCGGGTGGAGCTGGCGCGGCGTCATGCCCGTGCCTTCGGGGCGGAGGGCACGGTGGGAGACCGCGGCCGCGACTACTACCTCGCCGGCATCGACGGCCTGCTCTATGGCGATAGCCCGCAGGAGGGCTATGTCCGCGGGCAGACGTTCCTGCACGGCAAGCTCGGCATCCGCTTCGACGTGCCCGCCGGCTTCCAGATCGACAACAAGGCCGACGCCGTGCTGGCGACGGGTCCGGGCGACATCGCCATCCGTTTCGACGGCGTTGCCGACAACCAGCGCCAGAGCCTGGTGAACTACATTTCCAGCGGCTGGGTGACGGGCCTGAAGACCGACACGATCCGGCCCGCCACAATCAACGGGCTCGAGGCGGCCACCGCCCGGGCGGCGGCCGACCGCTGGGAATTCGACGTCACCGTCGTGCGAATCGGCAACCAGATCTACCGGTTCCTGACGGCCGTTCCGCAAGGCTCGCCCGCGCTCGAGCCGACGGCCGACGTCCTGAAGACGTCGTTCCGGCAGCTGACGCCTCAGGAAGTGGCCTCGCTGAAACCGCTGCGCGTGCGTGTCGTTACCGCGCGCGCAGGCGACACCGTCGCATCGCTCGCCGGCCGCATGATGGGGACGGACAGGAAGCTTGACCTGTTCCGGCTGATCAATGCGATGACGGCCACGAGCACGATCAAGCCCGGCGACAAGATCAAGATCATCACCGAGTAGCCTGCCCGGGATCGTCGCCTTGGCGTGAACGCCACGATTGTGCCATCTTTCGGCACGCCCTCACAGATGCTAATGAGATGAGGCCGTTTTCATTCGATGACAGGCGGATGACGTTTCGTGTGTCCGCAAACTGGCCAGGACCCTATGCCGAAATTTCCCGCATATCTTCTGTCGCGCCTCGTCTTCGTGTTTCTGCTGATGCTCGCTCCCATGGCGACGGCCCAGACGCCGGCGCCTGCCGGTGGCGCCGCACAGACGGCCGCCCCGCCGCCGGAGAAGATCGCCGAGCTCATCAAGCTCCTGGACGATCCGGAGATCAGGAACTGGCTGCAGAACCGTCCCGCCTCGACAGCCGCGAAGGTCGAACAGGAGGCCACGCTGGAGGTCGAGAAGATGGAGGCGCAGGCACGCACCCGCTTCCAGGCGCTGCGTGCCGCCCTGCCGAGGATCCCGTCCGAGATCGCGTCGGCCGCAGGCAAGGTCCGCCAGCAGGCCAGCGAGAGCGGCTTCGCCCCGGCACTCTATCTCTTGCTCGGCATCGTCGGCGTCGGAGCGGCGCTCGAATGGCTGTTTCGCAGGACGGCTTCCAGGGCGAAGTTCCAGAGCCCGGTCCTCACCCGCGCCTATGTCGAGTTCGGCCCCCTGCTCGTGTTCACCGTCGTCTCGACGCTGATCTTCATGGCCGTCGACTGGCCGCCGCTCGTCCGCGCCGTCATTCTCTACGCGCTGCTGGCGGTTATCGGCTATCGCCTGCTCATGGGGCTCTGCCGTCTCTCCGTGGATACGGGCGGCATGTCGGACTTCCAGTATTCTCGCATCCGGATCCTCGCGGCGGTGTTCACCCTCGGACTTGCCCTGTGGGCCATGTGCCGGCCGCTGGGCGTCGACAATGATGTACGGACCGATATCGTCTACCTGTTCTCGGTCGCGCTTTTCCTGATCGCACTCGAAGCCGTCTGGCGCCGCCCGGTCGATCGAAGGGGCAATCCCCCCACCCGGATCGCCAACATCCTGGCGTCGCTCTATCTGGTGCTGCTCTGGCTGCTGTGGAGCATCGACTTCATGGGGTTGTTCTGGCTGGGCATCTACGCCGTGGTCCTGCCCCGCCTGCTGTCCGGTGCCGATCGCCTCACCCGGGCCTTCGCGTTGACGCGCTGGAACGAGGAGGACACGAACACGCCGCGGATGGTGCTGCTGCTCCGGGGCGTCCGCGCCGTCATCATCCTGCTGGCCCTCGGATGGCTCGGACTGAGCTGGTACTACAATCCGAGCGTCATCACGTCGGACAGCCCGTTCGTTCGCACGCTGGTATACGGGCTGTTCAAGAGCATCGTCGTGCTCCTGATCGTCGATCTCGCATGGCACCTGGCAAAGGCGTATATCGACCGCAGGCTGACGCCGGCATCCGACGATCTTGCCGTTTCGCCCGACGAAGCGGCCCGGCGCGCCCGGCTGCGGACGCTTCTCCCCATCTTCCGCAATGCCCTGGCAGCCGTTCTGATCTGCGTCGCCGCCATGACCATCCTTGCGGAGATGGGAGTCCAGATCGGCCCCCTGATCGCCGGCGCCGGCATCTTCGGCGTCGCCATCGGTTTCGGATCGCAAACGCTCGTCAAGGACATCGTCAGCGGCGTCTTCTACCTGATGGACGATGCGTTCCGAGTAGGGGAATGGATCGAAAGCGGCAGCTACAACGGCGTCGTGGAATCCTTCAGCCTGCGCTCGATCCGGCTCAGGCATCACCGCGGATCGGTATTCACCGTGCCCTTCGGCGAACTGGGCGCAATCCGCAACGGCAGCCGCGACTGGACCATCGACAAGTTCCGCGTCCGGGTGCCGTTCAAGACCGACATCGCCAAGGTCGGCAAGCTGGCCAAGGAAATCGGCAAGCAGCTCCAGGAGGATCCGGAACTCGGGCCGCACATCATCAAGACGCTGAGAATGAAGGGCGTCGAGCAGATCGGTGAATTCGGCATCGAGATCAGCTTCGGATTCACCGCCAGGCCCACAGGCGAGCAGACGGCCATCCGCCGACGCGCCTACACCATGATTACGCAGGCCTTTGCGGAAAACGATATCTCGTTTGCCCAGCCGACGTTCCAGGTGGGCGGAGAGGGAGCAGGTGGAGAGGGAAAGGAGGCGGCCGCCGCCGCGATGTACAAGCGGCAGGCTGATGCGGCGGCCCTTGCCGCCGCCGAGGGCGGCAAGAAGTAGACCGCCGCTTTCCGCCCGCGCCGCCGTTCAACGGCAATGCACACCCACTGATCTGGCGCGCCATGGGGCGCGCCGATCCCGGCTTCCGATGTCAGTCAGGCGAATGCGGGCGATGCTTCGCAAAGCGCAATGCGCAGCTTCTCCATCGCCCGGTTCTCGATCTGGCGGACACGTTCCTTGGAAATCCCGAGGTCGGCGCCGAGTTCCTCCAAGGTCGAACTGCTGTCGGTGAGCCGCCTGGCCCGGATGATCTTCATCTCGCGCTCGTTCAGCCGTTCCAGCGCCCGATGCAGCCATTGGCGGCGACGCTCGCCGTCGATCATCTCCGTGACCTCTTCGTCCGGCAGGGGGGCGTCGCTCGCGAGAAAATCGATATGGCTGGCACCGTTCTCCTCGCCCCCGGAGACCGGAGCCTGCAGCGAGACGTCCGACGAGGCAAGGCGCGCATCCATGTTGCGCACGTCGGCCGGGCTGACCTTCAACGCGGTCGCGATCTCGCGGTAGACGGATTCGGAGGTGAGATGGGCATCGCCCCGCGCAATGCGGGCCCGCAGCCGGCGCAGGTTGAAGAACAGCGCCTTTTGCGCCGAACTCGTGCCACCGCGCACGATCGACCAGTTGCGCAGGACGTAGTCCTGGATCGAGGCGCGGATCCACCAGGTCGCATAGGTGGAGAAGCGAACCTCGCGTTCCGGTTCGAAGCGGGCAGCAGCCTCCAGAAGGCCGATATACCCTTCCTGCAACAGGTCGTTGAACGGCAGGCCGAAATTGCGGAAGCGCGCGGCAAGCGAAATCACCAGGCGCATATGGGCCATGGCGATGCGATTGCGGGCCTCCTGGTCATGATCCTTGCGCCACGCGAAGGCGAGCGCCTGTTCCTCTTCACGCTCGAGATAGGGAGCCGACATTGCGATCTTGATCATGCGACGGTCTGCGGCGGTGGTAGCCATTGGCGTCTCCCCTGAGCCGGGATTGAAAGGATCCCCGGTCAACGTGACCAGGGTATTCACCTGACAATGCATGCGTCTGCGAGATCTTCGCGGCGGCAGACCTGACCCGGGTCAAACGGACCCTCGGTCGGCCGCACGAGGACATGCTATACTGCTCGAGACCCACGAGCGAGTGGCAATCTTCATATCGTTAGGCTTTGCGGCCCGGACTATTCCGCCTGCGCGGATGGCGTGTTTCGGACAAAACAACACAGAGCAAACGCGCCAGCATGGATTGTCATTCGCCTCAACGTGCGTGCGCGAGAAAAGTTCCAACAAAAAACCCGGCTGGAGACCAGCCGGGTTGAATGTTCCGAAAAGGCGGATACCTCTACAGGCTGCCTCGTCTCAGGCTGCCTCATCCTGGGCGTCGTCCTCTTCGATGGCCTTGCCGCGCTTGGGACCCTTGTTCAGGTTGGTCTCGACAAGGCGGACGGCTTCGGTTTCGGACATCTTGTTGACGGCGGCGATCTCGCGGGCCATGCGGTCGAGCGCTGCTTCATAGAGCTGGCGCTCGGAATAGGACTGCTCCGGCTGGTTTTCGGCGCGATAAAGATCGCGAACCACCTCTGCGATCGAGATCAGGTCACCGGAATTGATCTTGGCATCATACTCCTGCGCGCGGCGCGACCACATGGTGCGCTTGACGCGGGCCTTGCCCTGAACGACCTTCAACGCGCGATCGACGAAATCGGTTTCGGAAAGCTTGCGCATGCCGATGGAAACAGCCTTTGCGACCGGAACCTTCAGGCGCATCTTGTCCTTCTCGAAATCGATGACAAAAAGCTCGAGCTTCATGCCGGCGACTTCCTGTTCCTCGATGGCGACGATCTGGCCGACACCGTGGGCCGGGTAGACGATCGATTCGCCGGTCTTGAAACCGTGACGCGTGGAAGACTTCTTCTGCTGGGTCGTCATTCTATTCCAATACTCCCTGTAACGCTCCCGGCGCGAGCCGGGGCCGGGTCAAGAAGGCCCGGGAAAGACGGAGACACCGTCTGGGTGGCACCATTCCTGGTCCGTCCAACAAGGCACAAACGAATGCGATGGCACATCACGGAACGACAACGATGACGTTGCCTATAGGGGTGAGCGGCACCTTTGGGATCGTTTGCTTTCGTGGTGGTGTTCGGGCACACCAAGTGCCTCAACGTGGATCAGTGTTGCGACCCTACCACAAAAAAGTGCCGAAATCAATAATTTGCTTCGCATGGGTCATCAAGCCTGCCCTATCCCCTTTCGGACAGACCTGACCGGTTTTCCCCAATTCGAGCGACCCGACGATGGCGGCGTCAGTCGCCCTGGCCGGGCTCGGCGGAGAAGTACTTCTCGTACTTTCCTTCCTCGCCGTCATAGGCCTTCGCCTCCGGCATCGCGTCTTTCTTCACCGTGATATTCGGCCAGACCTGCGCAAATTCGGCGTTGATCTTCAACCACTTGTCGAGCCCCGGCTCTGTATCCGGCTTGATCGCCTCGGCAGGACATTCCGGCTCGCAGACACCGCAATCGATGCATTCGTCGGGATGGATCACCAGGAAGTTCTCGCCCTCGTAGAAGCAGTCAACCGGGCAGACCTCGACACAGTCCGTATATTTGCAGCGAATGCAATTGTCGGTCACGACGTACGTCATGAGTTACTCCAGCGAAATTCCTGTCCGAAGGACGGTCGGCCGTCACTTCCGCCGGAAAGACCGGCGCAGGCGGAGGAATGCACCGCGCAAACGGCGCTGATCCCGCTCCCGCCCATGGGTTCGACGTAGCGACTTTGATCCCCGTTTGCAAGGATAAACCATGCGCGAAATCAAGGCTGAGCGGGACAGTTTTCTATTCGTCAGGAGGATCGAAACGGCCACGCAGGGCATCCGTTTCCCGCCGCTCCCGCTTGGTCGGGCGACCAGTGCCGCGCTCGCGCGTCACCTGCTCGAACAGGCTGCCCCGATCACGCGCCGGAGCAGCCGGCGTCAGGTCCTCGTAGAGCAGGCGCGCTTCCTCGTAGGGGCCGCGCCGTGTGCCCGGAAGGAGCACCTTCACGACGCGATCCTGCCGGTCGAGGGACACGACGACCGTGTCCCCGGGCTTTACATTGAACGACGGCTGCCGGACGGGCTGCCCGTTGACCCTGACATCGCCGTGTTCGACGGACTTGGCCGCGAGCGTGCGGGACTTGCGAAGACGGGCGAAGAACAGCCACTTGTCGATGCGCTGGCGTCCCTGACCCGGCTCGCGCTCGCTCGATGGCTGGTCTGCGTCGTCCGTCATGTCCTACTTCTTCATCTGCTCCTTCAGGGCAGCGAGCTTGGCAAAGGGCGAATCCGGATCGATCGGCTTCTCCTTGCGCGGCGGACGCGCCTCGAACTTGGCGGGCTTGCCGCCACGATCGTCGCGCTGCGGGCGGTCGTTGCGCTCGTTCCGGTCCGGTCGGCCACCCTGCGGCTTTCCGTCGCGGCCCTTCCCGAATTCGGGACGCCCGCCCTGCCGCTGGGCGTCGCGACGGTCGCCGTCGCGCCTGTCGCCCTCATTGCGTCCACCCGCTCGTTGCCCCCGGTCGCCGCGACGTTCACCCTGGCCACGCTCGCCATGCCCGCGCTGGCCCTGACGGGCATTGTCGCTGCGGTCGTTGCGGCCACCCGGACGCCAGAGCAGGACCGGGCGGACTTCCGCCGGGGCCTCGCCTTCGGATGCGGCGGCATCGGCGGCCGGTTCGGCGCTCGCCTCGGCAGCGGCCGGCTCGGTGGCAGCCGCCTCCGGCTCCGCACTTTCGGCTTCGGCGGCAGGCGCTTCAACCGTAGCTTCACTGGCAACCGTTGCTTCGGTTACGGCCGGGGTCTCAGCTGCGGCCGATGCTTCGGCCACGGTCGTTTCGGCTTCGCCTTCCGCCTCGGCTTCGCCCGTCGCCGCGGAGGCGTCGTCACCGGGCGCATCGGTAGCGGCCGGGGCATCGCTCTCTGCCGTCGGCGCCAGCTTGGCGTCCTCGGCAGCCAGGAAGGCTGCGGCATCCTCGGCCTTCACACTGTCGGCGCGGTAGCCGAGACCCTTGAGGATCTCTTCCATGTCGTCCGGCGTGGCGCCCAGGATGGAGAGCATCGACGTCGTGGCGGTGAAGCGGCGGCCGTCATAGGCGCCGTCCGGACGCGGCGCGGAGCCCGGCTTCCACTGCAGCAGCGGACGGATCAGGTCCGCCAGGCGCTCCAGGATATCGATGCGCACCGCGCGCTTGCCGAGGAAGCGGAAGCCCGCGAGCTTGTAGAACATGCGTTCGAAGGCCGGATCGGTGACGATCGAGGTGCGCCCCGCCGCCAGTGCCGGGATCAACTCGCCATAGCCGGGCTTGTCCAGGCCGTCGTTCTTGAGCGCCCAGAGCAGCGTGATCAGTTCGGCCGGCGCCGGCTTCAGAAGCGCCGGCATGAAGATGTGGTAGGCGCCGAAGCGGATACCGTGCTTGCGGATCGACGAGCGGGCCTCCTGGTCGAGCGACTTCACGTCGTCGGCGACATCGCGGCGGAACAGCACGCCGAGCGCCTCGACCAGCTGGAACGCAAGCCCCTTGGCCAGCCCCTGCAGGTCTTCTGCGCGGGACAGATCGTCGAGCGGCTTGAGCACGGTGGCAATATGATGATTGACGAAGCGCTCGATGCGCGCCGCGACATGGTCGCGCGCGTTTCCGGTCAGTTGCTCGTCGGCGAGCAGGATGACGCGCGGGCGCATGATGTGCTCGCTTGCGGCAAGGCGCGCGACGGGTTCGCCGAGCCAGCGCACGGTCCCGTCCGACCCGACGGCGAGATCGCTGTTGCCGGCCGCATGAAGCCGGGCGGCGCGCGCCTCGAATTCGAGCGCAAGCGCCTTCTGGGCGGCACCCTGTACCGCCTTCGCATCGGGACCTTCCGTGCCCGAAGCAAGCGTGAACCGGAATCCGGCCAACTGCCCCACATGATGCCCTTCGACGAAGACATCCCCATTCACACTGATTTCGGCTTCCAGCATCGCATTCTCTCTCAGGCGCTTCATGAGCACAGATGTCCTGCGATCAACAAAGCGTTTCGTCAACCTTTCATGTAACGCGTCGGACAATCGGTCTTCGATTTCCCGCGTCTTTTCCTGCCAGTGTGTCGGATCGGCCAACCAGTCCGGGCGATTCGAGACATAGGTCCATGTCCTTATCTGGGCGATTCTTGCCGAAAGCGTGTCAATCTCGCCATCGGTGCGATCGGCCCGCCGCACCTGCTCGGCCAGGAAATCCTCGTTCACCGTACCCCGCCGGACAAGGTCGGCATAGAGGGTGGAGATCAGATCGGCGTGCTGGGCGGGCGTGATCCGGCGATAGTCCGGCAGGGCGCAGGCCTCCCACAGCTTCTCCACCCGCTCCGGCGCCGTCGCCATGTCCTTGACGTCGGGATAGCGCGCCAGATGTTCCAGCGCCTGCTGGTCGACGGCCGGAAGGGCGCGCGCGAGCCCGGAAATCGCCGGCGGCGCATCGAGGCTCGCCTTCAGGGTGGCGATCGAGGTGAAGTCCAGCCGCTTGGAGCGCCACTGCAGCACGCGGACGGGATCGAACTCATGCGCCTCGATCCGCTCGACCAGTTCCGGCTCGAACGGATCCACCCGACCCGTCACGCCGAAGGTGCCGTCGCGCATGTGCCGCCCGGCGCGGCCGGCGATCTGGCCGAGTTCGCCGGGATTGAGGTTGCGGAACTGGTAGCCGTCGAACTTGCGGTCCTGGGCGAAGGCGACATGGTCGACGTCGAGGTTGAGTCCCATGCCGATCGCATCTGTGGCCACGAGATATTCGACGTCACCTTCCTGGTAGAGCCCCACCTGGGCATTGCGCGTGCGCGGCGAGAGCGCGCCGAGCACCACCGCGGCGCCGCCCCGCTGGCGGCGGATGAGCTCGGCGATGGCATAGACCTCGTCGGCCGAGAACGCGACGATGGCGGTGCGCTGCGGCAGGCGCGTGATCTTTTTCGAACCGGCGTAGAAGAGCTGCGACAGGCGCGGCCGCTCCACCACCGTTATACCCGGCAGCAGATGCTCGAGGATCGGCTTCATCGTCGCCGCACCCAGGAGCAGCGTCTCGTCGCGGCCGCGCAGATGCAGGATGCGGTCGGTGAAGATGTGGCCGCGCTCCAGGTCGCCGGCAAGCTGGACCTCGTCGATCGCCACGAAGGAGGCCCGCGTCTCCCGCGGCATCGCTTCCACCGTGCAGACGGAATAGCGCGCCATGTGCGGCGTGATCTTCTCCTCGCCGGTGATCAGCGCGACGTTGTGATGGCCGACCCTCTCGACCAGGCGCGTATAGACCTCGCGCGCCAGAAGCCGCAGCGGCAGGCCGATCACGCCCGTCTCATGCGCCACCATGCGTTCGATTGCGTAATGGGTCTTGCCGGTATTGGTCGGGCCGAGCACCGCGGTGACACCGCGGCCGCTCAATATCATCGGTGCAGCGTTCAAGGCATGCCTCGGAGAGTATCGATCGTCCGGCGCCGGTCATCGCCCGCGCGCCGGCAACACAAATGCCCATCGTCGCGCGCAATGGCAAGTGCAACCGACGAATTGGCGACCGTATTGCCCGGATTTCCGGGCGATGCGGCAGAACCTGGAACACCTTGCGAACGAATCGGAGACGAAACGAAGACTCGCTCGGATTCAGGGTTTGTTCCCTACAAGATGTTGGTTTTCCAGTAGCTTACCCCACCATATGCTGAATCTCGGCCGCAAGCTGGCCGAGTCTTGCGGCCGAGGCACAACCGCACGCCGGAATGCTGTAAAGCCCCACCGTGAAATATGGTTAAGATTCTTTTCGCTTGGCCATGCAGCGTCCGGCTCATGGCAGGAAGCGCCACACCGTCGTCCGCTTGACCTCGCTGTCTTCCAGCGCCCGCGTGACCGGCACCTCGTAGGTCGCAAGCGGCTCCATCCTCTCCTTCGGGCAATAGGAGCGCCCGGGGTCCCCGACCAGAACGGCCGCGCCGCGCGCAGCCAGGTCGCGAAACCACGGAAGCAGGGCCCGGGCGAAATCGCTGTCATAGAAGACGTCGCCGGCCAGCACCACGTCCCAGCCACGATCCGTCCCGATCAGGTCCTGTCGCTCGAAGTCCAGCTCGACGCCGTTCAGCCCCGCATTCAGCCGCACGGCCGTTTCCGTCCACGGATCGATGTCGGCCGCCAGCACGCGCGCGGCCCCCGCGCGGCGCGCCGCAATCGCCACGAGGCCGGAACCGCTGGCGAAATCGAGCACGCTGCGGCCGCCGACGACGCCGGGGTGATCGAGAAGGTAGCGGGCAAGCCCCTGCCCGCCGGCCCAGGCAAACGCCCAGAACGGCGGCGGCAGGCCGATCGCCTCCAGTTCCTCCTCGGTCTTCAGCCAGAGGTCGTGCGCCTCGGACGCCAACCGCAACCTGATCTCCGGCACGTGCCGCGGCGACAGGATGGCCGTATTGTCGAGGATGAAGCGCTCCGGATCGGTCCGCACGGGTTCGGGCCGGTCAGCGCGGCGGCTTGTCGAGCCCGCCCATGCGGCAGACCTCGATCCATTCGTCGTCCGTCACCGGCTGGACGGACAGCCGCATCGAGGTGACCAGCGACATCTTCTCCAGCTTCGGGTTCGCCTTGATGTCCTTCAACGACACCGGATTCGGCATGTCGCAGACGGCGCGGATGTCGACGCAGTCCCAGCGCGGATCGTCGCCCGCCGTCGAATCAGGATGCGAGAGGGCGCAAACCTCGGTGATGCCGACGATCTCCAGCCCCTCGTTGGAATGATAGAAGAAGCCCTTGTCGCCGATCTGCATGGCACGCATGTTGTTGCGCGCCAGGTAGTTTCGCACCCCGTTCCACTCGGTGCCCTTCTCGCCCGCATCCTTCTGCATCTGCCAGGACCACTTGAAGGGCTCCGACTTGTAAAGCCAGTAGGCCATCCGCCTTATGCCTCCGGATTGTTGAAGGTCCAGGTCCAGGGCTTCACCTCGACGCTTTCGAAGACGCCGGCCTTAAAGAAGGGATCGGCTTCGCCGAGCGCGCGCGCCGCCTCGGCACTATCGGCCCTGACGACGACGAGGCTGCCGTTCGGCTTGCCGTCCGCATCGAGGAAGGGACCGGCGAAGGCAAGCTTGCCCTCTTCGTTCAGCTTCGTCAGGTGGGCGACGTGCACCGGCCGCGTGTCGAGACGCAGTTGCAGTGCGCCGGGCTTGTCGGTGCAGAGAAGAGCAAAAAACATCACAATGTCCTTTCTTCAGAATTCCTGGGTGATCGGTCGCGTCATCAGCCTGCCGATCGCAGTCGCCAGATCCAGCTTGCCGTCGATGATCGCCGCGACCGCGTCGGTGATCGGCATGTCTATGTTTCGTTCGGCCGCAACCCGCGAGGCGACGCCGGCGGCAAATGCACCCTCCACGAGATCGCCGGACCATCCGTCCGCATTGCCGTGGCGGCCAAGCTCGATGCCGAAACGCAGGTTGCGCGACTGGTGGCTGGTGCCGGTGAGCACGAGATCGCCGAGGCCCGAAAGCCCCGTCACCGTCGTCGCGTCGCCACCATGGGCGGCGACGAAGCGCGACATCTCCGCCAGGCCGCGCGAAATCAGCGCCGCGCGGGCGGAATCCCCGAGCCCGGCGCCCTCGACGATGCCGCAGGCGATCGCCAGCACGTTCTTGAGCGCACCACCGAGCTGCACGCCGATCCGGTCGCCCGAGGGGTAGAGGCGGAAGGTCGGCCCGGACAGCGCCTGCGCCAGCGACGCAGCCGTTTCCAGGCCGGCCGCCGCGATCACCATCGCCGTCGGCAGCCCGCGCGCAATGTCGGCGGCGAAGCCTGGACCGGATAGCACGGCGACATGCTGGCGCGGCAGCTCCTCCGCCAGCACATCGGTCAGCAGTCGCCCACTGGCCTTCTCCATGCCCTTGGCGCAAATGATAACGGCGGCCTCGTCAGCAAGATAGGATGCGAGATCGCGCGCAGCCGCCCGCTGCGCCTGCGAGGGCATGGCAAAGAGCACGACCGGCACGTCCTTCAAGACATGCGGATCCACGGTCGCCTCGAGCGCCGTCGAAAGGGCGATCCCCGGCAGGGCGGCCTCGTTGCGGCGCGACGACGTGATCTCCGCCACCGTCTCCGCCCGCCGCGCGAGCAACGTCACCCGGCTCTCGCCGGTCTCGGCTATGACGGTTGCGAGTGCGGTGCCGAAGGCGCCGGCTCCCGCCACCACGACATGCGGACCGGTCGTCATGCCTTGGCCCCCCGCTTGCCCGAACCGAGCATGGCCGCGGCCTCCGCATCGAGCGGCCACCGCGCGCGCGGTGCGACCGAAAGATCGTCGGGCGACAGGCCGCAGGCCATCCGCTCCAGCCCCGCCCAGGCGATCATCGCCGCATTGTCGGTGCAGAGCGCAAGCGGCGGTGCGACGAAGCGGAACCGATTGTGGTCGCATAGTTCCTGCAAAGTCGCCCGCAGGACCCTGTTGGCGGCGACGCCGCCAGCAACGACCAGAGCCGGCTCGCCGACGTCGGGGAACGCCTGCCGGAAGCGCTCGAGCCCGCGTCCGATGCGGTCCTTCAACGTGCGCGACACCGCCTTCTGGAACGAGGCGCAGATATCGGCGATGTCCTGCTCGCTCACCGGCTCGATCGATTGGGCCGCCTGGCGCACGGCGGTCTTCAGCCCGGAGAAGGAAAAGTCGAGACGCTTCTCGCCGACGAGCGGCCGCGGGAAGGTGAACCGGTCCGGATCACCCGTCATAGCCGCCCTCTCCACCGCGGGCCCGCCCGGATAGGGAAGGCCGAGCAGCTTTGCCGTCTTGTCGAAGGCCTCCCCCAGCGCATCGTCGATCGTCGTGCCCCAGCGCTCGTAGTCGCCGACGCCGCGTATCAGCACCAGTTGCGTGTGCCCGCCGGAGACGAGCAGCATCAGGTAGGGAAAGGAAAGCCCGTCGGTCAGCCGCGCCGTCAGCGCATGCCCCTCCAGGTGATTGACCGCATAAAGCGGCTTGCTTTTGGCGCGCGCGATCGCCTTGCCGGTCATCAGACCGACGATCAGCCCGCCGATCAGGCCCGGCCCGCTCGTCGCCGCGATGGCATCCACCTCGTCCAGCGTCTTGCCGGCGCGCGAAAGCGCCTGGCCGATCAGTTCGTCCAGCGCTTCGACATGGGCCCGGGCAGCAATTTCCGGCACGACGCCGCCATAGGCGCTATGCTCTTCCAGCTGGCTCAGCACCACGTCGCCGAGGATCGTGCCGCGACCGGCCTCATCCCGCGCGACGACGGCCGCTGCGGTCTCGTCGCAGCTCGTTTCAATGCCGAGGATGGTCAGGTGGGACGACATGAAGCACGCTGGTTGATTGCGATGGTGGCAAAAGCCGGTTACGAGAGCTTCCGGTAACAACGGATCACGGTGGATGCAAACAAAACCTTTCAGGATCGGGACCCGTGGCAGCCCGCTGGCGCTGGCTCAGACGCACGAAACCCGTGCCCGCCTGATGGCGGCACACGGCCTGCCCGAAGACATGTTCGAGATCGTGGTTCTCTCCACCAAGGGCGACCGCATCACCGATCGTGCCCTGTCGGAGATCGGCGGCAAGGGCCTCTTCACCGAGGAGATCGAGGCGCAGCTCTATTCCGGCGACCTCGACTTCGCCGTGCATTCGTCGAAGGATATGCCGACCCGCCTGCCGGACGGCCTTGAACTCGCAGCTTTCCTTCCACGCGAAGACCCGCGCGACGCCTTCATCGGGCGGACGGCGCCGACGTTCCTCGAATTGCCGCAGGGTGCGACGATCGGCTCCGCCTCGCTGCGGCGGCAGGCGCAGTTGCGAAGGCTTCGCCCGGACATCAAGGTCATCATCTTCCGCGGGCAGGTGGATACGCGATTGCGCAAGCTCGCCGACGGCGAAGCCGATGCGACGCTTTTGGCCTATGCCGGTCTGAAGCGGATCGCCAAGGAGCATGTGGCGACGCAGATCCTCGATCCGGAGATCCTTCTCCCCGCCCCGGCGCAGGGCGCGATCTGCGTCGAGGCCCGCGTCGGCGACCGCCGCATCGCCGATCTGCTTGCCCCGATCAACGATCCCTCGACCAGCGAGGCGGTCACCTGCGAACGCAGCTTCCTGGCCGTGCTGGACGGCTCCTGTCGCACGCCGATTGCCGGCTATGCCGTCTCCGACGGCGGCCGCATCCGCTTCCGCGGCATGATCCTCACCCCCGACGGCTCGCTCTGTCACGAGACGATCATCGAGGGGGCGGCTTCCGACGCGGCCGAACTGGGCGCCAGGGCCGGGCACACGGTGCGCGCGGCTGCCGGCACCGGCTTCTTCGACGGGTGGACCTGATGAGGGTTCTGGTCGTCCGCCCCCAGGCATCGGCGGAAAAAACCGCAGCAAAACTCAAGGCCCTCCATCACACGCCCGCGATCCTGTCCCTCGTCGTCCCCGTCCATGACACGGATGCGGCAACGGCAGGCCTCGCGCGGCGGCACTCGGCCATCGCAATCACCAGCGCGGAGGCCGCGAACGTCCTCCGCGCGATCGGCGGCGAGCTTGACCGTCATCTGCTCACCACCGTCTTCGCCGTCGGCCGCGCCACGGCGCGCGCGGCGGCGGATGCGGGCTTTCGCACCGTGCTGGCTGCCGAGGGAAGCGACGGCAACAGCCTCGCCGACCTGATCGTCCGCCACAGGCAGGACTTCGGCGTGCCGGCCGAACCGCTCCTCTATCTGGCCGGCACGCCCCGGTCGCAGCAGTTCGAAACCCGCCTCGATGCGGCCGGCGTGGCATACGAGACGGTGGAATGCTACCGCATGGAGCCGACGCCGCCGAAACGCGCCGTGCTGAAGCCGCTGGTCGTCGACGAGAAACCGGATGCCGTTCTGTTCTACTCGCGCGAATCGGCCCGTCACTTCTTCGAGCTGCCGCTGGTCACCGAATATCTGGACAGCTTCGAAAACACGATCTTTCTCTGTATCAGCCGCAATGTGGCGTCCATGGTGCCCGAGCGCTTCGCCAAATCCGTCGTCGTCTCCACCACGCCGACGGAGGAAGGTCTTCTCGACCTGCTCTGAAGGTCGCCTTCCGGGCACCTAAATCGAAGGAAGGGCTTTCCCTGCCGGGCTTCCCTTACTAGGTTTACCGTATCGCATTGGAAAGCAAGGAGGCCGTCATGGACCCGGAAAAGCCGCCACGCCGAAAGAAAAGCGCGACGCCCGTGACGATCGACCTGGAGGCAGCGCCGGCGACCGCGGAAGCAAAGACCCCGCCCGCCCCCGGCGAACCGGACGTGGTCACCGCGTCGGCCGGAACCGACGCGACCCGGACCGAGGCCCGGATCCCCGAACAGAAGTCCCCGGACAAGGAAACGCCCGAGCAAGCCCTCCCTGAACAGGGGGCCGCCGGGGACGTCATCACCGGGAAAACGACCGCCGAACAGGAAACGATCGGCCGGGAACCCTTCTCAGCCACGGACGAGCCTGCTCCGGAACCGGCCGCCGACACTGGCCCCGATGCGGCAGCGCCCGCCTTCGAGGAGCCTCCGACAGAACCCCGCCATGAGCAGCAGTTCGAAGCCGCACCCCCGCCGCATGCCGTGCAGCCGCCGAGCAAGTCGGGCGCGTTTGCGGCCGCCATCGTCGGCGGCCTCGTGGCCCTGGCGGGCGCCGGTGCCCTGCAATATGGCGGCTACCTGCCGGCACTCGGCCCGGGCGCAAGGACCGGTAGCGAACTTGCTCCGCTCAGCGCGGAACTGGAAGCACTGAAGTCGCAGGTGAACGCCCTCCGGGCAGCCGCATCTTCGCCCGCAGCCGATCTGCAGCCGGTAGAAAGCCGCCTAGCAGCCCTTGAACAGGCTGCCGCAAACCCCGTCGCCGGCGGCATAGACGAGGCGGCCCAGCAGTCGATCGCGACCCTTCAGGCCACCGTCGGCAAGCTTTCGACCGACGTCGCAGCGCTGGGCGACCGCGCTGCCGCCGCCGAACGCGCCGTCTCCGATCAGTCCGCGCAACTGTCCGAGCGGATCGACGCGGCCGAGCAGAAGCTTGCCGAGCCGCGCGACGACGTCGCCATGGCGCGCGCCGTGGCCGCAACCGCACTGAAGACGGCGATCGAGCGCGGCGGCCCCTATCTCGCCGAGCTGGAGGCCTATGCCAGCGTCTCGCCGGACGATCCCTCCATCGCCCCCCTGCGCGAGCAGGCGCCGACCGGCGTGCCTTCGCGCGCCGACCTGGTGCGGCAGTTCCAGCCGGTCGCCGACCAGATGATCGAGGCCGTGCACCGGCCGACCGGCGAGCAGGGCATCGTCGACCGCCTGCTGGCCAGCGCCTCGTCCGTCATCACCGTGCGGCCGGTCGGCAGCGTCGAGGGCGACAGTCCCGAGGCGATCGTGGCGCGCATCGAGAACAAGCTGCAGAACGGCGACCTCAAGGGCGCCCAGATCGAATGGCAGGCGCTGCCGGAAACCGCGCGCAACGCAGGCGCGCCCTTCAGGGCGGAACTCGACCGGAGGATCGCGGTGGAGGACGGCGTCGGCGCCATCGTCTCCGGCGCCATGGCGAAGAACGGCAACCAGGGCTGAGGGGCGCACCGATCATGACAAGACTGCTCTGCTTCGTTCTCCTCGTGCTCGCCCTCGGCCTCGGCTTTGCCTGGCTGGCCGACCGGCCCGGCGAACTGTCGATCATCTGGCAGGGCCAGCGCATCGCCATGAGCCTGATGGTCGCCGCCACGATCACCGTTTCGCTGATGGCGGCGGTGATCTTCGTCTGGTGGCTGCTGCGCGTCGTCTTGACCTCGCCCCATGCGCTCCAGCGTCATTTCCGCGCCCGCAAGCGGGATCGCGGCTACCAAGCCCTGTCAACCGGGCTGATCGCCGCCGGCGCCGGCGATGCCGCCTCCGCCCGCAAGATGCTGTCGCGCGCCAAGGGCCTGATCAGGGCGGACCAGGAGCCGCTGGTCCATCTTCTTGAGGCCCAGGCCGCACTGATCGAAGGCAACCACGATGAGGCCCGCCGCAAGTTCGAGCTGATGGCCGACGATCCGGAGACACGCGAACTCGGCCTGCGCGGGCTCTACCTCGAGGCACGCCGTCTCGGCGCCTCGGAGGCCGCGCGACAGTATGCCGAGCGCGCCGCCGAAACCGCGCCGCAGCTGCCCTGGGCCGCCGATGCGGTTCTGGAACAACACTCGCGGACCGGCGAATGGGACGAGGCGCTGAAACTCGTCGACCACCACAGGCCCGCCTCCCCCGAGGAGCGAAAGCAGCTCGACCGGCGCAAGGTCGTCCTGCTGACCGCCCGTGCACGCGCAAGGCTGGAAAGCCAGACCGATCCCAAGGCGGCCCGCGACGATGCGCTCGCGGCCCTGAAGATCGACGAGACCTTCGTTCCGGCGGGCCTGATCGCGGCAAAGGCCTATCTGCGCGAGGACAATCTGCGCAAGGCGTCCAATATTCTCGAGCGATTGTGGAAGGCCGGGCCGCACCCCGATGTCGCCTGCCTTTTCGTCCACTCCCGCACCGGCGATTCCGCACTCGACCGGCTCAAGCGCGCGGAGAAGCTGGAAGCGCTGCATCCGAACAATGCCGAGACGCTCTTCGCCGTCGCCCAGGCGGCCCTCGACGCGCGCCAGTTCGCCGTGGCGCGGCCCAAGGCCGAGGCTGCCGCAAGGCTGGCGCCGAGCGAGCGCACCTTCCTGCTGCTTGCCGACATCGAGGACGCCGATACCGGCGACCAGGGCCGGATCCGCCACTGGATGAACCAGGCGCTGAAGGCGCCGCGCGATCCCGCCTGGACCGCCGACGGCGTGACGTCGCCGGAATGGCTTCCCGTCTCGCCGGTCACCGGCAAGCTCGACGCCTTCGAGTGGAAGACGCCGGTCAGCGAATGGCAGGGGCCGATCGAAAACGGCGCGGTCAACCCCGCCGAGGAGGCCATCCGCACGCTGCCGCCCGTGGCGATTGCCGACCGGGCCGTCGCAAGCCCGCCTGCAAAAAAGCCGGAGCCTGCGGGAGAAATCGCGCTGAAGCCCGATATCGGGACACAGCCCGTGGAGAAGGCGGGACCGCCGCCCGCGACCGCGGCCCGGACCACACCTGCCGCAGATGAGCCGAAACCCTTCTTCGGCGGCCTGCCGGACGATCCGGGCGTGAAGGCCGAAGCACACAGGGAGGCCGGCACCGCAAACGGCGGCTTCCGCTTCTTCTAGGACCGGGACCCTTCTTGGTGCCGGTCCCTCTCACAGCGACATTCCAGGGGTAGTATGTTCGAAAAATTGCAGCGTTTCCTCTCCGGTCTTTCAGGCACGGGAAGACAGAACTACGAGGCCGGGGATCCGCGCGTGGCCGTCATGGCGCTGTGCATCCAGGTCATGGAGTCCGACGGCCACATCCTGGATGCGGAACGCTCCGCGCTCAGGGAACGCTTCCAGGAGCTCTACGGCCTCGATGAAGCCCAGTTCAAGGCGCTCGTCGACACCGGCACGGCTGCCGCCAGCGAGGCGATCGACTTCTTCCAGTTCACCTCCGAACTGAAGCGGCAGCTCTCGGACGAACAGAAGGTCGACCTCGTCGGCCTGCTCTGGGAGATCGTCTATGCCGACGGCGATCGCAGCGAGCTCGAGGACCATGCGATCTGGCGGATCGCCGATCTCCTCGGCGTTTCCGGCCGGGAGCGGATCATGAAGCGGCAGGAGGTTGCCGGCCGCCGCGGCGCCACGGAAGACGCGGCCGACTGAAGGCATCGGCCCTCCGCCGGCACGCAATCGGGTGGACAGGCATGACCACCTCTGACATTTTGGATTGCATTGCGCGCCCTGCCGGGAAGATGTCGAACCCGGGGGGAAGCGTGCCAGGATAGCCGACGAGATGCTTCAGATACCACGCAGGCCCGGTCCGAAAGATCGCCCGATCCTCATCGTCCTCCATCAGGAAACGTCCAGTGCCGGCCGCGTCGGCCAGATCCTCCAGCAGGCGGGATACGCGCTGGACATTCGACGCCCCGTGCTCGACGAACCCCTGCCCGAAACGCTCGACGGGCATGCCGGCGCCATCGTCTTCGGCGGCCCGACGAGCGCCAACGACGACCACCTCGACTACATCAGGCGCGAGATCGACTGGCTGCAGGTGCCGCTCTCCGAAGATCGTCCCTTCCTCGGCATCTGCCTCGGCGCGCAGATGCTGGTGCGCCACCTCGGCGGCGAGGTCGGCCCGCATGTCGACGGCATGACCGAGATCGGCTGGTACCCGCTGCAGCCGACGGATGCAGGACGGGACCTGATGACCTGGCCCTCGATGGTCTACCAGTTCCACCGCGAGGGCTTCACGATTCCCGCCGGCGCCACGCTGCTGGCCACCGGCGAGCACTACGAAAACCAGGCCTACCGCTACGGCGACAATGCCTGGGGCATCCAGTTCCACGGCGAGCTGACGCTGGCGATGATGCACCGCTGGGTCGTGCACGGGGCCCAGCGCTTCGAGTTGCCGGGCGCGCAGGTCGGCAGCGCCCATCTCGACGGCAGGCTGGTGCACGATGCCGCGCTGCGCCAGTGGATGATGGGCTTTTTGGACCGCATCTTCCACGAGAACTGAGGCGGCGGGCGCCTTTGCCTGTCGGCTACCCCGGCAGGCGACGCCTGTCCGGGACGGCGAGCGAATCGATTCTCCGCAGCTTCGGAAACCAGAGAGCCCAGAGGGCGGACACGACGATCGTGCCGATGCCACCGATCACCACGGCCGGCACCGCGCCGATCATCGCAGCCATCGTGCCTGCCCGGAACTCGCCGAGCTCGTTCGAGGCGCCGACGAACACCATGTTCACCGCCGTTACGCGACCACGCAGTTCGTCCGGCGTCCAGAGCATGACGAGCGAGTTGCGAACATAGACCGAGATCATGTCCGACGCCCCCATGATCACCAGTGCGGCGATCGATAGCCAGGCCCATTGCGACAGGCCGAAGATGACGGTGCCCAGCCCGAAGAGGCCGACGCCGATCAGCATCAGGACGCCTGCGCGATGGCGGATCGGGTGCGCGGCGAGCCAGAAGGCCATGGCCACGGACCCGACGCCGGGCGCCGACCGCAGCAGGCCCAGCCCCCAGGGACCGAGTGCCAGGATATCGCGGGCAAACACCGGCATCAGCGCGATGGCCCCGCCGAGCAGGACGGCGAACAGGTCGAGCGAGATCGCCCCCAGCACCACCTTCTCCGCCCGGATGTAGCGGAATCCGGCGACCAGGCTCTCCCAGCTCTTCGCGGCACCGGCGATGCGTTGCGGCGGCTTGGGGATCGAGATGACGGCCACGGACGCGGCCACGAACAGGACAATGCTGACGGCATAGGGCACGGCGACGCCCAGCCCGTACAGCAGGCCTCCGGTCACCGGCCCGACGATCGTCGCTGTCTGCTGCGCCGTCGAGTTCCACGCGATCGCGTTGGAGAGATCTTTCTCCGGCACCAGATTGGGCGCCAGCGACTGCATGGCCGGGCCGAGAAAGGCGCGCGCGATGCCGAAGACGACGAGCACGGCGAAGACCGAGAGCGGCGTGAACCGACCAAGCTCGGACAGCCCGAGCAGCGCTGCGGCACAGAGCGTGCAGACCCCAAGGCAGATCGCCATGACCATGCGCCGGTTGTACCGGTCGGCCACCGAACCGGTGACGAGGATGAGCGCGAGCGAGGGCATGAACTGCATCAGCCCGATCAGGCCGAGCATGAAGGGGTCGCCGGTCAGGTCATACATCTGCCAGCCGACTGCCACGCTGACGATCTGCGTCGAGAACGAGTTCAGAAAACGGGAGACGAAAAAGCGGGCATAGGAGGCGTGCCTGAAGGCGGCGAACCGGTGGCCCTCGGTGGGCGTGGACATGCAGCTTGAACTTTCATACGACGATAGGACGCATGACGCGCATTAAACATGTTTGCGGTAGCAGGAACAGGGGCCACTTGCTGGCGGGACGGCCAATGGCTACATGTGGTCGCAAGCAACCGGAGACAACGAGACAACCATGATCGCGATCATCAACACCCTGCTGTTCATCATCAGCATCGCGTGGTTCATCATCATCGCATCGGCCATCTTTTCCTGGCTTTATGCGTTCAACGTGATCAACACCAACAACCAGGTCATCGCCTCGATCGGCCGCGCGCTCTACAACCTGACCGAGCCGGTCTATCGGCCGATCCGCCGTTTCCTGCCGGATTTCGGCGGCGTCGACCTGTCGCCGATCGTGGTTCTGATCATCCTCTTCTTCCTCGAGCAGATCATTCGCAGCGTGCTGGCGCCGGCGCTCCTCGGCCTCTGAGGACATGCCCTTTCGCCGGCACGTCGGTCACGTGACGGTGACGGTCCGCCTGACCCCGAACGGCGGCCGCGACGGGATCGACGGCATCGACACGGATGCGCAGGGCGAGCGCCATCTCAAGGTCCGCGTCCGCGCGGTGCCGGAGAAGGGACGGGCGAACAAGGCCCTGGTGGAAGTCGTGGCGAAGGCCGCCGGCGTCGCCAAATCGGCCGTCACCCTCGCAAGCGGCGAGACCCAGAGAAAGAAAATCCTCCGGATCGAGGGCGACCCGGAGGATATCCTGAGAAAGCTCGGCCTGTAGGCGGGACGGCTTACTTTTTGTCCGCCTTGTAGCGCTCGATCGCCTCTACGATGAGCTTCTTGGCGACGTTCACGTCCTGCCAGCCCGCGATCTTCACCCACTTGCCGGGCTCCAGATCCTTGTAGTGCTCGAAGAAGTGCTCGATCTGCTTCAGCGTGATTTCGGGCAGGTCCGTGTAGTTCTCGACCTTGTCGTAGCGGCGCGTCAGCTTCGGCACCGGCACGGCGAGAATCTTCTCATCCTTGCCGCCGTCGTCTTCCATGACCATGACGCCGATCGGGCGGACATTGATGACGCAGCCCGGAACGAGGGGGCGGGTGTTGGCGATCAGCACGTCGATCGGGTCGCCATCCTCGGACAGCGTATGCGGCACGAAGCCGTAATTGCCCGGATAGGTCATCGGCGTATAGAGGAAGCGGTCGACGACCAGCGCGCCGGCTTCCTTGTCCATCTCGTACTTGATCGGGTGACCGCCGACGGGAACCTCGACGATGACGTTGACGTCTTCCGGCGGGTTCTTGCCGATGGAGATTGCATCGATGCGCATGATCGCTCCGTTAAGTGCAGTGGATTTCCGCGGCTTCGTAAAGCGAAACGCGCTGCAACGCAACAAGCCATTGGTAGCGGAGAGCGGGCCGGCCGCCGGCTCCGCCCTTCACGCGGGGTTCAGTTGCCGGGGGTCGCACCGAAGAAGGCAAGCCGCGTCAACAGCGTATGATGCGCCTCGGGCACCATCAGGGCGACGAAGACCAGGACGGCGAGCGGCGGCAGCAGGATCGCATAGATCAGGGCCAGTCGCTCCCACGCCATGTGCATGAAGAACGCCACGATGAGCCCCGCCTTCAGGAGCATGAAGACGATGATGAGCGACCAGCGCCACAGCCCCTGCACGCCGAAATAATCGACCATGTACGAGCAGATGCTGAGCACGAAGAGCAGGCCCCACACGACGAGATAGAGCCTGATCGGATGCTGCTGGTGCTCGGCCTCTCCCGATGCCGGGACGGCTCCGTGTCCTGAGGTCTCGACGGTTGCCTGTGCCATGACGCTGCCTCACCACAGATAGAAGAACGCGAAGATGAAGACCCAGACGAGGTCGACGAAGTGCCAGTAGAGACCGGTGATCTCGACAATCTCGTAGCGCCCCTTCCGGCTGGTGAAGAAACCGCGCCGTTCGGTGTCGAAGTCGCCGCGCCAGACCTTCCGGGCGATGATGAGCAGGAAGATCACCCCGATCGTCACGTGGGTGCCGTGAAAGCCGGTGATCATGAAGAAGGTCGAGCCGAATTGCGCGGCACCCCACGGGTTCTCCCACGGCCGCACGCCCTCGTGGATCAGCTTGGTCCATTCGAAGGCCTGCATGCCGACGAACGTCGCGCCGAAGATCGCCGTCAGCAGCATCAGAAGCGCCGTCATGCGACGATCGCGCCGGTAGCCGTAATTGACGGCCATCGCCATCGTGCCGCTCGAGGTGATCAGCACGAAGGTCATGATGGCGATCAGGATCAGCGGGATCTCGTGCCCTGCGATCGTCAGCGCGAAGACCTCGCTGGGATTGGGCCAGGGCACCACCGTCGACATCCGCGCCGTCATGTAGGCGATGAGGAAGCAGCCGAAGATGAAGGTGTCGCTGAGCAGGAAGATCCACATCATGGCCTTCCCCCAGGAGACGTTCTTGAACACCTGCTGGTCCGAGGCCCAGTCCGACACGAAGCCCTGCCGGCCGTCCGGCGGCAGGTGCGGCTTTTCGGAATGTGTCTGAACGACCTGCGCCATGACCGCGTCTCCCTATGTGACCAGTTGCCGGCAGAAGGCGACGATGCTGCCGGCCCATCCCGCAAACAGCGCCAGCAGCACGAGCCAGACGGCGAGCATGAAATGCCAGTAGGTGGCGCAGAGCTCGACACTGAGCCGCAGCCGCGGCGAGACGACCGGTTCGGCCCGCACGAGGCGCGCCGTCCGCACGAGCGCGACCATGCCGCCGAGAATGTGCAGGCCGTGCATGCCGGTGATCACGTAGAAGAAGCTGGTGGAGGCATCGTCGGTCAGGGTATAGCCCGCCGCCGCCAGCTGCCGCCAGGCGAAGACCTGCCCCGTGACGAACGCAAGCGCGCTCGCAAGTCCAGCCAGCATCGCCGTCCTCAACGGGTCGCGCCGGCCACGGATGGCCTCGACCTTCGCCCAGTGCAGGCAGAGGCTGCTGGCGAAGAGGATGCCCGTATTGATGTAGAGCAGCCGCGGAACCGGCGTCGCCCACCAGTCCTGCGTGTTCACGCGCATCAGGTAGGCGCTGATGAACAGCGTGAACAGCGCGCCGACGACCACGAGGAAGACGCCGAGCCCGATCTTCTGGGCCGGCAGTTTCGGCCGGTCGGGATCGCGCCCGTCTTGCGGCCTGCCGGCTGCGGCAACACCGACCTCCAGCCAGGGTTTCGACATCAGCCCCTGCCCGGCCGACCACCAGATGGCGATCGCCGCGATCACGCAGAGGAACAGGAGCATCGCGCTCATGCGCCGGCCTCCCGCGTCGGAAAGAGACCCGGCTGGTTCTGCGGGATGAAGTCCTCCGGCGCGCCCGGCACGCTGTAGTCATAGGCCCAGCGATAGACGACGGGCAGGTCCTTGCCCCAGTTGCCGTGCGCCGGCGGGGTCTGCGGCGTCTGCCATTCGAGCGTCGTCGCCCGCCAGGGATTGCCGCCGGCCTCGCGACCGTGCCGCAGGCTCCAGGCGAGGTTGAACAGGAACAGGATCTGTGCTGCGCCGACCACGAGCGCCATGACGGTGATGAAGACGTTCAGGTCGTGCACCGATGCCGGCACGAAACTGGTCTCGCCGATCTCGTTGTAGCGTCGCGGAACGCCGACGAGCCCGACATAGTGCATCGGAAAGAAGATCAGGTAGGCGCCGAGGAAGGTAATCCAGAAATGCACCTGGCCCATCCCTTCGTTGAGCATCCGCCCGGTGACCTTCGGATACCAGTGGTAGATCGCGCCGAAGATCACGAGGATCGGCGCCACCCCCATCACCATATGGAAATGGGCGACGACGAACATCGTATCGGACAGGGGCACGTCGACGACGACGTTGCCGAGGAACAGCCCGGTCAACCCGCCATTGACGAAGGTGACGATGAAGGCGAGCGCAAACAGCATCGGCAGCGTCAGGTGGATATTGCCGCGCCACAGCGTCAGCGTCCAGTTGTAGACCTTCAGCGCCGTCGGCACCGCGATGATCAGCGTCGTCGTGGCGAAGAAGAAGCCGAAATAGGGGTTCATGCCGCTGACATACATGTGGTGCGCCCAGACGACGAAGGACAGCGCGCCGATGATGACGATCGCCCAGACCATCATGCGGTAGCCGAAGATGTTCTTGCGCGCATGCGTGCTGATCAGGTCGGACACGATGCCGAAGGCCGGCAGGGCGACGATGTAGACCTCCGGATGGCCAAAGAACCAGAACAGGTGCTGGAACAGGATCGGACTGCCGCCGCCATGCTTGAGCTGCTCGCCCATCTCGACGATGGCCGGCATGAAGAAGCTGGTGCCGGCCAGCCGGTCGAACAGCATCATGACGCAGGCGACGAACAGCGCCGGAAAGGCAAGCAGCGCCATCACGGTCGCGGTGAAGATGCCCCAGACCGTGAGCGGCATGCGCATCAGCGTCATCCCGCGGGTCCGCCCCTGCAGGACGGTGACGGCATAGTTGAGGCCGCCCATGGTGAACCCGATGATGAAGATGACGAGCGAGACCAGCATCAGGACGATGCCCCAGTCCTGCCCGCCCGGCGTGTTGGACAGGATCGCCTGCGGCGGATAGAGCGTCCAGCCCGCTCCCGTCGGGCCGCCGGAGGCGAAGAAGCTCGCCACCAGCACCAGCACCGCCACGAGATACAGCCAGTAGCTCAGCATGTTGGCGTAGGGAAACACCATGTCGCGCGCGCCGACCATCAGCGGGATCAGGTAGTTGCCGAAGCCGCCGAGGAAGAGCGCGGTGAGCAGGTAGATCACCATGATCATGCCGTGCATGGTGATGAACTGGTAGTAGCGCTCGGCATCGAGGAAGGTGAGCGCGCCCGGAAAGGCGAGCTGGATCCGCATGAGCCAGGACAGCACCAGCGCCACCATCCCGATGGCGATCGCCGTGCAGGAATACTGGATGGCGATGACCTTCGCATCCTGGCTGAAGACGTAGCGCGTCCACCAGCTGTGCGGATGATAGAGCTCGACGTCCTCCACCGCAGCGGGTGGAATGACCTCGCCTGCCCCTGATGCCTCCACCATCGTTCTCCTCCTTCTCCCGATCCCTCCCGGATCCGGCGCTCTATTTCGCAGGCACCTCCGCCACCGTTGTCGCGGCCGGCGTGGCGGCCTGCAATTGCTCGAATGTCACCTGTCCGGCGAGCCAGGTCTCGTAGTCGGCCTCGGTGTCCACGACGACCGTGCCCCGCATCATCGGATGGCCGACGCCGCACAGTTCGGCGCAGAGGATGTCGAAGGTGCCGGTGCGCGTCGGCGTCAGCCAGAAATAGGTGACCATGCCGGGGATCATGTCCATCTTGGCGCGGAACTCCGGCACGTAGAAATCGTGCAGCACATCGACGGAGCGCAGCAGCACCTTCACCGGCTTGCCGATCGGCAGATGCAGTTCGCCGCCCTCGATGACGATGTCGTCCAGCGCGTCGGCATCGGCCTTGTCGATCCCGAGCGCATTGTCGGGTGTCACGTCCCGCGTCTCGGCCCGCCCGAGCCTGCCGTCCGCCCCCGGCAGCCGGAAGCTCCACAGCCACTGCTGGCCCACGACCTCGATTTCCGAGGCCTCCGGCGGAACGGTGATGAACTGGTGCCAGACGAACAGGCCGGGCGCCAGCATGGCAAAGACGCCGACCGCGGTGCCGACGGCAAGCCCGCTCTCCAGCCTGCGGTTCTCCGGCTCGTATGCCGCCCGCCGCCCTGGCTGATAACGGAAGCGCCAGACGCAATAGGCGACGAACAGCACGACGGCGACGAAGACCGCGCCGGTGATCCAGAACGTGATGACGAGGGTGTGGTCGATGTAGCTCCAGTTGGAGGCGATCGGCGTCCACCACCAAGGGCTCAGGAGATGAAAGAGCACCGACCCGAGCGCGATCGCCACCAGCACCAGTACGACTGCCATATCCGTCCCTCCCGCCGGTTCCGGCCGTGGGCATCAATCTGCAATCTGCGTTAGAACTATCTCACGAAAGAAAATGGCAGGCAATTGCCGGACCGGATGGCTTCGGTAGCCCGCCCGGGCCGCCTCCGGCCCGCTACGTCGCGTGCTGCTTCAGATAGGCGAGCAGATTGGTGATGTCGGCATCGTCCTTCAGGCCGGGAAAGACCATCTTCGTGCCCTTCACCTTCGCCTTGGGATTGTGCAGGTAGTCGCGCAGCGTGGCATCGTCCCAGACGAGGCCGCCTTTGCCGGCCTCCGTCATCGCGTTCGAGTACCTGTAGTCGGGATGGGTACCGGCCGTGCGTCCGAAGATCCCGTGCAGCGACGGACCGACCTTGTTCGTATCCGTATCCACGACATGACAGACGGCACATTTCTTGAAGACCGTTTCGCCGGCCGCGGCGTCGCCCTCCTGGGCGTGGGCGGCAGGGTGACAGGCAACGGAAAGGAACGCGAGAGCAATCACCTTGGTTCGCATGGCAAGCCTCTCCTCCAGGCTGGACCGTCGCACGCTCGCCCCCTTGAGGAGCACGGCGATGCGATCGCCTGTTCAGGTATGGCCCGGATGGCGGAAGTCAATCCGCGCGGCGCGGCGATCCTCGGTGCAGGAACGGTCTAGCGGAAGATGAAGCCGATCTTCTTCAGCTCCTTCTCGCCGAAATCCTCCATGCCCTCGGCGATGTCGGTCCCGCCGGCGGCGCGGAAGAACCTTTCGGCCATATCGCTCTCCTCCAGGCACCAGACCACCATGCCCTCGCAGCCGAGCGATTTCAGCAGCCGCTTGCTTTCGCCGAACAGCATCCGGCCGAGACCGAGACCCTGATACTCCGGCCGAAGATAGATCTCGTAGATCTCGCCGTCCTGCGGCAGGGCGCGCGCCCGGTTCAGGCCGAGCGTGGCATAGCCGGCGATCACGCCGGCGACGTCGAGCACGAGCAGCGTTGCCGGGCCGCGGGTCGCCTTGCGCCACCACGCCGCATCACGCCGCTGAACCATCTGCACCAGCGGCTTGTGGGGGATGATGCCCGCATAGGCATGCAGCCACGACGCCCTGTGGGCCTCGGAGATGGCCGCCGCGTCCTGCGGCTCGGCACGTCGCACATCGATCGATAGTGTTTTCATCGAAATGACTCTAAACCCGCACCGACTCCGCGAGAATCCCGGCTCCTTCTCGAGATCCCCTTGCCCACAGGCAAGTTTGCTTGCGGCCTTTAGGAAAGTTAACGCTTTTTTAAGAAATGCCACAAGCCGTAATAGGGCGGCACACACATGAAAAAGGCCCCGGCATTTCTGCCGGGGCCTTGATCAATTCGGGGATGTTTTTACGCCTTCAGCGCGAATCAGGCAGCACCCGCCGTACGCTGCTTCTCGAAGCGCTTGCGATCATTCGGATCAAGATAGAGCTTGCGCAGGCGGATCGACTTCGGCGTCACCTCGACGAGTTCGTCGTCCTGGATCCAGGAAAGCGCGCGCTCCAGCGTCATCTTGATCGGCGGCGTCAGGCGCACGGCCTCATCCTTGCCGGCGGCGCGGATGTTGGTGAGCTTCTTGCCCTTGAGCACGTTCACTTCGAGGTCGTTGTCGCGCGTGTGGATGCCGACAATCATGCCCATGTAGACCTTCTCGCCCGCGTCGATGACCATCGGGCCGCGGTCTTCCAGGTTGAAGAGCGCATAGGCGACCGCTTCGCCGGCTTCGTTGGAAAGCAGCACGCCGTTGACGCGCCCGCCGATCTCGCCCTTGTAGGGCTGGTAGTCGTGGAACAGGCGGTTCATGATCGCCGTGCCGCGCGTATCGGTCAGCAGTTCCGACTGGTAGCCGATCAGGCCACGGGTCGGCGCGAAGAAGACGAGACGGACGCGGTTGCCACCGGACGGGCGCAGTTCGACCATCTCGGCCTTGCGCTCCGACATCTTCTGCACGACGACGCCGGAATGCTCCTCGTCGACGTCGATCACGACTTCCTCGATCGGCTCGAGCATCTGGCCGGTCGCCTCGTCCTTGTGCATGACGACGCGCGGACGCGAAACGGCGAGCTCGAAACCCTCGCGGCGCATGGTCTCGATGAGGACGGCGAGTTGGAGTTCGCCGCGGCCGGAGACGAAGAACGAATCCTTGTCGCCCGACTCCTCGATCTTAAGCGCGACGTTGCCTTCGGCTTCCTTGAACAGACGGTCGCGGATGACGCGGCTCGTCACCTTGTCGCCTTCAGTGCCGGCCAGCGGGCTGTCATTGACGATGAAGGACATGGTGACGGTCGGCGGATCGATCGGCTGGGCCTTGAGAGCTTCGGTGACCGATGGATCGCAGAACGTGTCGGCGACCGTGCCCTTGGTCAGGCCGGCGATGGCGACGATGTCGCCCGCATGGGCCTCTTCGATCGCCGTGCGCTCGATGCCACGAAAGGCGAGGATCTTCGAGATACGGCCGTTCTCGATGAGCTGGCCGTCCTGACCGATGACCTTGACGGTCTGGTTCGGCTTGATCGAGCCGGAATGGATGCGGCCGGTGATGATGCGGCCGAGGAAGGGGTTGGCTTCCAGAATCGTGCCGATCATGCGGAACGGGCCCTCGGCAACCGTCGGCTCCGGCACGTGCTTGAGCACGAGGTCGAGCAGCGGCGCCATGCCTTCGTCCTGCGGGCCTTCCGGGTTTACGTTCATCCAGCCGTTACGGCCCGAACCATAGAGGATCGGGAAGTCGAGCTGCTCGTCGGTGGCGTCGAGATTGGCGAACAGGTCGAACACCTCGTTCAGCACTTCCTCGTGCCGGCCGTCCGGACGGTCGATCTTGTTGATTGCGACGATCGGCTTCAGGCCGACCTTGAGCGCCTTGCCGACGACGAACTTCGTCTGCGGCATCGGGCCTTCCGACGAGTCGACGAGAACGATCGCGCCGTCCACCATCGACAGGATGCGCTCCACTTCGCCGCCGAAGTCGGCGTGGCCGGGCGTATCGACGATGTTGATGCGCGTCCCCTTCCACTCGACCGAAGTCGCCTTGGCGAGGATGGTGATGCCGCGTTCTTTTTCGATGTCGTTGGAGTCCATCACGCGCTCGGCGACGCGCTGGTTTTCACGGAAGGAACCGGACTGCTTCAGGAGCTCGTCGACGAGCGTGGTCTTGCCATGGTCGACGTGCGCGATGATCGCGATATTGCGAATGGACATGTTCTGATCTCTGAGGTTCTGGGCGCGCACGAACAAGGAGGCACCGCGTGCATTTGGCGCGCTCCATACATGGTTTTACGCAATTGCGAAAGAGGCAGGCCGAAACTCTGTACGCCGGCGTTCAGGCCGTCACCGCCGGATCGAGTGTGACGTTCCACAGCTCCCTGTCCTCCCGATCCATCAGCCGCACGGTCATCTGCTGGCTGGAGCCCTCGATGTCGACGAGCCCGAAGAACTGCAGGCCGGCCGAGGGCGGCAGGTTGCTGTCGACTCCGCCGCCCGACGCCTTCATGAAGCGCACCTCCGGCCCGAACGTCATGTCGAGCGGATGCGGCCCGTAGGTGCCCGAATGCAGCGGTCCGGACACGAACTCCCAGAACGGCTCGAACTCCTTGAATACAGCGCGTGCCGGATCGTAGTGATGGGCCGCGGTATAGTGGATGTCGGCCGTGAGCCAGACGACGTTGCGGATCGCGTTGTCACGCATGAACGAGAGCAGGTTGGCGATGTCGCGCTCGCGTCCGGCGGGCGGTCCGTTCAGCCCGTCGGCGACCCCCTCGTAGCCGACCTTCAAGCCGTAGTCGTCCCAGATCATCACGCCGAGCGGCATGTCGCAGGCGATCACCTTCCAGGTGGCCTTCGACGCGGCAAGTTCGCGCTTCAGCCAGTCCGCCTGTCGCCGGCCGAACAGATGATGGTCGGACCTGCCGCGGTTGGCATCGCGATAGGAACGCAGGTCGACGAAGAACACGTCGAGCAGCGGGCCATAGGCGATCTTGCGGAAGATCCGCCCCGGCTCGTCGGCGCAATAGCGGATCGGCGTCATCTCCTGAAAGGCGCGCTTGGCGCGCCCGGCATAGACGGCGATGTCCTTTTCCGGATAGCGCGGATCGTCCCGGAGATCCTTGGAGGCCGACCAGTTGTTCAGCACCTCGTGATCGTCCCACTGGAAGAATGTCGGGCATTGCGCGTTGAAGTCCAGCAGGTGCCGGTCGAGCATGTTGTATTTCCACTGCCCGCGATATTCCGAAAGTGTGCGCGCCACCTCGCGTTTCTCGTCGCTGACGATGCGGTTCTTCCAGATCGTCCCGTCACGAAGCCGGATCTCGTCGGGGATGGGATTGTCGGCATAGATCGTGTCGCCGGAATGAATGAAGAAATCCGGCTCGTGCAGCAGCATGGTCGAATAGGTCTTCATGCCGATGTCGTCGATGCCCCAGCCCTGCCCGGCCGTATCGCCGGACCAGACGAACCGGACCGAGCGCCGCCGCAGCGGCGCGGTCCGGAACCGGCCCACGATCGGTTCGGAGACCAGGTGCGCGGAAGAAGGATCCGTCGCCGTCAGCCGGTAGAAGATGTCCTGGTCCGGCAGGAGCTCCGTCAGCAGATGCTTTGCGGCGAAGTCCGTCTCCTGTCCCGCCCTCAGGACCGGGCCGCGCGTGGCGTTGGTGAAACTCTCTGTGGTGGAATACTCGACCGCGATCTCCGCCGGCCGGTCGGTTCGCGCCCAGATCATGCCCGACGAGGTGTCGACGTCGCCCGACTGGACGCCGTGGGTGAAGACCGGGCTGCCGTGACGCCGGGCATAGTGCGGGACGGCTAGTGCCGAGGAGGCCGCAAGGCCGGCGGCACCCGCCGTCAGTAGAAAGGAGCGCCGCGTCAGGAGGTCGGCCGCCGTCGCCATGGATCCCTCGTCGATACCGCGCGAATCGCTGTCCGATCCGCGCGGCCGACCATCGGGCGGTCACGTGTCATCGACGTTACGGATCGATGACGCCAGCGATACAGTTCGGTGACGGGAAGATGACGTCCGGGGCTGCTCACCCCTCTCAAGGGAAGAGTGGGCCCGTCACGCGGCTGGGGTCAGGCCGCCAGGCCCTTCTTCTCCAGCATCGCGTCGATCGACGGCAGCTTGCCGCGGAAGGCCTTGTAGGCGTCCTCGGGGTCGATGGCGCCGCCGACGGAATAGATGTTGGCCTTCAGCTTCGCCGCCATGCCGGGATCGAAGGCGTCGCCCGTCTCCGTGAAGGCGGCAAACGCGTCGGCATCGAGCACCTCCGACCACATGTAGGAATAGTAGCCGGCCGAATAGCCGTCCCCGGAAAAGACATGCTGGAAGTGCGGGGTCGCGTGGCGCATGACGATCGATGCCGGCATGCCGATCTCCCCCAGCACCTCGCCCTGAACCGCCATCGGATCCTCGATCGCACCCTGTGTGTGGAAGGCCATGTCGACCAGGGCCGAGGAGGTGAACTCCACGGTGGCGAAGCCGGCGTTGAAGGTGCGCGCCGCCAGCACCTTGTCCAGGAGCGCCTGCGGCATCGGCTCGCCGGTCTCGTAGTGCACGGCGTAGGTCTTCAAAATCTCCGGCACAGTCAGCCAGTGCTCGTAGAGTTGCGAGGGCAGTTCGACGAAGTCGCGCGAGACGCCGGTGCCGGAGACCGACGGATAGGTCACGTCCGACAGCATGCCGTGCAGGGCATGGCCGAATTCGTGGAACAGCGTGCGTGCGTCGTCGAGCGACAAAAGCGCCGGTTTACCCTCGGCCGGTTTTGCGAAATTGCAGACGTTGTAGATGATCGGGATCTCGCCGGTGGTGCCGTTCTTCAGCGACAGCTTGTGCTGGCTCTGGTAGGAGCTCATCCAGGCGCCGGAGCGCTTGGAGGACCGGGCGAAATAGTCGCCGAGGAACATGGCGACAAGCCTGTTGTCGCGGTCGCGGATCTCGAAGACGCGCACGTCCGGGTGATAGGCCGGCACACCCGCAAGCGGAACGGCATGGATGCCGAACAGCCGCCCGGCGACGTCGAAGCACGCCTCGATCACCTTTTCCAGCTGCAGATAGGGCTTCAGTTCAGCCTCGGAGAAATCGAATTTTTCCGCTCGCAGCTTTTCCGCATAGTACCGCCAGTCCCACGGCATGACGGGATGATTGCGCCCTTCGGCGGCGACGAGGCGGGCAAGTTCCTGCTCTTCCTCCGCGGCGCGCGCCACTGCCTTCTCCCAGACCTGGGTGAGAAGCCCGTTCACGGCATCGGGCGTTTTCGCCATCGTGTTGTCGAGCTTGAGCGCGGCATAGTTCTCGTAGCCCAGAAGTGCTGCCTTCTCCGCCCGCAAGGCCAGCGTCTCGCGCACGATCGCGCGGTTGTCGGTCGCTCCGCCGGTGATGCCGCGCGCGGTCCAGGCGCGGAACGCCTGCTCGCGCAGTTCGCGCCGGGCGGAAAACGTCAGGAACGGCTCGATGATCGAGCGCGACAGCGTCACCGCATATCCGCCCTCCGCACCCCGGTCGCGGGCCGCCGCCGCCATCGCATCCTTGAGGAAGTCGGGCAGCCCCTCGAGGTCGGCTTCCTCGGAAAGCAGCAGCGACCAGTCCTTCTCGTCGGCAAGCACGTTCTGGCCGAATTGCGCGCCGAGCCCGGCGAGTTGTTCGTTGATGGCCGACAGCCGTTCCTGCTCGGGCTTTGCGAGCTTGGCGCCGGACTTGACGAAACCCTTCCAGTGCCGCTCCAGCACGCGCGTCTGCTCGAGCGAAAGCCCGAGCCCGTCGCGCCCCTCCCACAGCGCATCTATGCGCGCGAAGAGTTCGGCATTGTTGCCGATCTTCGAATAGTGCCGCGACATCTTCGGCGCGATCTCGCGCTCCAGCGCCTGGATGATCTCGTTGGTATTGGCGCCGGCGCGGCTCCAGAACAGCGCCGAGACGCGCGAAAGCTCGTCGCCGGCGATCTCGAGCGCCGTGACGGTATTGTCGAAGGTCGGCGCCTCGGCGTTGCTCGCGATCACGTCGATCTCCGCCTCGTGCAGGGCGAAGGCCGCATCGAACGCTTCGGCAAAACTGTCGTCGGAGACGAGGTCAAAGCGCGGCAGGCCGTTGATCCCGCTCCAATGGGTGAGGGCGGGGCTGATCTTGGAAGGTGCGCTCATTGTGAAGTGTTCCTCGTGCGGCAGGTCTGATCCCCGGAATATAGGGACAGAATGCCGGCTTGTGTACGCTGCCGGCATCCATTTCTTTCACCGCCGGACCGATGTGCCCTCGAGCCGGCCGCTGCGCGAAAAAGCTTGACGAAACGGCACACTTCGGGGAAAACGAAACTGCTGCGGCCCCGGACATCCCGCCGCAGCACCAAACTTTGGTGCCGGGCCCCTCTGGCGAGAGTTTTTACGGCGCTCTCGTGATGTCGGTACCGCCAGCAATTAAGCCGGCGGATTCAAGAACATGAAAATCCTGAACATGCCTGATGCGCATGCCCTTTCTGGCACGCGCCTTTTCCCCATCTGCAACCGTGTAAATTCCGTCCTCGAAAGCGAGGTGCGGGCATGACCACGCGCATACAGCCGAAAAGTTCACTGTCCTATTTCACCTGGGCCTTCATCGTCACCGCACTCGGCCTCCTTCTCGGCGCCTGGCTCGGATGGCAGACCACCGGCACGATCGGCGGAATGGCGACGGTCTTCTTCATCTGCACCGTGCTTGCGGTGCTGGAGATCTCGCTGTCCTTCGACAACGCCATCGTCAACGCCAACAAGCTCAAGGACATGACGCCGGAGTGGCAACACCGGTTCCTGACCTGGGGCATCCTCATCGCCGTCTTCGGCATGCGTATCGTCTTCCCCCTTCTGATCGTCGTGATCGCGGCCCAGATCGGCCCGATCGAGGCGATCGTGCTGGCGGCCAGGCAACCGGAGGAATACGCCCGGATCATGCACGAGGCGCATCTGCCGATCGCAGCCTTCGGCGGCACCTTCCTGATGATGGTCGGCCTCACCTACTTCTTCGACCATGAGAAGGACGTGCACTGGATCGCCTTCATCGAGAAGCGCATGGCCCGCTATGCGACGATCAAGGGCGTGGAGATCGCCTTCGTCCTGATCCTGATCCTCGTCTTCTCGACCTTCCTCGAAGGCGAGGCGGCGGACAGCTTCGTCTATTCGGCCATCTACGGTCTGCTCACCTTCCTGGCCGTCGAAGTCGTGGGTGGCCTCCTGGATGCATCGCAGCAGACGATGAGCGCGGCCGCAAAGGGTGGCCTCGGCGCCTTCATCTACCTCGAGGTGCTCGATGCGAGCTTCTCGTTCGACGGCGTGATCGGGGCGTTTGCACTGACGCAGAACCTCTTCATCATCGCCATCGGCCTCGGTATCGGCGCCATGTATGTGCGTTCGATGACGATCATGCTGGTCGACAAGGGCACGCTCGCCGAATACCGCTACCTGGAGCACGGCGCCTTCTACGCGATCCTGATCCTGTCGGTGATCATGTACTGCCAGACGCTGGTGCATATTCCAGAGGTCATCACCGGCCTCGGCGGTGCCGGCCTCATCGGCATCTCGCTCTGGTCCTCGATCCGCTATAACCGGCGGGAACTGGCCGAGGCACACGGCGCCCAACCGGTCGAAAACGTCTGACCCGGACGGCGGCGCCATCGCGGAGCCGCCGTTCCTTCACCGAGACAAGAAAAGGCCCGGCGATCTCGGATCGTCGGGCCTTTTGCTGAATATTGCTGTCACTGCCATGTGCCTCACGGGGCACAGGATCCGCCGTTGAGACCGGCCGGATCCTCCCGTCCTTTGCGGACGATGCTTACTTCGGGAAGTTCGCCGGGTCGATGCCGAGGGTCCGCAGGTCGCGATCCTTCGGACGACGGTTGCCTTCGACCGCTGCTGCAGCTGCACTTGCCGCGCCGAGAACCGCGAATGCGCGGCCCAGGAAACCGTGGCGAACACCATTGCGATTCTGGTTCATGGTCTTGCTCTCTTTTCTAGGGTTACAACCCTGTTGCGATGCACAATAGATGATACCAAACAGCCTTGCGTTCAATGGATAGATCAGCAGGGCAGCCATGCAACGAAAGCAGGCCGCAATCGATTGCGGCCTGCTTCTTGTGCAGATTCCTGTTTTTGCCGATGAGGCGGGCGGCTCAGTCCTCGCTCGCCGCCAGCTGCGACAGCACCTGTCCGCGGCCCCGCGCCCGCAGGATCAGCGGGATGACGAGGGCCGCAGCGGCGATCAGGAGCAGCACGACGGCCACCGGGGAGGCGACCAGCGTCGTAAGGTCGCCCTGGCTGATCGCCAGCGCCCGGCGCAGCTGCTGCTCGGCCAGCGGCCCGAGGATCAGCCCGACCACGACCGGCGCGATCGGGTAGCCGAAGATCCGCATGACATAGCCGAGCAGGCCGAACGCCAGAAGCATGCCGAGCTCGAACACCGACGGGTTGGCGCCGATCGTCCCGAGCGTGGCAAACAGCAGGATGCCCGCATAGAGCCAGGGCTTCGGGATCGTCAGAAGCTTCACCCAGAGCCCGATCAGCGGCAGGTTCAGCACCAGCAGCATGAAGTTGGCGATCAGGAGGCTTGCGATCAGGCCCCAGACGAGCTGCGGATTGGTCGCAAACAGCAAGGGACCGGGCTGCAGGCCGTATTGCTGGAAGCCGGCCAGCATGATCGCGGCCGTCGCCGTCGTCGGCAGGCCGAGTGTCAGAAGCGGCACCAGCGTACCGGCGGCAGACGCGTTGTTGGCGGCCTCCGGACCGGCAACGCCCTCGATCGCACCGTTGCCGAATTCCTCCGGATGCTTGGTCAGCCGCTTCTCGGCGGCATAGGACAGGAAGGTGCCGATTTCCGCACCGCCGGCCGGCATGGCCCCGATCGGAAAACCGATCGCAGTTCCACGCAGCCACGGCTTCCACGAACGCGCCCAGTCGGCGGCGTTCATCCACACCGATCCCTTGACCGCCTCGACCTTGTCCGGCCCCTTGTCGCCCTGCGCGGCGATGTAGAGCGTCTCGCCGATGGCGAACATGGCGACCGCGAGCGTGGTGACCTCGATACCGTCCAGCAGGTCCGGGATGCCGAACGACAGGCGCGCCTGGCCGCTCAGCTGGTCGATGCCGATGATGGCGAGCGTCAGGCCGACGAAAAGCGAGGTCAGCCCCCTAAGGGTCGAATCCCCGAAGGCCGAGGACACGGTGACGAAGGCGAGAACCATCAGCGCGAAATATTCGCGCGGCCCGAACACCAGCGCGACCTTGACGATGAAGGGGGCCACGAAGGCGAGCGCCAGTGTCGCGATCAGGCCGGCAACGAAAGAACCGATCGCAGCCGTCGCCAGCGCCGGTCCGCCGCGGCCGGCGCGCGCCATCTTGTTGCCCTCCAGCGCCGTGACGATCGACGCGCTCTCGCCGGGCGTGTTGAGCAGGATCGAGGTCGTCGAGCCGCCATACATGCCGCCATAGTAGATGCCGGCGAACATGATCAGCGAACCCGCCGGGTCGAGCTTGTAGGTGACGGGCAGCAGGAGCGCCACCGTCAGCGCCGGGCCGATACCCGGCAGCACGCCGACAGCCGTTCCGAGCGTGACGCCGATCAGGGCATAGAGCAGGTTCATCGGCTGGGCGGCGACCAGCAGGCCCTGCATGAGAAATTCGAAAGTACTCATTGGCTACCGCCCCTCAGAAGAACAGGTGCTCGAGCGGCCCGGCGGGCAGGGAGAGCTGCAGAAGCTTGGCGAAGATCGTCCAGACGACGAAGGAGAGAACGATGCCGACGGGAATGGTGATCCAGAGCTTGCGCTTGCCGAAGCCGGCGGCCGTCAGCGCGAACAGCAGGCCCGTCGCGATCGAGAAACCCGCGACTTTCAGGAGCAGCATCTGCGCGGCGAGCCCGCCGACGATCCAGACGACCGGGGCGACTTCCTGTCGCTCGCGTTCCGGAAACTCGCCGCGCCAGGCCTCGATCGCCGTCCAGATCGCAAGGCCGAGGAGACAGCAGGCGATCGCATAGGGCACGGTCGTCGGCCCGACCTGCGAATAGCCGGCCGCGCCCGCCAGGCGCGAAACGTCCCAGAAGATGAGGCCGGCGATCGCAGCCAGCACCACGGCGATGACGAACGCCGCCCCATCGGGGCGGCGCTTTGCGCTTGCGGGTTTCGTCCCGTCCGTCATTCGACCAGTCCGATGTCTTTGAGGATGCCCTCGGTGGCGGACACGTCCTTGGCCAGCTGTTCGTCGAAGGCTGCGCCGGAAAGATAGGTATCCTGCCAGCCCTTGGTCTTCAGCTGTTCCTGCCAGGCGGCCGACTTGACGAGCTTTTCGATATCGGCCGAAACGGCGGCCTTCTGCTCGTCGCTCAGCCCGGGGGCGGCGGCGACCATGCGCCAGTTCTCGACGACGACGTCAAGCCCGCTTTCCTTGATCGTCGGGGCGTCGATGCCTTCGAGCCGGTCGGCGCTGGAGACGGCGAGCAGCCGCAGCGTGCCGGCCTTCACCTGGGATTCGAACTCGCCATAGCCGGAAATGCCGGCGCTGACCTGGGCGCCGAGGATCGCAGTCAGCGCCTCGCCGCCGCCCGAATAGGCGATGTAGTTGATCTTCTTCGGATCGACGCCTGCCGCCTTGGCGATCAGGCCGACGGCGATGTGGTCGGTGCCGCCGGCCGAGCCGCCGGCCCAGGACACTGCGCCCGGATCCTTCTTCAGCGCCTCGACGAGATCGCCGAAGGTCTGGAACGGCGAGGACGCCGGCACGACGATCGCCTCGTATTCACCGGTCAGCCGCGCGATCGGGGTGACGTCCTTCAGGGTGACGGGCGACTTGTTCGTGAGGATGGCGCCGACCATGACGTAGCCGCCGACGATGAGCGCGCCGGCATTGCCCTTGTCCTGGCTGGCGAACTGGGCGAGGCCGATCGTTCCGCCGGCGCCCGGCACGTTGATCACCTGCACGTTGCCGGAAATGCCTTCGGACTGCATGACCGTCTGCAGCGTGCGGGCCGTCTGGTCCCATCCGCCGCCGGGATTGGCCGGTGCGATGATCTTGTAGTCGGCCGCAAACGCAGGCAGCGCCATGGCGCCGGCAAGAATGGAAGCAAGGAAAAACTGTTTCAAGGCATACCCTCCGTCAGGCGCGGCTACCGTGGCCGCGCATCGTTGCAATCTGTCGAGGGAGAAAACGCTCCGTGCCGGCATTCATGCCGGCCGCGCCGTGACGGCGGTTCTCCTCCCATTGCCCCGGCGCCGCCTCCACGGAACCACCGGGCTTTGCAAGCCACCACAAAAACCTGTCATCTAGCTGACATCCTAGCACAGTCTCGCCACGATCCTGCCCCTATTGCGTTCGCAGCACCTCGTTCCATCGGGCAATCAGCCGCGCCCGCTTCACCTGGTCGAGATAGACCATCAGCCCCGGGCTGACGGGCACCGGCTTGAGCTGCGCCCCCAGGAGCGCCTGCATCCCCGTCGCGGTATTGTCGCCGGCGACGTCGGGCGAGACGGCGGCGATCTGCAGTTCCCGGGCCATGATCGTCTGACCCTCCTTCGACATGAAGAACGACAGGTAGCGGCGACCGAGTTCGGGCGAGGCCGCCGCCTCCGGCACCAGCCCGATGCGCGACATGACGACCGTGTAGTCCTCCGGCAGGACGATGCCGACATCCGGGTGCCTGGACACCCAGTCGGCGGCATAGGAGCCGAGGATGTTGTAGCCGAGCACGAAGCGCCCGTCGGCGACCCGCTCGAGGATCGCCGAACTCGTCGAATAGAGCTTCACCCCGGCAGCCCCCATGGCCCGAATCACCGTCCAGATGTCGCCGAACTGCTCCTGGTCGCGCGCCATGAACAGGAAGCCGACGCCGGAGCGCTCGATGTCGTAGGTGCCGATCCGGCCGTAGATGTCGTTGCCATGGCGGTTGAGATAGTCGAGGAGTTCGGCGCGCGAGGCCGGCGGCTTCTCGTTCTTGAAACTCGGCTTGTGGTAGACGAAGACGGCAGGCTCGAAGGTCAGCGCATAGGCCGTGTTGCGCCAGTTGGCCCATTGCGGCCAGCGCTCGCTCATCGGCAGGTCGCTGCGCTGGGCGTAACCGTCGTTGCTGAGCTTCACCTGCAGGTCCATCGCCGAGGAGAACGCGAAGTCGGCCGTCTTCTGCCCGGCGTCGGTCTCCCTGACGACGCGGTCGTAGACCTCGCCGGTCAGCATCTCGTCGTAACGCACCGCCACATCGGGGTTGGCCGCCTGGAAGCCCTTGATCATCGGCCGCGCCAGGGGCTCGTCCAGCGAGGAATAGACGACGAGGACGGGGGCGTCCGGCCGGCCCTCCGGCGCGGGATAGAACGTCTCTCCTGCCATGGCGGGAGAACAGAGGACGGCTGCAAGCATGAAGGCATGAAGGGTGCGCATGGCCGCGAGATTGCCTGACCGCGGCGGCGTTCTCAAGCCGGATCGGGCAAGCTGCGGAAAGCTATGAAGTTCGGTATCGATTTTCCGCAAGGTTTGTGCACAAGGTCAAGGCGTGGCCACCCGCAGCACCGCCACCGTCGGCATGGAAGGGTGAGCCGGGAGGAAGGGACCAGGTGCGCATACTGCTCGTCGAAGACAACCGGACCCTGGCCGACGGCCTCTCCGCCATCCTGCGCGGTACGGGACACGCCGTGGACGTCGTCAGCGACGGTGCCTCCGCCGATGCCGCGATCTCGGCGGAAACCTTCGATCTGGTGATCCTCGACCTGACCCTACCGGAGATGGACGGGCTGGAGGTATTGCGCGCCATGCGCGCCCGCCAGAACCGGGCGGCCGTGCTGATCCTGACCGCGCGCGACGCGGCGGAAGACAAGGTGAAGGGCCTCGATCTCGGCGCCGACGACTACATGAGCAAGCCCTTCGACATCTCCGAATTCGAGGCGCGCGTGCGGATGCTGCTCCGCCGGCAGGCCGGCTTGCGCACCTCCGCACTCAGTTTCGGCAAGGTGGAATTCGACCTCAACTCGCGAACCTTCTCCGCCGGCGGCGTGCCGCTCGACATCCCGGCAAGGGAGCTCGGCCTGCTGGAGATCCTGTTCATGCGTGCCGGCAAGGTGGTGTCCAAGGAGGCGATCATGCAGTCGCTCGCCGCCTTCGACGACGATCTCAGCGCCAACGCCATCGAGCAGTATGTCAGCCGCCTGCGCAAGCGCCTTGCCCCGCACGAACTCACGGTGCGCACCGCCCGCGGCATCGGCTACTATCTGGACAAGGCGGCCCCGGCTTGACCCGCAATCCGGCTCCATCGCTGCGCCGCCAGCTTCTCGTCTGGCTCCTCGTCGCCACCGCCGTCTTCGGCGTCCTGGCCCTGATCGACACCTATCGCGAGGCGGTCAAGACGGCGAACACGGTCTCCGACCGCGTGCTCGCCGGCTCTGCGCTCGCGATCGCCGAGCGGGTCGTGGTCAACGAGAACGGCGCCCTGGAGGTGGACATTCCCTATGTGGCGCTGGAGATGCTGACCTCGGCTGCACAGGACCGTGTCTTCTATCGCGTCGAAGGCCCTCCCGGCCATTTCATCACCGGATACCAGGCGCTTCCGACGATCACGGGGGCGGGCAACCGGCCGACGGCCTATGCGGATGCGAGCTTCCGCGGCGAGGCGATCCGGGTGGCGGTGCTGCACCGCTCCGCCTCCACCGGCGTCAATTCGGTTCCCTTCGTCGTCACGGTCGCCGAGACCACGATCGCGAGGCGCCAGCTCGCCCAGGCCATTCTCTTCCGCTCCGCGCTCCGCCTCTCCCTCATGATCACGGGGGCCGCGGCCATCGTCTGGATCGCCGTCACGCTCGCCCTGCGCCCGCTCTACCGTCTCAGCGATGCGATCGCCGAACGCAGCCCCGACGACCTGCACCCGATCGAGCAACAGGTGCCGCAGGAGGTCGAGGGCCTTGTCGAGACTGTCAATTCCTTCATGGTCCGCCTGCAATCGGCGCTGAATTCGCTGCGGCATTTCTCCGGCAATGCCAGCCACCAGCTCCGTACGCCGCTGGCCATCATCCGCACCCAGCTCGCGCTCGCCACCCGGGCCGGCACGCTTCAGGAGGCACAGGATGCGGCGCGCAAGGGTGATGCGGTGGTGGCGCATGCCGAGCGCATCCTCGCCCAGCTCCTGCTGATGGCGAAGATCGACGCGGCAGGATCGGCAGAGCCGCGCCCGCTGGCACTGACCGACATCACCGCACTCGCCCAGGCGACGACCGCCGACTACGTGCCGCTCGCCGCCCAGGCCGGCATCGACCTCGGCTTCGAGGGCGAGCTGCCGGCGCCCGTGCGCGCCGAACCTCTGTTGTTCGGCGAGATGCTGCGAAACCTGATCGAGAATGCGATCGCCTATGCGGGAGCGGGTGCCGAGGTGACCGTCTCGGTCCGGGCGAAGGCGGGCGGGACCAGCCTGCAGGTGGTCGACAACGGCCCCGGGATTCCCGCCGACCGCCGCGCCGAGGTGCTGCAGCGCTTCGCCCGCGGCGGGAATGGAGATGCCCCCGGCATGGGGCTCGGCCTGCCGATCGTCCAGGACATCGCCGCCCTTTTCGGCGCGACGCTGTCACTGGAGGACAATCCGGGCGGACGGGGCCTGTGCGCCACCATCACCTTCCCTGCCGACTGATGCCGGGGCCGACCCGAGAAGTCCGCTATGCCCTGCGCCAGCCTGCAAGCCCCGGCGCCGCATGCCAGACGGCCTGCACGGCAAAACCCATGAACAGCACGCCCGACATCCGCACGATCGCCAGCTCGTGCCGGCGATAGAACCTGCGCACGAACGAAGCCCCGATGATCATGATCAGGACGATATCGGCCACCAGAAATCCCAGCAGCGAAACGGCAAGCAGCATGGGCAGGGACGAGAAGTCCAGCGCGCTGGAAGAGCCGGCGAGCAGCGCCGTGAAGGTCGCGAGCGCCACCGGATAGCCCTTGGGATTGGTCAGCCCGAAGATCAGCCCGCGCCGCAGCGGCCGCTCCACCGTCACGAGCGGCCTGTCCGCCCCGCGCGGCTTTGCCCTGAGCGCCGTCCAGCCGATCCAGGCGAGGTAGATCCCGCAGAGGAGGCCGAGCACGTCGAACACCAGCGTGCCGATCGCCCTTGCCCCGACGATTGCCACAAGGGCGAGCGTCGACCAGACGATATCGCCTGCCAGATGACCGCCCATGAACATCGCGCCCGCCTTCCGACCCTGGCCGGCGCCGATGCCGAGCAGCGCCAGAAAGGCCGGGCCGGGAATGAGGACATAGAACAGCGCGGCGAGAAAGGCGCCGAACAGCATCGAACCGGTCATGGGAATCTCCGCGGGAAAGAGCCCATCTGAGCCTGTCTCCCCGGCGCCGTCAAGCGTGGTCGGAGCGTCGTCCACCTTCGCACGGGCGGCCTCTGGCGCCAGCCAGAGAAAAGCCCGCCGAACCAAGTTCGGCGGGCTTTTCAGAGTAGCATCGTGGCCGGTTGCGCTTAGCCCTTGCGGTCGCGCGCGGCGAGCGTGCGCAGGCGCAGCGCGTTGAGCTTGATGAAGCCGGCGGCGTCCTTCTGGTCGTAGGCGCCCTGGTCGTCCTCGAAGGTGACGAGCTTGTCGGAATAGAGCGACTTGTCGCTCTGGCGGCCGGTGACCATGACGTTGCCCTTGTAGAGCTTCAGCGTCACCTCGCCCTCGACGTGCTTCTGGCTGAGGTCGATCGCCGCCTGCAGCATCTCGCGTTCCGGCGAGAACCAGAAGCCGTAGTAGATCAGCTCGGCATAGCGCGGCATCAGCTCGTCCTTGAGGTGCGCGGCTCCGCGGTCGAGCGTGATGCTCTCGATCGCGCGGTGCGCGGCCAGCAGGATGGTGCCGCCGGGGGTCTCGTAGACGCCGCGGCTCTTCATGCCGACGAAACGATTTTCGACAAGGTCGAGGCGGCCAATGCCGTTGTCACGGCCATAGGTGTTGAGCGCCGACAGCAGCGTGGCGGGCGACATGCGCACGCCGTTGATCGAGACGGCGTCGCCGCGCTCGAAGCCGACGGTGATGACGGTCGGCTTGTCGGGTGCACTCTCCGGTGAAATGGTGCGCATGTGCACGTATTCCGGCGCCTCGACGGCCGGGTCTTCCAGCACCTTGCCTTCCGAGGAGGAGTGCAGGAGGTTGGCGTCGACCGAGAACGGCGCCTCGCCCTTCTTGTCCTTGGCGACCGGGATCTGGTGCTGCTCGGCGAACTCCAGAAGCTGCGTGCGGCTCTTGAACGACCAGTCGCGCCAGGGTGCGATGATCTTGATGTCGGGGTTCAGCGCATAGGCCGACATCTCGAAGCGGACCTGGTCGTTGCCCTTGCCGGTGGCGCCGTGGGCGATCGCGTCCGCGCCGGTCTTCCTGGCGATCTCGATCAGGTGCTTGGAGATCAGCGGCCGGGCGATCGAGGTGCCGAGCAGGTAGACGCCCTCGTAGACGGCATTGGCGCGGAACATCGGGAAGACGAAATCGCGGACGAACTCCTCGCGCACATCCTCGATGAAGATCTCCTTGATGCCGAGCATCTCCGCCTTCTTGCGCGCCGGCTCGAGCTCCTCGCCCTGGCCGAGATCGGCGGTGAAGGTGACGACTTCGGCGCCGAGTTCGGTCTGAAGCCACTTCAGGATGATCGAGGTGTCCAGGCCGCCGGAATAGGCGAGAACGACCTTCTTGACTTGCTTGGGAGATGCCATGGTTTCTGTCCGTCTGTGTCAGGAAAAGCGGCCGGGCCGCACAGGATGCCGGCCGGCATCTTTTAGTCAGAACGCGCGCGGATACAAGCGCCCCCGCATCGCGGCGTGTCGATTTGCCTTTTCAAGAGGGACGCGGCGGAGTATCGAACGCAGACACCCGGTAAAATGCGGATCGGCCCGATGGACTACCTGCCCTCGCTTGCAACCCTGGTCGCCTTCACTGCCGCGAGCCTTCTGCTCGCCGCCACCCCCGGCCCGGACATGACCCTGTCGATCAGCCGCGCCCTGTCGCAGGGCCGCGGCCCGGCGCTGTTCGTCGTGCTCGGCACCTCGATGGGCATCGTGGTGCACACGCTGCTCGTCGCCTTCGGCATCTCGGCCTTGATCACCGCCTCGCCGACCGCCTTCATGATCCTCAAGACCGGTGGCGCGGGCTATCTTCTGTGGCTGGCGATCCAGGCGATCCGGGTCGGCTCCAGTTTCTCCGACAGGACCGGCGAGGCCCCGGCCATGCCGAAGGTCTCCGCGCTTGCCAACATCTCCACCGGCTTCTGGGTCAACCTCCTGAACCCGAAGGTCATCATCTTCTTCATGACCTTCCTGCCGCAGTTCGTCTCCGCCGGCGATCCCGATGTCACGGGCAAGCTCATCGTGCTCGGCATGCTGTTCATCATGATCGGCATGCCGGTGAACACGCTCGTGGTGCTGGCCGCAGACCGGCTGTCGGCCTGGCTGAAGGACAACAGGCGCTTCCTGCGCGGCCTCGACTACACCTTCGCCGGCGTCTTCTCGATCTTCGCCGTGAAGATCTTCATGACGCAGACGCGCTGAACGCCCGCAGAGGCGACAAGCCCGCGGGCGAGCACGCGTCAGCCGATCAGCAACGCGTCGTCGTCCAGCGTCTGGCCGCGCATCTTGCGGAACATGGCGATCAGGTCCTCCACCTGCAGCGTCTTGCGGCTGTCGCCGGTGACGTCGAGCACGATCTCGCCGCCATGCAGCATGATGGTGCGATGGCCATAATCCAGCGCCTGGCGCATGGAATGGGTGACCATCAGCGTCGTCAGCTTGCGCTCGGAAACGATCTTCTGGGTCAGGGTCATGATGAATTCCGCCATGCCCGGGTCGAGCGCCGCCGTGTGCTCGTCGAGCAAAAGCACGTCGGAACCAGCGAGCGTCGCCATCACCAGCGACACCGCCTGGCGCTGGCCGCCGGACAGAAGGTCCATGCGGTCGCCCATGCGGTTCTCCAGGCCGAGGTTCAGTTCGGCGATGCGTGCGCGGAACAGTTCGCGCCTGCGGGCGCCGAGCGCGGCGGCAAGGCCACGCCGCTCGCCGCGGCGGGCTGCCAGCGCCAGGTTCTCCTCGATCGACAGCGCGCCGCAACTGCCGGCAAGCGGATCCTGGAACACCCGCGCCACCCGGCCGGCCCGCGCCGCCGTCCCCTGCCGGGTCACGTCGACGGTGCCGATCCGCACCTGGCCCGATGTCGCGATCACGTCCCCGGCCAGGACCCCGAGAAGCGTCGACTTGCCGGCGCCGTTCGAGCCGATGACGGTGACGAAGGAGCCTTCCTCGATCGTCAGGCTGACGCCGTTCAGCGCCTGTTTTTCCAAGGGCGTACCGCGGCCGAAGACGACCTTGATGTCGGACAGCGCGATCATGACGTGGCTCCTCCCCGGCGCAGGCGCGGCAGCACGAGCGCCACGGTCACGAGCACGGCCGTCACCAGGTTGAGGTCGGACGCCTGCAGGCCGAGCACGTCAGACGACAGCGCAAGCTGGATGGCGATGCGGTAGAGGATCGAGCCGATCACGCAGCCGATCAGCGCTATCAGGATGCCGCGCGTGCCGAACAGCGTCTCGCCGATGATGACGGCAGCAAGGCCGACGACGATGGTGCCGACGCCGGAGGTCACGTCCGCAAAACCGTTGGTCTGCGCGAACAGGGCGCCGCCGAGGGCGACGAGCGCATTGGAGAGCGCGATGCCGAGATAGATCTGCCTGTCGGTGTTCACGCCCTGCGCCCGCGCCATGCGCGGGTTGGCGCCGGTCGCACGCATCGACAGCCCCGCATCGCTCTCGAGGAAGCGCCACACCAGAAACAGCGCGGCGACCACCAGCACGCCGATGAACAGCGGGCGAACATAGAAGTCGCGCAAGCCCAGCCCGAAGAACGGGCTCAGCATGGTGTCGGCATTGATCAGCGCGACATTCGGCTTGCCCATAACCCTGAGGTTGACCGAGAACAGCGCGATCATCGTCAGGATCGAGGCCAAAAGGTTGAGGATGCGGAAGCGGACGTTCAGCATCGCCGTGACGAGGCCGGCGCCGGCGCCGGCCATCATGGCGACCGCAGCCGCAAGCCAGGGATTGACGCCGGCGATGATCAGCACGGCCGTGACGGCGGCGCCGAGCGGAAAGGACCCGTCCACCGTCAGGTCCGGAAAGTCCAGCACGCGGAAGGCAAGGTAAACGCCGATCGCGACGAAGGCATAGACCAGCCCCAGTTCGACGGCACCCCAGAAGGCAATCAGGCTCACGGCTCTTGGCTTTCTTTTCTCACCCGTTCCGCAGTCTTCGCGGGAAGGGCCTTTCTAACAGATCAACCGCTGCCGGGCGATCCGGCAGCGGTTGATTCCGGTTTCAATTTTCCGGCGAACGGGATTATTCGATCACGCGTGTCGCGCGGCCGACGACGGCTTCCGGCAGGGTCACGCCCATTTTCGCCGCGGCCGCCTTGTTGACGACGAGGTCGGTGCCTGCGGCAACCTTCACCGCGATGTCGCCCGGGTTTTCGCCCTTGAGGATGCGCACGACGACTTCGCCCGTCTGCCGGCCGACGTCCTTGTAGTTGAAGCCGAGTGCAGCAACGGCGCCGCGCGAGACGGAATCCGTGTCGGCGGTGAACAGCGGGAGCTTGGCTTCCTCGGCAACGGCGACGGCGCCTTCCAGCGCGGAGATGATCGTGTTGTCGGTCGGAATGTAGATCGCATCGGCGCGGCCAACGAGCGCGCGGGCGGCACCCTGCACTTCAGCCGACTTCGTGGCAGCGGATTCGACGACGGTCAGGCCGGCCTTTTCGGCCTCGGCCTTCAAAACGGCGAGCAGCGAGACGGAGTTCGCCTCGCCGGAATTGTAGAGGTAGCCGATGGTCTTGGTCTCAGGGAGGATTTCCTTGATCAGCGCCAGGTGCTCGGCGACCGGCGACATGTCGGAAAGGCCGGTGACGTTGCCGCCCGGCTTGTCCATGTCCTTGACGAGCTGCGCGCCGAGCGGGTCGGAAACGGCGGTGAAGACGACCGGAATATCCTTCGTCGCGGAAACGACGGCCTGCGCCGACGGCGTCGAGATCGGCACGATGACATCAGGGCCTTCGCCGGCGAACTGGCGGGCGATCTGCGCGGCCGTCGCCGGGTTGCCCTGGGCCGACTCATAGAGGAACTTCAGGTTCTCGCCTTCCTTGTAGCCGGCCGCTTCCAGCGCCTCCTTGACGCCGTCGCGGGCGGCGTCGAGTGCGGGATGTTCGACGATGGCAGTCACGGCAACGGTGACGTCTTCCGCCCTGGCGGGCAGCGAAATCGCGACAGTGGCGGCAAGGGCGAGCAAGAGTGAGCGCATGAATGAACCTCCCAGAATGAATTGCGGCCAGCTTCTAGGCAAAACGGCCGGTCAAATCAATTCTTGGATTGCACTTGTTCAATCACACTTTCTGATGAGAGCGCTCGGACAACCCGGTTCAGGCTGCCCCTGCGGCCGGGGTCCAGCAACGAGCCCGCGCCGTGCCTCGGGCCAAGCCGCTCAGTCGTCCTCGCCGTGGCCGGCGATCATCATCGCCTCGTAGGCCATGCGGTCGACCTTGCGCATGCGCTCCGATTCCGACTTCAGCTGGCCGCAGGCGGCGAGGATGTCGCGACCGCGCGGGGTACGGATCGGCGAGGCATAGCCGGCCTGGTTGATGAAGTCGGCGAATTTCTCGATCTGCTCCCAGTCCGAACACTGGTAGTTCGTGCCCGGCCAGGGGTTGAAGGGGATCAGGTTGATCTTGGCCGGAATGCCCTTCAAGAGCTGCACCAGCAGCTTGGCATCCTCGAGACTGTCGTTGACGTCCTTCAGCATCACGTATTCGAAGGTGATGCGGCGGGCATTCGACAGGCTCGGATAGGCGCGGCAGGCCTCCAGCAGGTCCTTCAGCGGATACTTCCTGTTGATCGGCACCAGCATGTCACGCAACTCGTCGCGCACCGCATGCAGCGAGATCGCCAGCATCACGCCGATCTCCTCGCCGGTGCGGTAGATCTCCGGCACGATGCCGGAGGTTGACAGCGTCACCCGACGCTTGGACAGCGACAGCCCGTCGCCGTCGGTGGCGATCAGGAGCGCCTGCTTGACGTTCTCGAAATTGTAGAGCGGCTCGCCCATGCCCATCATCACGATGTTGGACACCTTGCGCCCGTCGCTCGGCACGATCGCGCCCGCCGGCGTCTCGCGGTCCGGGAAGTCGCCCAGCCGGTCGCGCGCCAGCAGCAGCTGCGCCAGGATCTCCTCGGCCGTCAGGTTGCGCACCAGCTTCTGCGTGCCGGTGTGACAGAAGGAACAGGTGAGCGTGCAGCCGACCTGGCTGGAGATGCAGAGTGTGCCGCGGCCTTCCTCGGGGATATAGACCGTCTCCACCTCGACCGGCCGGCCGGCGCCACGGGCGGGAAAGCGCAGGAGCCATTTGCGGGTGCCATCGTTGGAGACCTGCTCCTCGACGATCTCCGGACGGGCGATGGTGAAATGCGTCTTCAGCATTTCCCGCATGTCCTTGGAGACATTGAGCATGTGATCGAAGTCGGAGACGCCGCGCACGTAGAGCCAGTGCCAGAGCTGGCTGACACGCATCTTCACCTGCCGCTCGGAGACGCCCTTGTCGACCAGCGCCTTGCCCATGTCTTCGCGTGACAGGCCGATCAGCGACGGCTTTTCGGCCATCGGCGCCGTGCGTGTCGGCCGGGCCGTTGCAGGCTCCGCACCGTTGAGAAAATCCAAGCTCGCCATTCGTGCAATCCCGTTGCGCGTTCATGCTGCCGGGCTGCCCGCCCGATAGATCTGCCGCGTCTCGATCATGAAATCCAAGGAGCGCCCGGCGCATCGTCCTGCGCGCGTCTCCAGCCGTTGCCCGCGCCTTTAGCATCCTTCGGCGCGGAAGTCACGCCCGGCCCGAAAAGCGAAAAGGCCGGTCACAGGGACCGGCCTCTCGAAAAGGAAACGAGGGGTTGCCTACTTGCAGGTCTCGATCTGCTTCAGCGCTGCCGAGATGCCCGAAAGCGAATAGGAATAGGTCGTCCCCGTGCCGCGGCGCGAGGTCGCCTTGACCGACATGTCCCTGCCCGACTTCATCGCCGCGACCAGGGCCGGTTCCTCGGCGGCGTTTTCCACCCATGCCGAATTGCCCTTGGTGAACATGACGAAGGTGCGACCGTCGATCGTGACGTTGACCTTGGAGTTCTCCTGCAGCGGATAGCCCATCATCGCCTGCGGCTCGTAGGAAATGTTCTGGCCAGGGCGCTGGGAGACGAGGAAGAAGATGTCGCCGTGGTCGACGCCCGCCGGCGCCTTTTCCTTCGGCACGGAGAGAACGTAGCAGACCTTGCCGTTGTTGGCCTGGTAGGAGTAGGCGCCCCACGCGTTGAACTGCTGAATGCGCGTCGGAGACTGCGCCATTGCAACGCCGGCCGTTGCCACAACGAGGGTAAGTGCGGTTACGAATTTTCTTACAAACATGATTCCCTGCCGGTTGTCTTGCTGTCGTCGCCCGAGCGCGGACGTAACGGCTCGAATGATCACGATTTGATTTAATTTGACTTAATTCTGGTTACCAAATCGTCAACAAACCCTCATCCCGTCGATGCGGCGGTTACTATGAAACGGGCGGCAATGCAAATTGCCGCCGGACTTCGAGGCCGGATCGCCGAGGTGCCGATGAAGAAGCCCATCCCATCAGGGTGATGATGTCGGCAAAGATTCAGGCAAGAGTTTGACAATGCACCATCCTGGCACGAGCCTCCCGCCCCGGGAGGCTGCCGCGCAGGAACGCGCGCCGGCCAGGCTTCAGCCGGCTTCCTCGAGCCCGTCCACCAGGGCGCGATCCGCCTGGACGTAGTGATCCTCGCGGATATGGCCGCGGATGGCCGCGAAGGCCGCCGTCAGCACGGCGATGTCGTCGGAGAAGCCGACCACGGCCAGGAAATCCGGGATGCCGTCGATCGGCAGAACGAAATAGGCAAGCGCCGCAAGCAGGATGCCGCGCACGCGCGTCGGGGTGCGCCGGTCGAGCGCGCAGTAGTAGGCGGCAACGAGATCGCGGCTGAACGGGACCTGCCGGAAAGCGCGCCTGAGCACGGGCCAGAAGCGCTTGCGAACCCGCTCGCGCTGGCTCTCCTGCTCCTCTTCGTCACCCGGCAGCAGAATCTCTCCGATCTTCACATCGTCCATTCCGATACTCCTTGCGCAGCCCGACAATCCAGTCGGCGCGGTCCCTGATATGGGAAGTCCCGGCCCCGGCGGCAAGCGCTCAGCGCGTCCGCGCCGCCTTCTCCATCGCCTCCGCCAGCCGGAAGTCGAGCGCGGTGACGCCGCCGGCCGAATGGGTGGTGAGGCGGACATCGACCTTGTCGTAGACGTTGAACCATTCCGGGTGATGGTTCAGCCGCTCCGCCGCCTGTGCAGCCTCCGTCATGAACGCGAACGCCGAAGCAAACGTCTTGAACCTGAACGATTTCGCAATCGCCGCCCCGTCATCCGCGAGCTTCCAGCCCTCGAGCATGGCGAGACTGGAGGTGATCGCCTCGGTGCTGAGCTTGTCCTGCTTCATCGACAGTGTCCTCCGTTGCAGGCCCACCTCTTAGCAGATAATTTGCGGGCCATCACCTTTGCGGAGCCCTCCTTGTCCCAGATCTCGATCCTGTTCGTCTGCCTCGGCAACATCTGCCGCTCGCCGCTGGCCGAGGGAATCCTCCGCCATCTCGCGGCAAAGGCGGGTCGTGCCGACGAGTTCCTGATCGATTCGGCGGGAACCGGCGCCTGGCATATCGGCGATCCGCCGGACAGCCGCGCCATCGCCGTTGCCGCCGATCACGATATCGACATTTCGGGACTGAGGGCGCGCAAGGTCACGCCGGCGGACTTCGATCGCTTCGACCTCATCCTGGCGCTGGACCGCAACAACCTGCAAAGCCTTCGGGAACGGGCGCCCGCCGGCGCCACGGCCCGGATCGCGCTCTTCTCCGAGCACGCCTTCGCAACCGCGGAAGACGTGCCCGACCCCTATTTCGGCGGAAGGGACGAATTCGATGCCGTCTATCGCATGCTCTACCGGGGATGCGCTTCCATCGCCGAAAGCCCGAAGGAGGAGCCGCCCTCGTATAGCGGGAAGACCTCTTCCGTCACGTAGGGCCCGCCGCCGACCGATTCCTTGGACGACATCAGCACGAAGCGGTTGACCATGAACGGGGAGGAATAGAAGTTCCCGCGCCCGGAGAGATAGGACACCACGTCGTCCAGCCGGGCGTTCCTGAGCCGCGCCAGCGTCACATGCGGGGTGAACTTGCGCGGATCGGCCGGAAGTCCGAGCCGCTGGCAGATGCGCTCGATCTCCGCCTGGAGCGCATACATTTCAGGTGCTTGCGAGACGCTTGCGAAGATGGAATGCGGCTTCTTGGACCCGAAGGAGCCCACGCCCGACAACGACAGCTGGAACTCGGGCCTCTCGATGCGATCGAGCCGGTCGACGACCTCATCGGCGGTGCGGCCATCGATGTCGCCGATGAAGCGCAACGTGATGTGGAAGTTTTCGACGTCGATCCAGCGTGCTCCGGGCAGACCGCCGCGGAGCAGAGACAGGCTCATGGCGGCATTACGCGGCACTTCGAGGGCAACAAAAAGTCTCGGCATGGCGAGCTCCCCGAATCTGTGATCGTTTGCTCAGGGAATCACGCATTACCCGCATGCGCAACCCCAATTTCGCACCCGCGAAATCCCTCAGCCGCTTTCCCCCAGGCTTTTTAGGAACCGCTCAACTGTCGGCAGCATTCGCTCGACCATGACGGCGACGCCCTTGCTGTTGGGATGCATCCCGTCTTCGAGCTGCAGGTCGGCATGTGTCACGACACCGTCCAGGAAGAACGGGTAGAGCGGCACCTGGTGCTTCTCGGCGAGCCTTTCGTACATGGCGTTGAAGCGCTCGCCATACTCGCCGCCCATGTTGGGCGGTGCGAGCATGCCGACGAGCAGGACGGCGATCCCGCGCTCCTTCAGGCCGGAAACCATTCTGTCGAGGTTTTGTTCCGTCTGCTCCGGGGGGATGCCGCGCAGCGCATCGTTGGCGCCGAGTTCGAGGATCACGCCTTTCGTGCCGTCGGGCACCGACCAGTCGAGACGCGCGAGCCCCCCCGAGGTCGTGTCGCCGGAGACGCCCGCATTGGCGATCGCCACCTCCACGCCCTTTTCCCGCAGCGCCTTTTCCAGCTGCACCGGGAAGGCATCTTCGGCCGGAAGCTGGTATCCTGCCATCAGGCTGTCGCCGAAGCCGACGAGAGCCACGGGCTCGGCCGCGGCCGGCCGGACGACCTGGAACACCATGAGGGCCATGGCGATGAAAATTCCGTGAGCGGCTTTAAACGGCATTTCGCTGATCCTAAGTTGCTGCCGCAGCTCCTCGACTTTAGCGGAAACGCGCGGACTGCGGTCTGACTTCTGCGGGGCCTGCCCCTGCCGATCCCGCATTGCACCAAGATATAGGACAGATTTTCGTGGGCGAAACCATCATCGATCTCAAAAAGGCGGACCTTACGCTCGGCCATGACGCGGCATCGGTCCATGTGCTGAAGGGGATCGACCTGCAGATCGCCGCCGGCCAGTCGGTCGGCATAGTCGGCCCCTCCGGATCCGGCAAGTCCACCCTTCTTATGGTCCTCGCAGGCCTCGAGCGGCTCGACCGCGGCGAGATCCACATCGGCGGCGCGGCCCTGCACACGATGAGCGAGGACCAGGTGGCCGACTTCCGGGGCCGCAACATCGGTATCGTCTTCCAGTCCTTCCACCTCATCCCCAACATGACCGCCCTCGAAAACGTCGCCGTACCGCTGGAGCTCGCCAACGTCCGGGACGCCTTTGCCATCGCCCGGCGCGAGCTGGAGGCCGTGGGGCTCGGCGAACGCCTGTCGCACTACCCCGGGCAGCTTTCGGGCGGCGAGCAGCAGCGCGTCGCCATTGCCCGTGCGCTCGCCCCGCAGCCGCGCCTCCTGATCGCCGACGAGCCGACTGGCAATCTCGACGGCGACACCGGCCGGCAGATCTCCGACCTGCTCTTTGCCGAGCAGGCACGGCGCGGCATGACGCTCGTGCTCGTTACCCACGATCCGGCGCTCGCCGCCCGCTGCCAGCACCAGGTGCGCATGCGCTCCGGCGAGGTCGTCAGCGCCGAGGCCACCCCGGTGACGACCGGCCAGAAGGTTTCGGCATGACGGCGCCCGTGCGCTCTGCCGGCTGGCTGTCGCTCGCCTTCCGCCTCGCGCTGCGCGAGATGCGCGGCGGCCTGCGCGGCTTCTACATCTTCCTCGCCTGCATCGCGCTCGGCACGGCCGCGATCGCCGGCGTCAATTCGGTCTCCGGCGCCATCAGCCAGTCCATCGAGGCGCAGGGGCAGACGCTGCTGGCCGGCGACGTCCGCTTTCAGTTGCGCAACCGCGTGGCGACCGAGGCCGAACGCGCCTATTTCGACACGCTCGGCGACGTCTCCGTCTCCGCCGGCCTGCGCTCCATGGCGCGGTTGCCGGACGGTTCAGACCAGGCACTGGTAGAACTAAAGGCCGTCGACGGCGCCTATCCGCTCTACGGCACGGTCGAGACCACGCCGGCCGCCCCCCTGGACCGGCTGACGGCGAACGACGGCGGCACCTTCGGCGCGCTCGCGGCACCGCTCCTGCTCGACAGGCTCGGCGTGCGCGTCGGCGACGAACTGCTGCTCGGCACTGCGAAGGTCCGCATCACCGCGACGATCGACCGGGAGCCCGATGCGCTTTCCGACGGCTTCGGGCTGGCACCGCGCCTGCTGATATCCAACGACGCGCTCGCGGCCACGGGCCTCGTGCAGACCGGCAGCCTGGTGGAACACCAATACAAGATCCGCCTCGAAGAACCGACCTCCCGCGCCATCGCCGAGGTCCGCCGGCAGGCGGAGCGGCAGTTTCCCTCCGCCGGCTGGTCAATCCGCACCAGCAACAACGCCACCCCGTCGCTGACCAACAACATCACCCGCTTCTCGCAGTTCCTGACGCTCGTCGGCCTGACCGCCCTGATCGTCGGCGGCGTCGGCGTCGCCAATGCCGTGCGCGCCTATCTCGACACCAAGCGCGGCGTGATCGCCACCTTCAAGTGCCTCGGCGCGCCGGCCCGGCTGATCTCGGCGATCTACCTGATCCAGATCGTCCTGATCGCCGCCATCGGCATCCTGATCGGTCTGGTCCTCGGCATGCTGATCCCGATCGTCGCCGTGCGCTTTTTGGAAGGCGTCCTGCCGGTCCCCGCCGGGATCGCGATCTATCCCGGCGCCCTGGCGCTGGCCGCCGCCTTCGGCGTCATCACCGCGCTCGCCTTCGCCATCATGCCGCTCGGCCATGCCCGTGAGGTACCGGCGACGGCGCTTTTCCGCGAGCAGGGCTTCGAGCGCAGCCGCCTGCCTGCCTGGCCCTATATCGCAGGGGCGGGACTGTTCCTGGCAGCCCTCGGCGGGCTTGCCATCTGGACGGCCTACGACCGCTACATCGCCGTCATCTTCCTCGGCTCGATCGCGTTTGCCTTCGTCGTCCTGAGGCTCGTCGCCTCGCTCGTCACCGCGCTCGCCCGCCGCGCGCCGAGGGTCAACTCGCCCGCGCTGCGGCTCGCGATCGGCAACATCCACCGCCCGGGCGCGCTGACGCCCTCCGTCGTGCTGTCGCTCGGGCTCGGCCTTGCCCTGCTCGTCACCCTCACCCTGATCGACGGCAATCTGCGCCGCGAACTGACGAGCAGCCTGCCCGAACGCGCGCCCAACTTCTTCTTCATCGATATCCAGGGCAACGACCTCGAAGGCTTCCGCAAGGTCCTGACCGACACCATGCCGGACGGCAAGATCATCGAGGTGCCGATGCTGCGCGGCCGGATCACCGCCTTCAACGGCGAGGATGTCGCCCGCCGCGACGTGCCGCCCTCGGGCCGCTGGGTGCTGCAGGGCGACCGCGGCATCACCTATGCGAAGAACCTGCCGGAAAACTCGACGCTCTCCGAAGGCCATTGGTGGCCGGCCGACTACGCCGGCGAGCCGCTCGTCTCCTTCTCGTCCGAGGAGGCCGGCGAGCTCGGGCTGAAGCTCGGAGATACCGTCACCGTCAACGTGCTCGGCCGCAACCTGACCGCCCGCATCGCCAATTTCCGCAATGTCGAGTGGGAATCGCTGTCGATCAATTTCGTCATGGTCTTCTCGCCCAATACCTTCGCCGGCGCGCCGCATGCCTGGCTCGCTACCATGATCGATCCCGACGCCACGGCCGAGCAGGAGGCGGCGACCCTGCGCGCCGTCACCAATGCCTATCCGACCATCACCAGCGTGCGGGTGAAGGACGCGCTCGACATCGTCAACGAACTGATGGGCCAGTTGGCGACCGCCGTGCGCGCCGCCGCCGCCGTGGCGCTGATCGCATCGGTGCTGGTCCTCGCCGGCGCGCTCGCGGCCGGCAACAGGGCGCGAACCCATGACGCCGTGGTGCTGAAGACGCTCGGCGCCACGCGCACGACGCTGATCCGCGCCTTCAGCTACGAATACATCATGCTCGGCCTTGCGACGGCGATCTTCGCGCTCTTCTCCGGCGGCGTCGCCGCCTGGTTCGTCGTCAGCCGCATCATGACGTTGCCCTCGAGCTTCCTGCCCGACGTCGCGATCATGACGGTTCTCATCGCCCTGGCGATGACGGTCGGCATCGGCCTGGCCGGCACCTGGCGCGTCCTCGGCCAGAAGGCGGCAACTGTCCTGCGGGAGCTTTGAGCGAAGGAAAGATGCCGGATCGCCGTTGCGCCGCTCGCGCGAAACTGATCGCGCGCCCGGTATTGGTACTTGTACAACAGCAGCTTAGTGATCATATTGAAGGCAGGCATGCTGGGGCCCCGCAGCGGCGCCTGGGTGTTCGGCGCGACACCGGCTTAAGAGCCACGATCGGCCGAAACATCGCCCTGTCCGCAACAGGACCGGATGCGACACCCGACACCGTAACAACCAACGGGGCTTTCGAGAGGAAAAAATGTCAGATTTCCGCAACTACCAGACGCGAGTGACGAATACCGGCACGCAGGCCGGCGCCGTCGTCGACGAGGGCCTCCGCGCCTATATGCTGAAGGTCTACAACCTGATGGCGCTCGGTCTTGCAATCACCGGCGTGGTCGCGTTCTTCGCCTCCCAGGCCGCCTTCTCCGGCGGTCAGCTGACCGCTTTCGGCCAGGCGATCTATGTCAGCCCGCTGCGGTGGGTCGTGATCCTCGCACCGTTGGCGCTGGTGTTCTTCCTGAGCTTCAGGATCCACACCATGAGCGTTGCGGCGGCACAGACGACGTTCTGGGTCTATGCCGGCCTGATGGGCTTGTCGCTGTCGTCGATCTTCCTGATCTATACGGGCGCCAGCATCGCGCAGACCTTCTTCGTTTCGGCCGCGGCCTTCGGCGCCCTGTCGCTCTACGGCTACACGACGAAGCGGGACCTGTCCGCCATGGGCTCGTTCATGGTCATGGGCCTGTTCGGCCTGATCATCGCCTCGCTCGTCAACCTGTTCCTGCAGTCGACGGCGCTTGATTTCGCGATCTCCGCCATCGGTGTCCTGGTCTTTGCCGGCCTGACCGCCTGGGATACGCAGAAGATCAAGGAGATGTACTACGAAGCCGACGAGGCGGCGGTTGCCGGTCGCAAGGCGATCATGGGCGCGCTGACCCTGTACCTCGACTTCATCAACCTGTTCCTGTTCCTGCTGCGCTTCATGGGCAACCGCAACAGCTAAGCATCCAGCGGCCCGGCCGCACATCGAACCTGCAAGACAACCCCGCCGGCAACGGCGGGGTTTTTGTTTGCCCGGCGGCCAACTTCGAAAGACACTTGCCAATCATGCACGATCATGCGTATTTACGCGCATTGTTGCACGATTGGAAAATCGAATGTCGCTCAGCGAACTTCTTCTCGGCGAACGTCAGACGCTCATCAAGGCACGCCTTGCCGCGCACGGCCGGGTGATCGCGACGGACCTCGCGCAGGAGCTCGGCGTCTCGGAGGATACGATCCGGCGGGACCTGCGCGAAATGGCGGCGGCCGGCCTGTGCCGGCGCGTCTACGGCGGCGCACTGCCGACAGGCCCGTCGACCAGCTTCAGCGAGCGCGTCGGGACCGATGGCGACCGCAAGGAGACCCTTGCCCGCGCCGCAGCCGCCCTTGTCGAGCCGGGCGCCTTCGTCTTCCTCGATGCCGGCAGCACCAACCTCGCGATCGCCCGTGCCCTACCGGAAGACAAGCGCCTGACGGTGGCGACCAACACCCCGGCCATCGCAGCGGCGCTGATCGACAGGCGCGGCATCGAGATCATCCAGATCGGCGGTCCGATCGACCGCAAGACCGGCGCGGCGATCGGCGCCAAGGCGCTGCGCGACGCCGAGGTGCTGCGCCCCGATCTTTGCATCCTCGGCATTTGCGGGCTTCATCCGGACGTGGGCGTCACCGCCTTCGACTTCGAGGACGCCGAGTTCAAGCGCTTCGTGGCGATGCGCAGCCGCGCGGTGCTGACGGCCGTGACCAACGACAAGCTCGCCATGGCGGCGCCCTACGCGGTGATCCCGATCGGGCGGCTCGACCGGGCCGTCTTCGAAGCCGACGCCGACGAGCAGGAAGTCGCCGAATGCACGGCGGCCGGCTTGCGCGTGATCCGGGCCGATCCCGTGGAGCCGCGCCCGAACCGACGGTCGAAAAACAACGACATGGCTAGGCGCCAGGCACGCACCACCGAAATCTGATCGCATTTTTTTAGAACACCGGGCGCCACCAAAGTCGCGCCGCCACCGGACTGGAACAGCAAATGACCACACCAGAAAACGCAGCGACGGCACCCGTGCGATCGTCCTATTACCCGGCTTCGCGGATCGCCGTCTCCGGCCTGTTTCTCCTCAACGGCACGTTCATGGGCGCCTGGGCGCCCAAGATCCCCGAATTCGCAAGCCGCCTGTCCTTGAGCGAATCCCAGCTCGGGCTGATGATCGTCGGTTTCGGCATCGGCTCGCTCATCCTGATGCCGCTCGCGGGCATCCTCATCGCCCATGTCGGCACCTCGCGGGCGGTGCGCGGCGCCACGCTCGCCTTCATCCCGACGATGCTGCTGCTGTCGCTCGCCCCGAGCATCTGGACCGGCGCAATCGCCATCTTCCTCTTCGGAGGGCTGACCGGCGCGATGGACATCGCGATGAACGCCAATGCCGTGGAGGTCGAAAGGTCGATGCGGCGGGCGATCATGTCGTCCTGCCATGCCTTCTGGAGCCTCGGCGCGTTCATCGGCGCCACGACGGGCGGCTACCTGATCGAGACCATCGGCGTCCTGGGACATGCGGCCCTGCTGACGGTGCTGGCGCTTGCCGGCCTCGCGGCCGTCTGGACCTCCATCCTGCACGACCGGCCGCATCCGTCCGAAACGCGCCAGAAGGTTCGCCTGCCGATGTCGCCGCTGCCGTGGCTGATCGGCATCATGGCGCTGTTCACGATGATCCCCGAAGGCTCCATCCTCGATTGGGGCGCGCTTTACATGCGCGACGAACTCGGCGCGTCGCTGGCGCTGTCCGGCTTCGCCTTCGGCGCCTTTTCCGCCACCATGGCCATCATGCGCTTTGCCGGCGATCATGTACGCGACCGTTTCGGCGCGGTCAGGACGCTGCGCGTCTCCACCGTGCTTGCCATCATCGGCATGGTGATCGCAGGCTTCGCCCCCAACGCCTACGTGGCGATGACGGGCTTCGCCATCTGCGGCATCGGCATCTCCAACATGGTCCCGATCGCCTTTTCCGCGGCCGGCAACCTGCCGGGCTTCGCCCAGGGCGTGGCGCTGTCGGTGACGACGGTGATGGGGTATTCCGGCTCGCTCTTCGCCCCCTCCTCTATCGGCTTCATCGCCGAGTACACGAGCTTCGCCTGGGTCTTTTCCGTCCTTCCGGCCCTGCTCCTGGTCGTGCTGCTGCTGTCGAAGCACGCCGTGCATGCGGACGTGCATGGGCGCCACTGACCGGGCTCCTGCCCGGCGCGGCACCCCAGTCCCGTGAGCGCCTTGCGCAGGTCGTTACAGGAACTCCACCTCCTTCGACAGTGGCATCGAGCGGATGCGCTTTCCGGTGAGCGCATGGACCGCATTGGCGAGCGCGGGAATGGAAGGCGGTGTGCCCGGTTCGCCGGCCCCGCCCATGCGATGTGCGGTCTCCAGCAGACCGATCTCGATCTGCGGGCACTGGTGCATTCGCATCGGCGTGTAGTCGTGGAAATTGGACTGCTCGACGGCGCCGTCGGCAAAGGTGATCTCCTCCCCGATCGCCGACGACAGGCCGTAGACGATGCCGGACATCATCTGCGCCGCGAAGATCGCCGGATCGATGACCTCGCCGGGATCGGCCGCGCACCACACCTTCTCGATGCGGATCCGGCCACCGACATCGGCGACCTGCACGACCTGCGCGACCCAGGTACCGAAGGACAGCGTGAAGGCGAAGCCCTTCGCAGTCCCCGGCGGCAGCGTCTCGCCCCAGCGCGACATGGCGCCGACCTTGTCGACCACGTTGACGGCCGTCGGATAGGCCGCCATCAGTTTTCGCCTGAGCTCCAGCGGATCGACACCGCCGGTAACGGCGATCTCGTCCATGAAGCCCTCGTGGAAGAACCCGTTGAACGAATTGCCGACCGAGCGCCAGAAGCCGACCGGTACCGAGACCGGCGCCTTGATGCCGCCCACACGGTAGTTTTCGATCGTGTAGGGCTGGTTCGCCGAGCCGTCGGTGATCGACTTGTCGGGCCCGATCGGCGAGAGGCTCGGAAAGTAACGCGGCAGGATGCTGCCGATGATCGAGGGCGCGGCAATGCGCATGTCAACCGCGACCGGCATTCCGTCGTCGCCGAGCCGCGCCCGGAAACGGCCGAGCGCTGCGGGGCGATACATGTCCTGCTGCACGTCCTCCTCGCGCGTCCAGGTCACCTGCACCGGCCGCCCGTCGGTCCTGCTGGCGACGATCGCGGCATAGATGGCGTAGTCGACGTCGCCGCGGCGGCCGAAGCCGCCACCGAGATAGGTGGTATGGACGAAGCAGTTTTCGGTCTCGATGCCGATGGCCGCGGCGGCGAGCTGGCGCACCATCGTCGGCATCTGGTTCGGGGCCCAGATGTCGAGCCGGCCGTCCTTGAGCCGGGCCGTGGCGTTCATCGGCTCCATCGTCGCATGCGCCAAATAGGGCACCCCGTAGTCCGCCTCGACGAGGCGTTCGCGCGGCGCATCGGCAAAGGCCGTTTCGACGTTGCCGTCGTCCCGGCCGTAGCTGGCATCGCCATCCCTGAGCGCCGTCTCCAGCGCCTGGCGGATGCCGGCGCTGTCCGGCGGATAGGCGCCCTTGCCCCATTCCACGCTCACAGCATCAGCCGCCTGAAAGGCCCGCCAGGTATTGTCCGCGATGACCGCATAGCCGTTGGCGATCCCGGTCTCGACCTTCACCACCTTGACGACGCCGCGCATCTCTTCGGCCTCCGCAGCGTCGAGGCTCGCGATGGGGCCGCCGCGATAGGGGTTCATCCGCAGCGTCGCGAACAGCATCTCGGGCAGGCGCACGTCGATGCCGAAGATCGGCGCGCCGGTGACCTTGGCGCGCATGTCGATGCGGGCCTGCGGCTTGCCGAGAATCTTCCACTCCGACTTCTCACGCAGCCGGATCTCGGCGGGCGGCGCCAGGGCCGCCGCCTCCTGCGCCAGTTCGCCATAGGTGAAGATCCTGCCGGACGCCGGGTCAGTGACGATGCCGTCCGCCGTCCAGAGCGATCCGGGCGCGACATCCAGCCGTTTCGCCGCGGCGAGTTTCAGCACCTCGCGCGCAGCAGCACCTGCCTGGCGCATCTTGTAGAAGCCGTCGACGATCGACGTCGAACCGCCGGTGCCCTGAAGGCCGAGGAATTTGCCGGCCACCGCCATGCCGGATCGCATCAGGTCCGCAACGGTGGATTCGTCGAAATGCGGAAAGGGCACGCCCTCCTCCAGCATCGTCGTATTGGCATAGGCATGGCCGGCCGGGCCGTGCTCCACGATCACCTGGTCGAGCCGGACGTCCAGTTCCTCGGCGACGAGGGCGGCAAGCGTGGTGGAGACGCCCTGTCCCATCTCCGCCCGCGGCGCGATCAGCGTGATCGTGTTGTCCGGCGCGATCTTGACGTAGGGATTGAACGTCGCCTCGCCCTCGGCGAGGTCGTCCTCGAGCGGGTTGGGATAGGGCTTGCGATAATAGTAGTAGCCGACCGCCAGGCCGCCGGCGATGAGCCCCGTGCCGATCAGGAAGGTGCGGCGCGCGATCTTTCCGAGCCTGCCCATCGTCACGCCCCCGCCGTCGCGCTGGCCGCGCGCTTGATCGCGGCACGGATGCGCGGATAGGTCCCGCATCGACAGAGATTGCCCGACATGGCGTTGTCGATGTCCTCGTCCGAGGGGTCGGGGATCGCCTGCAGCAGTGCGACGGCCGTCATCACCAGGCCGGCCTGGCAGTAGCCGCACTGGGCAACCTGCTCGTCGATCCAGGCCTGCTGGACCGGATGCAGGCGACCGTCCGCGGCGAGCCCCTCGATGGTCGTGACCGCGCCGGACACCTCGCCGACGGTGACCGAACAGGAGCGCACCGGCTCGCCGTCGATGAAGACCGTGCAGGCGCCGCACTGGGCGATGCCGCAGCCGAACTTGGGGCCGAGAATGGCAAGCTCGTCGCGCAGCGCCCACAGAAGCGGCATCTCCGGTTCTACGTCGATCTCGTGCTCGCTGCCGTTGACGTTCAGCTTCATCGTCGTCTCCTCGAGGGTCGCTGTGACGGTATCGGCCGGAAGGCCCGGCTGCCGGCTTTCGGCCCGCCTACGGGATGTGATATCGCCGTGGCGGGTTTCAACACCTTTAACACAACAACGTGTGCCGCTCGTATCGACGGCGGCGGGCACACGATGGACGCCCCCGCCGGGCCGGACTGCGGCACCGGCACCGGCATTGACGGCCCCGGCAGTTGACAAGCCACATTTCCTGTTCCACCTGAGGGACGAACGTTCCGGCAACGGGCTGTCATGATCAACGGCCGGGGTGGAACCACAGCGAGGCCACGACGAGGCTTACCATGTCCTTCTCCTTCGATTTCGAGCCCAAGCCGCGCCGCCAGTCCGTCGGCGTCGATGTCGGCGGCATCATGGTCGGCGGCGGCGCGCCGGTGGTCGTGCAATCGATGACGAATACGGACACCGCCGATGTCGATGCGACCGTAGCGCAGGTCGCCGCCCTCTCCCGCGCCGGCTCGGAACTCGTGCGCATCACCGTCGACCGCGACGAGAGCGCTGCCGCCGTGCCGAAGATCCGCGAGCGCCTGCTCAGGCTCGGCATGGACGTGCCCCTGGTCGGTGATTTCCACTATATCGGCCACAAGCTGCTGGCCGACCATCCGGCCTGCGCCGAGGCGCTGGCGAAATACCGCATCAATCCCGGCAATGTCGGCTTCAAGGACAAGAAGGACCGGCAGTTCGGCGCCATCGTCGAGACGGCGATCCGCTACGACAAGCCCGTGCGCATCGGCGTCAACTGGGGCTCGCTCGACCAGGAGCTCCTGACCCGGCTGATGAACGAAAACCAGGAGAAGGGATTTCCGCTTACGGCTCAGGAGGTCATGCGCGAGGCGATCTGCGCCTCGGCGCTGCTATCGGCCGAACTGGCCGAGGAGATCGGCCTGCCGCGCAACCGCATCATCCTGTCGGCCAAGGTCAGCAATGTCCAGGATCTGATCGCCGTCTATGCCATGCTGTCCGCCCGCTCCGACCATGCGCTGCATCTCGGCCTGACCGAGGCCGGCATGGGCACCAAGGGCGTCGTCGCCTCCTCCGCTTCGCTCGGCATCCTGATGCAGCAGGGCATCGGCGACACGATCCGGATCTCGCTGACGCCGGAGCCGGGCGGCGACCGCACCCGCGAGGTGCAGGTGGCCCAGGAACTGCTCCAGGTGATGGGCTTCCGCCAGTTCCTGCCGGTCGTCGCCGCATGTCCCGGCTGTGGCCGCACCACCTCCACCGTGTTCCAGGAGCTCGCCCAGAAGATCCAGGACGACATCCGCAAGAACATGCCGGTGTGGCGCGAGAAATATCCGGGTGTGGAAGCGCTGAAGGTCGCTGTGATGGGCTGCATCGTCAATGGCCCCGGCGAGAGCAAGCATGCCGACATCGGCATTTCGCTTCCCGGCACCGGCGAGCTGCCGACCGCCCCGGTCTATATCGACGGCAAGAAGGCGATGACGCTGCGCGGCACCAACATCGCCGGCGAATTCGAGGCGCTGGTCACCGACTATATCGAGCAGCGTTTCGGCCAGGGCCAGGCGGCCGCGGAATAGCTCAGATCCGTGCGGTCAGGAGCTTGAAGCCGGCAAGGGCGAAGAAGGCCGCCATAGCACCCTCGATGAGGCGGCGCGAGCGCAGATAGGCGCGGTGGACGGGCTCGAGCGAGAACAGCAGCGCAAATCCGATGAAGGTCGCAAGCCCCAGTGCCATGCAGCCGGCGATGAAGACGGCCATCGTCCAAGGCGGCGCACCCGCCGGCATGCCGAGCGACGTCAGCATCATCCAGGCAAAGATTGCCTTGGGGTTGGTCAGGTGGATGCCGAGCCCCTTCAGATACTGCCGGCGCGGCGACAGCATCGGCAGGGCCTGCCGCGCGCCATAGGCTTCGCCGCTGCGCAGCGCCGAGCGCAGGGCATTCCACGCGAGCCAGAGCAGATACAGGCCGCCTGCGATCTTGAGCACGATGATCGCCTGGCCATAGGCGCGGATCAGGGCGGAAAGGCCGGACGCCGTCAGCATGGCCCAGACATAGGATCCCGTCAGCACGCCGAGCGCCAGCGCCAGCCCCGCCTTGCGTCCCTGGCTGATAGAGGTGCCGATGATGGCGAGGATCGCCGGTCCCGGCGAAGCAGTCGCGATCAGATAGGCCGTCCATCCGACTGCAAGCTGCGGCAGATAGGGCAGGATGTCGCTCATCTCTTCACCTCGATGTGTCCGAACGAGCAATATCCTGTCGCAGACACCAGGCGCAACATCCGGCCTGTCCGCCTGTGACGCTTCTGCAGCCGTCCATCGCCAGCGGAACCTAGACGAGTTCGTCGAGGGCAGCCACCAGCCGGTCGCATTCCTCCGGCGTGCCGATCGTGATCCGCAAGAAGTCCGAGATGCGCGGCTTGCCGAAATGCCGCACCAGCACCGCCCGTTCCCGCAGGCCGCGGGCGATGTCCGCGCCGCTATGGCCGGGATGGCGGGCGAAGACGAAATTCGCCTGCGACGGCAGCACCTCGAAGCCTCGCTGGCGCAGGGCGCCGGCAACGCGTTCGCGCGCATCGATCACCTTGCCCCGGGTCTCGTCGAACCAGGCGACGTCCTCGATCGCGGCGGTCGCGCCGGCCTGCGCCACCCGGTCGAGCGGATAGGAATTGAAGCTGTCCTTGACCCGCTCCAGCGCATCGATCAGCGGCCGCTGGCCGATCGCATAGCCGACCCGGAGGCCGGCGAGCGAGCGCGACTTCGACAGCGTGTGCACGACCAGCAGGTTGTCATATCGGCGCGTCAGCGGCACGGCACTCTCGCCGCCGAAGTCGATATAGGCCTCGTCGACGACCACCGGCTGGTCGGAATGCTCCGAAACGAGCGTCTCGATCGCAGAAAGCGGCAGGCCGATGCCAGTCGGTGCGTTCGGGTTCGGCAGGATGATCGCGCCGCAGGACCGGCGGTAGTCAGCAATGTCGATCGTGTAGTCGTCATTCAGCGGCACCTCGACGGCCTCGATGCCGAACAGGCCGCAATAGGTCGGGTAGAAGCTGTAGGTGATGTCAGGATAGAGCAGCGGCTTCTCGTGCTTCAGCAGCGCTGCGAAAGCATGCGCCAGCACCTCGTCGGATCCGTTGCCGACGAACACTTCCTCCGGCTCGACGCGGCAGGCCCTGGCGATCGCCTGCCGCAGGCCGAGCGCCGAGGGATCCGGATAGAGCTTCAGGCTGTCGGTCACCGCCGCCTGCATGGCCGCGATCGCCTTCGGCGAGGGACCGTAGGGATTCTCGTTGGTGTTGAGCTTGACGAGATCGGCGATCCGCGGCTGCTCGCCGGCGACATAGGGCTTCAGCGTCTCGACGATCGGCGACCAGAACTTGCTCATGCCTTCAGCTCCTGCGATTGGCCACGAACCGGGCGGTCTCGATCAGGATGCCGGCCCGCTCGCCGAAGGGCGCAAGAAGCGTCTCGGCCTCCCCGACCAGTTCGTTCAGGCGCCGTTCCGCCCAGTCCTGCCCCTTCAGCGCCACCAGCGTCCCCTTGCCGCGCGCCATGTCCTTGCCGGTGGCCTTGCCCATCGTCTCGGCGTCCGCCGTCAGGTCGAGAAGGTCGTCGGCGAGCTGGAACGCCAGCCCGACCGTCTCGCCGTAGCGCCTGAGCACGCTCCGCGCCCCGGCATCCGCATCGGCGACGATCGCGCCGGCCTCGCAGGCAAAGCGGATCAGCGCTCCGGTCTTCATCGCCTGCAGCGTGACGATGTCCGCCTCGCCGGGCGCGGTCTTCTCGGCAGCCAGGTCCAGCGCCTGCCCGCCGGCCATGCCACCGATGCCGGCGGCCCGCGCCAGCGCCAGCACGAGTTCGGTCTTGATGCGGTCGGCAAGCACGGTCTCGGGAGCAGCGACGATATCGAAGGCCAGCGTCAGGAGGGTGTCGCCGGCCAGGATCGCCGTCGCCTCGTCATAGGCCACATGAACCGTCGGCTGCCCCCGGCGCAGGGCGTCGTCGTCCATCGCCGGCAGGTCGTCATGCACGAGCGAGTAGCAGTGCACGCATTCGAGCGCGGCCCCGACCCGGACCGCCGACGACGCGGGGCCTTCCCCGAACAGCGCCGCGGTCTCGATCACCAGAAAGGGCCTGAGCCGCTTGCCGCCGTTGAGGACGCCGTGACGCACGGCCGCCAGCAGCCGTTCGGGCCGTGCGATCTCGCCGGCGCGCAGATCGGCGGACAGCAGGCCGGCGAGCATGGCCTCGACGCGTTCGGCGTTCGATTTCAGGCGCTGCTGGAAAAGGGTGGACTGGCTGGTCATGCGCGCTCTTTGGCACGCGACGCAGCGTTAGGCAACGGCCGAGGCCGGCATCGCGCGATCAAAGCCGGCAAAGTTGGTCGCAACCACTGGCAAACCGGGCGGCATGACGGTATGAAAACCGGGAACGCGACAGGACGGACACCGCCCTTGGACATAACACCGGAAACACGCGGCAATGCGGAATTCGATGCGAGGCAGGGCGATGCCGCCATGGACGGCGCCGGCGGGAACGAGCGCTTGAGCCGGCGGCTGCGGCGCGGCTTTCGGAAGGTGGCCCTCCTCGTGGTGGCCCTTCTGATCCTGCCCTACCTGCTCATCCCGGTCTATGCCATCGGCCTCGTCCATCCGGTGTCGACGCTGATGCTGCGCGACCTCGTGACGCTCCGGGGATACGACCGCCAATGGGTGGATTTCGAGGATATCGCACCGGTCCTCGTGCAATCGGTGATGATGTCGGAGGACGGGCAGTTCTGCCGCCACGGCGGCGTCGACTGGGGCGAGATGCGCGCCGTCGTCACCGACGCGCTGGAAGGGGCGCAGACGCGCGGCGCCAGCACGATCCCGATGCAGACGGTAAAGAACCTCTACCTCTGGAACGGCCGCTCCTTCGTCCGCAAGGCCGCCGAGCTGCCGCTGGCTGTCACCGCGGACTTCGTCTGGTCGAAGCGCCGGCTGATGGAGATCTATCTGAACGTCGCCGAATGGGGGCCCGGCATCTACGGCGTGGAAGCCGCCGCCCGGCACCATTTCAACGTTCCCGCCAGCAAGCTGACACGGCGCCAGGCGGCGCTGCTCGCGGTGTCGCTCCCCAATCCGATCGAGCGCAATGCCGGCGAACCTGGACGCGGGCTGCGCCGCCTCGCGACCGTGATCGAGCGCCGCGCCAGCCGCTCCGGCGAATACATCAAGTGCCTTTATGACTGACTTCATGCCTTTTCATTGGCACCGGGACGCCCGGGCTTCTAGGGTTTCGCGGAACTGAAATCCGCAAGGAGAGCCGCGCATGTCCGACCTCGTCCTCTACATCGGCAACAAGAACTATTCGTCGTGGTCGCTCCGGCCGTGGATCGCGATGGAAGCGGCCGGCATCCCCTTTTCCGACCGGGTGATCCCCTTCGACTTCGCAGCCGGCAATCCGGCCTTCAAGGAACTGTCCCCGACCGGCCGCGTCCCCGTGCTCCATCACGGCAAGGTGCGGGTCTGGGAATCGCTCGCCATCATCGAATACGTGGTCGAACTCTTCCCGCAGGCCGGCATCTGGCCGGCGGACCGGGAGGCTAGGGCCGAGGCGCGTTCCGTCTCGATGGAGATGCTCGCCGGCTTCCGGGCGCTTCGCGGCGCCTGCCCGATGAACATTCGCCGACCGCAACGCGCCATCGACCTGCCCGATGGCGTGACCGACGACGTCGCCCGCATCGAGACGATCTGGCGCGATGCGCTGCAGCGGTCCGGCGGCCCCTTCCTCTTCGGCGCATTCTCCGCCGCCGATGCGATGTTTGCACCCGTGGTCAACCGATTCCATGCCTATCTTCTGACGACGGACCGCACCGCGCTCGCCTATATGGATCGCGTCATGGCGCATTCGGCCTGGAAGAAATGGCAGGCGGCGGCCCTTGCCGAAACCTGGATCGTGCCGGAAGACGAAGCCTGAGAGACCCGGCGCCGGGGCAGCCGGTACCGGACACTCCGGCAAAAGCGAAAAAATGCCGGCGGGGACTGGTCAAGCGGGTATTAGCCATGTATAAGCCCGCCAAATTTCCGAGATAGATGCACGTCTTTTTCGGCCATTTTCAGTGGCCTTGGATGTGTTTGCCCGTTCAGTGGAGTAGTGAAATGGCTGTACCGAAAAGAAAAACGAGCCCGTCCAAGCGCGGCATGCGCCGCTCCGCCGACGCCCTGAAGGCTCCGAGCTACATCGAAGACAAGAACTCTGGCGAACTGCGCCGCCCGCACCACATCGACCTGAAGACCGGCATGTACCGCGGTCGCCAGGTGCTGACGCCGAAGGAAAGCGCATAAGCGCTTTCGCACAGCGAGATTTCTTGAAGGCCCGGCTCGTCCGGGCCTTTTTCTTTCTGTGATGCCATTTTGAATATGGCCTGGCGATCCCGCGTGCATCCGGCCCGTGAGAACCACTGCGGCGGCCCGGCAGCAAGCGCCGGACCGGATCTTTCAGGCTTCAGCCCAGGTTGTCGAGCTTCGACTGCAGCGCGCGCAACTGCTCTTTCAGTTCGTCGATGTCCTTCGCCTCAGCCTTCTTCGTTTCCTTCGGCTGCGGCGCCGTCATGAAGGGCGAGAACATCTGCATCGCCTTGTGGAAGATCTCGGTGTTGCGGCGCACCTGCTCCTCGACCAGTTGCATCGGCATCTGCAGGTTCTTGGTCAGCGGGGTGTCGCCAAAGGCCTTGTTGATCTGCTCGCGCATCTGCGCCTGTTGGTCGGTAAAGGCCTGCATCGAATGTTCGAGATAGCTCGGCACGACCATCTGCATCTGGTCGCCGTAGAAACTGATGAGCTGGCGCAGGAAGGATATCGGCAAAAGCGTGTTGCCGGTCTTCGATTCCTGCTCGAAGATGATCTGCGTCAGGACCGAGTGCGTGATGTCCTCCCCGGACTTCGCGTCCTGGACGGTGAAGTTCTCCCCCTTCTTCACCATCACTGCGAGATCGTCGAGCGTCACGTAGGTGCTCGTTCCGGTATTGTAGAGGCGCCGGTTCGCATATTTCTTGATCGTGATCGGGCTGTCGTTCTTGGCCATCTGGGTCTCCTCCTCCCCGTATTCCAATCCGCTCCATGCATTTGCGAGTATCCGCAAAAACAACGTTATTACAAACGCATTGTGCGTTGCAGTGAAAAAATGCTGCGCAAAATCATTTTCGCCGGTCACGGTCGCTCTGCTTGGGCCCGGAATTGCCGAGACAAGTTGTTTGACTCTCCCCCAAAGCTTTGACAGTTTTGCCTTGAGGCGGTTGTTCGCGCCGGCCTTCGTCCGGCGATACAATCGAAAAGGGCAGCCTCGGAACCGGGCGGGCCGCGACGGCCCGAAACCGCCGGTTCCGGCACCAAGAACAATGTGAGGAGACGCTTCATGGCCACCCCGTCCATCGTCATCGCCAGCGCGGCCAGGACCGCCGTCGGCTCCTTCAACGGCGCCTTCGCCAATACGCCCGCCCATGAACTCGGGGCTGCGGCGATCACGGCCGTGCTCGAGCGGGCCGGCGTCGCCGCCGAGGAGGTGGACGAGGTGATCCTTGGCCAGGTGCTCCCCGCCGGCGAGGGCCAGAACCCGGCCCGGCAGGCCGCGATGAAGGCCGGCGTGCCGCAGGAGAAGACCGCCTGGGGCATGAACCAGCTCTGCGGCTCCGGCCTGCGCGCCGTGGCCCTTGGCATGCAGCAGATCGCGACCGGCGACGCCGGCATCATCGTCGCCGGCGGCATGGAATCCATGTCGATGGCGCCGCACTGCGCCCACCTGCGCGGCGGGGTGAAGATGGGCGATTTCAAGATGATCGACACGATGATCAAGGACGGCCTGACCGACGCCTTCTACGGCTATCACATGGGCATAACCGCCGAGAACGTCGCCAAGAAGTGGCAATTGTCCCGCGAGGAGCAGGACAGCTTTGCCGTCGCATCGCAAAACAAGGCCGAGGCCGCCCAGAAGGAGGGCCGCTTCAAGGACGAGATCGTCCCCTTCACCGTCAAGAGCCGCAAGGGAGACGTGATCGTCGACAGCGACGAATACATCCGCCACGGCGCGACCCTCGACTCCATGGCCAAGCTGCGGCCTGCCTTCGACAAGGACGGCACCGTCACGGCGGCAAACGCATCCGGCCTCAACGACGGAGCGGCGGCAACGCTGCTGATGAGCGAGGCCGAGGCCGGCCGCCGCGGCATCCAGCCGCTCGCCAAGATCGTCTCCTGGGCGACCGCCGGCGTCGATCCGCAGATCATGGGCACCGGCCCCATTCCCGCATCCCGCAAGGCCCTGGAGAGGGCCGGCTGGAAGATCGGCGACCTCGACCTCGTCGAGGCCAACGAGGCCTTCGCCGCCCAGGCCTGCGCCGTCAACAAGGACCTCGGCTGGGATCCGGCGATCGTCAACGTCAATGGCGGCGCCATCGCCATCGGTCATCCGATCGGCGCGTCCGGCGCCCGCGTGCTCAACACGCTGCTCTTCGAAATGAAGCGCCGCGGCGTATCCCGCGGCCTTGCCACGCTCTGCATCGGCGGCGGCATGGGCGTCGCCATGTGCGTCGAAAGAACGTAAGGAGGAACTTACCGACTGCCTTCACCGACAAGCCGCATCGGGGCGGCCCGTCAAGGTCCCGGCCCGGCCGAAGAACAACGATGGCAGCAATCTTTGGGGGGAGTGCACAATATGAGCAGGGTAGCTTTGGTAACCGGCGGCACGCGCGGTATCGGCGCGGCCATCTCGATCGGGCTCAAGGCGGCAGGCTACGCGGTCGCCGCCAACTATGCGGGAAATGACGAGGCGGCTGCGGCCTTCAAGGCCGAGACCGGGATCCCGGTCTTCAAATGGGACGTGTCCAGCTACGAGGCCTGCGCCGACGGCGTCGGGAAAGTGGAGGCCGCCCTCGGTCCGGTCGAGATCCTCGTCAACAATGCCGGGATCACCCGCGACGCCATGTTTCACAAGATGACGCCGCAGCAGTGGCGCGAGGTCGTCGACACCAACCTGTCGGGCCTGTTCAACATGACCCACCCGGTCTGGACCGGCATGCGCGACCGCGGCTTCGGCCGCATCGTCAACATCTCCTCCATCAACGGCCAGAAGGGCCAGATGGGACAGGCGAACTACTCGGCCGCCAAGGCGGGTGATCTTGGCTTCACCAAGGCGCTGGCCCAGGAAGGGGCTGCGAAGAACATCACCGTCAACGCCATCTGCCCGGGCTACATCGGCACCGAGATGGTCCGCGCGATCCCGGAGAAGGTGCTGAGCGAACGCATCATTCCGCAGATCCCCGTCGGCAGGCTGGGCGAACCGGAGGAGATCGCACGTTGCGTCGTCTTCCTCGCCTCCGACGATGCGGGCTTCATCACCGGCTCGACGATCTCCGCCAATGGCGGCCAGTTCTTCGTCTGATCACCTGGCTTGACGTCGGCGGGGCCGCCGGGCGCCGCCGGCTGTCAGCGCCGGCGCCTGCCGGACGCCGACATTGATTCTTTCCCGGACTGGCGCTATGTAGGGCCCGTCCCGTGGTGATTTGGCCGGCCGGCTTGCAGCCACGTTAAACAAGTCGCTAAAGGGGCCGCGAGAAGAGACCTTCCGTGGACCGGTTGCGACTGCCGTCGCTGCCGGTTTTTTTGTTTGATCGAGTGAAAGATGCCCATCAAGATTCCCGATACGCTCCCCGCATTCGAAACCCTCGTCCATGAGGGTGTGCGGGTGATGACCGAAACGGTGGCTGTCCGGCAGGATATCCGCCCGCTGCAGATCGGGCTTCTCAACCTCATGCCGAACAAGATCAAGACCGAGATCCAGATGGCGCGCCTCGTCGGCGCCTCGCCGCTGCAGGTCGAACTGTCGCTCGTGCGCATCGGCGGCCACAAGGCCAAGAACACTTCCGAGGACCACCTGCTCGCCTTCTACGACACCTGGGAGGAGATCAGGCACCGCAAGTTCGACGGCTTCATCATCACCGGCGCCCCGATCGAGACGCTCGACTACGAGGACGTAACCTACTGGGACGAGATGAAGCGCATTCTCGACTGGACCGTCACCAACGTCCATTCCACCCTGAACGTCTGCTGGGGCGCGATGGCGGCGATCTACCATTTCCACGGCGTGCCGAAATACACGCTCGACGAGAAGGCCTTCGGCGTCTTCCGCCACCACAACCGCAATCCGGCATCGGTGTTTCTCAGCGGCTTCTCCGATGACTTCCAGATCCCGGTCTCCCGCTGGACCGAGGTGCGCGCGGATGACATCCGCAAGCGGCCCGGACTGGAGATCCTGATGGAATCCGACGAGACGGGCGTCTGCTTCGTGCAGGAAGAGTGCGGCAAGCGCCTCTACGTCTTCAACCACGTGGAGTACGATTCCACTTCGCTGGCCGACGAGTATTTCCGCGACGTCGATGCCGGCGCGCCGATCAAGATGCCGAAGAACTATTTTCCGCACAACGATCCCGCAATCGCGCCCTTGAACCGCTGGCGCAGCCATGCGCATCTTCTGTTCGGCAACTGGATCAACGAGATGTACCAGACGACGCCCTACGACCTCGACCGGATCGGCCCGCAAGGATGACACCATGAGCGGCCTCGAAATCAGAGCCCTCACCCCGTCTGACGAGGCCGACTGGCGACGCCTCTGGACCGCCTATCTCGCCTTCTACGAGACCGTCCTGCCGGAGGAGATCTTCCGCACCACCTTCGCCCGGCTGACCGGCGACGGGGCGAACGACTATGCGGGCCTGCTCGCCGTTCTGGACGGCAGGCCCGTGGGCCTCGCCCACTACCTGTTCCACCGCAGTTGCTGGACGATCGGCGACATCTGCTACCTGCAGGATCTCTATGCCGATCCGGCGGTCCGCGGCACCGGCATCGGCCGCGCCCTGATCGAGGCGGTCTATGCCAGGGCTGCCGAGGCGAATGCCGCTGAAGTCTACTGGATGACGCAGGAGTTCAACGCCACCGCGCGGAGCCTCTACGACAGGATCGCCGACAAGACGCCCTTCATCATCTACCAGAAGACGCTCTGACGATCATGGCCGTGCAGGCGCGGCCCATTGCCCGCACTGCCGCATCCATTGGTATGATTTTTCCGTTGCCCCTGCATCGGTTTTGCCGCAGTTTGCGGCGCGGATTTGGCAAGGCCGGGAGGGACATCGGTGAACGCGCGCAATGAACAGTTCGGCCTGCTGGAAACGGGCGAACCCGTCGAGCTCGTCGTCCTGACCGGAAGCGGCCTGAAGGCGAAAGTCATCACCTGGGGCGCCGTGATCCAGGATCTGCGGCTTGACGGGCACGAGCCGCCGCTGGTCCTCGGGCTGGAAGGCCTTTCCGACTACATCGCCCATTCCCCCTATTTCGGCGCCACCCCCGGGCGCAACGCCAACCGGATCGCGGCCGGCCGTTTTGCGATCGACGGCACGTCCCACCAGCTCGAACTGAACGAGCGCGGCGTGACCCATCTCCATGGCGGCAGCGACGGGCTCGGCCGGCGCAACTGGCAGATCGTCGACCAGTCCGAAAGCCACGTGACGCTGCGGATTGTCGATCCGGCGGGCCGCGCCGGCTATCCCGGCAACTGCACGGTCACCTGCACCTACCGGCTCCAGGACCCGGGCACGCTGTCGGTCGTCTATGAGACCACGACCGACGCGCCGACCATCGCCAATCTCTGCCAGCACAGCTATTTCAACCTCGACGGCGAGGCCGATGCGCTGGGACACGAGATCAGCATCGCAGCCGACCGCTACCTGCCGGTGGACGAGCGCCTGATTCCGCGCGGAGAGACCAGGCCGGTCGAGGGCACGCCCTTCGACCTTCGGAAGATGACGCCGATGCGTCGCCAGACCGAGGCCGGCGGCGTCGCCTACGACCATAATTTCTGCCTGGCGGAGGAGCGTCGCGCCAAGACCCCGGTCGCGCTCGCCCGCAGCAGCGGCTCCGGCGTGGCGCTCGAAGTGCGCACGACCGAACCGGGCGTGCAGCTTTACACCGGTTCCATGGTCAGCGTCCCCGTTCCGGGCCTCGAGGGGCGCCGCTACGGTGCCTTCGCCGGCTTCTGCCTCGAAACGCAGATCTGGCCGGACGCGGTCAACCACGAGGGCTTTCCGAACGCGGTCCTGCGACCGGGCGAGACCCTGCGTCAGGAGACCGACTACATCTTCACGATGGGCTGACCCTCGATCGTGTCTGCCGGGCCGGCGGCGGGCTAGCCTGCAGGAAAGCGAACGAGGAATGCAGCCTCGCCAAAGGTCTGTCGTGTCGCGACGACTGCCGGCGGACCGCACGTCAACAAGCATCTGGAAGGGAGGCCAACTGTCATGACGAAACAAACGGTGGGATTTATCGGGCTCGGCTACATGGGCCAGGGCATGGCCGCCAACATTCTGACCAAGGGCTTTCCGCTGGTCGTGATGGCGCACCGCAATCGGGCGCCGCTCGAAGCGCTCGTCGCCAAGGGCGCCCGCGAGGCGAAGACGCCGCGCGAGATGGCGGCGCAATGCGACGTCATCGTCTTGTGCGTCACCGGCTCGCCCGAAGTGCTCGCCGTCGTCGAGGGTCCGGACGGGATTGCGGCCGCCGGCCGGCTGCTGACCATCGTCGACTGCTCGACATCAGACCCCTCGGTGACGACCGCGCTGGCCGCGCGGCTGGCACAAAAGGGCATCACCCTGCTGGATGCCCCGCTCGGGCGGACGCCGGCGGATGCGGCCGCGGGCACGCTGGACGTGATGGTCGGCGGGTCGGACGCGGATGTCGCCCGCGTCCGACCTATCCTCGACACCTTCGCCGGTCGCGTCATCCACACCGGCCCGACCGGCACCGGCCACACGATGAAATTGCTCAACAACTTCCTGTCCATGGGCTATGCCGCGCTCTATTCCGAGGCGCTGATGCTCGGCCGCAAGGCCGGCCTGACCGCCGAGACCTTCGACAGCGTCATCCGCGGCGGCCGCATGGATTGCGGCTTCTACCAGACCTTCTTCCGCTATGTGCTGGAGCGAGACCCCAATGCCCACAAGTTCGCGATCCGCAACGGCTTCAAGGACATGAGCTACCTCGCAGCCTTCGCCAACGCGGCAGGCGCCGCCAACCCGATCGGCGCCGCCGTCCGCAACACCTTCGCCCAGGCCGTCGGCGCCGGCCGTGGCGAGGACTTCGTCCCGATGCTGTCGGATTTCGTCGCCGAGACGAACGGATTGAAGGAGTAGAGGTCGCTGGGGGATTCTACGTCGCCGGGGGCGGAGCCCCCCGGAACATACCAGGCGGAAAACCCGCGCCCCATCGTCACCGACGCCAGAAACACAAAAGCCTCGGCGAACCGAGGCTTGCAGCGTCTTGGAAGAATGGAGCGGGTGAGGCGATTCGAACGCCCGACCCCAACCTTGGCAAGGTTGTGCTCTACCCCTGAGCTACACCCGCTCATCGTCGACGGCCTGGGGTAGTCGGTGGCCGAAGGTCGCTGCGTTGCGGCGACGGGCGCTATATGGCCCAAGCGATTTTCAAATGCAACAGGGAAATGACGCGATGTTCCAGAAATTTTCGGGCCGACGGCGCAAGACTCTGCCGGTTGCCCCGGCCAGTTCTCCCGCCAGTTCTCCCGTCGCTTGCCATTCCCGTTGCCTGCCCGCCTGGAAGGCTTTATTCCATGCGGCGACAGGGTGACGGGTCAGCGATGACGGGGCGGGCTTGCGCTGGCACGAAAGTGACGATTGGGAACAGACATGGACATGACCTCCGATATTCAGCCGCCGAAGACCGACGGCGATCTTTTCGCCTTTCTCGACAGCCTCGGCATCGGGCATGCGACGAAGACCCATCAGCCCGTCTTCACCGTCGCCGAATCCGTGGCGCTGCGCGACGAGATCCCGGGCGGGCACACGAAGAACCTCTTCCTCAAGGACAAGAAGGACAACTACTTCCTCCTGACGGTCGAGGAAAACGCCAGCGTCGACCTGAAGACCATCCACACGGTCATCGGCGCCGCCAGCCGCGTCTCGTTCGGCAAGCCGGAGAAACTGATGGAGTATCTCGGCGTCATTCCGGGCGCGGTCACCGCCTTCGGCGTCATCAACGACGCCGGCCGGAAGGTGAAGCTGATCCTCGACGAGGACCTGATGCAGAACGACATCATCAACGCCCACCCGCTCAGGAACGACGCGACCACCTCGATCGCCGCGGGTGACCTGTTGCGATTCGTCGAGGCGACCGGCCACGAACCGCTTGTCTTGAAAGTGACCTCCTGACATACGATCTTCAGGCAGCATTGAACGAAGCCGGGCGGCGGTCCGCAGGAGCAGGAAGATGAGCGACAATCCCTATGCGACGTCGTTTGGCGGACAGATGAGCGGCGCCGTCAACTATGGCACGGAAACGGCGGCCGACCTCGTCAAGGACACGACCACGGCCACCTTCGCGCAGGACGTGATCGAGGCCTCGCGCCAGCAGCCGGTCCTCGTCGATTTCTGGGCGCCGTGGTGCGGCCCCTGCAAGCAGCTGACGCCGATCATCGAGAAGGTGGTCAAGGAAGCCGGCGGCCGGGTGAAGCTCGTCAAGATGAACATCGACGATCATCCCTCCATCGCGGGCCAACTCGGCATCCAGTCGATCCCCGCCGTCATCGCCTTCGTCGGCGGCAGGCCGGCGGACGGGTTCATGGGCGCCCTGCCGGAAAGCCAGGTCCGCGCCTTCATCGACAAGGTCGCCGGCCCCGCCGACGCCGACCAGAAGGCCGAGATCGCGGCGATCCTCGAAGAGGCGAAGACGCTCCTCACCCAGCATGACATCGGCGGCGCCGCCGATCTCTTCGGCGCCATCCTGCAGGCCGAACCCGACAACGCTGCGGCACTTGCCGGCATGGCGCAATGCATGATCGCCGCCGGCCAGCTCGACAACGCCCGCCAGATCCTCGCCTCCGTGCCCGAAGAGGCGGCCGCCGATCCGGCGATCGCCGCCGTGCGCAAGCAGCTGGAGCAGATCGAGGAGGCCCGCAAGCTCGGCGATCCGCAGGCGCTCGAGCAGGCCCTTGCCGCCGAGCCTAACGATCACGCCGCCCGGCTGAAGCTCGCCAAGATCCGCAATGTCGAGGGCAACCGCGACGCGGCCGCCGACCATCTGCTGACGATCATGAAGCGCGACCGCACCTTCGAGGACGACGCCGCGCGGCGCGAACTCCTGCAGTTCTTCGAGGTATGGGGACCGAAGGATCCGGCCACGATCGCCGCCCGGCGCAAGCTGTCGTCGATCCTGTTTTCCTAACGCATCGCCCGCGTACACCTTGAGAAATCCACTCCGGACCCCATTTCAGAAGCCATGATGCTGCCAACCGCCGCAAGCGCGGCTGGCCATGCCGAATGCGACGGGAAGGCGATGCAATGCATGTCGGGAATGCGCGCTATCTGAAGCCGGGCGACCTTCCGGGAACGATCCCGGTGTTTCCACTGACGGGCGCCCTGCTTCTGCCGGGCGGACAGTTGCCCCTCAACATCTTCGAGCCGCGATATCTGGCGATGTTCGACGACGTGCTCGCGGGCAGCCGGCTGATCGGCATGGTCCAGCCGGTGTTCGGCGATCACGTCGATTCCGATCCCTCCTCGGAAGCCCCCGCACTCTGCCAGGTCGGCTGCCTCGGCCGCGTCACCTCCTTCGCCGAGACCGGTGACGGGCGATACATCACCTCGCTCACCGGGATCTGCCGCTACCGGCTGATCGGCGAGGTGCGCACCGGCAAGGCCTATCGCTCGTTCAAGATCGCCCCGTTCATCAGCGACCTCTCCGGCGCCGACGACGAGCGCGGCGTCGATCGCAAGGCGCTCTTGTCCGCCTTCCGCGCCTATCTCGACGCCAACAAGCTGGAGGCCGACTGGGAGAGCGTCGAGCGGGCCAGCAACACCACCCTCGTCAACTCCATGTCGATGATGTCGCCCTATGGGCCGGCCGAGAAGCAGGCCCTGCTGGAAGCGCCGGACCTGAAGACGCGCGCCGAAACGCTGATCGCCATCACCGAGATCGTGCTGGCCCGCAATTTCGGCGACGTCGACACCCGCCTGCAATAGACTGACCGATGGAAAACAAGACCAACAGCGTCGACACCAAGCTCCTGGAGCTTCTGGTCTGCCCTCTGACGAAGGGCCGGCTGAGCTGGAATGCGGAGACCGGCGAACTCGTCTCCGAGCGCGCAAAGCTCGCCTATCCGGTTCGCGACGGCATTCCGATCATGCTCGTGTCGGAAGCGCGGGAACTGAAAGACTGAAACAACGCGACACCCGCGGCCCTGCCGCCGGCTCAGATCGCCTCGCCGACGAGCATCCGCGGCTGGCCGCTACCGGCGAGCCCCTCGGCCTGGCGGATGAAGAAGGACTTCAGCCCCGGAAGCCGGTCGACGATCCCGAGCCCCAGGTCGCGCGCGACGCGCACCGGCGTGATGTCGTTCGAAAACAGCCGGTTGAGCACGTCCGTCGTCACCCCCATGCGGAAGGTGTCGAAACGCCGCCATGTCTCGTAGCGCTCGAGCACCGAAAGCAGGCCGATGTCGAGGCCGAGCCGGTCCGCCTCGATCAGCGTTTCGGCAAGGGCCGCCACGTCCTTGAAGCCGAGATTGAGGCCCTGTCCCGATATCGGGTGGATGCCGTGGGCGGCGTCGCCGGCGAGCGCGAAACGGGGGGCGACGAAGGAACGGGCGAGCGTGAGCCCGAGCGGGAAGGCCCTGCGGCCGCCCACCACCCGCAGCGGCCCGAGCTTGTGGCCGAAGCGGCGCTCCAGTTCCTCCTCGAAGACCAGATCGTCGCTTTCGACCAGGCGATTGGCGTCCTCGGTCCGCTCCGTCCAGACGAGCGACGACCGGTTGCCCCTCATCGGCAGGGTGGCGAAAGGCCCGGCCGGCAGGAAATGCTCTTCCGCCGTGCCCTCGTGCGGCCGTTCGTGTTCGACGGTGGTGACGATTCCCGACTGCCCGTAGTCGAAACGGACCGTCTTGATGCCGGCGATGTCGCGCAGCCTGGAACGCACGCCGTCGCAGGCCACGAGCAGGCGGGCCTTTCGCGTCTCACCGTTCGACAGGCGGATCGTGCTCGCATGCGGATCGGTGGAGAAATCCACCACCGAGGTTGCCCAGCTTATGGACAGGCCCAGCGGTTCCGCCGCCGCCACCAGGCTTCCCGTGACAGCACGGTTCGGCACCATGTAGGCAAACGGCGCGCCGTCCTCGGTCGTCCCCGCGCCTTCGAAGGTGAGGAAGACCGGGCGGACGGGGTCGGCCGTGCGCGAATCGGTGATCACCATCTTGCGGATCGGCTCCGCCTCCGGCGCGATCTCGTCCCAGACGCCGAGAACATCGAGGAGGTTGCGAGCGGCGGCGACCAGTGCCGAGGCACGCTCGTCGCGCCTCCAGGCATCGGCCGGGGCCGGGTCGACGAGTTCGATCTGCAGATGCGGCGCGGCCTTCTTCAAGGCCACCGCAAGCGACAGTCCGACATATCCGCCGCCCGCCACAAGAATGTCGATCATCGCTGGTCTCCGTACCCTTGAGCCGTCCTTGCATCCTATATAGAGGACGCAGGCAGCGTTTCCTACAGCGAGAGAATGTCCAAATGTCGCGTCCGGTCGAACATGGCTCCCCCATGGAGGAACTTCTGTCCACGCTCGATCTCGAGACGCTGGAGGAAAACCTCTTTCGCGGCCGCAGCCCGCAGGTAGGCTGGCAGCGGGTGTTCGGCGGCCAGGTGATCGGCCAGGCGCTGGTCGCAGCAAGCCGCACCGTCGCCGAGGATCGCTTCGTTCACTCGCTCCACGCCTATTTCATCCGTCCCGGCGATCCCGCCGTCCCGATCATCTACGATGTCGACCGCATTCGCGACGGGGCGGGTTTCACCACGCGACGGGTCATCGCCGTCCAGCACGGCAAGCCGATCTATTTCATGACGGCGTCCTTCCAGGGCGACGAACCCGGCTTCGACCACGCCATTGCGATGCCGGATGTCCCGCCGCCGGAGCAGGTGCTGCAGGACGACGAAGAGCGCCGGCGCTTCCTTGCCGCCGCCCCAAGGGCCATTCGCGAATACTGGGAACGGCCCCGGCCGATCGAGCTTCGCCCGATCGGGTTCGCTAGCGATGCCGGCCCCGCCGCCGGCACGACCAGCCGCAACGTGTGGATGCGCGCCACCGGCCCGGTGCCGGACAACCGCCGCCTCCAGGCCGCCGTCCTCGGCTATCTCTCCGACCTGACGCTGCTCGACACCGCCCTTTTCGCGCACGGTACCTCGGTTTTCGACCGGTCGCTGCAGGTGGCGAGCCTCGACCACGCCATGTGGTTCCATCGCCCCTGCCGGCTCGACGATTGGCTGCTCTTCGTCCAGGACAGCCCCTCCGCGTCGGGCGCCCGCGGGATGACCCGCGGCAGCCTCTTCACGCGCGAGGGCCTGCTGATCGCCTCGGTCGCCCAGGAGGGGTTGATCCGCAAAAAGGCAACTGAATAAATTTAGAGCAGTTTCTAAAAATTGCCTATTATTTGCGCTCACTGACTGGCGCTTTTTTGACACCCGGCGCAGACCGTCAATAAAATCAATATTTAACAATGCGTTACGAGACGCATCGAATCTGGCACGCCCCTTGAATGTGTAGGCTTGGCAGCTGCAGCATGATGCCTGCGGCAGCAAGGAGAAACGGCTTCGGCCGTGGGCGAACACGAAGGATGGGAATCCAGATGAAAATCGTGATGGCAATAATCAAGCCGTTCAAGCTCGATGAGGTCCGAGAGGCCCTCACCGCAGTGGGTATCCAGGGGCTCACCGTGACCGAGGTGAAGGGATACGGGCGCCAGAAGGGACACACCGAAATTTACCGCGGTACCGAGTATGCCGTTAGCTTCCTCCCGAAACTGAAGATCGAGATCGCCGTTCCGACCGAGACCGTCGACAAGGCTGTCGAGGCGATCGCGTCTGCCGCCAAGACCGGCCAGATCGGCGACGGCAAGATCTTCGTCTACTCGATTGACCACGCCGTCCGCATCCGCACCGGCGAAACCGATTCAGAAGCTTTGTAAGAACGGCTGCTAGGGGAGTTCTCTCTGATGTCATTTACCAAATTCACTACCGCGCTCGGCGTCATCGGCGCGGCCGCAACCAGCCTGCTGGCGCCGGCGATCGCCTTTGCCCAGGAGGCCGCGCCCGAAGCGGCTGAAGCCGTAGCCGAGGTCGTGCCGGCCATCGACTCCGGCGACACCGCCTGGATGCTCATGTCGACCGTCCTCGTCCTGTTCATGATCCTGCCGGGCCTCGCCCTGTTCTATGGCGGCCTGGTCCGCAGCAAGAACATGCTGTCGGTTCTCATGCAGTGCCTGGTCGTCTCCGCGGCGATCATGATCGTCTGGGTCGTCTACGGCTACAGCCTCGCCTTCACCAATGGCGGCGGCCTGAACACCTACATCGGCGGCTTCGAGAAGCTGTTCCTTGCAGGGGTCAATGCCGAAAGCGTATCCGGCACCATTCCGGAATACGTCTTCATCTGCTTCCAGATGACGTTTGCCTGCATCACGCCCGCGCTGATCGTCGGTGCCTTCGCCGAACGCATCAAGTTCTCGGCCGTGGTCCTCTTCTGCATCCTCTGGGTCACGTTCGTCTATTTCCCGATGGCCCACATGGTCTGGTCCGGCGACGGCGCCCTGATGTGGGACTGGGGTGCGCTTGACTTCGCAGGCGGCACCGTCGTCCACATCAACGCAGGCATCGCCGGTCTCGTCGGCGCGATCATGGTCGGCAAGCGCACCGGCTACGGCAAGGACATGATGGCTCCGCACTCGATGACGCTCACCATGGTCGGCGCCTCGATGCTCTGGGTCGGCTGGTACGGCTTCAACGCCGGCTCCGCCGCCGCCGCAAACGGCGTCGCAGGCCTGGCGATGGTGAACACCTTCACCGCGACTGCCGGCGCCGTCGTGACCTGGTGCCTGATCGAGACCTTCACGCGCAACAAGGCATCCATGCTCGGCGCTGCCTCGGGCGTCATTGCCGGCCTCGTGGCCGTCACCCCGGCGGCCGGCGCGGTCGGCCCCATCGGTGCCATCCTGCTCGGCGCCATCGCCTCAGCCCTGTGCTACTTCTTCGTGTCCGTCGTGAAGAACAAGTTCGGCTACGACGATACCGCTGACGTGTTCGGCGTGCACGGTGTCGGCGGCATCGTCGGCGCCATCGGCACCGGCATCTTCGCCGCCTCCTCGCTCGGCGGTGCAGGCTATGCCGAAGGCGTGACCATGGGCGCCCAGGTCTGGGTCCAGATCAAGTCCGTCATCGTCACCATCCTGTGGTGCGGCATCGGCTCGGCGATCCTCTACAAGATCGTCGACGTAATCGTCGGCCTGCGCGTCACCACCGAAGCCGAGCGCGAAGGTCTCGACCTCGCCTCCCACGGCGAAGCGGCCTACCACTCCTGATGCACCCCGGTGGCGCCGGTCCAGGCCGGCGCCATCCGATCCTCCCGACACGGCCTGTGCAAGCAGGCTCGGCCCGGACCTCACGGTCCGGGCCTTTTTTGTGGGCGACGCCGGCCTTTTTTCGTGCCGAGGCCGCTCTGCGCGCCATGGTTAATACGCCATTAACGCTTGTCCCGTTAGGGTCGCATATCATCCATGCCCTCCGGCTGGACGACCTCACCGGGACCTATCGCGCGACAGGCTGAAGACACATGGCGAGAAGCACAACGGCAATGCTGGACAATCGTCCCGAACGATTTGTTCTGTCGGCCTTCCTGTGGCGGCAGATCCGGGCGCTCCTGGGCTTCGGCCTGTTCATCGCGCTGGCGCTGGCAGTGGCGGCGCTCTCGACCTGGAACGTCTCCGACCCGAGCTTCTCCTATGCATCCGGCGGCGAACCCACCAACGCGCTCGGCTACACCGGCGCCGCCTTCGCCGACATCTTCATGCAGTTCTTCGGGCTCGCCTGCGTGATCGCCCTGCTTCCGGTGGTCGCCTGGGCCCTGGCGCTGATCCGGAACCGTCGCATCACCCGCATCGTCAAGCGGCTCGGCTGCTGGTTCGTCGGCGCCGTGCTCGCCTCGGCCGCGCTCAGCTGCATCCCCGCCCCGATCACCTGGCCCCTGCCGAACGGCCTCGGCGGCGTCTTCGGCGACATGATCCTGCGCTTTCCCGCGCTCTTCACCGGCGCCTATCCGACCGGCATCCTGGCCAGCATCCTCGGCGCGATCGTCGCAGTGCCGGCCGGCTGGCTGCTCGTCTTCAGCGCCGGCCTGATCGGCAATGATCCGGTGGACGAGGACGAGATCGCCCCGCCCGCCAGCGTCGAGCGGACGCGCACGGTCAGTGAGCCCGACGAGGAGGACGAGGCCGAGGGTCCGCTGATGGTGATCGCCGGCGCGCTGACCCATGCCTGGTACACCAACCAGGCCCGCCTGCGCCGTCTGTTCGGGCTCTCGGGCCGCGGCAAGACCCACGCGCGCGCCGTCGAGCAGCCCTATGATTTCAACGATGACGAATTCGGAACGCTGAATGAGCCGACCCGCGCCAAGGTCGCGCCGCGGATGTCGGAGCGTGTCGAGCCGTCTCTCGACGGCGGCGCCCGTCGCAATGTCGCGCCGCCCGCGATGGACGGCTACGACGGCGACGATCTGGACGAGGACGACCTGCCGCGCCCGGCCGGCATCCTGCCGGACGACGTGGACGACGATTGGGCGCCGCGCAAGGCGCCGGCACCTGCGGGCCTGCGCTCGCGGATCGCCGCAGCCGCCCCGAAGCCCAAGGCGGGCGCGCGGATCGAGCGCGAGGCGCAGGCCTCCTTTGCCGCCCCGGGCGGCTTCCAGCTTCCGTCGCTGCATCTTCTGGCCGAGCCGCGCAACGTTGCCCGCGACGCCTCGCTCTCCGCCGACGCACTGGAACAGAACGCCCGCATGCTCGAAGGGGTTCTGGAGGATTTCGGCGTCAAGGGCGAGATCATCCATGTCCGCCCGGGCCCGGTCGTCACCCTCTACGAGCTGGAGCCTGCACCGGGCATCAAGTCCTCCCGCGTGATCGGGCTTGCCGACGACATCGCCCGCTCGATGAGCGCGATCGCCGCCCGCGTCGCCGTCGTGCCCGGCCGCAACGCGATCGGCATCGAACTGCCCAACCAGAGCCGCGAGACCGTCTTCCTGCGCGAATTGCTCGCCGCCCGCGACTTCGAGACCAGCAAGGCCAAGCTCGCCATGGCGCTCGGCAAGACCATCGGCGGCGAGCCTGTCATCACCGACATCGCCAAGATGCCGCACCTGCTCGTCGCCGGCACCACCGGCTCGGGCAAGTCGGTCGCGATCAACACCATGATCCTGTCGATCCTCTACCGGCTGAAGCCGGAGCAGTGCCGGCTGATCATGATCGATCCGAAGATGCTCGAACTCTCCGTCTACGACGGCATCCCGCACCTGCTCTCCCCCGTCGTCACCGATCCGAAGAAGGCGGTGGTGGCGCTCAAATGGACCGTCCGCGAGATGGAGGAGCGCTACAAGAAGATGTCGAAGATCGGCGTGCGCAACATCGACGGCTTCAACAGCCGCGTCGAGCAGGCGCTGGCCAAGGGCGAGCAGATCACCCGCACCGTCCAGACCGGCTTCGACCGCCAGACCGGCGAGGCCATGTACGAGACGGAGCAGTTCGACCTGCAGCCGATGCCCTACATCGTCGTCATCATCGACGAGATGGCCGACCTGATGATGGTCGCCGGCAAGGACATCGAAGGCGCCGTCCAGCGTCTGGCGCAGATGGCACGCGCCGCCGGCATTCACGTCATCATGGCGACCCAGCGCCCCTCGGTCGACGTCATCACCGGCACGATCAAGGCCAACTTCCCGACCCGCATCTCCTTCCAGGTCACCTCCAAGATCGACAGCCGCACGATCCTGGGCGAACAGGGCGCCGAACAGCTGCTCGGCATGGGCGACATGCTCTACATGGCCGGCGGCGGGCGCATCCAGCGCGTGCACGGCCCGTTCGTCTCCGACAACGAGGTCGAGGCCGTCGTTGCCCACCTGAAGGCACAGGGCGCCCCGCAATATCTCGACGCGATCACCCAGGACGACGAGGACGACATGGACGGCGCAGGTCCCGCCGGCACCGCCAACCTGGACGATTCCGACGACCCTTACGACCAGGCCGTCGCCGTGGTCCTGCGTGACGGCAAGGCGTCCACGTCCTATATTCAACGCAGGCTCGGGATCGGCTACAATCGGGCCGCCTCGCTCATCGAGCGGATGGAGCAGGAGGGCCTGATCGGCCCGGCCAACCATGCCGGAAAGCGCGAGATCCTGGTTCCGACGGAAGACGACGTCACGGGCCGTTGACGAGAACAGGCACCGCTCTACCTGTGCCGAAACGGCCGCAGGCGTCCGGCTCGCGCCATGATCACGCCGTACTTGGCGGACATTCAGAGCGGCATGAAGGAGACCACGATGAACGCTGACGACACGACCCCGGCCGGCCACATGACGCGCAGGAACTTTGCCGGACTGCTGGCGCTGCTTCTGGCCGGCGGGCCGGCCCTGCTGGCGTCGGATCCGGCTGCGGCCCAGGCCTCAAGCACGGCGCAGCGGATCGCCAATCACTTCGCGTCGGTGAAGACAATGATGGGCGAGTTCGTGCAGTTCGGCCCCCGCGGCGAGCAGACCGGCGGCAAGTTCTTCATCAGCCGCCCCGGCAAGATCCGCTTCAACTACGAGGATCCCTCGCCGATGCGCGTCATCTCCGACGGCCGCACGGTGGTCATCGGCAACCGCAAGCTCAAGACCTGGGACGTCTATCCGCTGTCGAAGACGCCGTTGAAGCTGCTTCTCGGCAACCAGATCGATCTCTCCACCAAGATGGTCCGCGGCGTGAAGGAGGAGGACGACCTCATCACCATCGTGCTGGGCGACCGCAACATGTTCGGTTCCTCGACCATCACCATGATGTTCGATCCGAAGACCTACGACCTTCGCCAGTGGACGATCAGGGATGCCCAGGGCAAGGACACGTCGGTGATGATCTTCAACGTCAGGAATGGCGTGCCGCTCGATCCCAAGGTTTTCGCCGTTCCGTATGACGAGATCCACGGCCGCTGACGGTCCCACGACGAAGCCGGTATCGAGCCGCAGCGTCGACGCTTGCGGCTCTTTCCTTGCCATTCTTGCAACCCGCCGTCGCCATATCTGCCGCAACGGCCTGAATTCGCACAATAAGAGCCCGAAACCGATTCCGGTCCGGGCGCTTATCGGCTAAGAACCTCGCGTCCTGCCACCCGGCACCACGAGGAAAAGCCCGAATGACCCTTTCGATCGCGACCTGGAACATCAACTCCGTCCGTCTGCGGATCAGCCTGGTCGAGCATCTCCTCAAGACCCATGCGCCGGACATCCTCTGCCTGCAGGAAACCAAGTGCCCGAACGACCAGTTTCCCTCCAAGCCGCTGCGGGCGCTCGGTTACGAGCACATCGTCATGCACGGCCAGAAGGGCTACCATGGCGTCGCGACGATTTCCCGCCTGCCGCTGACCGAACTCGTCGAGCGTCGCGACTATTGCGGCGTCGGCGATGCACGGCACGTTTCCGTCGTCTTCCGTCACGGCGGCAAGTCGATCCGGCTGCATAACTTCTACGTGCCGGCCGGTGGCGACGAGCCCGACCGGACGATCAATCCGAAATTCGGCCACAAGCTCGATTTCATCGAGGAGATGAAGGTGCTGCATGCCGAGGCGGAGGCGGGGATCTCGTCGATCCTCGTCGGCGATCTGAACATCGCCCCTTTGGAACACGATGTCTGGTCGCACAAGCAGCTTCTGAAGATCGTCAGCCACACGCCGGTTGAGGTCGAGGGCCTGACCGAGGTGATGACCAGGGGGGCATGGGTGGACCTGATGCGCCGCAAGGTCCCGGCCGACCAGAAGCTCTACACTTGGTGGAGCTACCGGGCCCGGGACTGGGCCGCAGCCGACCGCGGCCGCCGGCTCGACCACATCTGGTCGTCCGCCGATCTGGATACGCATCTGTCGGAAATCACCGTGCTGCGCGAGGCCCGCGGCTGGGAGCGCCCGTCCGACCACGTCCCGGTCATCGCCACCTTCGATCTCTAAAGCATGTCGCGCAAAACTGTGCAGCGGTCTTGCGACAACGACATGCGAGAAACAAGACGTGAGGCGAAGGCGAACGGGCCTCAGGCGAACCGCCCGGCCATGCCGGAGGCGCCGTCGATCATCGCCGCCAGGTTGGCGCGGATCCGCCCCTGCACCATCACGGCCACGTCCGGATATTCCTCCAGCATGCGCCGGAAGAGCGGGCGGTTGATGCGGATGACCTCGCTGTCCTCGACCGCCGTCGCCGTGAACTTCCGCTCGATGACGGAAATCATCGCAAGCTCCGAAAGAAGCGTTCCGACGGCTGCCACGCCCTCGTGGCGGACCGATCCGTCCCGCGCCGTCGACGACAAGCGAAAGCTTCCCGAAGCGACGACGTAGCCGCAATCGGCCGACGCCCCTTCGCGAAAGAGCGTCTGGCCCTCGACGATGCGCCGCCGCTCAGCACCGAACGCCATCAGCCGCAGCTTGTCCTCGGACAGGCCCGCAAAGAGCGGCACCTGGGCGAAAAGCCTGATATCGTCGATGAGAGCCAAGCGGCGCCTCCGTCATCCGGCCGAGGGCTGCCCCGGCCTTGATCTGTTGCCCGCATGAATAGCCGACAAGGCCGGGCCGCGTCCAGCGTCCGGCCCGGAAATCCCGGGGCTATCCCGGCAATGACGGATCGCGATGCGCCCTCAAGGGACGATCTTGTAGCCGCCGTTCTCGGTTACGAGGATCTGCGCATTGGACGGATCGCGCTCGATCTTCTGGCGCAGCCGGTAGACATGGGTCTCGAGCGTATGGGTCGTGACACCGGAGTTGTAGCCCCAGACCTCTTCCAGCAGCACGTCGCGCGTGACCACCTTCTGGTCCGCCCGGTAGAGGTAGCGGATGATCGCCGCCTCCTTCTCCGTCAGCCGGATCTTCTGGCCGTTCTCCATGGTCAGGAGCTTCTGGCCGGGCTTGAACGTGTAGGGACCGACCGTGAAGGTGGCGTCCTCGCTGCTTTCGTGCTGGCGCAGCTGCGCGCGGATGCGGGCGAGCAGCACCGCGAAGCGGAACGGCTTGGTGACATAGTCGTTCGCGCCCGCTTCCAGGCCGAGGATCGTATCCGAATCGGTATCGTGGCCGGTCAGCATGATGATCGGCGCCTTGAAACCGCCCTTGCGCAGCAGCTTGACGGCCTCGCGGCCGTCCATGTCCGGCAGGCCCACATCCATGATGAGCAGGTCGACCTGGCTGGCGCGGGCGGCCTGGATACCCTTCGCCGCGGTCGATTCCTGCTGGATCGTGAACTCCTCGTAGAGCGCAAGCTGCTCGACCAGCGTCTCGCGCAGGTCGTTGTCGTCATCGACAATGAGGATCGTTCGCGATGTCATATGCTTCCCTTCGAATATTGAACTGAACCTATGCGAAATTGGCCTTTTGGCAAGTCCGCCAAGGATATATGCAATCCCGACGCCCACCGGCGAGCATATGCTTGGACCCGGTTTTCCGGGCAACGCACATTCGCGTGAGCAATGGATAGGCACCGGTGATGAGACGGGCAAAAGCGACAGCACCAGACAATCGCGGCACAATCGTGGTCCGACGCGCGCCTCGGACGAAAAGCCGCGCCATCCTGCAATACGGCATCCTGTCCATCCCCGCGGCGATCGGCCGGAGCGGTACCACCACCCGCAAGCGCGAGGGCGACGGCGCCACGCCGATCGCCGCGATGCGGCTGCTTGGCGGCTTCTTCCGCGGCGACCGGATGCGGGGAATGTCCACCCGCCTGCCGATGCGGCGCATCCGTCCGGACATGCTCTGGTGCGACGATCCGCGCGATCCGAACTATAACCGCCTCGTCCGCAGCCCCTTCGGGCCGAGCCACGAGGAGATGAGGCGCAAGGACGGGCTCTACGACGCCTGCCTGGTGCTCGACTGGAACGTCACCTCCCGCCGTCGGAACCTGGGATCGGCGATCTTCTTCCACCTGATCCGTCCCGGCTTCGAGCCGACGGCTGGATGCGTCGCCATCCGCGCCGCCGACATGCGCCGGCTGCTGCCGCATCTTGGCCGCGCAACGATGCTGAAGGTGGTCTGATCCCGCGCCGCGCATCGCCCCGGCCTCCTGCCGACCGAGGTGGAAACCTTGGACCGGGTTCCTATATCTTTCTGGTCGCGCCAGGACCTGCGGCCTCCCCGCGGGCGTTCCGCACCGGCGCCTGTCATCCGTTTTGACGCATTCATACATGGAGACCTTTCGTGACCCAGACCCCTGCCATCTCCCTTAGCGACGGCCACACCATCCCCCAGGTCGGACTCGGCGTCTGGCGCACGCCCGACGACGTGGCGGCTCCGGTGGTCAAGACGGCTCTCGCCGCCGGTTACCGCCATATCGACACCGCGGCCATCTACGGCAACGAGGAAGGCGTCGGCGAAGGCATCCGCTCGTCCGGCGTCGACCGGAAGGACATCTTCCTGACCACCAAGCTCTGGAACGACAGCCAGGGCTTCGATTCCACGCTGAAGGCCTTCGACGAAAGCCTGAAGCGTCTCGGCACCGACTATGTCGATCTCTACCTGATCCACTGGCCGGCGCCGCAGAAGGGCCTCTACGTCGACACCTGGAAGGCGTTCGTGCGCCTGAAGGCGGAGGGCCGCGCCCGGTCGATCGGCGTCTCCAACTTCTATCCCGAGCATCTCGAGATGATCATCGCCGAGACCGGCGAGGAGCCGGTGATCAACCAGATCGAGCTTCATCCCGACTTCCAGCAGAAGGCGGCGCGTCAGGCCCATGCCCCGCGGCGCATCGTGACCGAAAGCTGGAGCCCGCTCGGCCAGGGCCAGTTGCTGGACGACCCCACGATCGGCGCGGTCGCACGCAAGCACGGCCGCACCCCGGCGCAGACGATCATCCGCTGGCATATCGACAACGGCCTGGTCGTGATCCCGAAATCGGTGACCCCGTCGCGGATCGAGGAGAACTTCCAGGTGTTCGACTTCAAGCTGGACGACGACGACCTGGCCGCGATTGCCGCGCTGGACCGCGCGGACGCCCGCATCGGACCCGATCCGAAGACGGCCGACTTCTGAGCGCGGCGACACGACCTCTTGCCACCGGCGGCCGGGAACCCTTCCGGCCGCCTTCGCCTGTCATTCCAGCGAGCGCGGCGTCACGAAGCGCTCGAGCGTGCCCGTCCCTGCATGCAGGTCGGACCAGAGCGCAAGCGGCAGGTCGATCACCGCCAGTCCCGCCGTCGGAAACTTTTCCTCGAGCCTCCTCAGCGCCCTGCCCTCCCCGGCTCCGATGAGCGCGGCGGCGAAATGCTGCAGGCCAGGATTGTGCCCGATCAGCATGAGGGTGCGAACCGACGCATCGGTCGCGCGAACGATCTCCAGCAGCCGGTTGGCCGGCGCCTCGTAGAGGACGTCGATCTCGCGCCCTTCCGTGCCCTTCGGCAGACGGGGCGCGACCAGTGCCCATGTCTCCACGGTCCTGCGGGCGCTGGAGACGAGGACGAGATCGGGGATGAGCTTCTCGGCCTGAAGATATTCGCCGATGCGCGGGGCCGCCTTCTGCCCCCGCGGCGCGAGCGGCCGCTCGCGGTCGGCAACCCCGTCCGGCCAGGCGGACTTGGCATGGCGCAACAGCAAGAGGCGGCGATCGGTCATGTCCGTTCCTTATCAGTGCGTGGCGCAAGAGCGTGCCGCCGATCTTGCGACAAACGCGTGCATCCACAAAGCCCCGAAGCGTGAAATGCGGCCGTTTCGGCTGTCAAAATGCATGAGGGCCGCCCCGGACGGGACGGCCCTCGCCATCGGATGGCACCGCCAGGCGGTCAATTGAATTCGCGGATGTCCACGAAGTGGCCGGCAACGGCGGCTGCCGCCGCCATGGCCGGCGAGACGAGGTGCGTGCGGCCCTTGAAGCCCTGGCGGCCCTCGAAGTTGCGGTTCGAGGTCGAGGCGCAACGCTCGCCAGGCTTCAGCCGGTCGTCGTTCATCGCCAGGCACATCGAACAGCCGGGCTCGCGCCAGTCGAAACCGGCCTCCTTGAAGATCCTGTCGAGGCCTTCGGCCTCCGCCTGTTCCTTCACCAGACCGGAGCCCGGAACGATCATGGCGGACACGGTCGAAGCGACCTTCTTGCCCTCGACCACCTTGGCGACCGCCCGCAGGTCCTCGATGCGGCCGTTGGTGCAGGAGCCGATGAAGACGCGGTCAACCGCGATGTCGGTGATCTTCGTGCCGGGCTTCAGGCCCATATAGTCGAGCGCGCGCCACTTGGAGGCCCGCTTGGTCTCGTCGGCGATCTCGTCCGGATCGGGAACGCTGCCCTGGACGGAAATGACGTCTTCCGGCGAGGAGCCCCAGGAGACGATCGGCGGCAGGTTGGCCGCATCGAGCACCACGACGCGGTCGTAGTGCGCGCCCTCGTCGGTGTGCAGCGTCTTCCAGTAGTCGAGCGCCATGTCCCAGGCCTTGCCCTTCGGCGCGCGCGGCTTGTCCTTGACGTAGGCGAAGGTCGTCTCGTCCGGCGCGATCAGGCCGGCGCGGGCGCCGCCTTCGATCGTCATGTTGCAGATCGTCATGCGGCCTTCCATCGACAGCGAGCGGATCGCCTCGCCGGCGAACTCGATGACGTAGCCAGTGCCGCCGGCGGTGCCGATCTCGCCGATGATGGCGAGGATGATGTCCTTGGCGGTGACGCCGGGCGGCAGCTGGTTGTCGACGCGCACCAGCATGTTCTTCGCCTTCTTCTGGATCAGCGTCTGCGTGGCGAGCACGTGCTCGACCTCGGACGTGCCGATGCCGTGCGCCAGCGCGCCGAAGGCGCCGTGCGTGGAGGTGTGGCTATCGCCGCAGACGATCGTCATGCCCGGCAGCGTGAAGCCCTGCTCGGGACCGACGATGTGCACGATACCTTGGCGGATATCGTTCTCCGAATAGTACTCGACGCCGAAGTCGGCGGCGTTCTTGGCCAACGCCTCGACCTGGATGCGGCTTTCCTCGTTCTTGATGCCGTTCTTGCGATCCGGCGAAGTCGGCACGTTGTGGTCGACGACGGCGAGCGTCTTTTCCGGATGGCGAACCTTGCGACCGGCCATGCGCAGGCCCTCGAAGGCCTGCGGCGAGGTCACCTCGTGAACGAGGTGCCGGTCGATGTAGAGAAGACAGGTGCCGTCTTCCTGCGTGTTGACGACATGGTCGTCCCAGATCTTGTCATAGAGGGTACGAGGTGCGCTCATGGCTCTTCATCCGAGTGATGCGATGGAAATTGGAATGCAAATGCGGCCGGGCCGCGGATCCGGCGAGGATCAGGCCAGGCGGCTCGTAAGCGCCCCGCATACCCGCGCGAAGAACCGTACCGGCAGGCGCTTGTGGTCCTGCAGTACGAAAATACGCGCGCCAATGCATGCGAATTTGGATTCCATGGCCGGCCTATACCAGTTTTACCGGCAGGCAGCAATATTGCACGGGCAGACGCCTCAGTTCCCGGCGCCCCTGCGCAGCCGCCTTTCCACGCCCCGCAGCGCCAGAGACAGTCCGATCGTCAGGATCAGGTACACATAGGCGACGATCGAATAGGTCTCGAAGAAGCGGAAGGAGCCGGAGGCATAGATCTTCGCCATCTGGGTGATGTCGGAGACGCCGAGCACCGAGACGAGCGAGGAATCCTTCACCATCGCCACGAAGTCGTTGCCGAGCGGCGGCAGGATGACGCGGATCGCCTGCGGCAGCACGACGAGGCGGAAGCGCTGGGTGCGCGACAGGCCGAGCGCCTTGGCTGCCTCGACCTGTCCCTTGTCCACCGATTGGATGCCGGCGCGGAACACTTCGCCGATGAAGGCGGAATAGCCGATCGTCAATGCCAGGATCGCCCGCCACATCAGCGAGACGTCCCGCACCAATAAGGGCTCGACATAGCCGGCGGCGACGAGGGGGCCGATCACGAAGTTCACGAACGCCACGACCGCCGGAGCGCCGACGAAGGCGATATAGAACAAGAGCACCAGGATCGGCACGCCGCGGATGACTTCCGTGTAGAAGCGGGCAGCCTGGCGCAGCGCCACGTGGTCGGAGAGGCCGAGCAGCGCCACGCCGAGCCCGAGAAGGGTGGCCAGCAGAAAGCCGACGACGGTGACGAAGATCGTCACCCACAGGCCCTGCAGGATCACGCCGAAGACCTGCGCATAGATCTCGTTGGCGGCGATCACGACGGCGAGCGCAAGACCGATCGCGACAAGGGCGACCAGCCACCAGGGATAGTCGCCCTTCGTCGTGTCCGAATTCCGGGATGCCGCAGCCATGAAGGGCTTACTGGCCCATCTTGTAGTCGAGGAACCACTTCTTGTTCAAAGCGTCCAGCGTGCCGTCCGCCTTCAATTCGGCGATCGCGGCGTTGACGGGCGCGACGAGTTCCGACCCCTTGGGGAAGATGAAGCCGAAGTCTTCCGTGCCGAGCGGGTCGCCGATCACCTTCAGGGCTCCATCGGACGCGTCGACATAGCCCTTGGCGGCAACGCTGTCGGTCAGCACCAGATCGACGTCGCCCGCCTTCAGCGCCTGCACCGTCGCCCCGAAGGTTTCGAACAGCTTGATGCGCGGGTTCTGTTCGTTGCCGTCGAGGATCTCGTAGACGGCGGCATAGAACGGCGAGGTGCCCGGCTGTGCACCGACGAGCCCGTCGGCGAAGGCGCCGAAGCTCTTGGCGTCGGTGAAGCGGTCTTCGTCGCCGCGGACCAGCATGAACTGCTGCGAACGCATATAGGGATCGGAGAAATCGACCTTCTCCTTGCGGTCGTCCTTGATGGTGATGCCGGTCATGCCGATCTCGTACTGGCCGTCATGAACCGCCTGGATCATCGCGTCCCAACTCGTGTTCTGGTACTCGACCTTGAAATTCAGGCGCTTGGCGATCTCGTTCATCGCGTCGTATTCCCAGCCGATCTGCTCGCCGCTCTTCGGATCGACGAACTGCAGCGGCGGATAGGCGTTCTCGGTGACAACCACCACCGTCTTGCCCCCGAGATCCGGAAGCTCGGCCGCAGAGGCCGTGACAGGCATGAGGGCAAGGGCGGAGAGCCCGGCGAGAACGGTACGGCGCGAAAACATCGGAATGCTCCAGAAAGTGTGGCACGCGAAACGTGTCACAGATCAATCGATACTGGCAAGACGGATCATGCCAAATACGGGGCCTCGGAAGCAAAAGGCGGCCGGCATTCCCCGGAATTTCGGGCAGCACCTGCCGCGCGCCTCACGAATGCGGACGATCAATGGAGGCCCATGCCGACGCCTGCCGCCGGGAGGCAACGAGCAGGCACAAGAAAGCCGCCGGAGTTGCCCCCGGCGGCTTTCTTGAATGAATGAGGCTGAGCCTTATTCCGCTGCAGGTTCCGCAGCGGCTGCGGCTTCTGCCGCTGCCTTGGCTTCCGCTGCCTCGGCTGCTGCCTTCTCGGCGGCGAGCGCCTGTGCGGCTGCGACCTTCTCGGCCTCGAGACGTGCCTTTTCCTCGGCGACGGCAGCGCGCTCGGCGTCGTTCAGCTTGCGGGCGCGGGTGCCGGTGTTCTCGACGATACGAGCCGACTTGCCGCGACGGTCGCGCAGGTAGTAGAGCTTGGCGCGACGGACCTTGCCGCGGCGGACGACTTCGACGCTCTCGACGAGCGGCGAGAAGATCGGGAATACGCGCTCGACGCCTTCGCCGTAGGAGATCTTGCGGACGGTGAAGCTCTCGTTGATGCCGCCGCCGGAGCGGGCGATGCAGACGCCTTCATAGGCCTGCACGCGGGTACGGCTGCCTTCCGTCACGCGGACGTTGACGCGGAGCGTGTCGCCCGGGGAGAATTCCGGAAGGGTGCGCTTGGCGGCGATCTTTGCGGCCTGTTCGGCCTCGAGCTGTTCAATGATGTTCATCGGTCTAACCTTTACGTTCTTCTGAAACAGCCAGAGCGCTCGACCTTGTCCCTTCGGTGAGAACCTCGGGGAAATGCCCGTTGCCGGACAGGAGCGGATTCGCCATTCTTTGCTTTCGGCTTTCCGGGACGATCCCAAAACCGTGCGCGCAATACACCATTCGGCAGCGCTTGTCATCCCTCGCAGCGCGATAAATCATCGGCCCTTCCGGCTTTTGGAGGATTGCGGCCGACGACTGCGGGCGATATCAGCGCTCCAGGAGGAATGGCCGCCTCGCCGAGGCGGCCAGGGGGACACTACAGGGAGATATCATGTCTATCGTCGATGCCGCAATTCTGTTCGTCGCAGGCTTCCTGTCCGGCGTGGTCAACGCGATTGCCGGCGGCGGCACCTTTCTCACCTTCGGCGCCATGACGCTGACCGGCCTGCCGCCGATCGTCGCCAACGCCACCTCTTCCATCACCCAGTTCCCGGGCTACGTCACCTCCGCCCTCGCCTATCGACGCGAGATCCGCGCCGACTGGAAGGAGGCGCGCGTCGTCGGCGCGCTGTCGCTGGTCGGCGGGCTTGCCGGCGCGCTGCTCCTGCTCTCCATGTCCAATCCGGGCTTCCGCGCGCTCGTGCCCTGGCTCCTGCTGGGCGCGACCGCGGTCTTCGCCGCCGGCCCGCTCCTGAAGCCGAAGCATCTGCATGCCGAACAGCCGCTCGGCCCGCTCGGGCTCGCCGGCCAGTTCGCGACCTCGATCTATGGCGGCTTCTTCGGCGCCGGCATGGGCATCATGACGCTCGCCGTGCTCGGTCTCTCCAAGGGCGGAGACTACCACCGGCTGAACGCGCTGAAGAATTTTCTCGCCATGGTGATCGCCGGCGTCGCCATCGTCATCTTCGCAAGCGGCGAAGTGGTCGGCTGGCCGCAGGCGGCCGTGATGATCCCCGCCGGCGCGATCGGCGGCTATTCCGGCGTCTGGGTGGCCCGCCGCGTTCCGCAGACGGTCATCCGCGCCCTCGTCGTCGCGGTCGGCGGGGTCCTGACGGTCTATTATTTCGTCTCGGGCTGAGGGCCGAGCAGGTCCGGGCGGCGCTCCCCGGTCAACCGGCGCGCCTCCGCGATCCGCCATTTCTCGATCTCGCCGTGATGGCCGGAAGTCAGTACCGCCGGTATCTCCCGCCCCTCCCAGACCTGTGGTCGCGTATAGTGCGGATGCTCCAGAAGCCCGCCCTCGAAGCTCTCGTGGACGCCGGACAGCGCATTGCCCATCACGCCGGGCAGGATGCGCACGACCGCGTCGAGCAGGATCATCGCCGCCGGCTCCCCGCCGGAAAGGATGTAGTCGCCGATCGAGACCTCTTCGAGCCCGCGCGCGTCGATCACGCGCTGGTCTACGCCCTCGAACCGGCCGCAGACGATGACCGCGCCCTCCTGCGCCGCAAGGTCGCGGACCCTTTGCTGCGTCAGCGGCCGGCCGCGCGGGCTCATCAGCAGCCGCGGCCGCGTGTCACCCTCCGGCGATGCGTGGTCGATCGCCTCTGCGAGCACGTCGGGCTTGAGCACCATACCGGCGCCGCCGCCGGCCGGCGTATCGTCCACGGTCCGGTGGCGATCGGTGGCGAAATCGCGGATCTGCACCGTCTCCAGCAGCCAGTCGCCGCGCGCAAGCGCCTTGCCGGACAGGGACTGGCCGAGAAAGCCCGGAAACATCTCCGGGTAGAGGGTCAGGACGGTGGCGCGGAAAGCCACGTCATTCCTCCTCGCGCGGCGGGCGCCGCCTGCGGCTGCCCGGCCCCTCCTCGTCGTCGCCCTCGAGGCCGGCGGCGACGGGATCGATCAGCAGCCGGCCGTTTTCGAGATCGATCTCGATCACGGCCGTCTCGGAGAAGGGAATGAGCACCGGCCGCTTGCCGGGCCCCTTCAGTTCCAGGAGATCGCCGGCGCCGAAATCGAAGATGCCGCTGACGGTGCCGTGGCTGCGCCCGGTCGCATCGACCGCTTCCAGTCCTTCGAGATCGGCATAGAAGAACTCGTCGTCGTCCAGTTCCTCGTCCGGCAGCTTGTCGCGCTCGATGTAGAGGTCCAGGCCGCGCAGCGCTTCCGCTGCCGTGCGATCATTCACACCGCGGAAACGGACCACCGCCATCTCCTTGGCCTCGCGGATCTCCAGCACCTCGAAGACCCGGCCGTCCTCGCTGTGGAGGTTTCCGTAGTCGCCGAGCGAAACGGGATCGAGCGTGAAGCTCTTGACGCGGACTTCGCCGCGCAGGCCCTGCGCCGCGCCGATCGTGCCCATGAGCACGGGGTTTTGAAGTTTGTTCATCGATCCGGTCCGCGCTCACACAATTAGACAAGGGTTGGGGCCCAAACGAAAACGGGCGGCATGAGACACGCCGCCCGCTCCAAACTCGCTGTACCCGAATTACTCGGCAGCAGCGGCAGCAGCGGCGTCCTCGGCCTTCTGCTTCTTCTCGGCGACGCGCTCGAGCGCCTTCTTGCCCGGCTTTGCCTTTTCCGGGTTGTTGCGGGCGTCGCGCTTGGCAAGGCCGGCCTCGTTCAGGAAGCGCAGGACACGGTCGGTCGGCTGGGCGCCCTTGGCAAGCCACTCCTTGATGCGGTCGGCGTCGAGTTCGACGCGCTTGGCGTCTTCCTTGCCGAGCATCGGGTTCCAGGAACCGACCTTCTCCAGGAAGCGGCCGTCGCGGGGCGAACGGGCGTCGGCAACGACGATCTGGTAGTAGGGGCGCTTCTTGGAACCACCACGGGCGAGACGGATCTTCAGGGACATTTCATTTCTCCTTGAGCGAATGACTGACCGCTTTTCTCTAAGCGGTATGCTGGTTGTTGGAGCCGCTGTAATCGGCGGCGATGGCTTCATGATGCCGGATCACCTCACGGATGACGAAGTTCAGGAACTTCTCCGCGAAATCCGGGTCCAGATTGGCGTCCTTCGCCAGGCGGCGGAGGCGTTCGATCTGGTATTCCTCGCGCGCCGGGTCCGCCGGCGGCAATTCGTGGGTGGCCTTGAGCACGCCGACCGCCTTGGTGCAGCGGAAGCGCTCGGCCAGGATATGCACCAGGGCGGCGTCGATATTGTCGATCGACTGGCGATACTCGGCCAGTTGCTTCTTGATGTCCGGATCGATCATCGCCCCCTCACTTCTTCTTCGGCAGGCCGGGAAGGCCCGGGAAACCGCCGCCGAGACCGGGCAACTTGCCGGGAAGGCCCGGAAGCCCGCCATTGCCGCCGAGGCCCGGCAAGCCGCCGCCCGGCTTGATGCCGGCGGCTTCCGCCTGCTTCTGCAGCGCTTCCAGTTGCTTCGGATCGAGCTTCGACAGGTCGGGCATCCCGCCCATGCCGCCGCCGAGGCCGCCCATGCCGCCCCCAAGCCCCATCTTGCCGGCAAGGCCGCCCATCATCTGCTTCATCATGCCGCCGCCCTTCTTGCCGCCCATCATCTTCATCATGTCCGCCATCTGACGGTGCATCTTCAGAAGCTTGTTGATGTCGGCCGCATCGGTGCCGGAGCCGGCCGCGATGCGCTTCTTGCGGGAGTGCTTCAAAAGGTCGGGATTGGCGCGCTCGGCCTTGGTCATCGACGAGATGATGGCGATCTGGCGTCCGAACATCTTGTCGTCGAGGCCGGCGGCGGCCATCTTGTCCTTCATGCCGGCCATGCCGGGCATCAGCCCCATGATGCCGCCCATGCCGCCCATCTTCTGCATCTGGCGCAGCTGGTCGGCAAGGTCGTTGAGGTCGAACTTGCCCTTGGCCATCTTGGCGGCCATGGCGGCCGCCTTCTCGGCGTCGATATTTTCCGCCGCCTTCTCGACGAGCGAGACGATGTCGCCCATGCCGAGGATGCGGTCGGCGACGCGGCGAGGGTGGAATTCCTCCAGCTCGCCCATCTTCTCGCCGACGCCGATCAGCTTGATCGGCTTGCCGGTGACGGCGCGCATGGAAAGCGCCGCGCCGCCGCGGCCGTCGCCGTCCATGCGGGTCAGGACGAGGCCGGTGATGCCGACGCGGTCGTCGAAGTTGCGGGCGAGGTTGACGGCGTCCTGGCCGGTCAGCGCGTCGGCGACGAGCAGGATCTCGTGCGGATTGGACTTCCGCTTGATCTCCGCCATCTCGATCATTAGCGGCTCGTCGATATGGGTGCGGCCGGCGGTGTCGAGGATGACGACGTCGTGACCGCCGAGCCTGGCCGCCTGCACGGCGCGGGCGGCGATGTCGGTCGGCGACTGGCCGGCGATGATCGGCAGCGTGTCGATGCCGGTCTGGACGCCGAGCTGGCGCAACTGCTCCTGCGCGGCCGGACGGCGCGTGTCGAGCGAGGCCATCAGGACCTTCTTCTTGTCGCGCGTCTTCAGCCGGTTGGCGATCTTGCCCGAGGTGGTCGTCTTGCCCGAGCCCTGCAGGCCCACCATCATGACGACGACGGGCGCGGCCGCATTGAGGTCGATCGAGACCCCCTCGGAGCCGAGCATCGAGACCAGCTCGTCATGCACGATCTTGACGACCATCTGGCCGGGCTTGATCGACTTCAGGATTTCCGCGCCGACCGCCTTCTCGCGCACCGCATCGGTAAAGGAGCGGACCACTTCCAGCGCCACGTCCGCTTCCAGGAGCGCGCGACGGACCTCGCGCAGCGCCGCCGAGACGTCGGCCTCGGAGAGCGCACCGCGGCCTGTCAGCCCATTCAAGATGGCGCCAAGGCGGTCCTGGAGTGTTTCAAACATTGCGTCGTCCTTCTGGTTTCCGGCTTCCCGGAAACGTCGGTGCACTCTGCGACGAAAACAAGACGCAAAGCCAAAAACCACCCGAGGGCGCATCGCGCTGTCGGGTGTTGACCTCCGGGATCGCTTTATACCTTCTCGGGTCCCGGTCGGCGGCTTCAAGTGTCTGAACTTGTCGCAGATGGCGCGGATAAACAGGAAAGCTGCGCCGAAGTCAAGGATGGAGGCCGAAAATGCGCCGGAACCGGCAGAACAGCATGCGTCCTCGAACTCCCGCCTTGACGAAAGATGCTCACATTTGCTTGATACGCTAATTCATGAGTTTTTGGGGAAAGAAATGCAGACCGAACTGGAAAATCCCGCCGAAGTCACCCGCATCCAGCGTCTGAAGACGATGACGGAAGCAACGCACGACCGTCTCGACAAGCGCATCATGGCCGCCGAGCCCTTCGCGAGCAAGGAACGCTACGCACGGTTTCTGTCCGTACAGCACGGCTTCCATGCCGATGTCGCCCCGCTCTATGCCGCGCCGGACCTGAACCGGCTGCTGCCGGGCCTTGCCGACCGCTGCCGCTTCGAGGCGATCAGGCAGGATATCCGCGACGTCACCGGCAATGAGCCGTCCGACATCGCCGGCCGGAACGGCGCGCTCGACCTGCCGACGGCGCTCGGCTGGGTCTACGTCGCCGAAGGGTCGAACCTCGGCGCCGCCTTCCTCTTGAAGGAAGCGATCAAGCTCGGTCTGTCGGAAGAGGACGGCGCACGGCATCTCGCCGGCCATCCGAGCGGCCGCGGCCTGCACTGGCGCAATTTCGTTTCCGCCTACAACACGCTGCCCCTGTCGGAGGAAGACGAGATCAGGGTGGCCGAGGGCGCCAAGGCGGCCTTCAACCGGGTGCATGCCTTGGTGGAAGAGAGCTTTGCCTGAGGCCGGATAGGCTCGCCTGCCACTGGTAATTTCCCGGCAATTCCGCCATATACGCCGGAAAGCGGGCAATCGGCGCCCGACGGGATGGGCAACATGGCAGACTTTGTCGCATTCGCGAGGATGAACGGGCTTGGCAACAAGATCCTGGTCGTCGACATGCGCGGTCGCACCGACCGGGTGACGCCGGAGGCGGCGGTCGCGCTCACCGCGGACGCCGAGACCGCCTTCGACCAGATCATGGCGATCCACGATCCGAAGGCGGACGGCACCGACGCCTTCATCGATATTCTCAACTGCGACGGCAGCAAGGCGCAGGCCTGCGGCAACGGCACGCGCTGCGTCGTCCAGGCGCTTGCCGCAGAAACCGGCAAGAAGGCCTTCGCTTTCCAGACGGTCGCCGGCATCCTGAATGCGGTGGAGCACGAGGACGGCACGATCTCCGTCGACATGGGCAAGCCCGTCTTCGAGTGGGACAGGATTCCGCTTTCCGAGGAGTTCTTCGACACCCGCCGCATCGAGTTGCAGATCGGCCCGATCGACGATCCCGTGCTGCATTCGCCCTCGGCCATGTCGATGGGCAATCCGCACGCCGTCTTCTGGGTCGATCGCGACGTGATGTCCTTCGATCTCGCCCGCTTCGGCCCGCTGCTCGAAAACCATCCGATCTTCCCCGAGCGCGCCAACATCACGCTCGCCGAGGTCACCTCGCGCTCGTCGATGACGACGCGGACCTGGGAGCGCGGCGCCGGGCTGACGCTCGCCTGCGGTTCCGCCGCCTGCGCCGCCGCCGTCAGCGGCGCCCGGACGGGACGCACCGGGCGCAAGGTCGCCGTCACCGTCGCCAGCAGCCCGAACCGCGGCACGCTCGACATCGAGTGGCGCGAGAGCGACGACCACGTGATCATGACCGGGCCCGCCGAATGGGAGTGGTCCGGCACCGTCGATCCCGCGACCGGGACCTGGCGGCGCGACGAGGCCGAAGGCGGAGCGGCCGCGCTTTGAGCGGCGTCGAGGTCATAACCTTCGGCTGCCGTCTCAACACCTACGAATCGGAAGTGATGCGCGGCGAGGCCGAGAAGGCGGGGCTGAACAACGCCATCCTCGTCAACACCTGCGCCGTCACCGGCGAGGCCGTGCGCCAGGCCCGCCAGGCGATCCGCCGCGCTCGCCGCGACAATCCCCATGCCCGCATCATCGTCACCGGCTGCGCCGCCCAGACGGAGCAGGAAACCTTTGCCGGCATGCCGGAGGTGGATGCCGTGCTCGGCAACGAGGAGAAGCTGCGGAGCGCCTCCTACCGGTCCCTGCCGGATTTCGGTGTCTCGGCGGAAGAGAAGGTCCGCGTTAACGACATCATGGGCGTGACTGAAACCGCGCCGCAGATGGTCAAGGCGATCGACGGCCACGTGCGCGCCTTCATCCAGGTCCAGAACGGCTGCGACCACCGCTGCACCTTCTGCATCATCCCCTATGGTCGCGGCAACTCCCGCTCGGTGCCGATGGGCGCGATCGTCGACCAGGCGCACAGGCTCGTCGACGGCGGCTACCGCGAGATCGTGTTGACCGGCGTCGACGCCACGAGCTACGGCGCCGACCTCCCCTGGCAGCCGAGCCTCGGCCTGCTGGCGAAGACGCTCCTGAAGCAGGTGCCGGATATCCTCCGGCTCAGGCTCTCCTCCATCGACGGGATCGAGGCGGACAGCCATCTCTTCGACCTGATCGCCGACGAGCCGCGCTTCATGCCCCATCTGCACCTGTCCCTCCAGCACGGCGACGACCTGATCCTGAAGCGGATGAAGCGGCGGCATTCTCGCCAGGACGCGATCGATTTCTGTCGCAAGGCGCGCAGCCTTCGGCCGGAGATCAGTTTCGGCGCCGACATGATCGCCGGCTTTCCGACCGAGACGGCGGACATGGCGGAGCGGAGCGCCAGCCTTGCCGAGGCATGCGGCATCGCGCAGTTGCATGTCTTCCCCTATAGCCCCCGGCCCGGCACGCCGGCGGCGCGCATGCCGCAACTCGACCGGGCGCTGGTCAAGGAGCGCGCCGCGCGCCTGCGCGAGACTGGACAAAAACTGCAACTGGCCCATCTCTCCGCCATGGTGGGAAGCCGGCAAACGATCCTTGTCGAAAACAACGGACTGGCGCATACGGAGAACTTCACGCTGGCCGATGCCGCAGGCCTTGTCCCGCGTGAACTTGTTTCGGTGGTCGTCACCGGCCACAATGGCAAGCACCTGACCGTGCGGGCAGACCCCGCATCCGTTCGCAACTAGCGGAAATCATTCATGGCCTTCGGCTTCATCAAGAAAGTCTTCACCTTCGGCAAGGACACAGCCCCTGCGCCACAAACGCATGAGGAGGCCGTAAAGCCCGATCCGGTCCCCCAGGTCGAGGACGCCGGCCTTCCGCAGTCGGCACCGCTCGACGCCGTACCGATGGAGCCTGCCGGCGAGCATGATTTCCTCCTCGAGGAGGCCGAGGCTGCCAATCCCGAGGCGGCACATCATCGCGAGCCGCAGGTCGATATCTACCCGCTCCCGCCCGTCGTCCATCCGCTGCCGGTGGCGCCCGACGAGGTGATCGCGCCGGAGATCGAGACCGCCGGCGGCCCGGCACCGGACCTAGCCGGGCCTGCCGGGGAAGCCGGGGAAGCAGCAGGGGAGCCGGAAACGGCACTGACCCCCGAGGCGGAGGCGATCCGCGCCGCCGAGCTGGTCAATATCGGCCTCGGCGGCGTCGAGCACGCCCATGAGGAGATCGCGGCGGCCGAAGCCGCAGTGAACGCTGCGGCGACCGACGACGATTTCCGGGCGGCCGATGCCGATGCGGAGGCGGCGCTTTCCGAACCCTCGCCCGTGCCCGCCGACGAACCCGTCGCGCCGCCGGCAAAGCCCGTAAAACCTAAGGCAAGAAAGACGAAACCGGCCGAGCCGGACGTCGCCGAAGAAAGCCGCCCCGAACCGGTGCTGCCGAAGGGCTTCTCCACGGCCGACCAGAAGCCGAAGGAACAGCCTGCGGCACCCGCGCCCAGGCTCAGCTGGTTCCAGCGCCTGCGCGCCGGCCTGGCGCGGACCTCCTCGCAGCTGACCGGCCAGATCGCCAGCCTCTTCACCAAGCGCAAGCTCGACGATGCGACGCTGCAGGATCTGGAAGACCTCCTGATCCAGGCCGACCTCGGCGTCGAGACGGCGCTGCGCATCACCGACACGCTCGCCGCCGAGCGCTACGGCAAGGACGTCACCGGCGAGGACGTCGGCCGCATCATGGCCGGCGAGATCACCAAGGTGCTCGAGCCCGTCGCAAAGCCGCTCGAGCTCGACCTTTCGCACAAGCCGCACGTCATCCTCGTCGTCGGCGTCAACGGCACGGGCAAGACCACCACGATCGGCAAGCTTGCAGCCAAGCTCTCGGGCGCCGGCCTGAAGGTGATGATGGCCGCCGGCGACACCTTCCGTGCCGCTGCGATCGAGCAGCTGAAGATCTGGGCCGAGCGCACCGGTTCCGACATCGTCTCCTCCAAGCTCGGCGCCGACGCAGCCGGTCTCGCCTACGAGGCCTATGAGCAGGCCAAGGAAAAGAAGAGCGACGTCCTCATCGTCGACACCGCCGGCCGGCTGCAGAACAAGGCCGAACTGATGGCGGAGCTGGAAAAGATCGTCCGCGTGCTCGGCAAGCTCGATCCGGACGCGCCGCATACCGTGCTGCAGACGCTCGACGCCACGACAGGCCAGAACGCGATGAACCAGGTGGAGATTTTCCGTAACGTCGCCGGCGTCTCAGGCCTGATCATGACAAAATTGGACGGTACGGCACGCGGCGGCATCCTGGTGGCGATTGCCGCCAAACACAAGCTGCCGGTCTATTTCATCGGCGTCGGCGAAGGGATCGACGATCTCGAACCGTTCGAGGCGAAGGATTTTGCGCAGGCGATTGCAGGGGTTGAGGCATGAGCAACGACAGGATCATCGAGACGCTGGACGACGCCGGCAAGCCCAAGATCAGCCCGGCGCTGAAGCTGGTGCTGGAACTTGGGCCCCTCGTCGTCTTCTTCTTCGCCAATTCGCGCGGCGAATGGCTGGCGGGGCATTTCCCCGCCCTTGCCGAGCTCGGCGGCCCGATCTTCATCGCCACCGGCCTGTTCATGGCCGCGACGGCGGCCGCGCTTATCGTCTCCTGGGTGCTAACGCGGACGCTCCCGATGATGCCGCTGGTCTCGGGCATCGTCGTCTTCGTCTTCGGCGCGCTGACGCTCTGGCTGCAGAACGACACCTTCATCAAGATGAAGCCGACCATCGTCAACACGCTGTTCGGCGCGATCCTGCTCGGCGGCCTTGCCTTCGGCAAGCCGCTGCTCGGCTACGTCTTCAACGCCGCCTTCAAGCTCACCGACGAGGGCTGGCGCAAGCTGACGCTGCGCTGGGGCCTGTTCTTCCTGGTGCTCGCTGTGCTGAACGAGGTGGTCTGGCGCCAGTTCTCGACGGATTTCTGGGTGGCCTTCAAGGTCTGGGGCACGATGCCGATCACCATCCTCTTCACGCTCGCCCAGATGCCGCTGATCATGAAGTATTCGGCCGAACCGGCAGAGAGCAAGACGCCCTGAGGACGGCAGGCGGGGCCGACAACGCGGCCAGCCTGCCACCTGACGATCAGCCCGCCTGCGCGGGTGCGCCCAGTGCCTTCTCGATCGCCGGCATCAGGCCGTTCCTCAGGCTGTTCTCGTCGAACGGGCCGACCTTCTTGTAGAGGATCGTGCCGTCGGGGCCGACGAGATAGCTTTCCGGAATGCCGTAGACCCCGAAGTCGATCGCCATCTTGCCGTTCGGGTCCAGCCCGATGGCGGCAAACGGATTGCCGAGCTCGCCGAGGAAGCGCAGCGCGTTCTCGTTGCCGTCCTTGTAGTTGACGCCGACGACGGTCAGGCGCGGATCTTGCGACAGCGCCATGATCGCCGGATGCTCCTGTCGGCAGGGTACGCACCAGGACGCCCAGAAATTGACGAGGGTCAGCTTGCCCTTCGTCGTCTCGGTGCCCAGCGCCGGGATCGCAACGCCGTCGCGCATCGCTCCCGCCAGGGGCTCCAGATCGCGGAACGGCGCCTTCGTGCCGATCAGCGCCGACGGGATCTCCGAGATATCGCGCCCCGAGCGCAGCTGGAAGAAGAAGATCGCCGCCAGCGCCACGAAGATCGCCAGCGGCAACAGCGCCAGCAGCACGCGCGTGCGCGATCCGGACGGCCTTGCTTGCGCCGCCTTTTCGTCTGCCGGTACGCTCATCTCGCCTCTCCGGCAGAGCGGCGACGGATGCCGGCGGCCTCCAGCGCCGCCAGTTCGCGCCGGCGCGCGCGGCCGTCGAGCCAGACCCAGAGGATGAGGGCGGCAACTGTCAGGAAGGCGGCCGCATAGGCGGCGGCGACATAGGTGGCATGGTTCATCGCAGCGTCTCCTCGCGGGCAGCCGCGCCATGCCCGGCGGCGCGTGCGGCCAGCCGCCGCAGGGTCGCCACGCGCCGGCGCAGGATCTCGTTGCGCATCGCAAGGATGTGCAGCGTGAAGAACAGCAGCGTGAAGGCGACCGCCATGACGACGAGCGGGCGCAGGAATTCCGGGTCGATCGTCGGTCCGTCGAGGCGGATGACGCTGGCCGGCTGGTGCAGCGTGTTCCACCAGTCGACCGAGAACTTGATGATCGGGATGTTCACGAAACCGACGAGGATCAGGATGGCGCTCACCCTGGCGGCCCGCGTCGGATCGTCGACCGCGCGGTTCAGCGCGATCAGGCCGAGATACATCAGAAAGAGCACGAACACCGAGGTCAGCCGCGCGTCCCACACCCACCAGGTGCCCCACATCGGCTTGCCCCACAGCGAGCCGGTGATGAGCGCGATGAAGGTGAAACAGGCGCCGATCGGCGCTGCCGTCTTCGCCGAGACGTCGGCGAGCGGATGCCGCCAGACGAGGGTCCCGAGCGCCGAGAGCGCCATCACCGAGTAGCACATCATCGACAGCCAGGCGGCGGGGACGTGGATATACATGATCCGCACCGTCTCGCCCTGCTGGTAGTCGCCGACGGTCGAAAAACAGAGATAGAGGCCGATGGCGAAGAACAGCGCCGTCGCCGCCGCCATCCATGGCCAGACGATCGCGCTCAACGCCAGGAACCGGGTCGGGTTGGCGAGATCGGAAAACTTGCGGATGGCCAGGCTCTGTTCGCTCATGGGCTCTATCTACCGCTTTCGCCCCATCGCTGCAATTGACCGCCATCAATCACATTTGCGTCAATCCGTCGATGCGCGAAGTGCCGCCGCGGCGGCGACCGGGCCGATGACGGCAAAGACGAGCGTCAGCGCCGTCAGGAACAGGAAGGGCGGCAGGAACGGCGCGGGCTCCTGCACGGCGGCATAGACGGCGCTGACGCCGAAGATCAGCACCGGGATGGCGAGCGGCAGCACGAGAATGGAGACGAGCAGCCCGCCGCGCGGCAGCGCCACGGCGACGGCAGCACCCGCGGCCCCGATGAAGGTGATCGCCGGCGTTCCGACAAGAAGCGTCAGCATGGTCGCCGCCATCGCCGGCGCGTCCATGTTCATGAACAGCGCCAGGAGCGGCGAGGCGATCACCAGCGGCAGGCCGGTCGCGATCCAGTGCGCCAGGCACTTGACCAGCACCGTCAGCACCAGCGGCGTCTCCTGCATCAGGATGAGGTCGAGCGAACCGTCCTCGCGTTCGGCCTGGAACAGCCTGTCGAGACCGAGGAGAGCGGCCAGCAATGCGCCGATCCACAGGATCGCCGGACCGATGCGGGCAAGCAGGTTCAGGTCCGGCCCGACGCCGAAGGGGATGACGGCCACCACGGTCATGAAGAACAGGACCCCGATCATCGCCCCGCCCCCGGCGCGCACGGCAAGCTTGAGGTCGCGGACGAGGAGCGCAGTCATGCGAAAGTCCTCCGGCCGGTCGGCGTGCAGCCGCCCCTCATCCGCCTGCCGGCACCTTCTCCCCGCCTGCGGGGAGAAGGACGCGTGCCGCCAACCTCTCCGTCCCCTCTCCCCGCCTGCGGGGAGAGGGGCAGGGTGAGGGGCCATGCGCACCGCATAGGCGAACGTGCATGGAGAACGCAGAGATCCGTCACGCCCATGCCTCCGCAGATGCCCCGGCGAACCCCGCCAGGTGCAACTCCTTCACCGCTCCAAGTCCGAGTGGCTGGTGCGTCGCGGCGATCGCCAGCCCGCCGCGGGAGAGATGCGCCTTCACCAGGCCGGCAAACATCGTCTCGGCGGCCGCATCGAGCGCCGCCGTCGGTTCGTCGAGGATCCAGACCGGCCGCCAGGCGACGAGCAGCTTCGCCATCGCCATCCGTCGCTGCTGGCCGGCCGAGAGGTAGCCGAAGGGCAGGTGCACGATGCCGCCGAGGCCGACGGCATCGGCGGCCGCGTCGATGCCGATGCCGGAGCCGCCGGCCGAATCACCGGCGAAATCCTTCCAGAATCGCAGGTTCTCCTCCACCGTCAGTTCGCGCTTCATCGCGTTGCGGTGGCCGAGATAGTGGCAGGCGGATGCGACCGTCTCGAACGCGTGGTCGCCCTCCCCGGCAAGCCTGACCTTGCCGGTTTCCCGCGGCAGCAGGCCGGCCACGACGCGCAGCAAGGTCGATTTGCCCGACCCGTTCGGCCCTTTCACCACCAGCGCCTCGCCGGCGCCGATGTCGAAGGAGATATCCCGGAAGATCAGGTCTTCGCCCCGTCTTGCACTCAGGCGCTCGGCAACGAGGCGCATCTGTCCACTTTCCCTCTGCGACCTTGGCCGCACTGCAAAAAATTCTTCCGATCCTTACACCGGTCCTCTGGATCGTTCCTTAGAAATTATCTATAAGGCCCGCAACACGCCAGCGGTCGGCGTGAATATCATCCTTGCGCCGAACCCGGAATGATTTCCGCGTACGGACAGCGGAAATGACCGCACCCGCATCCCATTTCGCGCTTCTCAAGCGCACGGGCGTTCGTACGTCAGCTTTTGGCGATCAGACGAGACGGGGTATAAATGTCCAAGTCCCTAGACAGCTTCAACTGTCGTTCGACCCTCACGGTCGACGGCGTCGACTATATTTACTACAGCCTGCCGAAGGCAGAAGCGAACGGCCTTGCCGGCGTCTCGAAGCTTCCCTATTCGATGAAGGTTCTGCTCGAGAACCTGCTGCGCAACGAAGACGGCCGTTCGGTCACGAAGAAGGACATCGAGAGCGTCGCCGCCTGGCTTTCGAACAAGGGCCTCGTCGAAAGCGAGATCGCCTATCGCCCCGCCCGCGTGCTGATGCAGGACTTCACCGGCGTTCCCGCCGTCGTCGACCTCGCAGCCATGCGCGACGGCATCAAGGCGCTCGGCGGCGATCCGGAAAAGATCAACCCGCTCGTGCCCGTCGACCTCGTCATCGACCACTCCGTCATCGTCGATGAATTCGGCACGGCAACCGCCTTTGCCCGCAACGTCGAGCTCGAATACGAGCGCAACGGCGAGCGCTACCGCTTCCTGAAGTGGGGCCAGCAGGCGTTCAAGAACTTCCGCGTCGTCCCCCCCGGCACCGGCATCTGCCACCAGGTCAACCTCGAATACCTCGGCCAGACCGTCTGGACGAAGGAAGAGGACGGCGAGACGATCGCCTACCCGGACACCTGCGTCGGCACCGACAGCCATACGACGATGATCAACGGCCTCGGCGTTCTCGGCTGGGGCGTCGGCGGCATCGAGGCGGAAGCCGCGATGCTCGGCCAGCCGGTTTCCATGCTTCTGCCGGAAGTCATCGGCTTCAAGCTGACCGGCAAGCTGAAGGAAGGCGTGACGGCGACCGACCTCGTGCTCACCGTCGTGCAGATGCTGCGCAAGAAGGGCGTCGTCTCCAAGTTCGTCGAATTCTTCGGCCCCGGCCTCGACAACATGACGCTCGCCGACCGCGCCACCATCGGCAACATGGGCCCGGAATACGGCGCCACCTGTGGCTTCTTCCCGGTCGACGCCGAAACGATCAACTACCTCACCATGTCCGGCCGCGAAGAGCAGCGGATCGCCCTCGTCGAAGCCTATTCGAAAGCACAAGGCATGTGGCGTGACGGCGACGGCTCCGACCTCGTCTTCACCGACACGCTGGAACTGGATCTCGGCGACGTCGTGCCCTCGATGGCCGGCCCGAAGCGCCCCGAAGGCCGCCTGCCACTCGAGACGATCGCGCCGAACTTCGCCACTGCGCTCGAAGACGACTACAAGAAGCCGGGTCAGCTTTCGAACCGCTATGCCGTCGAAGGCACGGACTACGACATCGGCCATGGCGACGTGGCGATCGCCGCCATCACCTCCTGCACCAACACCTCCAACCCGAGCGTGCTGATCGCTGCCGGCCTGCTGGCCCGCAACGCCGTCGCGAAGGGCCTGAAGACCAAGCCCTGGGTGAAGACCTCGCTCGCACCGGGATCGCAGGTGGTCGGCGAGTATCTCGCCAAGTCCGGCCTGCAGAAGGACCTCGACGCGCTCGGCTTCAACCTCGTCGGCTTCGGCTGCACTACCTGCATCGGCAACTCCGGCCCGCTGCCGGCGCCGATCTCCAAGACGATCAACGACAAGGGCCTGATCGCCGCCGGCGTGCTCTCGGGCAACCGCAACTTCGAAGGCCGCATCTCGCCGGACGTCCAGGCCAACTACCTGGCCTCGCCGCCGCTGGTCGTCGCCTATGCGCTGGCCGGCACGGTCCAGAAGGACCTGACCAAGGAGCCGATCGGCGAGGACAAGGACGGCAAGCCGGTCTACCTGAAGGACATCTGGCCCTCGTCGAAGGAGATCCAGGACTTCATCATGAAGTACGTCACCCGCGAACTCTACGCCACCAAGTATGCCGACGTCTTCAAGGGCGATGAAAACTGGCAGGCGGTGCAGGTTCCGGCAGGGCAGACCTATGCCTGGGACGACAAGTCGACCTACGTGCAGAACCCGCCCTATTTCGTCGGCATGGGCAAGAAGGGCGCGGGCATCAAGAACATCAAGGGCGCCCGCGTGCTCGGCCTGTTCGGCGACAAGATCACCACCGACCACATCTCGCCGGCAGGCTCGATCAAGGCCGCTTCGCCGGCCGGTGCCTACCTGATCGAGAATGGCGTCGGCGTCGCCGACTTCAACCAGTACGGCACGCGCCGCGGCAACCATGAGGTGATGATGCGCGGCACCTTTGCCAACATCCGCATCCGCAACCACATGCTCGGCCCGAACGGCAAGGAAGGTGGCTACACCATCCACTATCCGTCCAAGGAAGAGATGTCGATCTACGACGCCGCCATGAAGTACAAGGAAGAGGGCGTTCCGCTCGTCATCTTCGCCGGCGTCGAATACGGCAACGGCTCCTCGCGCGACTGGGCGGCCAAGGGCACGAACCTTCTCGGCGTCAAGGCGGTGATCGCCCAGTCCTTCGAGCGCATCCACCGCTCCAACCTCGTCGGCATGGGCGTCGTTCCCTTCGTCTTCGAGGAAGGCACGACCTGGGCGAGCCTGGACCTGAAGGGCGACGAAATCGTCGAAATCGACGGCCTCGAGGGCGAAATCAAGCCGCGCGAGCGCAAGATCGCCAAGATCACCTATGGCGACGGCTCAGTGAAGGAGGTTCCGCTCCTCTGCCGCATCGATACGCTCGACGAGGTCACCTACATGAACAACGGCGGCATCCTGCAGACGGTTCTGCGCGACCTCGCCGCCTGATCCCGACCGGAATTCCAGTCGATACGATGCCGGGGCGATTGCCCCGGCATTTGTTTTTGGGGCATAGTTCCCGCAAGGGAAGTCTCACTCCATCGTGACTTCCTGTTGACTGTGCAAGCGGGTATGACGATCACCGACGATGGCACCTCGCCTGCATTTCTCCGGAATTCCGTATGTCCAGACCGCTTATCATTGGTTGCATTGCGAGCCTGCTGGCGGTCCTTCCGGCAGGCGGCGGCGCGCGTGCGCAGGAGGCGGCCACGCAGCAGCCGATCGGCGTTGTCGAACTGTTCACCAGCCAGGGATGCTCGTCCTGCCCGAAGGCCGACAAGGCGCTGGAGACCCTGATCCGCGAAGGCAGGGTGGTGGCACTCGCCTATCATGTCGATTACTGGAACTATCTCGGCTGGACCGATACGCTGTCGACCAAGGAGAACACCGAACGCCAGTATGACTATGCCCGCATGTTCGGGCGCGGCAGCGTCTACACCCCGCAGGCCGTCATCAACGGCCGGGCGCATGTCAACGGCGGGGAACTGGGGCAGATCCGCAGCCAGATCGAAACGCTCAACGCACAGGGCCGCGGTCTCTCCGTCGAGGTCTCCGCGGAGATCGTCCAGGACGAGATCCGCATTCGCATCGGCAACGGCCACGGCAAGGCGAACGTCTTCGCCGCCTATTTCGACGATCAGCAGGACGTGGACATCATGGAAGGCGAGAACCGCGGCCGGAGGGTCACCTACTGGCATGCGGTGCGCGACATGGAGACGATCGGCATGTGGGAGGGACAGGAGACCACCCTCGTCCTGCCGGCCAGCATCCTGAGCCAGAAAGGCACGGGCGGTTGCGCCATCCTCGTGCAGCGCATGAAGACGGGCGACACGCCCGGCGCCATTATCGGCGCGACGGTCATCAGGCCGACGCTGCCGCAGACGGCACGCCGACAGTAGAACCTGCCTTCCGGCAGTTCGATGATGTGAGAAGAAAAGGGGGGGTCCGGACCGGGATCTTCGAGGGGCTGGGGCTTGAGGGTTCGAAGACACGCCGGGCCGGACCTTGACGAAGCTTCCGGCAACGGAATACAGGATGAGCTTCGACGCGTGCCCCTGTGGCCGACCGATTTCCCGCACATGCAAAGCGGTTCGGCTGCAGGGCAGCGTCGTGACTTTCCTAGAAAATTTGGGCGCGGATTTGTCTGAAATGGGGCAAGCGCGCATTTTGCCGTGCCGTACTGGTTAACGGACGTCCCGGATCAGGACAGTTCGCCCGCATTCTCAGGCGTTTGGGCAACATATGCGCGTGCAAATCGATGAGCGTTTCTGTGGAAATCCGGCCGCAAGACCGCGTTTCCGGGCCTCCTGTTGCCTCGAATTCGACCCGCAACCGCGCAAATGAGACCTGTCGGTGCCGGCGAAATTTCTGCCTGTTTTTCGTGCCGATGCAGGCTCGCCGGGCAATATCGGCACCGCGCGCCGGCCTCCGGCGCTTGCAATTCCCTTCAGGTGAGGCACACTGTCATCCAACCGTCATTGTCGAAGTGCGGAGAACTGATGACTGATCAACCGGATTTGTCGCCGGGAGAAGCCGTGTCCCAAGGGTCGAGCGTCGTCGTCGACCTGGGGGAATACCGCAACCGCAAAGACCCGCTTCCGGTCACCTTCCATCGCAAGGAACTCGACTCCATCCTCCGGATCTACGGTCGCATGGTCGGAGAGGGAGAATGGCGCGACTATGCGATCGACCATACCCACGAGAAGGCGGTGTTCTCGATCTTCAAGCGCTCCGGCGAGATGCCGCTGTTCCGGGTCGAGAAGAACCCGAAACTGGCATCGAAGCAGGGCGCCTACAGCGTCGTCAACACCCACGGCATGATCCTCAAGCGGGGGCGCGAACTGCAGCAGGTGCTGAAAGTTTTCGACAAGGCCCTGAAGCTGGTCGAGAAGTAGACGGGCGCGTCAGGCGTCCCTGTTTCCCGGGAAAGTGTCGGGCGACGGATCACTCGAGGCGCCCTCGCCGAGCGCGCGCTGCATGATCACCGTATCGAGCCACCGGCCGTGCTTGAATCCGGTCGCCTTCATCAGCCCGCCATGCTCGAAACCGACCGCGCGGTGCACCGCGACCGAGGCGGGGTGTGCGCCGCCGATCACGGCGATCATCTGCCTGAAACCGAGCGTCGTGCAACGTTCCACGAGTTCCACCAGCAGCGCCTTGCCGACGCCGCGCCCGCGCGCGTCCGGCGACAGGTAGATCGAGTCCTCCACCAGCCACCGGTAGGCCGGCCGCGTGCGGAAGGCGGAGGCATAGGCATAGCCGAGAATTGCCCCGTCCACACCCGCGGCGACGATATAGGGATAGCGCGCCGACGTGATGGCGGAAAAGCGGGCGCGCATCTCGTCCAGCGTGGGCGGCTCGATCTCGTAGGAGGCGACGCCGTTAAGGACGGATTCGCGATAGATCCCGGCGACCTCGGCAAGGTCGCCTTCTGCGGCGCTGCGAATGGTGAACGTCATCGATGGCAACCACTGGCTTGATGAAAACGGCCGGACCACTGCGACGGTCGCCCGGCGCGCAAGGCATTCAACGCTTGGACAACCCCGAGGACCGGACGTCACCGCATGGCCGCACACGACCGGGCCTGCAAGCGATCTCCCCACCCGGGAGTTGCCGGACGCCCTTCGGACGCCCGGCGACGCTCCGCGATCAGCCGAACACGATCAGCAGGTCCTTGGCATCGATCTGGTCGCCGGCGCGCACGAGGACCTCGGCGATGGTGCCGTCCTTCTCGGCATGCAGGGCCGTCTCCATCTTCATGGCCTCGATCGAAAGCAGCACGTCGCCGGCCTTGATGGACTGGCCGGCCGCGACGGCCACCGTCGAGACGACGCCCGGCATCGGCGCGCCGAGCTGGGCGGCGTTGCCGGCTTCGGCCTTGCGGCGGATGGCGCCGGAAGCCCCGCGGTTGCGATCGGGGACCTTGATCGGGCGCGGCTGGCCGTTCAGTTCGAAGAACACCTTGACCATGCCCTTCTCGTCGACATCGCCCTGTGTCTGGTTGAGGACGACGAGCGTCTTGCCCTTCTCGATTTCGGCGAAGAGCTCCTCGCCCGAGGCAATCCCGTAGAAGTAGGCATGCGTCGGCAGCACGCTGACCGGCCCGTAGGTCTCGGCCGCCTGCGCGTAGTCGGTGAACACCTTCGGATACATCAGGTAGGAGGCGAACTCGTAGTCGCTGACCTTCCGCTCCAGCTTGGTCTCGATCGCCTTGCGCTCGGCATCGAGATCGGCATCCGGCAAGAGCGAGCCCGGCCGATCCGTATAGGCCGCCTCGCCCTTCAGCACCTTCTCCTGCAGCGCCTTCGGCCACCCGCCGGGCGGCTGGCCAAGATCGCCCTTGAGCATCGAGACGACCGATTCGGGGAAGGAGACGTCCTTGGCGGGATCCTCGACGTCGGCCACCGTCAGATCCTGGCTGACCATCATCAGCGCCATGTCGCCCACCACCTTGGAGGACGGCGTCACCTTGACGATATCGCCGAACATGCGGTTGGCGTCGGCATAGGCCTGCGCCACCTCGTGCCAGCGCGTCTCCAGCCCCAGCGAACGCGCCTGCTCCTTCAGGTTGGTGAACTGGCCGCCCGGCATCTCGTGCAGATAGACCTCCGAGGCGGGCCCCTTGAGATCGCTTTCGAACGCCGCATACTGGTGGCGCACCGCCTCCCAGTAGAAGGAGATGCGGCGGATCCATTCCGGGTCGAGCCCCGGATCGCGCTCCGAACCGCGCAGCGCCTCGACGATCGAGCCGAGGCAGGGCTGCGAGGTATTGCCCGAAAGCGCGTCCATCGCCGCATCCACCACGTCAACGCCGGTCTCGACGGCGGCGAGCACCGTCGCAGCCGCGATCCCCGAGGTATCATGCGTATGGAAGTGGATCGGCAGGTCGGTCGCCTCCCGCAGCGCCTTGAACAGCACGCGCGCGGCCGCCGGCTTCAGCAGGCCCGCCATGTCCTTCAGCGCGATGATGTGCGCACCGGCCCTCTCCAGTTCGGCGGCAAGGGCGGTGTAGTATTTCAGGTCGTATTTCGGCCGGGCCGAGGTCAGGATGTCGCCGGTGTAGCAGATCGCCGCCTCGCAGATTCTGTTCTCCTCAACCACCGCGTCCATCGAGACGCGCATGTTCTCTACCCAATTGAGGCAGTCGAATACGCGGAACACGTCGATGCCGCCCTTCGCCGCCTGGCGGACGAAATACTTCACCACGTTGTCCGGATAGTTCTTGTAGCCGACGCCGTTCGCCCCGCGCAGGAGCATCTGTAGCAGCAGGTTCGGCGCGCCCTCACGAACCATGGCGAGACGCTCCCACGGATCCTCGGTGAGGAAGCGCATGGAGACGTCGAAGGTCGCCCCGCCCCAGCATTCGAGCGAGAACAGCTGCGGCAGCGTGCGCGCATAGGTCTCGGCGATGCGGGCGATGTCGTAGGTGCGCATGCGGGTGGCCAGCAGCGACTGGTGCCCGTCGCGCATGGTCGTGTCGGTCAGAAGCACCTGCTTCTGCGCGCGAACCCATTCGGCGAACTTCCGCGGGCCGAGTTCGTCGAGCTTCTGCTTGGAGCCGGCTGCGATAGTGCCTTCCGAATAGGGCACGACCGGTGCGGCGATGTCGTCGGACGGCATCGGCCGGCCCTTCGCCTCGGGATGCCCGTTGACGCTGACGTCGGCCAGGTAGGTCAGAAGCTTGGTCGCGCGATCCTGGCGCTTCACCTGCGCGAACAGTTCCGGCGTCGAATCGATGAAGCGCGTCGTGTAGCTGTTGTCGCGGAACTTCGGGTGGCCGATGATCGCTTCCAGGAAGGTCAGGTTCGTGGCGACGCCGCGGATGCGGAACTCGCGCAGCGCCCGGTCCATGCGCTGGATCGCCTCCTCCGGCGTCGGCGCCCAGGCGGTCACCTTTTCCAGGAGCGGATCGTAGTAGCGCGTGATCACCGCGCCGGAATAGGCCGTACCGCCATCGAGGCGGATGCCGAAGCCGGTGGCGCCCCGATAGGCGGTGATGCGCCCGTAGTCGGGAATGAAGTTCTGCTCCGGATCCTCGGTGGTGATGCGGCACTGCAGCGCGTTGCCGTTGAGGCGGATGTCCGCCTGCGCCGGAACGCCGGATTCCGGCGTGCCGATGGCGAAGCCGTCGAGGATGTGGATCTGCGCCTTGACGATGTCGATGCCGGTCACCTCCTCGGTGACGGTGTGCTCGACCTGGATGCGCGGATTGACCTCGATGAAGTAGAAATTGCCGGTATCGGCGTCCATCAGGTACTCGACCGTGCCTGCGCCGACATAGTTGGTGGCCCGGGCGATCTTCAGCGAATAGTCCGCAAGCTCCTGCCGCTGCGCCTCGCTCAGGTAAGGTGCTGGCGCGCGCTCAACGACCTTCTGGTTGCGCCGCTGGATCGAGCAGTCGCGCTCGAAGAGATGCACGGCATTGCCATGCGTGTCGCCGAGGACCTGGCTTTCGACGTGGCGGGCCCGCTCGACCAGCTTTTCCAGATAGACCTCGTCCTTTCCGAAGGCCGCCTTCGCCTCGCGCTTGGCCTCGGTGACCTCACGGGCGAGGTCCCTGGGGTCGCGGATCGCGCGCATGCCGCGGCCGCCGCCGCCCCAGGAGGCCTTGAGCATGACGGGATAGCCGATCTCCTCGGCCATGCGGGCGACTTCCGCCATGTCGTCCGGCAGCGGATCGGTCGCGGGCACGACCGGCACGCCGATCGAGATCGCCAGATTGCGCGCGGCCACCTTGTTGCCGAGCTGGCGCATCGTCTCCGGCGTCGGGCCGATGAAGGTGATGCCGGCCGCCGCACAGGCCTCGGCGAATTCCGGGCTTTCCGACAGAAGGCCGTAACCCGGGTGAATGGCGTCCGCCCCGGAAAGCTTGGCGACGCGAATCACCTCCTCGATCGAGAGATAGCTCTCGATCGGGCCGAGATCGCGGGCAAGATGCGGTCCGCGGCCGACCTGGTAGCTCTCGTCCGCCTTGAAGCGGTGCAGCGCAAGTTTGTCCTCTTCGGCCCAGATCGCGACTGTTTTCAGACCGAGCTCATTGGCCGCGCGGAACACGCGGATGGCGATCTCGGAACGGTTGGCGACAAGGATCTTGGATATGGGCAAGTCGGACTCCTCATTGACTTGGGCGCGGGAATGCTGCACCCGCGAAAAGAAACATTAGCGAGTCCCAAACGGAAGTTCAATTTCCGCCTTATGCCGACGCAGACGATTTGCACCGTCAGGAAATCAGCCCGAGCCGGAACGACAGGGCGACCACGTGGTGCCGGTTCTTGGCCTTCAGTTTCTCCTGGATGCCGTTCATGTACCAGTCGACGGTGTGGTTGGAGATCTTCAGCACGCGGGCGATCTCGTGGGAGGTCATGCCGTCGGCGAGATAGTTCAGCGCCTCCATTTCGCGGCGCGTCAGGTGCAGGTTGATCTCCGCCGACAGCGCCGTCGACTTCTGCGGATCGGCATGCTGCAGCAGCTTCCAGAAGAGCTTCTTGGTGACGTTCTCGAACAGCCCGATCTCGGCCGGATGCAGGTCCACCGGCTTGCCGCCGACGGTGATGTTTCCAAGCAGGCCGCGGCGTCCGTGGACCGGGAACGTGTAGCCGTCCTCCAGGCCGTTGTTGCGCGCATCGACCATCATCCGCTCCATCCGCTTGCGATGGGGATTGGCATGCAGCGCCGTCAGGGAATCGCGCCAGCGGAAGGCGGCATGGGCATGGTTGAGATATTGGACCGTCGGATCGATGACGATGTATTTCTTCCGGGCGTAGATATCCGGCCACCCCTCCGGCCAGCGCCCCGCCAGCACCAGGGCCATCACATCCTCGTGAGGCTTCGGCTGGCGCGTCACGACGTAGTAGTCGAAGCCGTATCGGTCGAGCAGCCGCTCGAACTCCGGCAGGAGTTCGCCGGGTGCCGTTAGTTCATCGAGCAGGCCCGTAAACTGGGCCAGAAGATTGATGTTCATAATAAAATCGACCGGACACGCGGCCCCTCCAATACATTTTGTCACTCGAGCGCCCTGCTCGCAAAACGGGCACGACGCGGGAAAAACACCCGCCGCCGATCCGTTTATCAAGTTGCGCCGATTTGGCAACGTACCGTTCAGCGTCCATTCATCGACAAGCAAATAGCATTCAGCCATCGCTGAAGATGCGGCCGACAGAGAGAGCCTCCCGGGGAGGACCGGCCGCAGACCGTGTGCATGCATCCGTCCCAAGGGGCTGTCGCAGTGCACAATACAGGACCGCGAAAGGGTTTCGAAGTGTCGTTGTTTCAGGTTTACACGCGGGCGCTAAGCTATCTATCGGTATACCGGTTCCGCGTGTCGTCAATCGTCGTCGCAAACGTCGTGCTGGCGGTCATCACCATCGCCGAGCCGGTGCTTTTCGGCAAGATCATCGACGCCATCTCGTCGAAGGGTGCCGTCACGCCCATGCTTTTGATGTGGGCCGGCTTCGGCGTGTTCAACACGATCGCCTTCGTCCTGGTAGCCCGCGAGGCCGACCGGCTGGCCCATGGCCGCCGCGCCAGCCTGATCACGGAAGCCTTCGGACGGATCATCTCCATGCCGCTCTCCTGGCACAGCCAGCGCGGCACCTCCAACGCGCTGCACACGCTGCTGCGCGCCTGCGAGACCATGTTCGGCCTCTGGCTCGAATTCATGCGCACCCACCTGGCGACCGCGATCGCGCTCGTCCTGCTGGTCCCGACCGCCTTCGTCATGGATTACCGGCTGTCGCTGGTGCTCGTCGTTCTCGGTGTCGCCTATGTCATCATCGGCAAGGTGGTGATGAACAAGACCCGCGACGGCCAGGCCTCGGTCGAGGGCCACTATCACACCGTCTTCTCGCACGTATCGGACTCCATCAGCAACGTCTCGGTGGTGCACAGCTACAACCGCATCGAGGCCGAGACGAAGCAGCTGAAGCAGTTCGCCCAGCAGCTCATCAATGCCCAGTATCCGGTGCTCGACTGGTGGGCGCTCGCAAGCGCGCTGAACCGCATCGCCTCGACGATCTCCATGATGACGATCCTCGTGATCGGCACGGTCCTCGTCCAGCGCGGCGAGCTGCGCGTCGGCGACGTCATCGCCTTCATCGGCTTCGCGGGCCTTCTCATCGGTCGCCTGGACCAGATGAAGCAGTTTGCCGAGCAGATCTTCGAGGCGCGCGCCAAGCTCGAGGACTTCTTCGTCCTGGAGGATTCCGTCAAGGACCGCGAGGAGCCGGCCGATGCCGGCGAGCTGAGCGATGTCCGCGGCAAGGTCGAGTTTCGCGACGTCAACTTCGACTTCGCCAATGCGACGCAGGGTGTCCGCGACATCTCGTTCACCGCCGAGGCCGGGCAGACGGTCGCGATCGTCGGCCCCACGGGCGCCGGCAAGACCACGCTCGTCAACCTGCTGCAGCGCGTCTACGACCCCAAGAGCGGCCAGATCCTCATCGACGGCGTCGACATCTCCACGGTGACCCGCAAGTCGCTGCGCCGATCGATCGCCACCGTCTTCCAGGACGCTGGCCTGCTCAACCGCTCGATCTCCGATAATATCCGTCTCGGCCGCGAGGGCGCCACGGATGTCGAGATCATGGATGCGGCCGAGGCTGCGGCCGCCGACGACTTCATCCAGTCGCGCCAGGAAGGCTACGACACCCGTGTCGGCGAACGCGGCAATCGCCTCTCCGGCGGCGAGCGCCAGCGCATCGCGATCGCCCGTGCCATCCTCAAGGATGCCCCGATCCTCGTGCTCGACGAGGCGACGAGCGCCCTCGACGTCGAGACCGAGGCCCGCGTCAAGGCGGCGATCGATAACCTGCGCAAGAACCGCACCACCTTCATCATCGCCCACCGCCTGTCGACGGTGCGCGAGGCGGACAAGGTGCTGTTCCTCGACCACGGTCGCATCGCCGAGATGGGCACCTTCCACGAGCTCAGCCAGAGCAACGGCCGTTTCGCAGCGCTGCTGCGGGCAAGCGGCATCCTCACCGACGAGGACGTCCGCAAGAGCCATACCGCCGCCTGAGGCATCCAGCCATCCGACGATCAAGCGCCGCATTCGGTTTCGAGTGCGGCGTTTCCCTTTGTAGCACCAGGCAATCCGCCGGGGCATCTCTCACGCATTCGGAAGAAGGGCGAACCCGCTGCCCGGGTTTCCGGCCTCCGTCAGGCCGGCTGCTTGCCGGCCTTGGCGGCGATCGGCCTCGACAGTCCCGCCAGCCAGTCCAGGTAGCGCGCATAGGCGAACAGGAGGCCGATCCCGACCGTCACGTAGGTCGTGCCGACCAGCACGCTCTTGCCCGAGATGAACACCAGCACCTGGCCGATCATCGCCAGGATCGTCCCGAAGATGAAGATCGCCAGGCCATGGCGGCCGACCGCCGTCAGCGGATGGGCCGCAGGCAGGGCCAGCCAGCCGGACAGTGCGGGGACCATCGCCACGAGATAGGCGAGCGCGAGCACATGCAGGAGCCGCGGCGCCGACAGGAAGGTCTTGTCGAAACCGGTGATCACCGCCGGCAGGCCGAACGACGTATCGATCCACCAGAGCGACAGCACGACCCAGACGAAGGAGACGGCGAGATAGGCGCAGCACAGGGCGATCACCGCCCTGTTCGCCTCGGGCAACGCGCCCTGCCGGGCGCGGCTGCTGGCGGCAAGGCCGATCGCGAACAGGAACTGCCAGGAGAAGGGATTGAGGAACCAGTAGCCGTCGTCCAGGAGATTGGACGGCGCGATGTTCCAGAGGCCCGCGGCAAGCCACAGCAACCCGGACAGCGCCAGCATCAGGGCGGGGTTGCGCGCATGCAGCCAGAGCATGCCGGGCAGCATCAGCAGGATGACGGCATACATCGACAGGATGTTGTTGTAGCCGAACTGATGGCCGAGGAGCACCATGCCGAGCAACCCCTCCTCGGTCCGGTCGACCACCGCGCGCAGGTTGATCTCGGACAGGAGGTCGGGCCGCGAGAACCAGAGCGCCCCGCCGGCAAAGATTGCAAACGTGACCAGGCTCGTCATCACGTGGGCGACATAGAGGCTGAAGGAACGCCGCAGGACCCGCACGCTGACGGCGAGGCGCTTGCCCGGAATGAACGTCGCCACGAAGGCCAGCCCTGCCGAAATGCCCGAGATCAGCACGAAGGCTTCGGCCGAATCGGAAAAGCCGAAGTTCTTGTGCGTCAGGTGTTCGAGCAGGTTGCCCGGAACGTGGTTGATGAAGATCGCGATCAGCGCCAGCGCGCGCAGCACGTCGATCCGCGTGTCGCGCGCCGGCCTTGCCACCGGCATCTCCGCCACGCTCATGGTTTTGTCATTCCGCACCAATGCCTGCCTTCCCGAACAGTCGACGTGAAAAGGGGCACGGCGGCCCCCGCGTCACCCGCTGGAACCGACATGCCCCAATGTCTGAAATCCGAGCCTAGAGCGAATACTCTTCTTGTGGGCTCTTTATGACAGTTTCATTTATCTTCACGTCGATTTTACCGTCGGCTTTGCGTTCCGCACGAATTTCGTGCTTGACGCCGTCAAGCGTGACCGTCGCGGAAAAGCCGGACCAGTGCGAAGGGATCACCGGTTCGACCACCAGACGGCCGTTCTCCTTGCGGATGCCGAGCACGCCCTCGACGGCGGCCCGATAGAGCCAGCCGGCCGATCCCGTGTACCAGGTCCAGCCGCCCCTGCCCTTGCGCTCGCCCTCGCCATAGACGTCGGCTGCGACCACGTAGGGCTCGACGCGGTAGGTCTCGATCGCCTCCGGCGATTGCCCGTGCTTGATCGGGTTCAGCATGTTCAGGCAGTTCCAGGCGTCGTCCGCCCGACCCTGCACGGCCAGCGCCATCACCACCCATGCGGCGGCATGCGTGTACTGGCCGCCGTTCTCACGCACGCCCGGCGGATAGGCCTTGATGTAACCCGGATCCTGCTGGCTGTCTGCGAAGGGCGGTGTGAACAGCTTGATGATCCCCGCCTCGCTGTCGGCGAGCTCGGCCAGCACCGCGTCCATGGCGAGCCGTGCCCGCTCCTCGTCGCCTTCGCCGGAAAGAACGCTCCACGACTGCGCGATCGAATCGATGCGGCACTCGGCGTTGCCCTGCGAACCGAGCGGACTGCCGTCGTCGAAATAGCCGCGCCGATAGTGGGCGCCGTCCCAGCCGGCCGATTCCAGCGCCGCCTTGAGCGTCTCCAGATGCTCGAGCCAGACGCGGGCGCGATGGTTGTCGCCGCGCTCGCGTGCGATCGGCGCGAAAGCACGGAGCGTGCCGGCCAGGAACCAGCCGAGCCAGACGCTCGTGCCCTTGCCGGCCTCGCCGACGCGGTTCATGCCGTCGTTCCAGTCGCCGGCGAGGATCAGCGGCAGGCCGTTTTCGCCCGTCCGCCGGATGGCGAGGTCGAGCGCACGGGCGCAATGCTCGTAGAGTTCCGCCTCTTCCGCCGAACGGCCGGGCTTGAAGAACGAATCGTGCTGCCCCTCGGCAAGCGGCGGCCCTTCGATGAAGGTCAGCTTCTCGCTGAGGATCGCATGGTCGCCGGTAGACCCGCAGTACTGGGTGACCGCATAGGCCAGCCAGACGACGTCGTCCGAAATCATCGTCCGTACGCCCGCTCCCGTTTCCTGCAGCCACCAGTGCTGGACGTCGCCCTCCTGGAACTGCCGCGATGCCGCGTTCAGGATCTGTTTGCGGGCGAGTTCCGGCCGATGCGTCAGGAAAGCCAGCGTGTCCTGCAACTGGTCGCGGAAGCCGAAGGCCCCGCTCGCCTGGTAGAAGGCAGCCCGGGCCAGCACGCGGCAGCCGAGGCTCTGGTAGGGAAGCCAGGTATTGACCATCAGGTTCAGCGCCGGATCGGGCGTCTCGACCTGCAGGGTGCCGGTGAACTCGCCCCAGAAACCGCGCATCTTCGCAAGAGCCGCATCGATCGATGCCGAGACGGCCTCGGTGGCCAGCGCGCTCGCCGCCTCGGCATTGTCGCAGTCGCCGAGCACGAACAGGATTTCCTTCTCCTCGCCGGGCTGCAGCTTAAAGTCCGTCGCGAGCGCCGCGCATGGTGCGCCGTTGCTTTCCATCGTGCCCGACAGGCCGGCACCGGACGAAAGCACCGCCGGCATGACGATGTCTCCCTGCCGGCCGATGAACTCGCGCCGGCTCGCCGTGACGCCGGCGAGCTTGCCGTTCGTGGCGAAGAAGGCGACACGGCCCGTATAGTCGAGGCTGTAGGGGTTCGTCGCAAGGATCGCCCCGCTCGCCTCGTCCTGGCTGCACAGGACGAACGGTGCCGTCTTGGCCGGATTGTTGCCGAGCACCCATTCGACATAACCATAGGCCGACAGGTTGCGCGCCGACTTGCCGGTGTTGCGCACGATCAGGCGCGAATACTTCACCGGACGCTCGGAATCGACCGTCTGCACGAGGTCCAGCTCCAGCCCGCCCGATGCGGACCGGAAGGCGGAATAGCCGAGGCCGTGCCAGGCCGCGAACAGGACGGACGGATCGCGCGACAGGCCGGCGAAGGGAACGTGCACCGCCCCGCTGTCGCGGTCCTTGACGTAAAAGGCCTCGCCCGGGCGGTTGATGACCGGGTCGTTGGTCCACTGGGTGACCTGGTAGTCGCGCGAATTGCGGCTCCAGGTGAAGGCTCCGCCCTCGGCTGCGACGTGGAAGCCGAAGTGCTCGTTGGCGATCACGTTGATCCACGGATGCGGGGTTCCCTCGCCGCCGCGGACCTTGACGACGTATTCGCGCCGCGCCGCATCGAAGCCGCCATAGCCGTTCCAGAAGGCCAGGTCGCCGCCGTCGATCGCCGCGGGTTGCCCCTTGGGCCCTGCAGCGGGGGCGGGCGCGGCATGCCGCGCCTCTTCCGCTGCGGCAACGGCCGGTGTGGCGAAGATCGAGATCGCGCGCTCGATCTGGTCGGACAGAGATCCGTTGCGCGCGTGGAAGACGGCGCGGGCGGTCGCCAGCAGCGCCTGCCAGGTGGATACGTCCATCAGGTCGCGGCGGACCGAGAAGATGTGCTGCCGGATGCCGTCCGACTGGCCGCGCATCCTGAGGTTCTCGCACAGTTGCTCGAGCGTGTGCTGCATGTCCTGCGCGTAGGAGGACGCCTTCTCGTTGAGGATCACGAGATCCGCCAGCACGCCGCGATGGCGCAGGTACTCCTGCGCCCGCAGCGCCTCGCGGGCGATCTCCAGGTCGGCATCGTCGTTGATGCGCAGAACGTAGATCGGGAAATCGCCCGAGATCGCCAGCGGCCACAGCGCCGACTGCGAGGCAAGGCCCGCCTGGACGGTGGCAGCATCCGCGCGCAGGTGCATGTCGGGATAGACGAGATAGCGACCGAGCGCCTGGAAGCTCGCCGCCTCCTGCGAGGTGACGCCGATATGGCGCAGATGGACCTGCGAGCGCGTCCACGCGTGGATGAGTTCGTTGTTGAACGCCTCCGGGTGCCGGTAGCGGTCAATCGCCCGGTCCAGCTCTTCCCGGCTGGGGGCGGCGATCGTCCAGAAGATCACCTTCACCTTCTTGCCGGCCGGCACGCGCACGACGCGGCGCAGCGACACGATCGGATCGAGCGTGAAGCCGTCCGTGCCCGAAAGCTGCGCCCCCGGCTCGAAGGCTGCGGCAGTGGTGAGGCTGCGGCCGCGGCCGATGAAGTTCCGCCGGTCAGTCTCGACCTCCGTCCGGCGCGAGCCGGCATTGTCGACGATCAGGTGCGCCACGCACATATCCGGATCGCCCGGGCTGCGCTTGTTGCGCAATATGCGCACGACGTCACCGCGGCGGCCGATCTCGGTCTTGAGGAACATGCGCGCAAACAGCGGATGCGCCGTGTCGGTATCGTCCGTCGTGACCACCGGCTCCATGTAGGAGGTCACTTCGATGAAGCGGTCCTCGGCGCCGGTGTTCAGCAGCGTCAGGCGCCGCCCCTCGGCGTCGTGCTCGGTGGCGACGATGCACTCCAGTTCGCTCGAAAGCGTTCCGACGGTCTTGATGAATTCCGCCTTGTCGTCGCTGAACTGGGTCTTCGCCTCCTCGCCCTCGGCGCGCTTGGGCTCGACCGTCGTCGACCACCATTCGTTCGTGGCCGTGTCGCGCAGGAAGACGAAGGTGCCCCAGCGGTCTTCCGCCGGATCGGGCTTGAAGCGGGTCACCGACTGGCCGTTCCAGTGCGCATAGCCGGAGCCGGTCGCCGTCAGCATCACCGAATAGTGGCCGTTGGAGAGGAACGCCGCCTCCCGGTCTTCCGACACCGGATCCTTGATGACGCGGACTTCGGGGCGCAGCAGGTCGGCCTGCGTGCTGCCGACCGTTTCCGGCTCGCGCTTGGTGTTGATGATCGGGATCTCGCGCGGCGCCTTCTCCTGCAACAGCAGCTCGGCCGCCTCTATCACCGGGTCGGCATGGAAGCGCGCCCTGAGCGCGCCGTTGAAGGCGACGTTGGCGACGGCTGCGATCGACATGCCGTGGTGGTGGGCCATGTAGTTGTGCACGACCGCGCAGCGCTTGCCCTCGGGCACGCGCGTCGGCGTGAAGTCGACCGCGTCGTGGAAGCCGTAGATGCCGAGTGCGCCGAGCTTGCGTAGCTCGTTCAGGTTGTCGAGAGCGGCCTTCGGCGCATATTGCGTCGCCAGCAGCGAGGCATAGGGCGCGATCACGGCGTTCTGGCCGAGGCCGCGCTTCAGGCCCAGCGTGGGCACGCCGAAGTTGGTGTACTGGTAGTTCATGTCGTGGTCGCGGGCGTTGAACGCCGCTTCCGAAATGCCCCACGGCGTGCCGAGGCGCCGGCCGTGGTTCTGCTGTTCCTTGACGATCAGGTTGTTGGTCTGGTTCAGGATGCCTCCCTGCGGCTCCTGCATGACCAGCGGCGGCATCAGGTATTCGAACATCGAGCCGGACCAGGAGACCAGCGCGCCGCGCGAGCCGATCGGCACGACCGGGCGGCCGAGCTTGTGCCAGTGTTCCGTCGGAAGGTCGCCCTTGGCGATCGCAAACAGGCTGGTCAGGCGCGCTTCGGAGGCGAGCAGGTCGTAGCAGGCCTCGTCGAGCTCGTTGGTCTCGACCCGGTAGCCGATCGACAGCAGCCGCCGTTCGGGCCGGAACAGGAAGCCGAAATCCATCGAGAACGCGATGTCGCGGGTGCGGTCGCGCAGCACGACGAGCCGCTGGCGCAAAGCCTCGATGCTGCCGAGGTCGAACATGCTGTCGGCGATGTGCCCTTCGCAGGTGCCAACGAGAGCGTTCGCCCATTTCACCACTTCCGCGCTCTGCGGGCTCTTGATCTCGTGGTCGAGGTTGGCGATCAGCTTGCCGATGTCGCGGGCCAGCACGCCGAGATTGATCACGCGGATCGAAGCGAACTCGTGCTCGCGCTTGACCGCGGCGAGCGCATTATGGAAACCGGCGATCTGCTCCTCGAGAAGCCGGCGCAGCGGGCGCACGGTCTTGCGGTCGTCGGGCAGTTCGGCCAGCACTTCCGACAGGATCGAGGCTGCGTCGCCGATACCGTCGAGGCTGCCGCGCAGATGCGCCGACGGCGCCTCTGCCCATTCCCGGCAGACCGACGAGACGGCGATCAGGTGACCCGCGAGATTGCCGCTGTCCACCGCCGAGACATAGCGCGGCCCGAGCGTCTCCAGCGTGTTGGTGCGGTACCAGTTGTAGAGGTGGCCGCGGAACTTCGGCATGCTGTCGATCGTCGAGACCGTCTCCTCGAGACGGCGCACCGTCTCCTCGAAGCCGATCCAGCCGAAGTCGCGCGCAGAAACCACCGACAGCAGGTAGACGCCGATGTTCGTCGGCGAGGTACGCTCGGCGAGCATCGGCTGCGGCGTTTCCTGGAAATTGTCGGGCGGCAGGAAGTGCTGCTCGGCGGTGACGAATTCCTCGAAGTAGCGCCAGGTGCGCCTTGCGATCTTGCGAAGCTCGGTCACGACGCCCTCGGGCACGACCAGCTGGTCCTCGGTCTCCGCCGACTGGCTGACGTACCAGGCGATCGCGGGCGAAAGAATCCAGATCGCCGCAAAGGGGACGGCGATGAAGGGCAGGCCGGTCTTGGAGAACAGCGCCAGGCCGACAGCGACCAGGGCCAGTGCCGGCGCCTGCCACATGTCGCGGTAGTATGACCAGATGCCGCCGCCGGACGAGCTGTGCACCTGGGCGGCCGTCCGCCATTCGAGCATGTGCTTGCGGCTGAAGAACATGCGGTAGAGCGAGCGGATCGTGGCGTCCGCCATCATCGCCGCCTGGTGGGCGATGAAGACGATGCGCAGCGCCACCTGCGCATTGGCCGCGCGGATGTCGGAGAGGATCGTCTGCAGGTGGGCGCGGGCGACGATGTCGCTGCGGCGCGGCACGGCGCCGGTGAACAGCGACAGCGTGGGCGCTACGAACAGCAGGAAGATCAGCACGAGCTGCCAGATCAGCGCCTGGCGCGGCTCCATGTAGTACCAGCCCATGACGGAGGCCACGAGCCAGCAGATCGGGATCAAGCAGCGACGGAGATTGTCGTACATCTTCCACCGGCCGAGCATGGAAACCCCGCTGGACGGCTTGAAGATATAGGGCAGCAACTGCCAGTCGCCACGCGCCCAGCGATGCTGGCGCGAGTTCTCGACCTCGTAGCGGATCGGGAAGTCCTCGACGAACTCCACGTCGGTGACGAGCGCGCAGCGCGCATAGGAGCCTTCCAGAAGGTCGTGCGAGAGGATGGAGTTTTCCTCGATTCGGCCCTTCAGCGCCGCCTCGAAGGCATCGACGTGATAGAGGCCCTTGCCGGTAAACGTGCCCTCGTCGGTGAGGTCCTGGTAGACATCGGAGACGGTGAAGACATAGGGGTCCACGCCTCGGTTCGCCGAAAAGATGCGCTGGAACGTCGAGGCCTCGTCGCCCGTCGTCAGCGACGGGGTGACGCGCGGCTGCAGGATGCTGTAGCCGGCGACGACCCGCTGGGTCTGCGGATCGATCAGCGGGCGGTTGATCGGGTGGTGGAGCTTGCCGACGAGATTGGTGGCCGCGTCGCGCATCAGGCGCGTGTCGGAATCAAGCGTCAGGACGTACTGGACGTTTTCCGGCACGACATTGGCGCCGGGCAGGAAACTGGTGTCGCCGTCGCCACGCAGGAGCAGGTTCAGCTCGTGCAGCTTGCCGCGCTTGCGCTCCCAGCCCATCCACACGCCTTCCTGCGGATTGAACTGGCGCCGGCGGTGCAGCAGGTAGAAGCGTGTGCGGCCGTCATAGGCATAGCGTGCCGAAAGCAGTGCGATCTCGCGCTTGGCGTATTCGAGGACCTCGAGATCCTCCGGCGTCTCCTCGGCCTTGCTGTCGACCCAGTCGCTGACGAGCGAGAAATAGATCTCGCCGCGCGGATTGGCGAGGTAGTGGACCTCGAGGTTGCGCACCAGTTCGTCGACATGGTCGCGCTTGGAGATCAGGCAGGGGACCGCGACGAGCGTGCGTGCCTCCTCCGGAATCCCCTCGCGCAGCTCGTAGCCCACCAGCCGCGTCGGCTTCACGCAGAGGGTAACGAGCGTGTTGTAGAGCCCGACGGCGCCCTCCGAGGCGGGCACGGCGAACAGGATCAGCATGATCAGCCAGGCGCCGTTCGGAATGTCCATCTGGTCGAGGAAATAGTAGACCCCGACCATGGCCAGAAGCGTCAGCAGGATCACCGGCCCGGCGATGGCGAACCAGTCGAGCGAGCGGCTGAAGCGCACGATGCGCTGCAGGATGGACGGGCGGTAGCCGATCCGCTTTTCCAGGATGTCGCGCTTCTTGCCGACCAGGTAGCTGCCGACATTGGCCTCGTGCGCACCGGCGACGTTGCCCGCCGCCATGTCCTCGGCGGTCATGGCCAGCGCCAGCTGCGTCACCTCCAGCTCCGTCTTGCCGGAGCGGCGGGCCATCTTCTCGATCGTATCACGGTAAGCGTTGCGCGAGCCGAAATCGAGCTCGGTATAGTCCGAACCCTCGCGCAGCGCCGCATCGAGGCGGCTGACGCTTTCGACCCAGACCGGCCATTCCGTATCGTCGATCGTGCGCAGCCCCTTGATCAGGTTGCTCATCGTGACGTTACCGGAGGAAAGCCGGTTCTGCTCGGCGACGAGGACCTCTTCCAGGTCGGTCCCGCGCGCCTCGATCTGCTTTTCCAGCCACTGGATCGCCGCGCCCGATGCCTGCAGCCCGTCGCGCAGACGATAGAGCAGTTGGGCGACGAAGGTGTTGTCGGCGACGAGATGCTCGATCTCGCGCAGGATCACGACGCTCTTTTCCGGGTCGTTCTGGCGGATCAGCTCGTCGGCCACCTCGTTCGCCTTGCGGCGCATCCCGCGCGAACGCTCGACACGGCTGGAAATGCGCCGCAGGTTCTCGATCAGGATGAAGCGGACGATCGACGGCAGCGCCCAGAGTTCGCCGATCTTGAAGGCCTCGGCCTTCTGGAACCCTTCCACGATCGCCGTCAGGCTCTCGCGCGAGACGCTGCTCTGGGTATGGGCGACGTAGAGCCAGCCGAGCGCGAGCGTCCGCGGGACCTCGACCTCGCCGACCTTCATCGTCGGCAGCTGACGGTAGAAACGGCGCGGGAAGTCGCGGCGCACTTCCTGGATCGCCTCCTCGACGACGTAGTAGTTGTCGAGCAGCCATTCCGCCGCCGGCGTTATCGTCGCGCCGGCTTCGACGTCGCGGGCCGTCGTCTGGTAGACCCGGAGGATTTCCTTCTCGTTTTCCCGGTGGCGGGCGCGGAAGTCGAACGGCGTGAAGCCCGGCAGCGAATTCGCGCCGTTCCGCGCCAGATCCTCACCGCAGGCACTCAGCTCCTCGAGGGTGAAATAGGTATCCCGGATCGAATCATTGTAGTCGATCTGCTTGGATTCCGTCTCGCGCGACGAGGTCTGTGGTCGGTTGTGAAGGGACATCAGCTTTTTTCTGTTTTTCGAGCAGGGTTGGTGGATCCGGCCGCGGCCGGACTTACGTTCGGCAGGCAGGGATCATCCGAGCGGACTTGTGCAACAGGACGGCGTCATGCGTTCCTCCGTACGACCCCGTCAGCGGATTCCATGCGCACGAAAATGCGCCCTCGATCGACGGGCGGCATGTAACGGGCGGCAGGGTCTTCTCCCGCTTCTGCGTGGCGCATGAAAACGGCTTTCTTTAGCCGCAATGGCAGGCTGTTGCAACAGAACTGGAAGGCAGGGGCAAGGCGACTCCAACAATATCAAGGCCATGAGATACCACCCTTGGCCTACGTGACCAGCGGTGAACGGGACCTGAACGCGGCGCATCCGGCAAGGGTTCCATGCCCGTGTCCAATTCCGTCGATAACCCGCCCGCCTGCGTTGACATCGCCGTCGCCTTCGGGCCACCTTGCGGCCATCAGGGTTCTTCCGAATCGTTCGCGACGAGGAAGCGAAGAGGGAAGCCGGTGCGATGGGAAGCCATCCATTCCGGCGCTGCCCCCGCAACTGTAGGCGGCGAGCTGCTGTCCCCCATGCCACTGGCACGTTTCGTGCCGGGAAGGCCGGACAGAGGCAACGACCCGCAAGCCAGGAGACCTGCCCTGATGAACTCGTAACGTCCATGGGCGGGGTGTCCCACGGGTGCGCTTGCTCCGCGTCAAGGCGGATCTTCAGCTTGCGTGCGTCCGGTCATCCCCCAATTCCAGATTGGGGAAAGTCATGCATGTCACCATCGAACAGAACGCCTCGGGCTCCGGAAAGCCGGAATCCGTCTTCATCTCGTGGCTCCTCTGGCAGCCGCGCGGCGCCGATCTTCCGGCAGAGGCCCTGAAGGAACTCGTCAAGCTCGCACCCTACAGGGACCGTGATCCGGACATCGTCCGGCTCCGTTCGCTGTTCGAGCGGCTCGCGGGACGATCAGGCCGGCCGCACTGATTTTCGCATAAAGACATATTGACATAAACATATCTTTATGTGATCTCCGGAGCAGACATGCTGCATCGGAGGGCTTCGCCATGGCATCGGCCGACCTCGACGACCTTTTTGGTCCCGAACTACCACCCCGCAATGGCAAGGACATCGCCGATGCGCTGCGCGCCGCCGCGCGCGAGCGCATCCTCGTCCTCGACGGCGCCATGGGCACCGAGATCCAGACGCTCGGCCTCGTCGAGGACGATTTCCGCGGCAGCCGCTTCGGCGAGTGCGCCTGCCATCAGCAGGGCAACAACGACCTCCTGACGCTGACGCAGCCGGCCGCGATCGAGGACATCCACTATCGCTATGCACTTGCCGGCGCAGACATCCTCGAGACCAACACCTTTTCCTCCACCACGATCGCCCAGGCCGACTACGGCATGGAGGACATGGTCTACGAGCTCAACCGCGACGGTGCCCGCCTCGCCCGCCGCGCCGGCCTGCGCGCGCAGGAGAAGGACGGGCGGCGGCGCTTCGTCGCCGGCGCGCTGGGCCCGACCAACCGCACCGCCTCGATCTCGCCGGACGTCAACAACCCGGGCTACCGCGCCGTCACCTTCGACGACCTCAAGCTCGCCTATGCCGACCAGCTCCGCGGCCTCATCGACGGCGGCGCCGACATCATCCTGATCGAGACGATCTTCGACACGCTGAACGCCAAGGCGGCGATCTTCGCCACCCGCGAGGTCTTCGCCGAAAAGGGCATCGAGCTGCCGGTGATGATCTCCGGAACGATTACCGACCTTTCCGGCCGCACGCTGTCCGGCCAGACCCCGGAAGCCTTCTGGAATTCGGTCCGCCACGCCGACCCCTTCTCGATCGGGCTGAACTGCGCCCTCGGCGCCAACGCCATGCGCGCCCATCTGGACGAGATCTCGTCCGTCGCCGACACCTTCGTCTGCGCCTATCCGAACGCCGGCCTGCCGAACGCCTTCGGCCGCTACGACGAGACGCCCGAGCAGATGGCCGCCCAGATCGAAGGCTTCATGCGCGACGGCCTCGTCAACATCGTCGGCGGCTGCTGCGGTTCGACGCCGGCCCATATCGAGGCGATCGCCAAGGCCGCGGCCCGTCACGCGCCGCGTGCGATCCCGGACATTCCCCGCCACATGCGGCTGTCCGGGCTGGAACCCTTCACGCTCACCAAGGACATCCCCTTCGTCAATGTCGGCGAGCGCACCAACGTCACCGGTTCGGCAAAATTCCGCAAGCTCATCACCGCCGGCGACTATGCGGCCGCCCTCGACGTCGCCCGCGACCAGGTGGCGAACGGCGCGCAGGTGATCGACATCAACATGGACGAGGGCCTGATCGATTCCGAAAAGGCGATGACGGAGTTCCTGAACCTCGTCGCCGCCGAGCCGGACATCGCCCGCGTGCCGGTGATGATCGACAGCTCGAAATGGGAGGTCATCGAAGCGGGCCTGAAATGCACCCAGGGCAAGCCGCTGGTCAATTCGATCTCGCTGAAGGAAGGCGAGGAAGCCTTCCTGCACCATGCGCGGCTCGTGCGCGCCTATGGCGCCGCCGTCGTCGTCATGGCCTTCGACGAGACCGGCCAGGCCGACACGCAGCAGCGCAAGGTCGAGATCTGCACCCGCGCCTACAAGCTGCTCACGGAGGTCGCCGGCCTCGCTCCGGAAGACATCGTCTTCGACCCCAACATCTTCGCCGTCGCCACCGGCATCGAGGAGCATGACAACTACGGCGTCGATTTCATCGAGGCGACGCGGCAGATCGTCGGGACGTTGCCGCATGCGCATGTCTCCGGCGGCGTCTCCAACCTCTCCTTCTCCTTCCGCGGCAACGAGCCAGTGCGCGAGGCGATGCACGCCGTCTTCCTCTACCACGCCATCCAGGCCGGCATGGACATGGGCATCGTCAATGCCGGCCAGCTCGCCGTCTACGACACGATCGATGCGGATCTGCGCGAGGCCTGCGAGGACGTGGTGCTGAACCGGGCCCCCAAGGGTGGCGGTACCGCGACCGAGCGGCTGCTCGAGATTGCCGAGCGCTTCAAGGGCGCAGGCGGCAAGGAAGCGAAGGAGAAGGATCTCGCCTGGCGCGAATGGCCGGTCGAAAAGCGCCTGGAGCACGCCCTCGTCAACGGCATCACCGAATTCATCGAGGCCGACACCGAAGAGGCGCGCCGCGCCGCCGCCCGTCCGCTGCATGTGATCGAAGGGCCGCTGATGGCCGGCATGAACGTCGTCGGCGACCTGTTCGGCGCCGGCAAGATGTTCCTGCCGCAAGTGGTCAAGTCGGCCCGCGTGATGAAGCAGGCCGTCGCCGTGCTGCTGCCCTACATGGAAGAGGAAAAGCGCGCGAACGGCGGTGCTGTGCGCGAGAGCGCCGGCAAGATCCTGATGGCCACGGTCAAGGGTGACGTGCACGACATCGGCAAGAACATCGTCGGCGTCGTTCTGGCCTGCAACAACTACGAGATCGTCGACCTCGGCGTGATGGTGCCGGCAGCGAAGATCCTGGAGACCGCGAAAGCCGAGAACGTCGACATCATCGGGCTTTCCGGCCTCATCACCCCCTCGCTCGACGAGATGGTGCATGTGGCAGCCGAGATGGAGCGCGAGGGCTTCGACATCCCGCTGCTGATCGGCGGCGCGACGACGAGCCGCGTCCACACCGCGGTGAAGATCCACCCGCGCTACGACCGCGGCCAGGCGGTCTATGTCACCGATGCCAGCCGCGCCGTCGGCGTCGTCTCCAGCCTCCTGTCACCGGACGCGCGGCAGGGCTATGTCGAGACGTTGCAGGCGGAGTATCGCAAGGTGGCCGACGCCCATAGACGGGCCGAGGCGGAAAAGCAGCGACTGCCGCTGGCCAGGGCCCGCGACAACGCCTTCAGGCCGGACTGGTCCGCCTACCGCCCGAAGACACCTTCCTTCCTCGGCACCCGCGTGTGGCAGGACTGGGATCTGGCCGAGCTCGCCCGCTACATCGACTGGACGCCGTTCTTCCAGACCTGGGAACTGAAGGGCGTCTATCCGAAGATCCTCGACGACGAGAAGCAGGGCGCGGCCGCCCGCCAGCTCTTTGCCGATGCGCAGGCCATGCTGGAGAAGGTCATCGCCGAGAAATGGTTCACCCCGAAGGCCGTGGTCGGCTTCTGGCCGGCCAATGCCATCGGCGACGATATCCGGCTCTTTCAGGACGACAGCCGCAGCCGGGAACTCGCGACGTTCTTCACCCTACGCCAGCAGCTTTCCAAGCGCGACGGCCGTCCCAACCTGGCGCTTTCGGACTTCGTCGCGCCGGCGGAGAGCGGCATTGCCGACTATGTCGGCGGCTTCGTCGTCACCGCCGGTATCGGCGAGATCGCGATCGCCGAGCGCTTCGAGCGCGCCAACGACGACTATTCCTCGATCCTGGTCAAGGCGCTGGCCGACCGCTTCGCCGAGGCCTTCGCCGAGCGCATGCACGAAGTCGTCCGCAAGGAGCTCTGGGGCTATGCCGCAGGGGAAGCCTTCTCGCCCCAGGAACTCGTCGCCGAACCCTATGCCGGCATCCGGCCCGCCCCCGGCTACCCGGCCCAGCCCGACCACACCGAGAAGACGACGCTGTTCCGCCTGCTCGACGCGGAGAGGGAGATCGGCGTCCAGCTGACGGAGAGCATGGCCATGTGGCCCGGCTCCTCCGTCTCCGGCCTCTACATCGCCTCCCCCGAGAGCTACTATTTCGGCGTCGCCAAGGTCGAGCGCGACCAGGTCGAGGACTATGCCAGGCGCAAGGGCATGCCTGTTGCCGAGGTCGAGCGCTGGCTGGGGCCGGTGTTGAACTATGTCCCGGCGCCGCTCGCAGCCGCCGCCGAGTAGACCCGTCAGGCCGGGCTGACCTGTAGCAGCAGGATCATCGCGTAGCTCGCCGCAAGCAGCGCCAGGAGCGACAGGAGCACGGTGGCGCTCACCCGCATCCCGGCCTGCATCACCTTGCGGATGTCCACGCTAAGCCCGAGGGCGGCCATGGCGATCACCGTCAGGGCACCGGATGCCGTGTTCATGGTGGTGGCCGCCGTCTCACCGATCAGGCCGAAGGAGCGGGCCGCCAGCATCAGCAGGAACCCGACGATGAACCACGGGACGAGCCGGTGCAGCGGCGGTCGGCGGCGATCACCGCCCGACCGGTTCGCCGACACCAGCGACAGCAGCAGCACGACTGGCCCGAGCATCATCACGCGCACGAGCTTGACCAGCATGCCCATCTGCACGCTGACGGCCGAGACCGGGGCCGTCGCCGCGAAGACCTGCGGAACGGCATAGACGGTCATGCCGGCAAGGATGCCGTAATCCACGCCCGAAAGCCGCAGGACGGGCGCCAGCAACGGCAATAGCAGCACGGTCAGCACGCCGAGCACAGCGGTGAAGGCGATCGAGCAGGTCACATCGTCGGGCCGCGCCCGGATGACCGGCGCGGTCGCGGCGATCGCCGAATTGCCGCAGATCGAATTGCCGCAAGCGACGAGCACGGCCAGCCGCTTCGGCAGGCCGAGAAAGCGGCCGATGCCATAGCTGACCGCAAGCATGCAGAACACGACGAATGCGATGCCGCCGAGCATTGCCGGCCCGATAGAGGCCAGCACCGCCGCGCTGATCCCGGAGCCCAGCAGGACGATGGCGATCTCCAGAAAGTACTTGGCGGTGAAATCGATGCCGGGGTCGAAAAGATCTGGACGCCTGAGCAGGAGGCGGGCAACCGCACCGAGGAGGATCGCCAGCACGAGCGCCTCGAGCCAGGCCTCACCTGCAAGCTGCCTCTCGGCGAGATCACCCAGAAGCGCGAGACCGGCGATGGCCAGCGAGAGAAGGACACCGGGGGCATGGGCACGAAATGGAATGACTTTGCTCATACACAGTAAATGATGGAAATTTATTGTGCAATCCATCGGTAAATAGGGTACGTTTCGTTCGATTTTATTGAATGATCGCCATGACACTGGAACAGCTCCGCATCTTCATCGCCGTCGCCGAACGCGAGCATCTCACCCAGGCGGCGCTGTCGCTGCACCTGACCCCATCGGCCGTCAGTTCCGCCATCCGCACGCTCGAGGAACGCTACTCGGTTGCCCTCTTTCATCGGACCGGGCGCCGGATCGAGCTGACCGAAACAGGGCGTGCCTTCCTGGCCGAAGCGAAGGCGACGGTCGCACGCGCACGGGAAGCGGAACTGTTTCTCGCGGAGGTCGGCGATCTGCGGCGGGGTTCGCTGACGCTGGCTGCCAGCCAGACCATCGCCAGCTATTGGCTGCCGCCGGTGGTGATGCGGTTGCACCAACGATATCCGGGTGTGGACCTGCGCGTCAGTGCCGCGAACACCGAGCTTGTCGCCGCGGCCGTCATCGACGGCGCGGCGGAAATCGGTCTCGTGGAAGGTGCGGTGGATAGCCCACTCCTGGCGCAGCGGGTCATCGCCCGCGATCGCCTTGTCGTCGTAGCCCTGCCGGAGCATCCGCTGGCACAACGCCGCGGTGTCGAGCGCGACGACCTTCTGGCCGCCCGCTGGGTGCTGCGCGAGGCGGGATCGGGCACCCGCTCCGTCCTGACCTCCGCCCTGGACGCCAAACCGGGCCAACTGGCGGTGGAACTGACGCTTCCCTCGAATGAAGCAGTCCGCGCCGCCGTGCGGGCGGGCCCGTTTCTTGGAGCCTTGTCGGAACTGATCGTGCAGGCCGACATCGACGCGGGCCGGCTCGTGAAGCTCGACTTCACCCTGCCGGAGCGCCAGTTCCTGATGCTGCGCCATCGCGAGCGCCACCGTTCGAAGGCCTCTCTCGCCTTCGAGGACATGGCGACCGCGCCAGAACGCTGACCGGCCTTACGTCAGCGCCTCAATCGCCCCGCCCGCGAAAACGCCGCTGGTAGGCCGGATCGTAGAGCGAGCTTTCGCGGAAGTCCTCGGCCGCGAGCGTCCGCCCGACGAAGATCAGCGCCGTGCGCTCGATCGGCTCCTCGGCGACCCTGGCGGCGATGTCCGCAAGCGTGCCACGCACGATCCGCTCGTCCGGCCAGGACGCCTTGACCACGATCGCCACGGGGCAATCACCGCCATAGAGCGGCGTCAGGTCCGAAACCACCTCATCCAGCGCATGGATGGCCAGATGGATCGCGAGCGTCGCCCCGGTTGCCCCGAAGCCCTGTAGCGTCTCCCGGTTCGGCATCGGCGAGGCGCGGCCGGAGACGCGGGTCAGCACCAGGCTCTGCGCCACCGCGGGGATCGTCAGTTCGCGCTTCAGCGCCGCCGCCGCCGCTGCAAACGACGGCACGCCGGGCGTCAGCGTATAGTCGATGCCGAGCTTCTCCAGCCGGCGGATCTGTTCGGCGACGGCGCTCCAGACGGAAAGATCGCCCGAATGCAGCCGCGCCACGTCCTCGCCCGCCGCGGCCGCGCGCACATATTCCGCCTCGATCTCGTCGAGCGACATCGGCGCGGTATCGACGATGCGCGCGCCCGGCGGGCAATATTGCAGAAGCTCCGGCGACACGATCGAGCCGGCAAAGAGGCAGACCGGGCAGCGGCCGATCAGGTCGCGTCCGCGGACGGTGATCAGGTCGGCGGCGCCCGGCCCGGCGCCGATGAAATGGACGGTCATTCTGTTTCCTCGATCCCTCTGCCATGCCGATCCGGCCGGATCGCGCGCAGCCTTGTTCAGACGGCCGGTCGCCGTCGGTTAGTCCTTCGCCAGCTTCGTCCAGCTCCATTGCGTCACCGGCATCGCCGGCCGCCAGCCGGTCATCTGACCGACGGGGGCAGCGCGCGCGATGTCGATCCTCGTCAGCGAGCCGCCGAGCCGGGCATGAGCGGACAGGAGCACCGCCTCCATCTCCGTCGTCACCGCATTGGCGACCAGCCGGCCGCCCGGCTTCAATGCCGCAACCGCGGCCTCGAACACCCCGTCCTCGCTGCCGCCGCCGCCGATGAAGATCGCGTCGGGCTCCGGCAGGCCGGCCAGCGCCGCGGGCGCGACCCCTTCGACCACCGACAGGCCCGGCACGCCGAACCGGCCCGCGTTCCGGGCGATCCGCGCCGCCCGCTCGGGCGCAGCCTCGATCGCAACCGCCCGCAACGACGAATCGGCCAGCATCCATTCGATGCCGATCGAGCCGGAGCCCGCGCCGATATCCCACAACAACTCGCCGTGCCGCGGCGCCAGCGCCGAAAGCGTCAGCGCCCGCACCTCGCGCTTGGTGATCTGGCCGTCGTGCTCGAACAGCCCGTCGTCGAGCCCCGCCGTGAAAGGCAGGATACGGGCTTCCGCATCGGCGACCACCTCCACCGCGCAGACGTTCAGCATGTCGATGCCGTCGAGCGCCGCGCCGTCCGCCCCATGCGTACGCACCCGTTCGCGCGGGCCGCCCAGCGCCTCGAGCACCGTCAAGGCCGACCGGCCGAATCCGGCTTCGGATACCAGCCTCGCAAGCGCCTTCGGCCCGTCGCTGTCGGAGGTCAGCGCCAGGATGCAGGCACCGGGATGCAGATGCGGCCGGATGAGGTCGACCGGCCGGCCGTGCAGCGACACGCAGACCGTATCCTGCAGCGCCCAGCCCATGCGCGAGGCGGCGAGGCTGAAGGAGGAGGGCGCCGGCAGTACCGTCATCTCCGCGCGCGGGATCGCGCGCGACAGCGTAACGCCCACACCGAAGAAATAGGGGTCGCCCGAAGCCAGCACCACGACCGGCCGGTTCCGCACGGCCAGCACCGCCTCGACGGAGCGTTCGAACGGGCTCATCCATCCCCGGCGCACCCCGGCGATCGCCGGCGATGCGAGCTCCAGGTGCCGCGCACCGCCGAAGACGATCTCCGCCTTTGCGATTGCCGCCTTGGCCGCGTCGGAAAGACCGGCTAGACCATCCTCGCCGATCCCGACGATGGTGAGCCAGGGGGCTGCGGCAGGCAATGTGGACGGATCAGCCGTGGACAAGAAACGCATCCTCATTCTGGGCGGCACCGCCGAAGCCCGCGAACTTGCCGGCCGGCTGGCCGCGCGCGGCGATCTCGAGGTGACGCTGTCGCTTGCCGGCCGCACCCTCGATCCCGCGCCGCAGCCCGTCCCCGTCCGCACCGGCGGCTTCGGCGGCGCAGAGGGACTGGCCGGCTATCTGGCCGCGCAGCACGTCGATCTCCTGGTGGACGCCACCCATCCGTTCGCGCGGCAGATCTCGGCCAATGCGGAACGCGCGGCCGAACTGGCGGATACGCCGATCCTGCGCCTGCAGCGCCCCGGCTGGCAAAAGGTCGAGGGGGACCGCTGGACGGGCGTGGCGACGCTTCAGGACGCGGTCGCAGCACTCGGCGAGGTGCCGATGCGGGTCTTCCTCGCGATCGGCCGACAGGAGGCGCATCACGTCAACGCCGCCCCGCAGCATGCCTATCTCGTCCGCAGCGTCGATCCCGTCGAGCCGCCGCTGACCGTGCCGCATGCCACCTACCTGCTTGCCCGCGGCCCCTTCACGATCGACGACGAGATCGCGCTGCTGCGCGACCATCGCATCGACGCGCTCGTCTCCAAGAACAGTGGCGGCGCGGCGACCTATGCGAAGATCGCCGCTGCTCGTGCGCTGGGCCTGCCGGTGGTCATGGTCGAGCGCACCGCAAGCCGCGGTGTCGCCACGGCGGAAACGATAGACGGGATCCTGCCGCTGATCGATCATGTCGCCTCCGGCGGCAGGAAGCGCGGCGTATAGACGAGATCGGGCCGGCCCGCGCGGGCGATCACCCGCGTCTGCGCCGATCCGATGATGACGCAGGTGGCCATGTCCGCCCTCCCGGCATCCGCCTCGCCGAGCGGCATCACCAGCATCTCCTCGTCCGGCCGGCCGGCGGCGCGGCCGAACACCACCGGCGTTTCCGCCGGCAGCACCATACGCAGGATCTCGAACGCCTTGCCGAGCTGCCAGGGGCGGGCCTTGCTGATCGGGTTGTAGAGCGCCGTCACCAGCCCGGCCTCGGCCACGAGGCGCAGCCGCGTCTCGATCACCGCCCAGGGCTTGAGGTTGTCCGACAGCGAGATCGCGCAGAAATCATGGCCGAGCGGCGCGCCGATCCGGGCGGCGACGGCCAGCATCGCGGTCACCCCGGGGACGACGACGAGATCGACCTCGCGCCATCCGGCGGGTCCCGCATCGATCGCCTCGCAGACCGCCGCCGCCATGGCGAAGACACCGGGATCGCCGCCGGAAACGACGCAGACGTTCACGCCCGCCGCCGCCCGCTGCAGGGCAGCCTGCGCCCGGTTCAGTTCCTCGCGATTGTCGGAGGCGACCTTCTTCTGGTCCGGCCGCAGCGACAGCCGGTCGATATAGGGGAAATAGCCGAAGAATTCGCTCGAGGCTGCAACCGCCCGCGCCGCCTCTGGCGTCATCTGGTCCGGATTGCCGGGCCCGGTGCCGATCACGTGGAGCGTGCCGCTCATGACCTGCCGCTCCAGCCGGGGACGAGCACCAGCGAGAAATAGGGCGCGCTGTCGTCCAGCTTCTCCGACAGCCGCACCGCCCGGCTTTCCGGCATGGTGCCGCGCTCGACATAGATCGCCTCGACCAGCCGTCCCGAGGCAGTGAGCGCGCGGCGGATCTTCGGCAGGTTGCGCCCGACCTTCATGATGACGGCCGCCTGCGTGTCCGCCAGCCGGCGCGACATCTCGCCTTCGCCCAGGGTTCCGGGCAGCACCGACAGCACGTCGTCGCCCTGCACGATCGGCAGGCCTGAGAGCGACCAGCAGCCCGACATCGCCGTGATCCCGGGGATCACCTCGGTCGGAAAGCGATCCGAAAGACGCACATGCAGGTGCATGTAGGAGCCGTAGAACATCGGATCGCCCTCCGAGAGGATGGCGACCGTGCGGCCGGCCGAAAGATGCTCGGCGACCGCTGCGGCGGAGGCGTCGTAGAAGGCGGTGATCTGGCTCTTGTAGTCGTCGTGCTCCTTGTCGATCTCGACGGTCACCGGATAGTAGAGCGGTAGCTCGATCATGCCGGGCTTCAAGAACCCCTCGACGATCGCCCGGCCGTTGCCGGACCGGCCGGCCTTGGCGAAGAAGGCGAGCACGTCGGCCTCGCCGATCGCGCGCACAGCCTTCAGCGTCAGCAGCTCCGGATCACCCGGCCCCGTTCCCACGCCATAGAGGCGTCCTGTCGCAAGCCGGCTCACAGCCCTGCCCTCGCAAGCGAATTGAGCGCTGCCGCCGTCATCGCGCTGCCGCCCATGCGGCCGCGGACGATGGCGTAGGGCACCCCGTAGGAGTTCTCCGCCAGCGCCGCCTTCGACTCCGCCGCGCCGACGAAGCCGACCGGCATGCCGAGGATCGCAGCCGGCTTCGGCGCGCCGTCGCGCAAGAGTTCGAGCAGGTAGAACAGCGCCGTCGGCGCATTGCCGATGGCAACCACGGAGCCGGCCAGCCGATCCAGCCACAGCCGGATGGCGGCGGCGGAGCGCGAATTGCCGATCTCGCCGGCGATCCCGGGCGTACGCGGGTCGCGCAGCGTGCAGATCACCGCGTTGTCCGCCGGCAGCCGTGCCGCCGTCACCCCGCGGGCAACCATCTCCGCATCGCAGAAGATCGGCGCGCCGTTAACAAGCGTCCTGCGGCCCGCCGCGACGAAGCCGGTCGAGAATTCGATATGCGCTGCGGCCTCGACCAGCCCGCAGGCGTGGATCATCCGCACCGCCACGTCCGTCTCGTCCTCCGAAAACCGGGCGAGGTCGGCCTCGGCGCGGATGATCGCGAAGGATTTCTCGTAGATGGCGTTGCCGTCCTTGATGTAGTCGTAGTCTGTCATTGCCTGCCTTGCCGAACGATGTCGGCGATCGCCCCGGCTCCGAGCCGTTCGATCGCCTGCCGCACCGTCTCTCCCTTCAATCTCCGCTCGCGGACGAGCGCCGCGAGCCTTTCCATGGTCCTGCCGGCCTCTTCAGCCGAAAGCGTCGCCAGTTCCCTGTCCCCGCTCCGGCCGTCGAACACCATCCCGATCCCGTCCGCCCGCCCGCACAGCGCGAGCACGGCCGGCGACGGATGCGCGCAGCCCTTCGCGCATCCGGAAACGTGGACGGTCATCGACCCGTCCAAGAGGTCCGGCACGCGCAAGACAAGTTGGTCGGCAACGGCCTTCGTGTCGAACGTCCCGGAGGCGCAGCCGGCGGCACCGGCACAGACGGCGATCGCATTGCCGGGCGCATCCGCCCGCGTCCAGAAGCCCGCCGCCCCGGCCAGCGCAGCCGCGGCATCCATCCTCGCGGCAGACAGGCCGAGGACCAGCAGCGCCCGGTGCGGCGACAGCCGGATCCCGGTCGCGCCGAGACCGGCAAGTCCGCGCATCAGGCCTTCGAGCGTGACGGCATCCGTCGCGCCATAGGGCAGACCGATGCCCAGCACCGATCGCGCCCCGACCGCGTGACGACCGACCGGCGACGGCGGAAACGCCGGCAGGGCCGGAAAGTCCGCATCGACGGCCATGGCGCCAAACGCATCCCGCAAGGCCCCGGCATCCAGGTCGCGACCGCGCGCTGCCGGCCCCGTCCCATCCAGCGCCCGGAGCACGATGGCAAGTGCCGCAAGCGCATCCCTGTCCGCCACGGCGGCCACCGGCCGCGCCGAGCGCACGTCGCCACCGACCGAAAGCCGCCAGAACAGGTCCCCGCCCCGACGAACGGCGTCGAGGCGGATGTCTCCCACCATGTCGGCAAGGCTCAACCGCCCGCCGCCGTCGACGACGATCGAGAGCTTCGGCGCCAGCCGCAGCCGCGACAGCGGCCCGGCGATCGCCTGCCGGATCGCAGCCGCAAACGGTGTCGCATCGGCAGCCTCGTCCGGATCGAGCCCGGACAGGGCCGGCGTCTCGACCGCGACACCGCGATGAAAATCGATGCCGGCATCGGCAAGCCCTGCCGCAAGCGGCTGGACCGTATCGTCCTTCAGGCCACGAAGCTGCAGGTTGCCGCGGGCGGTGACCTCCAGCAGGCCGTTGCCATGGTCCGCGGCCAGGCGCGCAATCGCAATATAGTCGGCAGGGGCGAGACCCGGGCGCACCGGGCGCAGCCGCACCAAAAGCCCGTCGCCCGTCTGCATCGGGGTCGCGAGCGACGGGCAGGCACCGCGGCGCAGGGAGGGAGCCGGCTGTGCCGCAGACGGCAGGCCATTTTCCGATGGAAGGGACGGCGTCGTCATGGCTCGCCCTCCCCGGCCTCTCCCGGCGACCGGCGGATCAGGTAGGTATCCATGATCCAGCCGTGCTCGGCGCGCGCGCGGCCGCGCATGTCGGAGATCGTCTCGGCCACGTCGCCGAGCCGGCCGGAAACGGTGATCTCCAGCGGCGTGCCGAGATAGGCGCCCCAGTGGATCTCCGCCTCGGGGTCGGCCACCGAACGGAACGCCTCGACGCCGTCGAGCATGACGACGACATCGTCCGCACCATCAGGCCAGCCCTGCGAGAGCCGGCGCCCGGTGGTGATCTCCACCGGCAGGCCGATACGGTTCAGCGCGATCTTGCGGCTGGCGCACAGCGCCTGGATGCTGGTGATGCCGGGGATCACCTCGAGGTCGAAGGCCACGCGGCCGCCGGCGCGCACATGCTCGACGATGCGAATCGTGCTGTCGTAGAGCATCGGGTCGCCCCAGACGAGCAGGCCGATCGTGTCCTCCGGGCCGGATCGCTCGAGGATCAGGTCCTCGTAGATCCGCGCGATCGCATGGTGCCAGTCGTCGACGCCGTCGCCGTAGGGGCCGTCCGTGCGCCGCCTCGGCACGGCGTATTCATGGATGCGGGTATCGGGACTGGTGAGATAGCGCTCGCAGATGTCGCGGCGCATGTCGGCGAGGAAGGCCTTCTCCTCCCCCTTGGTCGGGATCAAAAGCACGTCCGCGCGGTTCAGCGCGTTGATCGCCTGAACGGTCATGTGCTCGGGATTGCCAGCGCCTATCCCGATGATCAGAATTGTCCTCGACACGTCCACTCCCCGTGCGGCCAGCGCTCCCGGTTGCGTCCCGATTTGGGTCCCGCAGATCCTTCCTAATCCCAAAGCGGCGCGAGGAACAGTGCCCTAGGGACGGCGTTGGCCGGTCTTTTTGAGACGCATCGTCTCAGGCAGCCGCCTGGCGGGCGGTGAAATAGGTGCGGGGCGAGGCGCCGAGCATGCGCTTGAACATGGTGATGAAGGCCGCAACGCTCTCATAGCCGGCATCGAGCGCCACCGTCGTCACCGGCTCGCCGCGCGCAAGCCGCGGCATGCAGGCGAAGATGCAGGCCTGTTGCCGCCAGGTGGCGAAGCTGACCCCGGTCTCCTCGCGAAACAGGCGGGTGAACGAGCGCCGGCTCATGTTCAGCCGTCCCGCCCAGTCGTCGATCTTGGCGCCGGGAATCGGGCGGTCGAGAAATTCGCGGCAGAGCGCGGCCAGCCGGTCGCTGGCCGGGAACGGCAGGCCCAGCGGCTGCTCCGGCAGCCGGCCGATCTCGTCGACCAGCAGCGCCATCACCAGATCCTCCCGGCGGCCGTCGTCCTCCTGCCCCTTCAGCCGGATCGCCTCCGCCAGCAGATGATGGGCGAGCGCGGAGACCTCCAGCACCGTCGGTGCCGCGGCTGCGGCCCGGCCGACGGGCGAAAGCACGTAGATCGAGCGCATGCTGACGTCGCTGTACATCTCCACCGAATGCTCCAGCCCCCGCGGGATCAGGAGCGCATGGCCCGGCGGGATCATCCAGCGCCCCCGCTTGGTCGAAACCACCACGACGCCGGCGAAGACGCACAGGACCTGCGTGCGCCTGTGGCTGTGGGGCGGCACGACATAACCGCTTGGAACCTCACTGCTGTGCACCAGCACGTCCGCATTGGACTGTTCCATCGACAGGAGATTGCGGATGTGCGCCTCGTCCAGGACGGACAGCACCGCAGGATCAAGCTTCTGCATCTTTGGCCCACTCGCGAAAGAAATGGACCACAGCACAAAAGCAGGCAGATCGCAACCGCGCTATGGGACGCTTGAGCAAACACGCAACAATCCACTCAACACCAGTATCGATCGAGGTCGTATGTCGACGGCAGTTCCCACCGCGCCGGCGCGCGCCGCACAGACCAGCTTTTCCATCATCGTCGCAGTCAGCGTCTGCCACATGCTGAACGACATCATGCAGTCGCTGCTGACGTCGCTCTATCCGCTCCTGAAGGACAACTATGCCCTGGATTTCGTCCAGATCGGCCTTCTGACGATGGCGTTCCAGGTCACCGCCTCGCTGCTGCAGCCGGTCGTGGGCCTGGTGACGGACCGCTGGCCGATGCCGTTCTCGCTGCCGCTCGGAATGGGCAGCACCTTCTTCGGGCTGTTCTTCCTCGCCTATGCCCATTCCTTCCCGGTCCTGGTGCTGGGCGCCTGCCTGATCGGCTTCGGCTCGGCGGTGTTCCATCCGGAATCCTCGCGCGTCGCACGCGCCGCTTCCGGCGGCCGCCATGGCCTGGCGCAGTCGCTGTTCCAGGTCGGCGGCAATACCGGAACGGCCATCGGCCCGCTGCTCGCCGCCTTCATCGTCCTGCCTTTCGGACAGTCGAGCATCGCCTGGTTCTCGGTGGTCGCCCTGCTCGGCATGGTGATCCTGACCTGGGTCGGCCGCTGGTATGCCGGCGAGCGCATCCGTACGGCCCATCACGGCCCGGCCAGCCGCGCCCTGCCCCTGCCGGGCGGCCGCGTCGCCTGGGCCCTGTTCATCCTGGTGCTGCTGACGACGACGAAGAACGTCTACATGTCCTCGATCAGCAGCTATTTCACCTTCTACACCATCGAGCGCTTCGGCCTGTCGGTGCAGGAAGCGCAGCTGATGCTGTTTCTCTTCCTCGGCGCCTCCGCCGCCGGCGTCTTCCTCGGCGGGCCGATCGGCGACCGCTTCGGCGCCCGCTTCGTCATCTGGTTCTCGATCCTCGGCGTCATCCCGTTCGCCATGTTGCTGCCCTATGCGAACCTGTTCTGGACCGGCGTGCTGACCGTCGTCATCGGCCTGATCTTCTCGTCGGCCTTCTCCGCCATCGTCGTGTTCGCGCAGGAACTCGTCCCCGGCCGCGTCGGCCTGATCGCCGGGGTCTTCTTCGGCTTCGCCTTCGGCGCCGGCGGCCTGGGGGCCGCAGCCCTCGGCGTCTTCGCCGACAGCCACGGCATCGCATTCGTCTACCGGATCTGCTCCTACCTGCCGCTGCTCGGCATCCTCACCGTCTTCCTGCCGCGCATCCCGACACGTTGAGGACAGGAAAACCCTGAACGGAAATGGCCCGCGGTCGAAGGACACGCGGGCTTTTTCGTCCGGAGCGGGAACGCCCGCTCAGATGCGCGCCTGCACCAGATGCGCGAGCTGCGCCCCGACCTCGTAATAGCCTTCGCGGATCGGTCGGAAGGACTGCGCCATCGGTTCGGTGACGGGCAGCGGCAGGTCGCCTTCGACGATCTCGCCGGCGATATGGCGCGCCAGCACCTTGCCGAACACCGTTCCGGGCGCAATGCCGCGGCCGTTATAGCCGGAAAAGCCGATGACGTTGTCCGCCAGCCGGTGGAAACGCGGCAGGTTGTCGACCGTCATCCCGATCATCCCGTACCATTCGGCCTCGAACTCGACGCCGCCGATCTCGGGAAACAGCTTCTTCAGCGATCGCCGGGCCCAGGCCTTGTGGATCGCGGCCCCGGTTCCGCGCAGCGCGCCGACGCTGCCGAAGACGAGGCGGCCGAGCTTGTCGAAGCGGAACGAGGACAGGATCTCCGCCGTGTCCCACGCCCCCTCCCGGCCGGGCAGGATCTTCTTCTGCAGGTCCGGCGACAGCGGCTTCGTGCTGAAATTGAAATAGGGCAGGTGGACGAGTTCGGCGCGGACCTCTGCCCAGGGCGCAACCGTATAGGCATTGGTGGCGACGACCACCCAGTCCGCCGACACCGAGCCCCGCTCGGTCCTGACCGTCCACCGCTTTCCCGTCCGCTCGGCGCCGACGACGGGGCTTGCGGTATGGACCTGCACGCCTGCCGCGATCGCCGCCTTCGCCAGCCCGCGCACATAGGCGAGCGGTTGGATCGTGCCGGCGCGCCTGTCGAGCAGGGCGCCGGCATAGGCGTCGGTGCCGACCCGCCGCGCCGTCTCGGCGGCATCGAGCAGCGTCACCGGCGCGCCACGGCGCCCCCATTGCTCGGCACGCGTTTCGAGCTCCTCCAGCCCGGACCGACCGACCGCGCAATGCAGCGTGCCGGCCGGATTGATCTCGCAGTCGATCGCATGCTTTTCGACCAGCTCGAAGACGAGCTTCGGCGCATTGCCGAGCAGGTCGAGCAGGCGGTCGCCATAGAGCTGTCCCAGCACGCCCGGCAACTCGTCCGGCATGGTCCACATGCCGGCATTGACAAGGCCGACATTGCGACCCGACCCGCCGAAGCCGATCTCCTTGCCTTCCAGCAGCACCACGCGGCTTCCGCGCTCGGCCAGATGCAGCGCTGCGGAAAAGCCGGTGAAGCCGCCGCCGACGACCACCACGTCAGCCTCGGCCGGGCCGGCAAGGGCTTGGGTCTCGGGCGCGGGCGGGGCGGTCAGTTCCCAGAGGCCGTGGGAGCGGGGATCGTTCTGCATCGGGTTTCTTCTTCAGTCTGCGTGAAAGCCATGTCCGGATGGCGCCACATTCCGCCATCGCCTGCAAGGAGGAAAGTGCTGTTTCGGCACCGGGTCATTCTCGACGCGAATGAGCCGGCCACGGCCGACGCCTCAATTGACCTGCGTCCCGATCCAGGCCCGGAAGGCCTGGCTCAGCGAGTTTTCCAGCTTCCCTTCCGGCACGACGAGATAATAGCTGTTGTCGGTCTGCATCGGCCGGTCGAAGACGACGGCAAGCCGTCCGCTGGCCAGTTCCTGCTCGATCAGGTAGCGCGGCAGCAGCGCGAAGCCGAGACCTGCGACCGCCGCCTCGATCACCATCGAGAACTGGTCGAAGCGGTGGCCGCGATAGGCCGTCTCGGTTGCCCCGCCATTGATCTCGAACCATTGCGCCCAGAGCTTCGGCCGGGTCGCCAGGTGCATCAGCGGCGCGCGCTCCAGGTCCTTGGGCTCATCGAGTTGCCACTGCCGCAGAAGCTCGGGGCTCGCCGCCGGCAGGATCACCTCGCTGCAGAGATAGGAGCAGCTGGCGCGCGCCCACACCGGCTGGCCGTAGTGGATGGCGAGATCGAAGCTCTCCTCGTCGAAATCGAAGGGTGCGGAGCGCGAGGCGACGTTGATGACCGTGCCCGGATATCGGTCCAGGAAGGCCGGCAGGCGCGGCGTCAGCCAGCGGCTGCCGAAGGTCGGCAGCGTGGCGATCGTCAGGCTGTGGTCGGAGCGCGCCGCCGACATGGCGCGCAGCATGGTCTCTTCCGTCTGGTGCAGGAGCTTGCGCACCTCCGGCAGGAACCGGCGACCGTCCTCCGAAAGCACGACGCGCTGGCGCACGCGCTCGAACAGAAGCACGCCGAGTTGCTCCTCCAGATCCTTGATCTGGCGGCTGACGGCGCTCTGGGTGAGGTTCAGCTCGTTGGCGGCCTGGGTGAAGCTGCCATGGCGCGCAGCGCATTCGAACGCCTGCAGCGTGGTCACGTCGGGGATCAGCCTGCGGCTCAACTTCATTCGGCTCTCGCATCAACCTGTTCAGAACACGCGCAATCAATCGGCATTCCGATCCGTTATGATCCGTTTTGAGAATGATCGGGGCCCTTGCCCCTTGTAGAGCAATTCCGGGAAAAGTGTGAAGCGGTTTTCCGCCGGGGATTGCGCGATATCGAGACGGGACAGGCCGACATGAAAGATCGATCCCACGTATCCGCCGACGCGATCCGCTCGGACTTCTCCGCCGCCATGTCGGCCATGTATCGCGACGAGGTGCCGGCCTACGGCACGCTGATGGCGCTCGTGGCCCGCGTCAACGGCGAGACGCTCGCAGCCGACCCGCAGCTTCGAGGCCGTCTGGAAGCCACCGATTCGCTGGAGCGCATCTCGCAGGAACGCCACGGCGCGATCCGCCTCGGCACGGCGGAAGAGCTCTCGATGATGCGCCGCGTCTTTTCGGTCATGGGCATGTATCCGGTCGGCTACTACGATCTGTCGACCGCAGGCGTGCCGGTCCATTCCACCGCCTTCCGGCCGGTCGGCGACGCGGCCCTGAAGCGCAACCCCTTCCGTGTCTTCACCTCGCTGCTCCGCCTCGACCTGATCGCCGACGCGGCGTTGCGCAACGAAGCCGCAAAGGTGCTGGCTGCCCGGAAGATCTTCACCGATCGCGCCATCGAACTGGTCGGCAAGGCGGAGCGCGACGGCGGCCTCGACGCCGCCGATGCGAAGGCCTTCGTCGGCGAGGTGCTGGAGACCTTCCGCTGGCACGACCGGGCGATCGTCAGCGCCGGCATGTACCAGCGCCTGCACGACGCCCACCGCCTGATTGCCGACGTCGTCTCTTTCAGGGGCCCGCACATCAACCACCTGACGCCGCGCACGCTCGACATCGACCGGGTGCAGGCGCTGATGCCGGAAGAAGGCATCGCGCCCAAGGCCGTCGTCGAGGGACCGCCGACCCGCAAGTGCGCGATCCTCCTGCGCCAGACCTCGTTCAAGGCGCTGGAGGAACCGGTGTCCTTCATCGGCGAGGACGGCGCGTGGAAGACCGGATCGCACACCGCCCGCTTCGGCGAGATCGAGCAGCGCGGCATCGCGCTGACGCCAAAGGGCCGCGCCCTCTACGACAGGCTCCTGGGCGACACCCGCGCCATCGCCCGCCCCGCCGCCGACGGCTCCAACGCCGCCGAATACGAGGCTGCACTCGCAGAAACCTTCGCGGCCTTCCCCGACGGCTGGAACGAGATCCGCAAGGCCGGCCTCGGCTACTTCGCCTATTCGCTGACGGAGAAGGGGCGCACCGCCAAGGCCTCCGGCCGGCACCCCGGCGGGGACATCGAGGCGCTGATCGCTTCCGGCCATGTCCAGTTCGACCCGATCGTCTACGAGGACTTCCTGCCCGTCTCCGCCGCCGGCATCTTCCAGTCCAACCTCGGCGACGACGCCGCGCAGGAATTCGCCGCCAGCCCCAACCAGGTGATGTTCGAGCGCGATCTCGGTGTGGCCGTGCTCGACGAATTCGCCCACTATGCGGGCATCGAAAAGGCCTCTATGGAAGAGTGCCTCGGCATGGCCAGCATGGCGGACGCCGCGGAGTGACGGTCGGCCGATGATCGAAAGCAAGCACATCGAGGCGCTGGGGCGGATGCTCGGCGGGAAGGGCCTTCTCACCGGGCCCGCCGACATGGCCGGTTACGAGACCGGCGCGCGCTACGACAAGGGCAGCGCCGCCTTCGTCGCCCGTCCCGCCTCGACCGCGGAGACCTCCCCCGTCGTTGCCTATTGCGTGAAGAACGGCATCGCGCTGGTGCCGCAGTCCGGCAACACCGGCCTCGTCTCCGGCTCGACCCCCGACGCCACCGGCAACCAGGGCATCCTCAGCCTCGATCGCCTGACCGTTCCCTTCGATCTCGACCGGGTCAACCGGACGGTTTCGGCCGGAGCAGGCCTTCACCTTTCCGAGGTCAACCGGCGCCTGGAAGAGACCGGCCTGTTCTTCCCGATCGACCTCGGCGCCGATCCCCGCCTCGGCGGCATGATCGCAACCAATACCGGCGGCTCGCGCTTCCTGCGCTACGGCGACGTTCGCCGCAACGTGCTGGGGCTGACCGTGGTCCTCGCCGACGCGACCGGCACAGTGCTCGAACTCGGCTCCGGCCTGCGCAAGAACAATACCGGCATCGACTGGAAGCAGCTCTTCATCGGCACCTCCGGCGCTTTCGGCATCGTCACCGAATGCGTGCTGAACCTCGAGCCCCTGCCGCGCCAGACCGCCACCGCCTTCCTCGTGCCATCCGCGCCGGATCGGGTGCCGGATCTGCTGGTGGCCATGGAAGACGCGCTCGGCAGCTACCTCTCCGCCTTCGAGGGCATGTCGAAAAACGCCGTCTCGGCCGCACTCGCCCATGTGCCGGCGCTGCGTAATCCCTTCCAGGGCGGCCTCGTCCCGGACTTCGTCATCCTCGCGGAGATCTCCCGCACCTCGCCGCCGCGCGAGGGCGAGCAGCCGCTCGACGCCGTGCTGGAGGAGGTGCTGGCCGGCATCTGGGAGCGCGAGGACGCGCCGCTCGCCGATGCCTTCGTCGGCCCTCCGCACGAAATGTGGGCGCTGCGCCATGCGCTGTCGGAAGGCGTGAAGCATAGCGGGCGATTGATCGCCTTCGATCTTTCCTTCCGCCGGGGTGATATCATGCGCTTCCTCGCCCATATGAAGGCGGAGATGCCGGCGCGGTTCGGCGGCGTCACGATCTGCGACTTCGGCCATATCGGCGACGGCGGCGTGCACTTCAACCTCGTGGTGCCCGCCGACGACCCGCGCCTTGCCGATCCCGGCTTCGAGGCGGCGTTGCGCGAATGGGTGTTCAAGGTCGCCGTCGAGGATTTTGGCGGAAGCTACAGTGCCGAACATGCGATCGGCCGCAAGAACCAGGTCTTCTACGACCGATATACGCCGGGCGAGATCCGCCGGCTGGCTGCGGGGCTGAAGACGCTCACCTCGCCCGGCCCGCTCGGCAGCGTCACCTTCTGAGAGAAACGGCGGCCCGCCGCCTGCAAGACACAGTTACAACGGAGAACAGGACGATGACCAAGGTCGATGTGAAACAGGAAACCGCGAAGCTTCTCGACAAGCTCGGCGTGCCGGCGTCCGCCTGGCAGAACGGCGACATGGCCTCCTTCAGCCCGGTTTCGGGCGAAGAGATCGCCAGGCTCAAGACCCATTCCGCAGCCGACGCCGCCAAGGCGATCGACGCCGCTCACGAAGCCTTCAAGGCCTGGCGCCTCGTGCCGGCGCCCAAGCGCGGCGAACTCGTCCGCCTGCTCGGCGAGGAACTGCGCGCCGCCAAGGCCGACCTCGGTCGCCTCGTCTCCATCGAGGCCGGCAAAATCACCTCCGAAGGCCTCGGCGAAGTGCAGGAGATGATCGACATCTGCGATTTCGCCGTCGGCCTGTCCCGCCAGCTCTACGGCCTGACGATCGCCACCGAGCGCCCCGGCCACCGCATGATGGAAACCTGGCATCCGCTCGGCGTCGTCGGCATCATCTCGGCCTTCAACTTCCCCGTCGCCGTCTGGTCGTGGAACGCAGCACTTGCGCTCGTCTGCGGCAACCCGGTCGTCTGGAAGCCCTCCGAGAAGACCCCGCTCACCGCCCTTGCCAGCCAGGCGATTCTCGAGCGCGCCATCGCCCGCTTCGGCGATGCGCCGAAGAACCTCTCCCAGGTCCTGATCGGCGACCGCGCCACCGGCGAGGCCCTCGTCGACAATCCGAAAGTCGCGCTCGTCTCGGCCACCGGTTCCACCCGCATGGGCAAGGAAGTCGGCCCGCGCCTTGCAAAGCGCTTCGCTCGCTCGATCCTCGAGCTCGGCGGCAACAATGCCGGCATCGTCTGCCCCACCGCCGACCTCGACATGGCGCTCAGGGCGATCGCCTTCGGCGCCATGGGCACCGCCGGCCAGCGCTGCACCACGCTCCGCCGCCTGTTCGTCCACGACAGCGTCTACGACCAGCTCGTCCCGCGCCTGAGGAAGGCCTATGAGAGCGTCTCCGTCGGCAACCCGCTGGAAACCTCCGCCCTCGTCGGCCCGCTGGTCGACAGGCAGGCCTTCGACAACATGCAGAAGGCGCTGGAGGCCGCAAAAGCCGAAGGCGGCAAGGTTACCGGCGGCCATCGCGTCACCGACGCCGGCAAGGACACCGCCTACTACGTCAAGCCGGCGATCGTCGAAATGCCGAAGCAGGCCGGCCCCGTGCTCGAAGAGACGTTCGCGCCGATCCTCTACGTCATGAAGTACTCCGACTTCGACAAGGCGCTGGACGACCACAACGCCGTCGCAGCCGGCCTCTCCTCGTCGATCTTCACGCTGGACATGCAGGAATCCGAGCGCTTCCTGTCCGCCGACGGCTCCGATTGCGGCATCGCCAATGTCAACATCGGCACCTCGGGTGCGGAGATCGGCGGCGCGTTCGGCGGCGAGAAGGAGACCGGCGGCGGCCGCGAATCCGGCTCGGACGCCTGGAAGGCCTACATGCGCCGCGCCACCAACACGGTGAACTACTCCAAGGCCCTGCCGCTGGCCCAGGGCGTCTCCTTCGACATCGAATAGGCAGCGAAGGAAAGCGTCATGAGCATGGCAACCAAGGTGGAGGAGGCGGGCTTCAGGCCCGCCTCGCGGATCGCCGCGATCGGCGTCTCGAAGATCCTGCAGATCGGCGCCCGCGCCGCTGCGATGAAGCGCGACGGCCATCCGGTCATCATCCTCGGCGCCGGCGAGCCGGATTTCGACACGCCGGACAACGTCAAGCAAGCGGCCAAGGCCGCGATCGACCGCGGCGAGACGAAATACACCGCGCTTGACGGCACGCCGGAACTGAAGAAGGCGATCGCGGAGAAATTCCGCCGCGAGAACGGCGTCGACTATGCGCTGGACGAGATCACCGTCGCCACCGGCGCCAAGCAGATCCTGTTCAACGCCTTCATGGCGAGCATCGATCCGGGCGACGAGGTGATTATCCCGACGCCCTACTGGACCTCCTATTCCGACATCGTCGAGATCTGCGGCGGCGTGCCGGTGCTGATCCCCTGCGACGCGTCCGCCGGCTTCCGGCTGAAGGCGGAGCAGCTGGAAGGCGCAATCACGCCGCGGACGCGCTGGGTGCTGTTGAACTCGCCCTCCAACCCGTCCGGCGCAGCCTATGGCGAGGCCGACTACCGCCCGCTACTGGAGGTGCTGCTGCGCCACCCGAATGTCTGGCTGATGGTCGACGACATGTACGAGCACATCGTCTATGACGGCTTCCGCTTCGTCACCCCCGCCGCGATCGAGCCGCGGCTGAAGGATCGCACGCTGACGATCAACGGCGTGTCGAAGGCCTATGCCATGACCGGCTGGCGGATCGGCTATGCGGGCGGCCCCAGGGCGCTGATCAAGGCGATGGCGGTGATCCAGAGCCAGGCGACCTCCTGCCCCTCCTCCGTCAGCCAGGCCGCCTCCGTCGAGGCGCTGAACGGGCCGCAGGGCTTTCTCAAGGAGCGGCAGGAGAGCTTCCGGCAGCGTCGCGACCTTGTCGTCAAAGCCCTCAACGCCATCCCCGGCATCGACTGCCGCACGCCCGAAGGCGCCTTCTACACCTTCGCCGGCTGCGCCGGCCTGATCGGCCGGAAGACGCCGGCGGGCAAGGCGATCGAGACCGACGCCGATTTTACCGACTACCTTCTGGACGTCGCCCACGTCGCCGTCGTCCCCGGCTCCGCCTTCGGCCTCTCGCCGTTCTTCCGCATTTCCTACGCGACGTCGGAGACTGAGCTGAAGGAAGCGCTGAGGCGGATCGCAGAAGCCTGCGCAAGGCTTGGCTGACGAGCCTGCGCGGCTGCACCCATTGCAGCCGCAGTGTTTCACCCCTCATCCGGCTGCCGCCACCTTCTCCCCGTGAACGGGGAGAAGGACGAACGCCGCGCCGTCTCTATTCCCTCTCCCCGCCTGCGGGGAGAGGGTCAGGGTGAGGGGCAGTCTTTGTTGGCACGTGTCACGACGGTGGGCACGCAAAGAAAAAGCGCCCCAGGGTGTCCCCGGGGCGCCGTGCATCATCCAGACATTGAGGCGACGTTATCCCGCCGCGCGCGTACCGTGATGTTCCTGCGCATAATAGTGGCCGAAGCGGTTGGCCAGGAACGTGTCGAGCGAGATCTCCTCCTGCTTGACGAAACCCTTTGCCCGCAGCGAGCCGTCGGCCAGCATGTCGAGCACGGCGCAGATCGAGCCGGCCGTGGTGATCTGGATCGCCGAATGCATGCGGCCGGCAATGACGGCGCTGTAGATCTTGTTGGCGTAGGTTTCCTGGATCAGGCGCCCGTCCTTGCGGCCGGAGACGGTGACGAAGACGATGACGACGTCCTGGGTCGTCGCCGGCAGGGCGTTTTCGAAGATGTCCTTCAGCACCTCGCGACGGTGGCGCAGGCCGAGGTCGTTGAGCAGCGCCTTCATGATCGCCGCATGCCCGGGATAGCGGATCGTCCGGTAGTTGAGCGTACGCACCTTGCCCTTCAGCGTCTCGCACAGCGTCCCAAGGCCGCCCGAGGTATTGAAAGCCTCGTAGGTGACGCCGTCGAGCGAGAATTCCTCGCGCTCCTCCAGCGCCGGCACCTCGACGAGCGCGCCCTCGACGATCGCCTCGCACGGCTCGATGTACTCGTTGATGACGCCGTCCGTGCTCCAGGTGAGATTGTAGTTCAGCGCGTTGGAGGGATATTGCGGCAAGGCGCCGACGCGCATGCGCACGCTCTCCAGCGTGTCGAAGTGGCTGGCAAGATCGTTGGCGACGATCGAGATGAAGCCGGGCGCCAGTCCGCATTGCGGGATGAAGGCGGTCTTTGCCGTCTCGGCGATGCGCTTGACCTGCCGGGTCGATTCGACGTCTTCGGTCAGGTCGAGATAGTGGACGCCGGCCGCAGCCGCAGCCTCGGCGATCGCGACCGTCAGGTGGTAGGGCGCAGCACTGAGCACCGCGAAGCGGCCTTCCAGCAATGCGACCAGCGCCTTTGCATCGGCGATGTCGACCACGGCGGTGGTGACGGCCTTGTGCTCTTCGATCGACAGGAGCTGCTCGGCGGAACGGTCGGCCACAGTGACCCGGTAGTCACCGCTGTGTGCCAGCAGGCGCGCAATGGTGGAGCCGATCTTTCCCGCGCCGATGACGACGATTTCTTTCATTTTGTTTTCCCCGCAGGCTGTAATTTCTCCTTGATTCTGCTCTCGTTCCCTGTCGATTCACAGCTGCGGATAGCGCATAATGCATCATCGATATCGGCAGAATGATGAGTAAGATGGTCACAACGACGCTCAGCTCCAAGGATCGCGAACTGCTGGCCATCCTCAGCGAGAACGCCCGGGAACAGACCTCGGCGATAGCCCGCCGCCTTGGCCTGTCGCGCACGACGGTGCAGGCCAGGATCGAGCGGCTGGAACGCGACGGCGTGATCACCGGCTACGGCGTGCGGGTGTCGGACGAATACGAGGGCGGCATGGTGAAGGCGCACGTCCTCATCACCATCGCGCCGAAGACGCTCTCGCGCATCACCGGCGAGCTTCACGCGATCGCCGAGGTGCGCGCCCTGCATTCGGTCTCGGGAACGTTCGACCTGATCGCGATCGTTGCCGCAGCCTCGATCGCCGAGCTCGACCACCTGATCGACCGGATCGGGGAAATCGACGGCGTCGAGCGCACCCTCTCGTCCATCATCCTGTCCACGCGCATCAGCCGCTAGCGGAGCAGGAAACGGGCGTTACGCCAGGAACCGGTCCGCGCGGTAAGGAGCGAGGTCGACGATCGTCTTCTCGCCGAGCATGCTTTCCGCCAAGGCCCGCCCCGTCACCGGTCCGAGCGTCATGCCGTGGTGGGCATGGCCGAAGGCGAACCACAATCCGGCATGGCGCGGCGCCTTGCCGATGACTGGCATCATGTCCGGCGTGCAGGGTCGCGCCCCCATCCACGGCTCTTCGTCGCGCCGCTCGGCGAGCGGAAAGAACTCGCGCGCCACCCGCTCCGCCCGGCGAAGCTGCACCGGCGTCTTGCGCGTGTCGCGCTTGGCGAATTCCGCACCCGTCGTCAGGCGGATACCGCGGTTCATCGGCGCCAGGAAGTAGCCGCGTTCGGCGTCGAGCACCCAGTTGTTGAGCCGCGCGCCCTCCGCCGCGCCATAGTGCATGTGGTAGCCGCGCTTGACCGCAAGCGGGAAGTGATAGCCGAACTTGCGCGTCACCGTATCGGCCCAGGGCCCGAGCGCGACGACGACGTCGGTCGCCGCCAGCGGCCCCTCGGGCGTCGCGATCCGCCAGCCCTCGCCTTCCAGCACGTGCTCGATCGTCGCCGCGTCGCCGGCCATCAGCGTCCCGCCCAGCGACTGGAAATACTGCACATAGGCCTTCAGCAGTCCGCCGGGATCGAGGATCGACCAGGGATCTGTCCAGCGCAGGCCGCCCGTCAGCTCGGCGCGGATATGCGGCTCCAGCCGCTTCATCTCTTCGGTGGTGAACTTCTGGTGGTTGACGCCGAACTTCGCCGAAAGCTGCTCGGCCTCGGCATAGGCCGCGTCCCGGGCCTTCTCCGTGCGGAACACCTTCATCCAGCCGTCCTTGCGGATCAGCGCCTCCGCGCCCGAGGCCTTGATCAGGTCGGCGTGCTCGGTGACCGAGTTCTCGATCAGGGGCGCATAGAGATGGGCGATCCGCTGGTGCTGCGTGAACCCCGAATGCCACCAGTAGCGCAGAAGGAACGGAACCAGCCCCGGAAGCGCCGACAGGTGGTAGTGCGCATCGATCGTATTGTTCAGCGCATAGCGGAACAGCGCCCCGAAATCGTGCGGGAAGCCGTAGGGAAAGACGCCTTCGCGCTGGATCAGCCCGGCATTGCCGTAGGACGTCTCCTCGGCCGGACCGCGGCGATCGACGAGAACGACCGACTTCCCCCGCCGCGCCAGATGGATCGCCGTCGAGATGCCGACGACGCCCGCGCCCAGAACGATGACATCCGTTTTCATGGAAAAGGCCCCGAATTCACGATTGCATTGCCGCGATCAATGCATGCCGTGCGCCCCGAGGCAAGGCGCAGCCTTCGCATCGTCAGACGGACGTGCTCATGCCGCCGTCGACATAGAGCGTGTGACCGTTGACGAAGGAGGAGGCATCGCTGGCGAGGAAGACGGCGGCCCCGACGAGTTCGCCGACCTCGCCCCAGCGGCCGGCCGGCGTTCGCTTTTCCAGCCAGGCGGTGAAGTCCGGGTCCTCCACCAGCGCCTTGTTCAGCGGCGTCTTGAAATAGCCGGGCGCGATCGCGTTGATCTGCAGCCCGTATTTCGCCCAGTCGGCGCTCATACCGCGCGTGAGGTTGCGCACCGCCCCCTTCGTCGCCGTGTAGGGCGCGATCCCGGTGCGGGCGAGCTCGCTCTGCACCGAGCCGATGTTGATGATCTTGCCGCGCCCGCGCGCGATCATCGGGCGGGCGACGGCGCGGGAGACATGGAAGACGCTGGAAACGTTGGTCCTCAGGAGTTCGTCCCACTTCTCGGCCGGAAAGTCCTCGAGCGGCGCGCGGAACTGCATGCCGGCATTGTTGACCAGGATGTCGATCGGCCCCGTCTCCGCCTCGATGACGGCGACCATCTGTGCGGCAGCGGCACCGTCGGTGACGTCGAAGGGAGCGGCCTGCGCGCTGTAGCCCTTGTCCCGCAGCACCCGCACGGCACCCGCGAGCTTCTCTGCCGAACGGCCGTTGACGAGCACGCTCGCGCCATGGGCCGCAAGGCCCTCGGCGATCGCAAAGCCGATGCCCTGTCCCGAGCCCGTCACCAGCGCCCGCCGACCCGAAAGATCAAACAATGGAAATGCCATGCCGTTCAGTCCTCCCGATGCGTTCCGGCCGACCCCGTCGGCCCTACTGTCCGGCCAGCCGGAGCAGGTTTTCGATCGCCGCCCGTTCGAAGCCGCCGATCCCTTCACAAATGTCGGCGTTGATCGCCGACGCCACCGCCTCCTCGTCGCGCTTGCGGAGTGCTGCGATCGCCTCCTGGTGCCGGTCGACGAAATAGAGCTGCGCCACATGCGCCATGGCGATGCCGAGGAAGGGGCCGAGCTGCAGCCACACGCTTTCCACCATCGGCATGACGATCTGGTCGGGATTGGCGGTGTAGAGCGTGCGGTGGAATTCCTGGTTCAAAAGCAGCGCGGTCGCGTTGTCGTTCTGCGCGATCGCTTCGTCCTGCGCCTTGTCGATCGCCACCAGCCGGTCGATCTGCTTCTCGGTGATGTGCCCGACGGCCCGGCGCGCGGCATGCTGCTCCAGCGTGGCGCGGAGCGCGATCAGTTCGCCGAACCGCTCGGCGGTCATCTTCGGCACCATGATGCGCCGGTTGTCCAGCACCTTCAGCGCGCCCTCGGAAGAGAGCCGGCGCAACGCCTCGCGCACCGGCGTCGGGCTGCTCTCCATCGCCTCGGCGATGCCGCGGATGGTCAGCGACTCCCCAGGGCGAATGGAGCCCACCATGATCGCCTGCCGCAGCCGGCGGTGCGCGTATTCATGGGTCGTCATGCCTTCGGGCCGGTCGAGCGGCTCCAGTTTCAAAACTGCCAAAGTCCCCTCCTGGCCGGCCAGGACACGCCCGGTGCCGATTCGAGTCCCCGCTCCGTTCCGCTCTTACCAGCTTGACCGGAAACAAGAAAGTGTGCATATTTTCAAAATGTGATCACAAAAATCAATATGTGATATTGTAAAAAGATAGAAGAATGCGAGGGGTTCATGTCTGATTTCGAATCGCAGGACTGGCTTGCAAACGCCGATTCCGTCGAGAGCATCCAGGCCGTCGTCTGCGATCTGAACGGCATCCTTCGTGGCAAGCGCGTGCCGATCGGGCAGGCCAAGAAGGTGCTCGAGGGCGGCATCCGCATGCCGCTGTCCATCGTCGGCGTCGACGTCTGGGGCGAGGACATCGTCGGCTCGTCGCAGGTCTTCGCCAGTGGCGACATGGACGGCATCTGCAGCCCGACCGGGCGCGGCGCCCTGCCGGTCAACTGGACGCTCAAACCCAGCGCAGTCGTGCCGCTGTGGCTGTTCAAGGAGACGGGCGAGCCCTTCCTGGCCGATCCGCGCCAGGCGCTCGCCCACATCGTCCGCCAGTATCACGAACTCGGGCTCAGGCCGGTCGTCGCCTCCGAGATGGAATTCTACCTGATCGATTCCGAGCCGGACCACGCCGAGCCGCCGATCTCGCCCTATACCGGCAAGCGGCTCGATTCCGACGCGATCCTGTCGATCGACGAACTCGACGACTTCGGCCAGTTCTTCTCCGACGTCTATGCGGAGTGCGAGCGCCAGAACGTGCCGGCGGATTCGGCCGTCGCCGAAAACGGCATCGGCCAGTTCGAGATCAACCTGATGCACACCGACGATCCGCTCAAGGCGGCCGACGACGCGCTGTTCTTCAAGCGCATCATCAAGGGCGTGGCGCGCAAGCACGGCTTTGCCGCCACCTTCATGGCCAAGCCCTACGGCCTGCGCTCCGGCAGCGGCATGCACGTCCATTTCAGCCTCGTCGACGAGGACGGGCGCAACGTCTTCGACGACGGCACCGAACTCGGCTCCGACGTCATGCGCCATGCGGTCGCCGGGCTCACCCGCGGCATGGCCGAGACGACGCTGCTCTTCGCCCCCCACTACAATTCCTACCGCCGCCTGCGGCCGGACACACATGCCCCCACCTCCATCACCTGGGGCTACGAGAACCGCACGGCGGCCATCCGCATTCCCGGCGGCAACACCGCCGCGCGCCGCATCGAGCATCGCGTTGCCGGCGCCGACGCCAACCCCTACCTCGTCATGGCGGGCATCCTGGGCGCGGCGCTGACCGGCATCCGCAACAAGTGGGATCCGCCGGCGCCCGTCACCGGCCGCGCCTATCAGGCCAAGGCCACGCGCATCCCCAGCGAATGGGGCTCGGCGGTGACCGCCTTCGAGAACGGCCCGATCGTCTCGGAGATCTTCGATCCCGATTTCCGCTCCATGCTGATCGCCTGCAAGCGACAGGAGATCGCCGGCTTCGCCGAACAGGTGACCGACTTCGAATTCAGCGCCTATCTGGAAATCGTCTGATGCTCGACACTGTCTCCAAGTCCGCACGATCCTACGCCGGCGACGGCAGCTATCCCGGCAGCTACTATGCCGCCTCCCGCAACATCATCCGCACGCCGAAGGTGCTCGAGGGCGATGTGGAGGCGGACGTCGCCGTGCTCGGCGCCGGCTATTCCGGCCTGTCGACGGCCATCCACCTCGCCGAAAAGGGCTACAAGGTCGTCGTCGTCGAGGGGGCCGGGGTCGGCTGGGGGGCTTCCGGGCGCAACGGCGGCCAGGTCGTCAACGGCCTGAACGCCAGCCTCGACACGATCCGGCGCCGCTACGGCGAGGAGGCCGGCGCCTTCGTCGGCTCGCTCGTGCAGGAGGGAGGCCGCATCATCCGCCGCATCGTCAGCCAGTACGGTATCGAGTGCGACCTGAAGGACGGCAATATCTACGCGGCCTATACCAGCGCCCATATGAAGGAACTGGAGCACAAGAAGGCGCTGTGGCAGCGCTACGGCATGGACGACCACGAGCTTCTCGACCGGCAGGCCATCCGCAAGCTCGTGAACACCGACGCCTATGTCGGCGGCATGCTCGACCGCACCGGCGGCCACATGCATCCGCTCAACCTCGTCCTCGGCGAGGCCGCCGCGCTGGAGACGCTCGGCGGCACTGTCTACGAGCAGTCCCCGGTGACGAGGGTCGAGCACGAGGCCGAGCGGCCGGTGATCCACACCGCCAGGGGCCGGGTGACGGCGAATGTCGCCGTCCTCTGCGGCAACGCCTATCTCGGCAATGTGGTGCCGAAGCTCGTCTCCCGCGTCATGCCGGTCTCCACCCAGATGATCGCCACCGAGCCCCTCGGGGCCGAACGCGCCGACGCGCTGATCCCGAGCGACATGTGCGTCGAGGACGTGCGCTACATCCTCGACTATTTCCGCCTGTCGGCGGACAAGCGCATGATCTTCGGCGGCGGCACCGTCTACGGCGGCACCGACCCGGCCGACGTCCGCGCCAAGCTGAAACCCAATCTGGAAAAGGTGTTTCCGTCGCTGAAGGGCGTGAAGATCGACTATGCCTGGAGCGGCAACTTCGCGCTGTCCTTCTCGCGCGTGCCGCAGATGGGCAAGATCGGCAAAAATACCTATTTCGCCCACGGCTACAGCGGCCACGGCGTCACCGGATCGCACCTCTTCGGCAAGATCCTGAGCGAGGCGATCCACGGCGATGTCAGCCGATACAGCCAGTTCGAGAGGCTGCCCTGGATTCCCTTCCCCGGCGGCCGCACCTTCCGCGCCCAATACTCGACCATCGGCTCCTGGTGGTACCAGTTCAAGGATGCCTTCGGCCTCTGAGGGCGGCAGCATTGCCACCCTCGCCTCCTTGATCGTCAGGGATCCGTCCTCTCCGTCATGCCGGCCTCCAGCGCGCGCAAGTCCTTGCGCGCAAAGGGAATGTCGCGCCGCAGCCGCGGCGTTCCTTCCCCTGCCGTCCTCAGCCCATGCGCTCGGACTTGTAGGAGCCCGGGCTCGCCGGAAAGACGATCGTCTTGTTGCCGTTCATGAACGCGCGGTGATGGATATGGGCGTGCACGGCGCGGGCGAGAACCTGGCTCTCCACGTCGCGGCCGATCGAGACGTAGTCGTCGGCCGACTGCGCATGGGTGATGCGCGCGACGTCCTGCTCGATGATCGGACCCTCGTCGAGATCCTCGGTGACGTAATGCGCGGTGGCGCCGATCAGCTTCACGCCACGCTCGAACGCCTGCTTGTAGGGGTTGGCGCCCTTGAACGACGGCAGGAACGAATGGTGGATGTTGATGATCCGGCCGGACATCTTCTTGCACACCGCATCGGAGAGAACCTGCATGTAGCGGGCCAGCACGATCAGGTCGGCATCCGACTGCTCGACGATCTCCATCAGCCGCGCCTCGGCCTGCGGCTTGTTCTCCTTCGTCACCTTGATGTGGTGGAAGGGGATGTCGTGGTTGACGATGACCTTCTGGTAGTCGAAGTGATTGGAGACGACGCCGACGATGTCGATCGGCAGCGCGCCGATCTTCCAGCGGTAGAGCAGGTCGTTCAGGCAGTGGCCGAAGCGCGAGACCATCAAAAGCACCTTCATCCGCGCTTCGCTGTCGTGCATCTGCCATGTCATGCCGAATGTCTTGGCAACCGGCTCGAAGCCCTCCCTGATGTCGGCCTCGGCGGCGCCTTCCTGGCTGATGAAGGTCAGCCGCATGAAGAACATGTCGGTCTCGAGGTCGTCGAACTGCGACGAATCGACGATGTTGCAACCCTTGTCGGCGAGGTAGCCGGTCACGGCGGCCACGATGCCGCGGGTTGAGACGCAAGATACGGTCAGTACATAGCTCTTCATCGGTTCCACTCTCGCTGTCGACACGCTCGCTCCGGCCGGGCCTCCGCCGTTCGGCGGTTGACGATATCTCAATCGCCGGCGGATTTGGCAAGGCCCGTATGGGAGCGCAAGCTAAGTCGGCCCGGCGATGCGGGCGCATCGGTTCGCGACATCCAGTGGCAGGAAAGAGGCAAGGGCTGGCAAGAACGTCCAGCTTCTGCGACAAGTCCGCATGCCGCAGCCTCGCGCACGTCCGGGGACGCAACATTCCGCCCGAGAACGGTCAGGACCCGTGTTCACCCTGCAAGCCACCGCCACCTTTGAACAGGACATCAAGAAGAGCCGGTTCCGCGCCGTGGCCGGCCCGATTGCCGGCGAGCAGGCGGCAAGGGACTTTGTCGCAGCCCATTCCGACCCCGCGGCGAACCACAACTGCTTTGCCTGGCGCATCGGCCACGTCTATCGCTTCAGCGACGACGGCGAGCCCTCCGGCACCGGTGGCAAGCCAATCCTCCAGGCGATCGACGGCCAGGCGCTCGACGGCGTCGCCGTGGTCGTGACGCGCTGGTTCGGCGGCATCCTGCTCGGCAGCGGCGGCCTGGTGCGCGCCTATGGCGGCACCGCGGCAGCATGCCTGCGCACCATGGACAAGATCGAACTCGTCGTCCGCGTCGAGGCACGCGTCACCTGCGTCTTCTCCGATCTCGCGCTCGTCAAGGCCCGCCTCGCCGCCGCACCCGGCGTGCGCATCGACAATGAGAGGTTCATCGACACCGGCGCGGAACTCGCCGTGGCGCTTCCGGAAAAGTCGGCGGACGCGATCGCCCGCATGCTGGTCGATATCACGGCTGGCAGGGCGACCGTCGCGTTCGACGCCTGAACCGGCGGTCACCTTGAAGAGATCTAGGGGCGGCCGGGTGTCGTTTCGCGGCGATAGGCGGCCGGGCTTTTCGAGGTCCACTTGCGGAAGGCGCGGTGGAAGGCGCTGGGCTCGGAAAAGCCGAGTTGCACCGCGATCTCCCCGATCCCGAGCGCGCTCGTCTGCAGCATCTCGATCGCCATCTCCCGGCGGATCTCGTCCTTGATGCCGCCATAGCTCTGCCCCTCCGCCTGCAGCCTGTGCCGCAACGTCGAGGGCGCGATGCGCATCTGCGCGGCAAGCGCGTCGAAACCCGTCCACGATACCGGCGGCACCTGCCGCAGGCGCCGGCGCACGCCCGCGGCAAGCCCGGCGTCGTAGCGATAGCGAACGAGGATGTTGGCCGGCGCGCCGCGCAGGAACTGCTTCAGCGCCTGCTCGCTGCGGGCGACCGGCAGCTTCAGCACGCTGGCGTCGAACGAAAGCCGACTCGCAGGCTGGGAGAAGCGCACCGGTGCGCCGAAGAACAGTCTGTAATCGGCCGCCTGCCGTGGCTCGGGGCAGCGGAAATCGACGGAGCGGATCGGAATGCGGCGCCCCACCAGCCAGCAGGCGATCCCGTGCAGCAGGATCCAGTAGGTCCGGTAGGCGAACGCCGAACGCGGCCCGTCGCGATCCGAAAGCGTGACCTGCGCCAGCCCGTCGGCAACGTCCAGCCGCCCGGCCGGGTCCTCCAGCACCACATCGAGGAAGCGCAGCGCCCGCCGCAGGGCCTGCTCCAGCGTGCCGGCATGCAGCACGCAATGGCAGAGCAGGGTGAAGCTGCCGCGCCGCATCGCCCGCCCGCCCATGCCGAAGAACTCGTCGTCCACCTCGGCTGCGATCGCAAGCCAAAGCGCGCCGTAGCTTTCGGCCGAAACGGGCGCGTCGATCACGGCCGGCAGGCCGATCGCCGCCAGCAACGGCTCCACCGGACGCCCGGCCCGGCGCAGGCAATCGAGCGCCTCCTCCACGAAGGAGGGCGATATCATCCGCCGCCCGGTTTCCGTCATCGTCATGAGCACAAGCATATGGTAAAATCGGCCGAAAAATCGAGATGCTTCGGTCATCGCTTGCAATATTCCGCCGGAATAGAATCCGGAGAACGTCGGGCATGCGCCCGGCGGCAATGCAGCGCTGGGAGGACTGCATGGCATATCGCGATCGCCTCGCGGATCTCGTTGGCCTCGTGGGAGCGAAGCCATGCTGATCGGCGGCAAGTCATTCATCGTCACCGGCGGCGGCTCCGGCCTCGGCGCTGCGGTCGCCGGCATGCTGGCCGGCGAGGGCGCCAACGTCGTCATCGCCGACGTCAACGCAGAGGCCGGCGCACGGACCGCGGCCGAGCTCGGCGATGCCGCAGCCTTTCTCCGCACCGACGTGACGCAGGAACAGGACGCGCAAGCGGCCGTCGACATGGCGATCGCCCGCTTCGGCCACCTGCACGGCCTGGTCAACTGCGCCGGCGTCGCCCCGGGCGAGAAGGTGATCGGCCGCGACGGCCCACATAGGCTGGACAGCTTCGCCCGCACCGTCGCCATCAACCTCATCGGCACCTTCAACATGATCCGGGTCGCCGCCGCGGCGATCGCAAACGAGGCGCCAGACCAGGACGGCGAGCGCGGCGTCATCGTCAGCACGGCCTCCGTCGCAGCCTTCGACGGCCAGATCGGCCAGGCGGCCTATGCGGCATCCAAGGGCGGCGTGGCGGCCATGACCCTGCCGATCGCCCGCGAACTCGCCCGCCATGGCATCCGCGTCGTCACCATCGCACCCGGCATCTTCGAGACGCCGATGATGGCGGGGATGCCGAAGGAGGTGCAGGATGCGCTGGGAAAGAGCGTGCCCTTCCCCCCGCGTCTCGGCCGGCCGCCGGAGTTTGCCGCACTCGTTCGCCACATCTGCGAGAATGTGATGCTCAACGGCGAGGTCATCCGCCTCGACGGTGCGCTGCGCATGCCGCCGCGCTGAACCATGTCGACCGAACCAGGCCCGGGAGGAAATGAAATGACGATGGAAGATCCGGTTGTCGTCGTCGGCATGGCGCGGACCCCCATGGGCGGCTTTCAGGGCGACCTGAAGGGCGCCACGGCGCCGCAACTCGGAGCAACCGCGATCCGCGCAGCGCTCGACCGCAGCGGCGTGAACCCCGAAACGGTCGACGAGGTGCTGTTCGGCTGCGTGCTGCCGGCCGGCCAGGGCCAGGCCCCCGCCCGCCAGGCAGCCCTTGGCGCCGGCCTGCCCTTCGGCACGGGTGCAACGACCGTCAACAAGATGTGCGGCTCCGGCATGAAGGCGGTGATGCTCGCCCATGACCTGATCGCCGCGGGCAGCGCCGCAATCACCGTCGCCGGCGGCATGGAAAGCATGACGAATGCGCCCTATCTGCTGGATCGTGCCCGCAGCGGCTACCGTCTCGGGCACGGCCGGGTCGTCGACCATATGTTCCTCGACGGGCTGGAGGACGCCTATGACAGGGGCCGCCTGATGGGAACGTTTGCCGAAGACTGCGCCGAGGCCTACCAGTTCACCCGCCCCGCGCAGGACGACTACGCCGTCACCTCGCTGACCCGCGCGCAGGCTGCGATCGAAAAGGGCGCCTTCGACGCCGAGATCGCGCCGGTCACAGTGCGGGACGGCAAGAGCGAGCAGGTGGTCGGCCGCGACGAGCAGCCGGGCAAGGCGAGACTGGAGAAGATCCCGACGCTGAAGCCGGCCTTCCGCGAAAACGGAACGGTGACGGCCGCCAATTCCTCGTCCATCTCGGACGGTGCTGCGGCGCTCGTGCTGATGCGGCGCTCGCAGGCCGAGCGGGAAGGCATCGATCCGCTGGCGACCATCATCGGCCACGCCACCCATTCGCAGGCGCCGAACCTTTTCGCCACGGCCCCGATCGGCGCGCTACGCAAGCTTTCGGAGCGGACCGGCTGGAACCTGAAGGATGTCGACCTGTTCGAGGTCAACGAGGCCTTCGCCGTCGTCGCCATGGCGGCGATGCGCGACCTCGATCTGCCGCATGACAAGGTCAACATCCACGGCGGCGCCTGCGCGCTCGGCCACCCGATCGGCGCATCCGGCGCCCGCGTCATCGTCACCCTGCTCTCCGCACTCGAGCGCTACGGCATGAAGCGCGGCATGGCGACGCTGTGCATCGGCGGCGGCGAGGCAACGGCGCTCGCGGTCGAAATGCACTGACCGGTTTCAACGGTTTCGGGGAGGAGACCGGCGCATGATCCTGAACGAAGAACAGATCCAGATCCGCGACATGGCGCGCGACTTCGCCCGCGAGCGGCTCGTGCCGGGGGCGGCCGAACGCGATGCCGAGAGCCGCTTTCCCCGCGAGGAACTGCGCGAGATGGGCGAACTCGGCTTCCTCGGCATGCTGGTGCCGGAGACCTATGGCGGGTCGGAGACCGGAACGGTCGCCTATGCCGTGGCGCTGGAGGAGATCGCCGCCGGCGACGGACCCTGCTCGACCATCATGAGCGTGCACAGTTCGGTCGGCTGCGTGCCGATCCTCAGATACGGCACGGAAGAGCAGAAGCAGCGCTTCCTGCCGAAGCTGGCATCCGGCGAATGGATCGGCGGCTTCGCGCTGACCGAGCCGCAGGCCGGCTCCGACGCCTCGAACCTGAAGACCCGCGCCCGCCGCGATGGCGAGCACTACGTCATCGACGGCGCCAAGCAGTTCATCACCTCGGGCAAGAACGGCAACGTCGTCATCGTCTTCGCCGTCACCGACCCAGACGCCGGCAAGAAGGGCATCACCGCCTTCATCGTCCCCACCGACACGCCCGGCTACGAGGTCGTGCGGGTGGAACAGAAGCTCGGGCTTCATTCCTCCGACACCTGCCAGATCGCCTTCAACGCGATGCGCATCCCCGCCGGTCTGCGCCTCGGCGGCGAGGGCGAAGGATACCGGATCGCACTGTCGAACCTGGAGGGCGGGCGCATCGGCATTGCCGCGCAGGCCGTCGGCATGGCGCGCTCGGCCTTCGAGGCGGCACGCGACTATGCCCGCGAGCGCACGGCCTTCGGCACGCCGATCGTCGAGCACCAGGCCGTCGCCTTCCGCCTCGCCGACATGGCGACCCGGATCGAGGTCGCCCGCCAGATGGTCCTGCATGCGGCGCAACTGAAGGAGGAGGGGCAACCCTGCCTCACCGAGGCCTCGATGGCAAAGCTCTTCGCCTCCGAAATGGCCGAGAAGGTCTGCTCGGACGCGATCCAGATCCACGGCGGCTACGGCTACATGGCCGACTATCCGGTCGAACGCATCTACCGCGACGTCCGGATCTGCCAGATCTACGAGGGAACCAGCGACGTCCAGCGCATCGTCATCGCCCGGAACCTGTGAGGAACATCGCTTGTTGACTGTGTTGAAGCGCCTCGACGCCCCCCTCATCCGCCCTTCGAGCACCTTCTCCCCAATGGGGAGAAGAGGACATTTTCGGCACCTTTCGATCTATCCGGACAAAGAGCCGAAGCTCTGTGACAGTGGCTTGGAAACGCAGTGCCAGCCGCACGCTCCCTCTTCTCCCCCGCGGGGAGAAGGTGCCCGAAGGGCGGATGAGGGGGCTTTCGCCAACCTACGGGAGCACGCATGACTGACCTCCATCCCCTGAGCCTGCATGTGCCCGAACCCGCCGTCCGGCCAGGCGGCCAGCCGGACTTTTCCACCGTCAAGATAGCGAAGGCGGGCTCCGTGCCGCGGCCTCCCGTCGACGTGGCGCCGGAAGAGATCCGCGACCTCGCCTATTCCATCATCCGGGTGCTGAACCGTGACGGCGAGGCGGTCGGGCCCTGGGCCGGGCTGCTCTCCGACGAGGACCTGCTGGCGGGCCTGCGCAACATGATGAAGCTGCGCGCCTTCGACGCCCGCATGCTGATGGCGCAGCGGCAGGGCAAGACCTCGTTCTACATGCAGCATCTGGGCGAGGAGGCCGTCAGTTGCGCCTTCCGCAAGGCGCTCGCCAAGGGCGACATGAACTTTCCGACCTACCGGCAGGCGGGGCTCCTGATCGCCGACGACTATCCGATGGTCGAGATGATGAACCAGATCTACTCGAACGAGGCCGATCCGCTGCGCGGCCGGCAGCTGCCGATCATGTATTCCTCCAAGGAGCACGGCTTCTTCACCATCTCCGGCAACCTCGCCACGCAATATGTGCAGGCCGTCGGATGGGCGATGGCGTCGGCCATCAGGAACGATACGAAGATCGCAGCCGCCTGGATCGGCGACGGCTCGACCGCCGAATCCGATTTCCATTCGGCGCTGGTCTTCGCCTCCACCTACAAGGCGCCTGTCATCCTCAACATCGTCAACAATCAGTGGGCCATCTCCACCTTCCAGGGCATCGCCCGCGGCGGCTCGGGCACGTTCGCCGCCCGCGGCCTCGGCTTCGGCATCCCCGCCTTGAGGGTAGACGGCAACGACTACCTCGCCGTCTACGCGGTGGCCAGATGGGCAGCCGAACGCGCGCGGCAGAACCTCGGCCCGACGCTGATCGAATACGTCACCTATCGCGTCGGCGCGCATTCCACCTCGGACGATCCGAGCGCCTACCGCCCCAAGACCGAATCGGAAGCCTGGCCGCTGGGCGACCCGGTCCTGCGGCTGAAGAAGCACCTGATCGTCCGCGGCGTCTGGTCGGAGGAGCGCCACGCCCAGAGCGAGGCCGAGATCCTCGACGAGGTGATCCAGGCGCAGAAGGAGGCCGAGAGCCACGGCACGCTGCATGCGGGCGGCAAGCCGTCCGTGCGCGACATCTTCGAGGGCGTCTATGCGGAAATGCCCGCCCATATCCGCCGCCAGCGGCAGAAGGCAGGGTACTGACATGGCAAGAATGACGATGATCGAGGCCGTCCGCAGCGCGATGGACGTATCGATGGGGCGCGACGACAACGTCGTCGTCTTCGGCGAGGACGTCGGCTATTTCGGCGGCGTCTTCCGCTGCACCCAGGGCCTGCAGGCGAAATACGGCAAGACCCGCTGCTTCGATGCGCCGATCAATGAATCCGGTATCCTCGGAACGGCGATCGGCATGGCGGCTTACGGCCTGAAGCCCTGCATCGAGATCCAGTTCGCCGACTACATGTACCCGGCCTACGACCAGATCACCCAGGAGGCGGCCCGCATCCGCTATCGCTCCAACGGCGATTTCACCTGCCCGATCGTCGTGCGCATGCCGACCGGCGGCGGCATCTTCGGCGGCCAGACGCACAGCCAGAGCCCCGAGGCACTGTTCACCCATGTCTGCGGCCTGAAGGTGATCGTCCCCTCTAATCCCTACGACGCCAAGGGCCTGCTCATCGCCGCGATCGAGGATCCGGACCCGGTGATGTTCCTGGAACCGAAGCGGCTCTATAACGGCCCCTTCGACGGCCATCACGAAAGGCCCGTCACCCCGTGGTCGAAGCACGACCTCGGCGAGGTTCCCGAGGGCCATTACACCATTCCGATCGGCAAGGCCGAGGTGCGCAGGCCGGGCGAGGCCGTCACCGTGATCGCCTACGGCACCATGGTCCACGTCGCGCTCGCCGCAGCCGAGGAGACCGGGATCGACGCCGAGGTGATCGACCTGCGCAGCCTCCTGCCGCTCGACCTCGATACGATCGTCCAGTCGGTCAAGAAGACCGGCCGCTGCGTCGTCGTCCACGAGGCGACGCTGACCTCCGGCTTCGGCGGCGAGGTGGTGTCGCTGGTCCAGGAGCACTGCTTCTACAATCTCGAGGCACCCGTCGTGCGCGTCACCGGCTGGGACACGCCCTATCCGCATGCGCAGGAATGGGACTATTTCCCCGGCCCCGCCCGCGTCGGTCGCGCGCTGAAAGAAGTGATGGAGGGCTGAGGGATGGGTGAATTCATCATCAAGATGCCGGACGTGGGCGAAGGCGTCGCCGAGGCCGAGCTGGTGGAATGGCACGTCAAGCCGGGCGACCCGGTGCGCGAGGACATGGTGCTCGCCGCCGTCATGACCGACAAGGCCACCGTCGAGATCCCCTCGCCGGTCGAAGGCACCGTGCTCTGGCTCGGCGCCGAAGTCGGCGACACCGTCGCCGTCAAGGCGCCATTGCTGCGGATCGAGATCGCCGGCGAGGGCGAACCGGTGGCAGAGGAAATCCCGGCGGCGGCCGAACCTGCCCCGAAGGCCGAGGCCAAGGAGCCGGCGAGCGGCGAGCCCATCAAGCCACAGCCGGCAGCAGTTACACCGGCCAGTGCGGCCCCCACGGAGACCATGGCGCCGGAAGCGCGCAAGCCCACCGAGCGTCCCGTCCCGCGCGAGCCCGCGGAACGGCCGCTGGCCTCGCCCGCCGTCCGGCTCCGCGCCCAGGAGGCCGGCATCGACCTGCGCCAGGTGACGGGCACCGGGCCCGCAGGCCGCATCGGCCACGACGACCTCGACCAGTTCCTCGCCCGCGGCGCCCAGCCCGCCATAGCCCCGGCCGGCCTTGCCCGGAAGACGGCGACCGAGGAAATCAAGGTCACCGGCATGCGCCGCCGGATCGCCGAGAAGATGCGGCTCTCCGCCTCGCGCATCCCCCACATCACCTATGTCGAGGAGGTGGACGTCACCGACCTGGAAGACCTGCGGGCGACGATGAACGAGGCCCGCAAGCCCGACCAGCCCAAGCTGACGATCCTGCCCTTCCTGATGCGGGCGATGGTCCGGACGCTCGCCGAGCAGCCGGACGTCAACGCCACCTTCGACGACGACGCCGGCATCGTCACCCGCTACGGTGCCGTCCACATCGGCATCGCCACCCAGACGCCGGCAGGCCTCATCGTCCCGGTCGTGCGCCATGCCGAGGCGCGTTCGATCTGGGACAGCGCCACGGAGCTGACGCGGCTCGCCGAGGCGGCCCGCAACGGCACGGCCGCGCGTGAGGAACTGTCCGGCTCGACCATCACCATAACCTCGCTCGGCGCGCTCGGCGGCATCGTCACCACGCCGATCATCAACCATCCGGAAGTGGCGATCGTCGGCGTCAACAAGATCGCCGTCCGACCCGTCTGGGACGGAACGCAATTCGTTCCGCGCAAGATCATGAACCTCTCGTCCAGCTTCGACCACCGGATCGTCGACGGATGGAACGCGGCGATCTTCGTCCAGCGGATCAAGACGCTGCTCGAAACCCCCGCCCTGATCTTCATCGAAAGCTGATCGAATGAAAGAGATCGTCTGCAAGCTTCTTGTCATCGGCGCCGGTCCCGGCGGCTATATCTGCGCCATCCGCGCCGGCCAGCTCGGGGTCGATACCGTCATCGTCGAGGCCGTCAAGGCCGGCGGCACCTGCCTCAATATCGGCTGCATCCCCTCCAAGGCGCTGATCCACGCCGCCGAGGAATTCGACAGGGTTCGCCACATGAGCTCGGCCTCGGACGCACTCGGCATTTCCGTCGAGCAGCCGAGGCTCGACCTGGCGCAGACAGTGCGCTGGAAGGACGGCATCGTCGGCCGGCTCAATGCCGGCGTGCTCGGGCTGCTGCGCAAGGCCAGGGTCAAGATCGTGCACGGCCCCGCGCGCTTCCGCGACGGCAAGACGGTCGAGGTCGAGACGGAAACCGGCACTCAGGTCATCCGCGCCGAGACCGTCGTGATCGCCACCGGCTCCGAACCGGTCGAACTGCCGTTCCTGCCCTTCGGCGGGCCGGTGATCTCGTCCACCGAAGCCCTGTCGCTGACCTCCGTGCCGAAGCGGCTCGTGGTCGTCGGCGGCGGCTATATCGGCCTCGAGCTCGGCACCGCCTTCGCCAAGATGGGCAGCGAAGTGACCGTGGTCGAGGCGACGCCGCAGATCCTGCCGCAATACGACGCCGAACTGGTCAAGCCGGTGGCAAGGCGCCTTGCAGAGCTCGGCGTGCAGGTCCTGACCGACACGAAAGCGAAAGGGCTCTCCGGCCAGGGCGACGGCCTTCTGATCGAGACCGCCGACGGCAAGGAACAGGCGCTGCCCGCCGACCGGATCCTCGTCACCGTCGGCCGCAAGCCGCGCACCGAGGGCTGGGGGCTCGAGGAACTCGACCTTGAACGCTCCGGACGCTTCATCCACGTCGACGACCGCTGCCGCACCTCCATGCGCGGCATCCATGCGATCGGCGACGTCACCGGCGAACCGATGCTCGCCCACCGGGCGATGGCGCAGGGCGAGATGGTCGCCGAGATCGTCGCCGGCCGCAAGCGCTCGTGGGACAAGCGCTCGATCCCCGCCGTCTGCTTCACCGATCCGGAAATCGTCACGGCCGGCCTGTCGCCGGACGAGGCCCGCGCCCAGGGCTACGAGGTCCGCATCGGCCAGTTCCCCTTCAGCGCCAACGGCCGCGCCATGACCACCCAGTCGGAGGACGGTTTCGTGCGCGTCGTCGCCCGCGCCGACACCAACCTGGTGCTCGGCCTGCAGGCGGTCGGCGCCGGCATCTCCGAGCTCTCCAGCGCGTTTTCGCTGGCGCTCGAGATGGGCGCCCGGCTTGAGGATATCGCCGGGACCATCCATGCCCACCCGACCCGCAGCGAAGGCTTGCAGGAAGCCGCATTGAAGGCGCTTGGCCATGCCCTCCACATCTGACCCCGCAACCACGGCCGCGGCGGCGGCGGAGATCCAGACGCTGGTCGAGCGAACCGGCGCGCTCGGCCGAATCCGGCTCAACAGGCCGAAGGCGCTGAACAGCCTGACGCTGGCGATGGTGCGCGACATCGAGCGCGCGCTGGACGACTTCGAGGACGACCCGCAGATCGCAGCCGTGCTCGTCACCGGCGAGGGCGAGCGCGGGCTCTGCGCCGGCGGCGACATCCGCATGATCTACGAAGGCGGCAAGGCCGGCTCGGAAGCACCAGTGACCTTCTGGCGCGAGGAATACCGCATGAACGCCCGGCTCGCGCGTCTGCGCAAGCCCTATGTGGCGTTCATGGACGGGATCGTCATGGGCGGCGGCGCCGGCATCTCGGTCCACGGCAGCCACCGCATCGTCACCGAGCGGACCCGGCTCGCCATGCCCGAGACCGGCATCGGCTTCTTTCCCGACGTCGGCGCCTCGTGGTTCCTGACGCGGAAGAAAGGCGAACTCGGCACCTGTGCGGCCCTGACCGGGACGCAGCTCTCGGCCGGCGACGCGATCGCCTTCGGCCTTGCCGACCATTGCCTTCCCGCCGCCGGGCTTCCGGCGCTGGTGGACGCGCTGGCGCGCCTTCCGGCGCGGGCCTCGCGGGCAAACGCGTCGGCGGCTATTGCCGCCCTCGCCGTGCCTCCGCCGGACGCCGTCGTCGCACGACAGAAACCGGCCATCGACCGGCTCTTCGCCTTCGACACGATGGAGGACATCATCCGGGCGTTGCAGCAAGACGGGACACCTTTTGCCACGGAGACGCTCGCCGCCCTGCAGGCAAGGTCGCCGCTGAGCCTGAAGGTCACGCTGCAGCTGTTGCGTCTCGGTCGCGCGGCACCGTCGCTGGAGACCTGCCTCGAAAACGAGTTCGCCGCCACCGCCGCCGTCCTCAAGAGCCATGACTTCTACGAGGGCGTGCGCGCCGCCGTGATCGACAAGGATCGCAATCCGCAGTGGCATCCGGCACAGCTCGCCGACGTCACCGCCACGGACGTCGCCGCGTTCTTCAAGCCCCCGGTCGACCCGCTGTTTCCCGAAGCATCCGGGAAAGGAGAGCGCGCATGACCTCCATCGCATTCATCGGCCTCGGCCACATGGGCGGGCCCATGGCCGCGAACCTGGCGAAGGCGGGCCACGACGTCCGCGGCTTCGACCTTTCGGCTCCTTCGCTGGAGCTCGCCCGGCAGAACGGCATCGCCACCTTCCCCTCCCTTGCCGAGACGGTCTCCGGGGCCGGCACGGTCATCACCATGCTCCCGGCCGGCAAGCATGTCCTCTCGGTCTGGCAGGAACTGGTGGAAACGGTGCCGGCCGGCACGCGCCTCATCGACTGCTCGACGATCGACATCGACAGCGCCGGAAAGGCCCATGCGCTTGCGGCCGCGAAAGGCTGCCCGGCGCTCGATGCCCCGGTCTCGGGCGGCACCGGCGGGGCTGCGGCGGGCACGCTCACCTTCATGGTCGGCGGCGCCGCCGAAGTCTTTGCCGACGCGGAACCCGTCTTCAAGGCGATGGGCAGCAGGATCATCCACTGCGGCGCCGCCACGGCCGGCCAGGCGGCGAAGATCTGCAACAACATGATCCTCGGCATCAGCATGATCGCCGTCGGCGAGGCATTCGTACTCGGCGAAAAGCTGGGCCTCACCCATCAGGCGCTCTACGACGTCGCCTCCGTCTCCTCCGGGCAGTGCTGGTCGCTGACGACCTATTGCCCGGTGCCCGGCCCGGTTCCGGCATCGCCCGCAAACCGCGACTACGAGCCCGGCTTCGCCGCGGCGCTGATGCTGAAGGACCTGAAGCTGTCGCAGGCGGCAGCCGAGGACACCGGCGCCATGACCCCGCTCGGCGCCAAGGCCGCGCGCCTCTACCAGCTCTTCGCCGACGAGGGTTTCGCGGAGAAGGATTTCTCTGGCATCATCAACATGTTGCGCGATAAGTCCGCGTCGGGCGCCTGACTGGCGCGACTGGAAAACAGGAGAACGTCGTTGGAAAAGCCGATCATCGTCGAACGTCAGGGCCGCGTCGTCGTCGTCACGCTGAACCGGCCGGCCGCGCGCAACGCGCTCAATTCGGAGATCATGCTGGCGCTCGGTGGAGAGCTCGCGCCGCTCGACCGCGATCCCGGCGTCGGCTGTTTCGTCATTACCGGCTCGGACAAGGCGTTCGCCGCCGGCGCCGATATCAAGGAGATGGCCGAGAAGTCGTTCTCGGAAATGTACAACGACGATTTCTTCGCCGGCTGGGAGCGTTTTGCCGCGCTGCGCACGCCGAAGATCGCCGCCGTCTCCGGCTATGCGCTCGGCGGCGGCTGCGAGCTTGCGATGATGTGCGACATGATCTTCGCCGCCGAGACGGCCATGTTCGGCCAGCCCGAGATCAAGCTCGGCGTTATCCCCGGCATGGGCGGCTCGCAGCGCCTGACCAGGCTCGTCGGCAAGGCGAAGGCGATGGACCTGATCCTCACCGGCCGGATGATGGATGCGACCGAGGCCGAGCGCTGCGGTCTGGTCGCCCGCGTCGTTCCCGCCGAACGGCTGATGGCGGAGGCGCTTCAGGCAGCCGAAACCATAGCCGGCTATGGAAAGGCCGCGACGACGGCGGCCCGCGAAGCGGTCGACCGGGCGCTGGAGCTGGGCCTGCGGGAGGGCATCCTGTTCGAGCGCCGGCTGTTTCACTCGCTGTTCGCCACCGCCGACCAGAAGGAAGGCATGGCGGCCTTCGTCGAGAAGCGGAGCCCGAATTTCGAGGGCAAATGACGGATCCGGCCTGGTGGGACGAGCCCCATCGGGCACGGGCCGCGCGCCCTCCGATCAGTGCCGGGTTTCGGCCGGCATCTGCTCGCCGAGGAAGCGATGGGCTTCGCGCAGCGCGCTGACCAGCATGTCGGTCAGGACTTCACCGTTGCCGCCTTCGAGAAACCGCGCGATCGTCTCCTCGCTGATGTCTCCGTTGCCGTGTCCGTCGTCCGACGTCATGTCGTTCTCCCCTCTTCCCGCGGCACCTAGGACGGTCGCGGATCATTTCAATGCATGGCCTGCGTCGGGAGCGTCATCGACGACGCAACCGCGGCAGGACCGTATCGAGGGGAGATAGGAAGCGAGGCTTGCGCTGGGCTGTCCATCGGGACAGGCGGGCGAAGCGGATCCGGCTTGCCCGGCGAGTCGGGCGGGGCCGTCAAACATTATGAATGCCCGGCCGGCAGCGGCGGCCGGCCGGGCATTCGTCGATCAGACGTTCAGCGCCTTGGCGAAGGGCATGACGCGGATCCTTTTGCCGAGCGCGCGGTAGGCGGCGTTCGCCACCGCCGGGCCGGTCGGCGGAACCCCGGGCTCGCCGATGCCGGACGGGGGATTGGCGGAGGCCAGGATATGGACCTCCACCGTCGGCATCGCATCGATCCTGAGCGGCGTGTAGGTGTCGAAGTTGCCCTGGTCGACCTCGCCCCCGGTCAGGGTGATCTCCTCGCCGAGGATCGAGCCAAGGCCGAAGCCGATGCCGCCCTCGACCTGGGAACGGACCTGGTCGGGATTGACCGCCAGGCCGCAGTCCACCGCGGCGACGATGCGCTCGACCTTGATCCCGCCGCTGCCGTCCGCCGTGACCTCGGCCACCTGCGCCACCACCGAGCCGAAGCTCTCGGCCACGGAGACCCCGCGGAAGCGGCCCTCCGGCAGCGGCTGGTCCCAGCCGGCCTTCTCGGCCACGAGCTTGAGCACCACCGCATGGCGTGAATCCGGCTCCAGCATCGACAGCCGGAACTCGACCGGATCGCGCCCCGCCGCCTCGGCCACCTCGTCGAGGAACACCTCGGCCGCGAATGCGGTGTGGGTCGAGCCGACCGAACGCCACCACAGAACCGGAACGCCGACCTCGGTCGTCGTCAGGCCCACCTTCTGGTTGGGAATGGCATAGGGCAGGTTGCTCGCCCCCTCCACCGAGGTCGGGTCGACGCCGTTCTGGATCGAGCCCTCGAAGGCGGTCTTCGACATGATCGACTGGCCGACCACATGGTTCTCCCAGGCGACGAGCTTGCCGTCCGCATCGAGACCGGCCTTGACGCGGTGGACATAGGCCGGCCGGTAGCGCCCGGCGCGCATGTCGTCCTCGCGGGTCCACTGCACCTTCACCGGCGCCCGGAAGCCGATCGCCTTGGCCACATGCACGGCCTCGGCCACGATGTCGCCGTCGAACGTCGCCCGGCGGCCGAAGCTGCCGCCCGCCTTCATGACGTGGAGGTGCACCTTGTCCACGGCGACGCCGGCGATCTGGCTGGCGATCTGCTGCTGGACATCCGGGAACTGCAGTCCGCCCCAGACCTCCAGCGTGCCGTCCTCGTTCATCCGCGCCACTGCGTTGAGCGGTTCCATCGGCGCATGCGCCAGATAGGGAAACTCGAAGCTTGCCTCGAGGACCTTGGCGGCCGAGGCAAAGCCCGTCTCGACGTTGCCGTCGTTGCGGGCCGTGGCGACCGGCGGCTTGCCGGCGAGATCGCGATAGGTCGCCATCAGGTCGGTCGTGCTGCGTTTTTCGGCAGCGGCGTCATCCCATTCGACGGTCACCGCTTCGCGGCCCTTGATCGCGGCCCACATGGTGTCGCCGACCACGGCGACGCCGCGGGGCGTCTCGACGACGTCGACCACGCCCTTGACCTTCTTCGCCTCCGCGGAGTCGAACGACTTCACCGTGGCGCCGAAGAGCGGCGGATGGATCATCACCGCCGTCAGCAGGCCCGGCAGCTTCACGTCGATGGTGTACTGCTGCGTTCCGTTGGCCTTTCTGGCGCTGTCGAAGCGCTTCAGCTTCTCGTTGCCGATCAGCGTCCACTCGGCCGGCTGCTTCAGCGTCACCTCGGCCGGGGCCGGCAGGGCCGCGGCCTTGGCGGCGAAGATCCCGAAGTGCCCGCTCTTTCCGGACGGATGCGACAGCACGCCGTTCTCGACGGTGATCTCCGCCGCATTCACGCTCCACTCGGCGGCAGCCGCCGCGACCAGCATGGCGCGGGCGGCGGCACCCGCCTTGCGGTAACGCTCCCACGAGGTCGCCATCGAGGTGGAGCCGCCGGTCCCCTGGATCGCCCCGCCGAAGGCGAGGTTGCCGTAGACCTTGACGTTTCCGGCCGCGCCGACCACGTCGATCGTCGCCCAGTCGGCGCCGAGTTCCTCGGCCACCAGCGTCGCGAGGCCGTTATAGGAGCCCTGCCCCATCTCGAACTGCGACGACAGGACCGTCACCTTGCCCTCGCCGTCGACGACGACATAGGGCGAGAAGCTGTGCTGCCCGTCACCGGCCGTCTCGCTTGCGAGCGCCGGTGCCGCGGTGACGACGTTGAAGCCGACCGCAAGGCCGCCGCCGACGGCGAGCGCGCCCAGCAGGAACTGGCGACGGGACGCCTGGGGCTGCGCCATCGGCAGGGGGATCAATTGCATCATTTTAGGCAACATCGCTCAGGCCTCCAGACGTTTTGCTGCTTCGTGGATACCGGCCCGGATGCGGTGATAGGTGGCGCACCGACAGAGGTTTCCGGACATGGCGGCGTCGATGTCGTCGTCGGTGGGCTTCGGGTTGTTGGTCAGAAGGTCGGTTGCCGACATGATCTGACCGGACTGACAGTATCCGCATTGCGGCACGTCGAGATCGGCCCAGACCGCCTGCACCGTTTCGGCGACCTTGCCGTTGATGCCCTCGATCGTCGTCACCTGCGCGCCCTCGATGTCGCCGACAAAGGTCTGGCAGGACCGGACCGGGACGCCGTCGACATGAACCGTGCAGGCGCCGCACTGGGCCATGCCGCATCCGAACTTCGTCCCCGTGAGACCGACGAGATCGCGGATGACCCAGAGAAGGGGCATGTCCGGCTCGGCGTCCACGCTGTGTTCGGTGCCGTTGATGGTTACAGTCACCATGATTGTCTCCTTGCGTTGAGGCATGAAGCTGGGGCGGACGACATGTGAATGCCGGGGGGAGCCGCCACGGCAGCGAGCCATGCGAGCGGGTGCACGATAGGAGAAGGTGGCCGCAGGGGATAGAAACGATCCTGCCGGATTATTGCCCGATCCTGTCGGAAGGGCCAGTCGCTGCCGATCGCCCGGTAACATTTCCGCGACCCGGCAGGGTGAGAAGGCGTCCTAGCCCACCGATCCCCGGCGCGTGGAATCGTCCGAATTGAGGATGACCTTGATGTCCCGGACCGGCGGATGGCCGAACATCCTGCGATATTCGCGGCTGAACTGGGTCGGGCTCTCGTAGCCGACCCTGAGCGCCACGGTGGCCGCATCCAACGGCTCGGCAAGCATGAGATCGCGCGCGTGATGGAGCCGGAGCTGCTTCTGGAACTGCAGCGGGCTCATGGCCGTCATGGCGCGAAAATGATGGTGCAGGGTGGAAACGCCCATGTTGGCGACCTCGGCGAGTTCCTCGACCCGCAGCGGCCGCGTATAGTTCTCCTTCAGCCAGGCGACCGCCTTTGCCACGCGATTGCTGCTGGTGCCGCTGAGCGCGATCCGCCTCAGCCGCGCCCCCTGCTCGCCCGTCAGCAGCCGGTAGAGGATCTCGCCATGGACGTGGCCAGCCATGAACGGGATGTCCTGCGGCGAATTCGCAAGAGAAATCAATCGGTAGAAGGCATCGAACAGCTCCGGCGTCGCCACCCCGACCGCAACGTCGAGATCGCGGCCGTTCGTCTCCGCGCCGTTGAGATCGAAGTCGGCGATCAGGCGCCGCAGCTTCTCCAGGTCGAGCCGCAGCGACGCCGCGACATAAGGCTCCCCTTCGCTCGCCTCGCAGATCTGCCCCTTCATCGGCAGGCCGATCGCCGTCAGGAAGAAGCACCGCTCGTCGTAGACGAACGTCTCGCCGCCCACATGCACGCGCTTGCTTCCCTTGACGATCACCGACAGGGACGGCTCGTAGACGGTGGAGAAGGGCCCGGCGGGCTCGACGACGCGGAAGAGGGAAAGGCCGGGCACGCCGTGTTCGAACGAGCGTCCGTCCCACGGCAGCCGCGACAGGACCTCCAGGATCCGCCCGCGAATGCCGGCGGTTTCGTTGCGAAGGTCGAGGTCCGTCACCGTGTTCAACCGCTGCCATCTCCGTGCTATCGTGCATCCGTTCCTACACGATCGGCGGGCGATTGTCGCGCAAAATTGCCGATCGCTTCCGCACGCGAGAGGATCGGGCAATGTCGCGAACCGGCGGTGCCATGGTAGCGAATACCGGCGCGCGGCGGCCCCGCCCCTTGTCGCGGGGCGAGGCCATTGGCAGGAAGCGGGATCAGACGAAGAGGAAGTCGCCTTCGCGCAGCTCGGAGAGCGTGGTGTCCTCCAGCGTCAGCCGCGCGTTGTCGAAGTCGAAGCGCAGGTCGTCGCCGCCGTCCACCGGACGCGCCAGCGCCACCAGTTCGTCGAAGTCCGAGACGCCGAGGGACTTGCCGATCCGGACCGTGTCGGTGCCGGCACGGTAGTCCTCGATCTCGGTATAGCCGCGGGTGAAGACGAAGGTATCGGCACCGCTGCCGCCATGCAGTTCGTTGCGGCCGCTGCCGCCGTCGAGCCAGTCGTTACCGGAGCCGCCCTCGAGATCGTCGTTGCCGGCCTCGCCATAGAGCCGGTCGTTGCCCTTGCCGCCCTCCAGCTCGTCATGGCCGGTGCCGCCATAGAGCCTGTCCCGGCCGGAGCCGCCTTCCAGCTCGTCGTGGCCGGAGCCGCCGCGCAGCGTGTCGTTGCCGCCATAGCCCCAGACCACGTCGTTACCGGCGCCGGCATCGACCGTGTCGGCCTTGCTCGTACCCTTGTGCCGGCCGTCCTGGGAGGGCGCCGGATCGGCCGGCGAGGACGCGTCGAAGCCGAAATGCGAAGCCTTCAGGCTCGAAAGCTTCACGTCCTCAAGGCGCAGCGTGTTGCCGCCACCGAAATTGAACAGCACGTCCTCGCCGTCATCGACCTGGCGCGCCTTGCCCATCAGCTCGGCGAAGGAATCGATGCCCAGCGACTTGGCCAGGCTGATCTTGTCGTCACGGACGCTGAAATCGTCGATCTCGTCGCGGCCGGAGTGATAGACGAACAGGTCCTTGCCGGCGCCGCCTTCGAGGTCGTCATTGCCGGCCCCGCCGATCAGCGTGTCGTTGCCGCTGCCGCCCTCGAGTTCGTCATGCCCGGAGCCGCCGTCGAGCCGGTCGTTGCCCGCGCCGCCTTCAAGATCGTCATTGCCGGCATAGCCATAGAGCTTGTCGTTGCCGTCGCGTCCGGAAATGTCGTCGTCCCTGCCCGTCCCCTTCAGCAGATCGGCTTTCGTCGTCCCATTCAATCTGGCCATGTCCAGCATCCTTTCCATTCCGGGTGGAGGCACCGCCGAAAACCGGCCGGCACCGTGGTGAATGGCCGGACAGTGGACGACACCGCCTTTTGCCGTCCTGACAGCGGCTGTCAGTGAGTTGTCAGCTTCGCCCGGATATGCAAGAGCATGTTCACAAATCGAAGAACCATACGCGCCGGCCTTCGGGTGCTGGCGGCCTGTCTCGTCCTCTATCCGGTGGTCGCATTGAGCGAAACCGCGCAGGATGATGACGATGACGACGCAAACGACGCCCGCGAGCACTACGAGGCCCGCGAGGCGCTGAGGCTCGGGCAGGCCCTGCCGCTGGAGAAGATCATCGAGGCGGTGCGCAAGGAGGTCGCCGGCGATATCATCGAGATCGAGTTCGAGCACGACGACGGGCGATACGTGTACGAACTCGAGATCATCAATCCGTCGGGCCGGGTCGTCGAGGTCAAGGTCGACGCCAGGACGGCCGAGATACTGGAGCGCGAGGAGGACGAGTGAGGCTGCTCGTTGCGGAAGACGACAAGCGTATCGCCGAGGACATCCGAACGGTGCTGGCCTCGGCGGGCTATGCCGTCGATCTCGTGCAAAACGGCGAGGAGGCCTGGTTCAAGGGCGACACCGAAGACTACGGCCTGATCGTCCTCGATCTCGGACTGCCGGGAATGGACGGCATAAGTATCCTCAAGCAGTGGCGCATGAACGGCCGGCACATGCCGGTTCTCGTCCTGACGGCGCGCGGAAGCTGGGCCGAGCGGGTGGAGGGCATCGATGCCGGCGCCGACGACTACCTGCCCAAGCCCTTCCAGTTCGAGGAACTGCTCGCTCGCGTCCGCGCGCTGATCCGCCGCTCGGTCGGCCACGGCGCAGCCACGATCGAGATCGGGCGCCTGGTCGTCGATACCCGCACCATGCGTGTCGCCGTCGATGGCATGCCGCTCAGCCTCACCCCCTTCGAATTCCGGCTGGTCAGCTATCTCGCCCATCACCGCGGCCGCGTCGTGCCCGCATCCGAACTGCAGGACCACGTCTATGGCGATGACTATTCGCGGGACGCGAACGCGCTGGAGGCGATGATCGCCCGCCTGCGCAAGAAGCTCGGCAGCGACATGATCGCCACGCGGCGCGGCTTTGGCTATCTCATGGGCGAGGACGGGTGATCTCGCGGCGCTCCCTGCGGCTCAGGCTCGCCTTGGCCGGTGCAGCCTCGATCGGCGTCGCGCTGATTGTCGCCTTCTTCGGCCTGTCCTTCCTGTTCGAGCGGCATGTCGAGCGCCGCGTGGTCGAGGAACTGCGGCTGCATCTCGACCAGACGATCGCCGGCCTTGGCCGGAACGGTTCGGGAGAGATCGACGTCGTCCGCCCCCCGGTCGACCCGCGCTTCCAGACACCGCTTTCCGGCCTCTACTGGCAGATCGAGGGTGAGGGCCTGGAACGCCGCTCGCGTTCGCTGTGGGACGAGGCGCTCGATCTCCCGCAACTGTCGTCCTCGGCACCCCGCGAATTTTCCCTGAAAGGACCGTCGGGCGCCGACCTGCTGGTGCTTGCGAGAGAAGTCATCACCCGGCATCAGCTCGGCGATCGGCCGGTGCTGGCCGCGGTCGGCATCGACCGCTCGGACATTTCCAGGGCGACGGCGGCCTTCCGCCGCGATCTCGCGCCCTTCCTCGCCCTTCTGGCGGCCGTGCTGATGGCCGCGAGCTTCGCCCAGATCGTCATCGGCCTGCGTCCCCTGGCCGATCTCCGCGCCCGGATCGCGAAGATCCGCAGCGGCGGCGCGCAGCGCCTGGGCGTCGCCTTTCCCGACGAGGTCCAGCCGCTGACGATGGAGGTCGATGCGCTGCTGGCCTCGCGCGAGGAGCAGTTGCGCAAGGCGCGCGAGCGCGCCTCCGAGCTGGCGCATGCGTTCAAGACCCCCCTCCAGGCGCTTTCCGGTGACGTCCTGCGGCTCAGGCAGCGCGGCGAAGCCGAAGCGGCCGACGAGATCGAGACCCTGATCGCCGTCATGCGCCGGCTGGTGGATCACGAGATGGCGCGCGCCCGCATCGCCGGCCAGGGGCATTCGGCCCGCTCGGAGGTCGCGCGGGTCGTATCGAGCGTCGTGGCCGTCGTCTGCCGCACACCGGCCGCCGCGTCCATCGAGTGGAACATCGACATTCCCGACGGCCTGTTTGCCCGCATCGACCCGGACGACCTCTCCGAACTGCTCGGCAACCTGACGGAAAACGCAGTCCGCTACGGGCGCTCGCAGGTCTCGATAACGGCTGCGAGCGACGGCAGTTCCATCCTGCTGGAAATCCGCGATGACGGCCCCGGCATACCGGAGGAGAAACTGGCGCACGTGCTCCGAAGGGGCGAGCGGCTCGACACCAGCAGCGGCGGTGCCGGGCTCGGCCTTGCCATAGCCGAAAGCATCATCCAGACCGTGGGCGGCGATATCCAGCTCGAAAACGGCGGGCCGGGCCTACGCGTCTCGATACGCCTGCCGATGGCGGAGGCGTAGGCGACAGGCATCGCAAATGCTGTCGCCCATGCGCGGACAGCGTCCCGATCTCCCCCCTTTGGCCAGATTGCAGCCTATTGAGGCAGCCGCTACGCTACCCGTCATGCGAGTGGCGGCAGCTCGCGGCGCGGGCAACCTGCGCCGGCTTGCTCTCGTCGTGGTCGCATCCGGGCGGCAGCGGGCAGCGGGAGATGGCATGGGCGTGGTGCAGATTGTCCTTGGCGTGATCGCCGTCGCCGCGGCCACCGTCGCCGGCGGCATCTGGGCCTTCCAGAACTACGGCATGTATCGCTTCGACCCCGAGCCCAACAGCCCGGCCGAGTTCGGCCTGCCCTCCACGGTGAAGGTCGTCGGATACACGTCGGAGGATGGGGCCCGCATCCATGCCTGGATCGCCGCCCCGGCCGACGGGCGGCCCGTGATCCTCAGCTTCTACGGCAACCAGTCGAGCATCGGCGGCTCGATGGGACGGCTCCGCAGCCTGATCGAGGCAGGCTACGGCATCGTGATGATGGAATATCGCGGATCGGGCGGAACCGCGGGCAAACCTTCCGCCGCGAATTTCGCGCGGGACGCGCGCGCGCTCTACGACCAGATGGAGACACTTCTCGGACAGGCCCTGCAACCCGATCGCCGGGTGCTCTACGGCTTCAGCCTGGGCGCAGGCGTCGCCAGCCGGCTTGCGGAAGAGCGCGATTTCGGCGCCGTGATCTTCGAGGCTGCCCCCTACAGGACCTGCCTCTTCTACGAGGACCGCTACTTCGGCATCCCGCTTTGCCGGCTGATGTGGTCCGAGCGCTACGACATCGTCGATCACCTGCGCAACATCAAGGTGCCGAAGCTGCTGGTTCACGGCGGGCTCGACCGGGCTCTGCCGGTGGAACGCGCACGCCGCCTGTTCCAGGAGGCGCCGGAACCGAAGAAATATGTCGAACTGCCGGGCGGCGGCCACGCCGATCTGCATGAATACGGCCTGATTGCGGAGATCGAAACCTTCCTCCAGGAACAGTTGCGCCTCGCCGTCCAGTGACGGGGCGACATCCTTCGGTCGCCCGCGCCTCCGGCACCCCGCCTTACGACGACAGCCTCTCCTCGATCATGGCGGCGAGACTGCGCGCGTTCTCCGTGCGCAGCATCGTCAGGTGGTCGCCCGCGACCCAGGGCGTTTCCAGCCGCTCCGGCGCGACGAACGCCTTCCAGCCGAGCGTCGGATCCGCCTCGAGCGTCAGCTTCTGGACAAGGTGGAGCGGGTGCGTCCGGAACAGGGTGACCGGTGCGGCGATGGGGCCGCCCTCATACTGCCGGGCCGCCGCCATCCACAGCCGCTCGACCTGGCGCTGGCGATAGAGCGGCAGGTTCGTCCGCCTGATCATCTCCAGCACGGGGCCACGCTGGACGAACTTGCGCACCTTCACCGACAGCCGCCTCCAGAAATAGGGCATCCCCTCGTCGCGCATGAGCGCGATCTCGTTCTCCAGCCTCTGGCGCGGCGTCAGCTGAACGAGCGGCTGGAAGTCCCTCGCGAAGGAAGGCGCATAGGTATCGAGCACGAACAGCCGCTCCACCCTGGCGCCCATGGCCTCCAGTTGCCGCGTCATCTCCAGCGCCGTATAGGCGCCGCCGGAATAGCCGGCGAGGATATAAGGCCCTTCCGGCTGGTGCCGGCGCAGGTAGCGGATGTTCTCCGCCGCCATCTCCTCGATGCTCGAATGCGGCGCGTGCCCCTGGACCCCGCGGGTCTGGAAGCCGATCGCCGGGCGCTTGCGCCCGAGCAGGGTGCCAAGCTCGAAGAGGTTGTTGACGTTGCCGCCGACGCCGCCGACGACGAAGAAGGGCATGCCGCCGGCATCCGGGCCGGGATCGATGACGGTGCTCGTGTCCCAAGGCGCGTCCGGCCCCTCCATCGACGCGGCATCGCGCTCCAGAAGTGTCGCGAGCTCCCGCACCGTCTGGTTGGCGAACAGCGTCGAGATCGGCAGGTCGTGGCCGAATTCGCGCCGGATGCGGTCGAACAGCCTGACCGCCAGCAGCGAGTGGCCGCCGAGCGCGAAGAAGTTCGCATTGGCCCCGATCCGGTCGACGCCCAGCACCTCGCACCAGATCGCCGCCACCCGCGTCTCGGCCTCGCCGCGCGGCATTTCCGCCGCCGGATCCGCCAGCGCCTCGATCCGCACCTCCGGCAGGCGGCCGCGGTCGACCTTGCCGTTCTGGTTGAGGGGAATCTCGTCCACCGCGACGAAGAAGGCCGGACGGGCGAATTCCGGAAGGATCCCCGCCACGTGCTCGGAAAGCGCATCGGAAGTGGGTGCCGTTCCGTCGGCGATGAAGTAGGCCACCAGGATCTTGTCGGCCTGTCCCTCCGGCACCTTCGCCACCACGACCGCCTGGCGGATCGCGGGATGGCTCTCGAGCGCGCCCTCGATTTCCGTCAGCTCGACGCGGAACCCGCGCACCTTGACCTGGGTATCGGCGCGCCCGAAGAAGCGCAGAACGCCGTCGCCCGGATCCATCGCGAGATCCCCGGAGCGGTAGAGCCGGAGCTTGTCATTCCAGGGTGCGGCCACGAACTTCTGGTCGGTCAGTTCCGGCCTGTTCCAATAGCCGAGCGCCAGGCCGCGGCCGGCGATGCACAATTCGCCGATCATCCCGGTCGGCACCGGCTGCAGCGCATCGTCGACGATGTAGATCTGCGTTCCGGGAATGGCCTTGCCGATCGGCAGCGGCAGCCCACGGTCGAGATCGGCCGCCGTCACGGCATGGGCGTTGGTGACGTTGCTTTCCGTCGGTCCGTAGCCGTTGATCACCGTCAGCCCCGGGCAGGCCGCCATCACCTGCGCCACATGCGTCGGCGACACCACGTCGCCGCCGACCACGGCCTGGTCGACACGCGCAAACGTCGAGGGCCGCAGGTCGGCCACGGCATGGAACAGGCCGGATGTCAGCCACAGCGTGTTGACGCCCTGGCTCGAAATCGCGTCGGAAAGCTCGGAGATCGAAAGCGTCCCGTCCGGCGGAACCACCATCGTTCCACCGTGCAGCAGCGCCCCGAAGATGTCGATGATGGAGGTGTCGAAGGCAAAGGCGGAGGAATGCAGTGTCACCGTTTCCGGGCCGAGCCGCAGCCAGTCGGTATCCCTGAGCAGCCGGATGACGGAACGGTGCGGCAGCACCACGCCCTTCGGCACTCCGGTCGTCCCCGAGGTGAACATCACATAGGCGATCGTCTCGCCGGTGATGCCGGGCTCCGGCGGCCGGGCCGGGCCGGTCGGCAGGTCCGTCATCGCGATCGTGCGGACCCCGGTCGCCGAGACCGCCTCGCACGCGCCGAGCAGCACCTTGATGCCGGTATCCCGCGCCATGAACTGCAGCCGGTCGGCCGGCAGCGTCACGTCGAAGGGGACATAGCCGGCACCCGCCTTCAGCGCTCCGAGGACTGCGACCGGCAGGAGCAGCGATCGGCTCGACGAAATGCCGACGAGATCGCCGTGGCAAACCCCTTCCGACGCCAGAAGCGCCGCCAGCGCGTCCGAACGTGCATTGAGCGTCGCGTAGTCCATCGTCTGGTCGAGATAGCGCACGGCGACCTGGGCTGGCGCCCGGGCCACGACGCTTCGGAACACCTCCACGATCGTCTGCGGGCCGGCAGCCGCCGGATCGACATGGCTGCCGCTCGCCGGCCGGCCGGTGTCGCCGCGCAGGAGCTCCAGGACCGGCGTCTCGAGCCCCGCCGGGGCCGATGCGATCGCTGCGAGGAACTGCCCGAAGTTCGTCGCCAGGTGCGCAATGGTCTCGCGGTCGAACAGCGCGGTCGCATAGTTCCACGAGAACTCGACCCGGCCCGGCGCGTCGAACAGGTTGAAGAAGAGCTCGAAATATTCGTGGCCGGTCGGATTGACCTCGATTCGCGCCGGCGTGTCGCCGAGGCGGAGATCGCCGATGTCGGCAAGGCCGTCCAGGTTGACCACGACCGGAACCAGCGCCAGCCGCGACGGATCGCGGGGCACCTGGAGATCGCGCATCAGCGCGCCGTAGGAATAGCTCTGGTGGTCGATCGCTTCCAGAAGCTCCTGCCGGGTCTGCGCCAGCAGTTCGCCCAGCTTCACATCCGGGCGGATGGTCCCGCGCACCGGCAGCAGGCTGACGCCGTGCCCGACCGCGCCTTCCAGCCGATGGGCGAGCTGTCCCGAGGCGGGCACCCCGATCACCACGTCGGTCGACCGCGAGAGCCGCGACAGGTAGTAGCGGAAGGCGGCGAGGACGACGTTGCGAAGCGACGTGCCGGCCTCCTGGGCTCGGGCGCGCAGTGATGCCTCCAGGCCGGTGTCGAGCCTGGTCTCCACCCGGTCCGCCTGCGTGCCGCGCACGACCGGGTAGGGCCGGTCGGTCGGCAGGTCGATCGCCGGCAGCGGCCCGGCATATTTCTTCAGCCAGTAGTCGCGATGGCGCGCGGCATCCGCGCCCTCCGCCCATTGCGCCTCGGCCGCGACCAGCGCGGCAATGCCGGTCGGCGCGGGAAGCCCCGCCGGCCGTCCCGTCAGCGCCGCCGCATAGAGCGCGGAGAGATCGGCCAGAAGCACGCCCATCGACCAGCCGTCGCAGGCGATGTGGTGGACGAACAGCACGAGCTCCGCCCTTGAAGGCGAAAGCCGCATCAGCAGGGCGCGCAGCACCGGCCCGTCGACCAGGTCGAAGGGCATGCGCGCGTTTTGCGCATGCAGCGCGTCGCGCCGCGCTCTCTGCTCCAGCTCACAGAGGGCGGAGAGATCCGCCTCCTCGAAGCTCGCCTCCCGGTGCGGATGGATGGTCATCGTCTGGGCGTACACGTCGAAGGACGCCCGCAGGCTGTCGTGGCGCGCGACGATCCCGTCCAGCGCGATGCGCAACGCCGCGCTGTCGATGGCGCCGTCGAGGTGCAGGCTGAAGGACAGGTTGTAGGACAGCGACGCGGCCGGATTGATGCTGATCGCGGTTGCGAGTTCGCGCTGCCCCTCCGTCATTCCGACACGGCGCACCGCGGCCGTGTCCGGCGCAGGCTCGCCCGGTGCTTCGGCCACCGCGACGGCCATCTCCGCATGCGGGACCTCGGCACGGACCAGGGCTGCGAGTTCGCCGAGCTTCGACGCCTGGAACAGGGTCGCAAGCGGCATCGCGACGCCGAATTCCTTGCGCAGGCGCGCGAACATCCGCACCGCATTGAGCGAATGGCCGCCGAGCGCGAAGAAGTCGTCGTCCGGCCCGATACTGGAAACGCCGAGAATCTCGGTCCAGATCGCCGAAAGCTGCGCGGTCACCGGATCGCTGATCCGGCCGCCGCCACCCTGCCGGGCGGTATGTGCGGGCGCAGGTGTCGCGACCTCGGCGAGCGCAAGGCGGACGTGATCCAGCGACACCGGCGAGACGACCAGTTGTCGGCCCGGATGCGCGAAGACGCGCGCAAACAGGTCCTGCGCCTCGCAGGCGCGGATTCCGGTCGCCATCAATTGCGCGGTCAGGCCCGGTTGCGTGGCCGAACCACCGAAGCTGTCGCGCTCGACCTCGCGCATCGAGAGTTTTTCGAGCAGCGCGACAAGGCAGCCCTCCCGGTCGAACACGGCGACGTCGAACGACACGAACCGTCCCGGCTCGCCGTCGACTTGGACCGAGCGGCTGGAGATCGCCGCGGGCAGCGGCCTGAAGACGCGGATCCGCCCGATCGACATCGGCACCCAGAGCCGGCCCTCGCGCCGGTCCAGCGCGGCGAGCCCGACCGTCATCGCCATGTCCATCAGCGCCGGATGCAGGGCATGGGTCCGCAGGTCCTCCCCGAACGGTCGGGCCAACCTGAAATCGCCCTCCGCGACGCCGTCGCCGGCGCGCAGCGCCTCGATGCAGTCCCAGCGGGGGCCGAAGGCGATAACGTCCTGTTGCGGCGCCCGCCCGCCGCCGGGCGCACCGGCCCCCTGCAGCGGAATATCGAGCGAATTCGGCAGGCTCGTCCCGGCCGGCCCGACCGCGACAACCTGGAGCCGGACGTGCTCCACCGGCGCCCGTTCCGCACCGATCGTGCTCTCGATCGACAGGTCGTAACCCCTGCCCTGCGGCTGCAGGCGGATGATGACGCGGCGCGGCATACCGTCGAAGGTCATCGGCAGGGCGAAGGAAAGCGCCGAAAGCTCGAACAGGCCGGCGCCCATCACCGCCTCCGCCGCCGCCTGGGCGAGCTCGACATAGGCCGTCCCGCACAGCACCGGCTGTCCCGCGACCACATGCTCCGAGACCCGCCAGTCGCCTTCCGGATCGATCACCGTCTCGAAGCGGATCCTGCCGCCTGGCTCGTCGTGACGCTGCCCCAGCAGCGGATCGCCTACGACGGCCTCGCCCGCGCCATAGGCGCGCGCCGCCATGCCGATGTCGCGCCAGGCCCCCCACGCGATCGACAGCCCGTCCCCGCGCGCGGCGGCCAGCGCCTCGAGCGCGGCGTTCGCCGCGGCATAACCGGTCTGTCCGGCCCCACCGATCACGACGGAGGACGAGGAGATCACGGCAAAGAAATCGATGCTGCCCTCCGGCAGGAGCCGGTTCAGCACCATGGCGCCGGCAAGCTTCGGCCGCATCACGGCCTTGGCCGCCTCGAGCGGCCGGGTTGCCAGCGGCGCATCGTCGAGGATGCCGGCGGCGTGGATGACGCCGTGCAGCGCCCCGAACCGGGACCGCACCGTCCCGATCGCCTCCGCCATCGCAGCCTCGTCGGCGACATCGGCCTGCAGGAACAGGACCGCCCCGCCCTCGGCCTCGATCTCGCCGCGCAGCGCCGCGTCGTCGATTGCCGAACGCGAGAGTAGCGCCAGCCGGGCCCCCGCCGAGCGGGCGAGCCACACTGCAAGCGCGCGACCGATGCCGCCCGTGCCGCCGGTGATGAGATGCACCCCGCCCTTGCGCAGCCGGCCGGGGAGGTCCGCGGGGGCCGGCGCGGGTGCGCGCGTGCGGGTGCGGACGAAGCGGCGCCGGCCGCGCAGGGCCACGTGATCGGCCTCGTCGCTGCCGGCAGCTTCCGCCAGAAGTGCCGTCACATCGGACGGGTCAGGATCCGGCCCGATATCGGCGAGGACAGCGCCAAGGCCGGCGATTTCACGCGGGGCGACCCTGACGACGCCGAGCAGGGCGGCGCGTTCCGCCCGCTCCGCCCCAATACCGGGCGCAGCGCCGGGCAAGGATGCCGCCCCCGAGGAGACGAGCACCAGCCGCGTCCCCGGCTCGGGGCCTGCCTGCTGCAGGAACCGGGCGAGCAGATAGGAGACGTCGAAGGCGCGCTCCGAAAGAACGGGATCGACGCCCCAGAGGCAGAGCACCCGGCGGGGCACGGCCGGCAGCGCCGCGGCCAGCGCGTCGAAATCGTCCGGCGCATCCGGACGAAGCACGAACCCGCCCGGCGCGACGGCAAAACCGTCGCCGGCCCGCAGCACCGTCATCTGCGCACCTGCCGCTCCGAGCCGGGCGACCACGGCCTCGGAAAAAGCATCGCTGCCGGCAAGCACCAGCCAGTCGCCGCCAAGATCGGCCGCACCGCCCGAACGCGGCCGCTCCGTCCATTCGAGGACTTCCACCCAGTCCGCCGGATCGGCGATGCGCGTGAGCGGTGGTGCTGTGTCGCTCTCCGCCGCAGCCGCCTTGCCGCGACCGGGCTCGATCCAGTGCCGTTCCTTCTCGAACGGATAGGTTGGCAGCGACACGCGCCGGCCGGCCCCGCCCGGAAGCCGGTCGGCGTCCAGCTCGACGCCGTTCGCCCAGAGCCCGCCGAGCGCGGCCACGGCCACACCCATCTCGTCCTCGCCGTCGCGCGGGCGCGGCGCCGAGGGCAGGATCGCCAGTGGCGCGTTCTTCGTCGTTGCGGCCGCCACCAGCGGCCCGACCGTCTGCCCCGGGCCGACCTCGATGACGACGCTGTCGGGCGCTTCGAGCACGGCTGCGACCGCATCGGCGAAGCGGACCGTATGCCGCAGATGGCGCACCCAGTAGTCGGCCGAGACGAAATCCTGCCCGTCGGCCCAGCTGCCACGCAGCGACGAGACCATCGGCACCGTCGGCTGCCGGAAGGATATGCCCTCGAGCCCGTCCCGGAAGCAGTCGAGCTGGTCGTCCAGTTGCCGCGAATGGGCGGCGACGTCGATATGGACGCGCCGGGCCTCGTGCTCGCTGCCGGCAAGCTGCGCCTCCAGCGCCTCGATCCCGGCGACGGGGCCGGACACGATGGTGGACTGGGCCGTGTTGATGGCGGCGATGTCGAGCCCTTCGCCGATCAGCTCGCGCACGCGCATCTCGCCGAGCGGCACGGAGGTCATCGCGCCAGCCGGCGCCTGCTCCATCACCCGCCCGCGCAGCGTCACGATCTTCAGCGCATCGGCAAGCCCCAGGACGCCGGCGGCCAGCGCGCCGGCATATTCGCCGGCACTGTGGGCGACGATGGCGTCCGGACGGATGCCCCAGCTCTCCCAGAGCCGGCAATAGGCATATTCGAGGATGAACAGCGCCGGGATGGCGTAGCTCGAGCGCGAGAGCTTGACCCGGGCGCCCTCGTCGTTCAGGCGTGCACCGAACATGACCTGGCGCAGGTCCGAAGGCGCGGTGTCGGGCAAAATCGCAAAGCACTGGTCCACCGCAGCGGCGAAGACGGGCGACGACGCCATCATCCCCGCACCCGCGCCCGGATACTGGGCGCCGCCTCCCGGGAACATGAAGATGATCCGCGGCGGCTTGGAACGCGCCTTTCCGTGCCGGCGGAGCGGCGTCGCCTTCGCAGCCAGGGCCCCCTTCAGGTCGTCGTCCGTGCGGGCCGCGATCGCGAAGCGCTCGGCGAAATGCCGGCGCCCCTGCCTGAGCGTGAATGCGATGTCCGCCATCTCCGGAACCTCCCCGTCTGAGTGGGACTTCCACCGTTCGCGCAGCCGCTCGAGCGCGGCTTCGTTGCGGGCGGAAAAGGGGAAGAAGCGCCATTCGGCGGCAGCGGTCGCCTGCGGGCGGGGCGGCGCCTCCTCGACGATCATGTGGGCGTTGGTCCCGCCGACACCGAGCGAATTGACGGCGGCGCGGCGCGGACCGTTCGACGACAGCCATTCGCGGCCCTCGCCGACGACCCGAAAGGGGCTTGCGGCGAAATCGAAGCGGCTGTTGGGCTTGCGGAAATTGAGGCTCGCCGGCAGGTGGCCGTGGCGCAACGCCTCCACCACCTTGATGAGGCTCGCCGCCCCCGCGGCCGTATCCAGGTGGCCGATATTGGTCTTGACGGAGCCGATGCCGATGCTGCCCGCGGGCGCGGCACCGTAGACCTGCTTCAGAGCTGCAAGCTCGATCGGGTCGCCGATCGGCGTTCCGGTTCCGTGCATCTCGATGTAGGAAAGGCTGCCGGCCTCGACGCCAGCGAGCGCGAGGGCCTCCGCCGCGGCTTCCGCCTGTCCGTCGACGGACGGTGCGAGATAGCTCGCCTTGCCGGCACCGTCGTTGTTGACCGCACTCGAAAGGATCACCGCCTTGATGTCGTCACCGTCGGCGAGCGCGTCCTCGTAGCGCCGAAGCGCCACCAATGCTGCGCCAGAGCCGAATACCGTGCCCCGGCTGTCGTCGTCGAAGGCACGGCAGAGCCCGTCCGACGACAGGATCTCGCCTTCCGCATAGCGATAGCCGGTGCGGTGCGGCAATTCGATCGTCACCCCGCCGGCGATCGCCATGTCGCATTCCATGTTCAGGAGCGAACCGATCGCCGTGTGGACGGCCACGAGCGAGGTCGAGCAGGCGGTCTGCACCGCGATCGAGGGGCCGGTGAGGTTGAGGAGATAGGACAGCCGCGTCGGCAGGAAATCCTTGTCGTTGCCGTTGTGGCGCAGGAGGAACAGGCCGATCTCCTCGACGAGCTCGGGATTGGACAGGAGATTGAAGGGAAGATAGGCCTGCATGCCCGAGCCGGCGAAAACGCCGATCCGCCCGTCGAAGCGTTCCGGAACATAGCCCGCATCCTCCAGCGCCTCCCAGCCGCATTCCAGGAAGTGCCGGTGCTGCGGATCGAGGATGGCCGCCTCGCGTGGCGAAAAGCCGAAGAAGCCGGCGTCGAAGCATTCCATGTCGGGAAGCACGTGCGCGACACGCACATAGGCGGGATCGGCAAGCGCCTTGCGGCTGACGCCGGCGGCGATCAGGTCCGCCTCGGTGAGCCGCTGCGCGGCCGATCGTCCCGCAGACAGCATCGACCAGAACTCGCCGACATTGCGCGCGGCGGGAAAGCGCCCGGCGCGCCCGATGATAGCGATGCGTTGGTCGGGTAGGGTCCTGTCCATCGGCTGTCCATCTTCCCTTCGAGATTTGTCCGGTTTGCCCGGCGAGCGGTCCCTGCCGCCGTCAACGTCGCCCGAAGCGGGCAAGGCGTGCGGCGGCCCGCGCGGCGCCACGATCGGCCGCGCTGGCCGTCGCGGTGGCCCCGCCTGCCAGGTGCGCGGCAATCGCGCGGATGGTGGGGAAGCGGAAGAGATCGGTGATGGCCACCTCGCGCCCGAGCTTCTCCCTCATCCGGCGCTGGACCTGGACGACCAACAGCGAATGTCCTCCGAGGTCGAAGAAGTTCTCCGTGACCGAGACCTCGTCGAGCCCAAGCGCCTCGCGCCAGATTTCGACGATGCCGGCCTCGACGTCGCCTTCCGCCGCCGTCATCTCGCCTCGTTCCGCACGAGCCTGCGGCACGGGCAGCGCCTTGCGGTCGATCTTGCCATTCGGCGTCAGCGGCATGCGCTCCAGGACGACGATCTGCGACGGCACCATGAAGTCGGGCAGTTTGGCCGCGAGGAGCGCACGCAGCCCGCTTATGGCAGGATGCGTCTTGCCGGCCGTCACATAGGCGACGAGGCGCACGTCGCCCTGGCCGAATTCCACCGCCCTGACAGCCGCCTGCCGGACACCGTCTTGGGAGGCGAGCAGCGCCTCGATCTCCCCGAGTTCGATCCGGTGACCGCGGATTTTCACCTGTCCGTCGATCCGGCCGAGGAACTCCAGCGTTCCGTCCGGATGACGGCGGACGAGGTCCCCGGTGCGGTAGTAGCGGCCTTCGGGCGTATCCACGAAGCGCTCGGCCGTCAGTTCCGGCCGGCCCCAGTAGCCGCGGGCGAGCCCTGCGCCGCCGATCCAGAGCTCGCCCTCGATCAGGTTCGGAAGCGGCAGCCCCGTGGGCGAGCGCACGCTCAGATCCGTGTTGGCGATGGGCGCGCCGAGCGGCACGCGGTCGCCGACGGCATCCAGCCGCGCGACCGAGGACCAGATCGTCGTTTCCGTCGGCCCGTACATGTTGAGAAGCGTCCCCGGCAACGCCGCCCGCAGGCTGCGGGCGAGATCGGGCGGGAAGGCCTCGCCCCCCACCATCATGCAGTCAAGCCGTCCGAGCGCCTGCCGCCCGGCCGGATCGCCGGCGAGATAGGTCGCCATCGACGGCGTGCATTGCAGGTGGGTGATGCCGCCGGCGACGATGTCCTCGGCGACGGAAGCCTTGCGGGAAATCCCGCCCTCGGCCGCGAGCCTGTCCATCAGCCGCCGGATGTTCGGCAGGTTGGCGAGCGCCGTCTCGGCCTCGACGCCGAAGTCGATCAGGCAGGCGATCTCGTCCACGCCGATGGCGGCCACGTTGCGCACGATCTCCCCGGCCGTCTCCGGCGTTCCGAACAGGCCCGCCGTCCGGTAGTAGCGCTCGAAGGCATGGTCGAGCAGCGCGTCGAGTTCGGAAGCGGAAAGCTCCTCTTTCTCGAACACCTCCTGCGGGGTCATCCCCGCCTTCCCGGCCCGCTCGACGATCGTCGGGAAGGTCCAGGCGGCGCGACGCACGAGATCGACGGCGCTCTTCAGGTAGCTCTTCATCGGCTGGCGCGCGGCCGCGAGCACCGCCTCCTCGTCCTCGCCGATGAAGGTGTGCAGCATCAGCACCACGTGGCCCGGGCCGGCATGGCCGGCTTTCGCGCGCGCCACGCGGTAGGCGCGGATCTTGTCTTCGACCTCCGCCAGCGTCTGGCCGAGCAGATGGGTGAGCACGCCGCAGCCCAGCCGACCGGCGGCCTCGAACGTCTCGGGATTGCCGGCTGCGGTCAGCCACAGCGGCATGTCCCGCTGCACCGGACGGGGATGGATCCGGATCTCGACCGGCTCGCCGTCGTGTCCCGGAAACGTCATCGCCTCGCCCCGCCAGAGCGTCCGCAGCGTCTCGATCGATCGAAGCATGATTTCCTTCCGGTCAGAGAAGGCCTCGGGCCGGAGCAGGAAGTCGTTGGGCTGCCAGCCCGAGGCCAGCGCCAGGCCGGCACGGCCGTTGGAGAGGTTGTCGACCAGCGCCCAGTCCTCGGCCGCGCGCACCGGATGATGCAGCGGCATCACGGTCGATCCGGCGCGCAGCTTGACGTTCTTCGTCAGCCCGGCAAGGGCTGCAGAACTGATGGCCGGGTTCGGATAGAGCCCGCCGAAGGCATGGAAATGCCGCTCCGGCGTCCAGATCGCCTCGAAGCCGTTCTCATCGGCAAAGCGCGCCCCTTCCAGGAGCAGCCGATAGGCCTGGTGGCCGCTGCCGGCCGCCTCGGAGGCGAAGTAGAAGAGGGAAAAGGCCGGAAGCGCGCCCTCGCCCGCCCCGTCGGCCTGCAGCACCAGCGTCGCGCCGCGGGCGAGCGTCCAGAGGATTTCCAGCACCGAGATGTCGAAGGACACAGACGTGACCGCCAGCAGGCGCGCTCCTTGGGAAAGGGGCACGGTGGCGTCCATGCCGGCGAAGAAGTTGGCAACGTTCCTGTGGGCGATCATCACGCCCTTCGGCCGGCCGGTCGAGCCGGACGTATAGATGAGATAGGCGAGGTCGCCGGGCGTGCCGCGCGCATCCTCGACAGCGGGCCCGACCGCGTCGGGCAGGATGACGATGCCGGGATCGAGCGCCAGCCGGCTGGCCGCAGAACGGCTCGCCACGACGATCGGCGCGCCGGAATCCTCGAGCATGAAGCCGATGCGCTCGGCCGGATAGGAGGGATCGAGCGGCAGGTAGGCCGCCCCCGTCTTGAGGATGGCGAGCATCGCCACCACCAGTTCGACGGAGCGCTCGAGGCAGAGCCCGACGACGACGCCCGGCGCCGCGCCGCGTTCGGCGAGCGCGCCCGCCAGCCGCGCCGCCCGGGCGTCGAGCTCGCGAAAGCTCAGCCGGGTCGCACCCGCTTCCAGCGCCGGTGCGTCCGGCGTCGAGGCGCATATATCAGCGACCATCGCATGGATCGTGCGCGGTTCGGCGCCCGAAACATCGTTTCGCTCCGCCGCCATCTCGCGTCCGAGCGGCAGGGTCGCAAGCGGCGCGCCCGCCCGCGCCACGAACGCGCCGAGAAAGACGGAAAAGTCCGCGGCAAGCGCTGCGAGCACCGCCGGCGCGAAACGGCCGCTTGCGATGCGGATCGACGGCGGATCGGCGCAGAGTTGCACGGCGGCACCCTCTGGCCCCTGTTCCGCCCGCGTTGCCAACACGACGCCGAGCGCCTGCTGCGCCCTCTGTCTCGCTTCCGCGTCGGCGAGGCGCAGCGGCAGATCCGCCGCCATCGGCGCCCGCGCGAACGCGGCCTGCCGCGCAAGCCGCAACGCCTCCGTCGCATCGTGCGGCGTCATGCCGGCTGCGATGTCGAGCGTGACCGGGCGCCGGTCCGAAAGCCAGGGGACCCGGGACGGCCGGGGAGCCTGGGCGTCCGGTTCGAGGCAGGTGATCGTCGCCCGCGCCTGCCCGGTCAGGCCCGCGATCCAGGCGAGCCAGGCCGCCGCAAGCGTGTCGGCGTCCGCCTGCTCCGCCTCGAGCAATGCCGTGCCGCTGCCGGCCGTGTGCGACAGCGGATAGGGCGGCAGCGCCGGCACGGCCCGCCGCAATTCGGCTTCCCATTCCGGCTCGGCCTTGCCCGTCTCCGCCGGCTCCGGCGCGGGGCAGTCGCGAACCGATGGCAGCACGACGCCTGGCATGAGCCCGGCTGCGACGGGATCGACCGGCCTGCCGAAGAGATCGGCGAGCCCGCCCAGCCGCACGCCGGCATCGGCCGCCATGACGGTGACCGTATCGCCGTCGCTGGCGACGACGGCTCCGGCCGTTCCCGCAACGTCCGTGACGATCTCGAGCCGGCCGACCGTCAGGAGCGCCGTCCCCGTCCACAGCTTGGCGAGCGCGAGCGGGTTCGCATAGCCGCCGAAGTTCAGGCCGCGCACCATGCGGCAGAGCGCGCCCGCCGACGCGGCGAAATCGAGCGTGCCGAGCGCCTCCGGCCGCTTCGCCTTCGCATACCAGCCCCGTTCGCCCGTGGCAGGCGATGGCGCGCACCGCCCTTCCATCAGTTCGGGCAGCAGTTCGCAGAAACTCTCGAATCCGGCCTCGTAGCATCGCGCGTTGAGGCTGAAGGCCGTGTCGTTGGGCCCGATCGGGAAGCGCCGCTGCTTCAGCACGCTGCCGGCGTCCACGTGCCCGGTCATCTCGTGCCACGTCACCGCATGCTCGGCGGCACCCTCGATGACGCTCCAGGCCGGAACGTTCGATCCCGCCCGCGCCGGCAGCGGCCCGTCGTGGAAATTGACCGCCGCAAGCCTCGCCCTGCGCAGCGTCGCCGGCGACAGGACGGTCAGGTTGGCGACACTGAAGATATAGTCCGCCTCCTGCCCGATCTCGGCCTCGTCTAACGCCCCGTGGGAGAGGTCTTCGGCCTCCGCCCAGGCGGCGATCTGCGGATCGGTGGTGACGATGCCGGCGAGCCTTCCGCCCGCTGCGCGGAAGGCTTCCGCGCAGCGAAGGAGCAATGTGCCGTTACCGAAGAAAATGGCGGTCGGATGAATTTCAACCACGCGATACCCTCGAGCCTTGACCGTCGAAAGTGTCGAAGTATCAGCCGGGCCCCAGGCGGAATCCAGAAGTTAAGTGCTTCTAACAATGATGATATTGGCTGCCTTCACAGTCGTAAGGTGGGTGCACGGTGGCCATTGCCGTCACGGAACGCACAACCTTTGGTCTTAGATAAGGTGTGCATCCGGACCACAAGAAGATTGATCCCTACGCCATGTCGCTAAGCGCGCGGTAGCGCGCATATCTCTCCCGGATGATGCGGGTGAAGGCAGCCGACCGCGCCTTTTTCGCTGCCGTGTCATCAGGTTGCATGGAATCACATCGGGCTCGCACACGCATTTGGCGACCGCCGGGAATGGATGAGAGCTAAATCCTTGGATCTAAATTGAATTATTGAGCACGCTCCGGCAGGCGCGGCGGCAGGATCCCTCGCCACACGCAGTGCGGGCAATGCCGTCAGCAACCCTGACCTTTACACCCCTTATTCCTGTACGCGGGCCGCGTAATCGGGCCCTGCCCGCGGCGGGTCTTTTGGGGATAGCCCTATTGGCTGCGCAGGAGGCATCGTCGCCACGCCAAAAATCGCCTACGCCCCCTGTACCGTCGCAATCCTGTCCCAGCCGCCGACGACGTCCGCAAGGTCCCGCCACACGATCTCGGCCCCGCGCTCCCACGCCTCCCGCGCATCGACCTTGACGACCTCGCCGCCGCCCGCGATCGCCTGCCGGACGGACGCCGCCTCGTCCTCGACGATCAGCCGGTTGAAAGCATCGGCCCCCAGCGCCGAAGCCTCCCGCAGGACCTCCCTCTCCGCTTCCGGAAGCCCGTTCCAGAAGCCGGCGGCGAAATAGACCACGCCGGAGGCGCGGATATGGGCGGTCTCGGACAGGTACGGCACGACCTCGTAGAGCCTGAAGCCGGCATAGGCGGACTTCGTCAGGTCCATCGCATCGGCCACGCCGGTCGAGAGCGCGTTGTAGGTCTCGGTGATGGGGACGCCGACGGGAATGGCGCCGTAGGCGTTCCACAGCCTCGTGTGAAGCGGGCTCTGGATCACGCGCATCTTCATCCCCTGCATCTGCGCCGGCTCGGTGACCGGTTCCTTGGTCAGGAGGTGCCGGGCGCCATAGTCGATGAACCCACCGACGACGAAGTTCTGCGCCTGCAGCCTGAGCTTCAGGTCCTCGCCGACGGGCCCCTCGATAACCCGGCGCACGTGGTCCGCATCCCGATAGAGGAACGGCAGGTCGAGGATCTGCCCTTCCGGCACCCAGCCCGCCAGCGACGACAGGGTGGCGAGGCTCGCATGGACCGAGCCCAGCCTGGCCCCCTCCGCCACCTCCTTCTCGCCGCCGAGCGCCCCGTTCGCGACGACGTTGAAGCGGAACCGGCCGGGCAGTCGCGCCTCGACCGTCCCGGCGATCTGCCGCCAGATCTTCGTTTCCGGCTTGTCCTCGCCGAGCAGGGAGGCGACGGTGATCGTCGTCGCGCGCGCGTGAGCCGGGCGCACGAGCGCCGGCGCGGCCAGCATCGCGGCCGTTGCGGAAGAGCGGAGGAACAGGCGGCGGGTCAGGCGGGTCATGAAGGCTCCGATCACGACAGAAGCGCATAGGCGCTGAGAAGGAAGAGGGAGAAGAGCAGGGCTGCGAGGTAGGGCAGGACGGCGCGGAACAGCGCCGGCGCCGGCACCCCGGTGACACCGCCGACGACATAGACGAGCATGCCGAGCGGCGGCGTCAGACCGTGGATCATCAGGTTGACGACCACGATCACGCCGAACTGGACGGGATCGATGCCCGCCGAGACGGCGGCAGGCAGTAGGATCGGGCCGAGCAGCAGGATCGCCGCGCCGATGTCGAGCACCAGCCCCAGGAGCAGCAGCACCACGTTCGACAGCAGCAGCACCGCAAGCGCCCCCCCGCCGAAACCCGAGACCACCTGCGCCACCGCGCCGGCGATGTCGTCCATGGCCAGAAGTGCGGCAAACGGGCCGGCCGAGCCGATCAGCAGGCCGATCGCGGCCGCCTCCGCCGCGGCCCGCCGGAAGGAAGACCAGAGCGTTCCGGCCGTCGTTCCTGCGGCCATCCCGAGGGCGAGCGTATAGAAGGCGGCGACCGCCGCAGCCTCCGTCGCGGTGACGATGCCGAGTCGGATGCCGGCAACGACGATCACGCCGAGGCCGAGTGCCGGCAGCGCGGCTGCCGCGGCCGTCCTCCGGTCGTCTCTGGATGCCGGCCGGCCCGAACTGCCTTCGTCCGCGCAGGCGTGGATGGCGACGGCGAGGCAGGCCGCCATCAGCCCCCCGGCGAAGACGCCGCCGACAAGCAGCGGACCGACCGGCAGGCTGGTCGCCGCCGCCAGCAGCAGGAAGGCGATCGACGGCGGAATGACGTTGTCCAGCACCGAGGTCGCAGCGATGATCGCGCCGGCCTTCGGCGGCGGATAGCCGTTGCGGACGAGTTCGGGATAGAAGGTCGACGCGCCGAAGGCGGCGTTGGCGACCGACGAGCCGGAGGCCCCGGAGAAGAAAACGCCGGAAAGCAGCGTCGTCTGCGCCAGGCCGGCGCGCCGGTGGCCGACCAGCGCCTTGGCCAGCCGGACCAGGCGCCCGGCGGCTCCCGAAACGGTCAGAAGTCCGCCGGCGAGAAGGAAGAAGGGGATCGACAGCAGCAGGAACCGCGACATGCCGGAGACGGCGGAGGAGACGATCGCCGGTTCCGGCAGGCTCGCGCCGAAGGCGATCGCCACATAGGCGGCGGCGAGAAAGGCATGCGGCAGCGGCGCGGCGGCCATGAGGCCGAGCCCGGCGACGAGCGCGAGGAACAGGCTCGGCGGCAGGGTCGTCCCGACCGCCAGATGCGGCACCGCCAGGTAGACGGCCGCCCCGACGCCAAGGGACGATAGCACCGGCACCAGCCGGCCCTCCGCCATCCGCTTCAGCAGAAGTGCTGCGAGCAGCAGCAGGCCGCCGCCGCCGAGAAAGCCGAACCGCACCCATTCCGGCAGCCCCAGCATCGGCGAGACGCCGCCGAGCAGCCCCATGATCTCGTGGCTGCCGGACACCATCACCAGCGCCGCCACGACACTGAAGACGTCGCCGCCAAACTGCCGCCAACGTGCCGGCAGGCTGCGCGAGAACAGGTCCATCCGCATCGCCAGCGCGCCGTTCAGGGCCAGCGGCATGCCGAGCGCGATCAGCGCCACATGCAGCCATATGCACAGCTCCTCCACGCCGACGACGCCGGTATGAAAGACGTAGCGCAGGACGACGGAGGCCAGCACGATAGCAAGGAGTGCGGCAAGGATAAGCGCGCACAGAAGGCCGAGCACGGCCTCCATCGATACAAGCAGCCGCCGGCTCAAGCCGGCCACCAGCGGTGAAAATGGTGCACCGGCCCCCGGCCGCCCCCGACGGCGAGGTCGCGCCCGGCCAGGAGCGCCTGCTGCAGGTAGGCCCTGGCCATGGCGGCCGCCGCGAAGAGGTCGTACCCCCTGGCGAGGTTGGCGGTAATCGCCGCCGCCAGCGTGCAGCCCGTGCCGTGGTCGTGCCGTGTCTCGATCCGGGGGGCCGACAGGCGGCGCACCTCATTGCCGTCGAAGTAGAGGTCGGCGCTCTCGGCGCCGTCGCCATGGCCGCCCTTGACGAGCACCGCGCCCGCGCCGGCCTTCATGATCGCCTCGGCCTGGCGGGTCATGGCGGCCCAGTCGGCGGCGACCGGCGTCCCCGTCAGCAGCGCCGCTTCCGGCAGGTTCGGCGTCACGATCAGCGACAGCGGCACGAGTTCCCCGACCAGCGCGGCGATCGCCTCCTCCCGCAGCAGCCGGTCGCCGGAGGTCGCCACCATCACCGGGTCGAGCACCGGGCGCAGGCCGAACCGCCGCAGACCGTCCGCGATCGTCGCGATCGTTTCGCTCCGCGAGACCATGCCGATCTTCACGGCGCCCACGGAGAGGTCGGTCAGCACCGCCTCCATCTGCGCCGCCACCATCGGCGGCGAGATATCCTCCACCGCCGCAACCCCCTTCGTGTTCTGCGCGGTGACCGCGGTCAGCACGCTCGCGCCATAGACGCCGAGCGCCGAGAACGTCTTGATGTCCGCCTGGATGCCGGCGCCGCCGCCGCTGTCGGACCCGGCGATGGTGAGTGCGATCGCGGTCATGCCGCTCTCCCTTCGAGCGCCACGTCGACGGCTGCCCGGAACGCCGCCGTCGCCCGTGCCGTGTCGCGGCTGCGGAAGATCGCGGAGATCGCGGCCACGCCATCGGCGCCGGCAGCGATGACGGAGGGGATGCGGGCAAGATCGATGCCGGCGATGGCGCCGACCGGCAGCGCCGGATTGAGGGCGCGCACCTGCTCGCGCAACAGCCTCAGCCCGTCGATCCCGACCGGCGGGTCCGGGTTCGTCTTCGACAGCGTCTCGAACACGCCGCCGATGCAGGCATAGTCGACCGGCGCCCGGCCGGCGCGGTCCGCATCGGTCGCGTTCTTTACCGTCAGCCCGATGATCGCCTGCGGCCCCAGCAGCCGGCGCGCCGTCTGCGCATCCATGTCGTCGGCTCCGAGATGTACGCCGTCGGCGCCGGCCGCCAGCGCCACGTCGACACGGTCGTTGACGACGAACGGCACGCCGATGCCCTTGAGCGCCTCGCCGATCGCCTTCGCCTGCTCGATCATTGCCGCCGTCGAGGCGGTCTTGTCGCGATACTGGATCAGCGTCGCGCCGTTTCGGGCCGCCGCCTGAGCGAGCGCGGCAAGCGGGCCGAGGTCGGCAAGCCCGGCATCCACCAGCGCATTCAGCCGATAGTCAATCCTGGTCATGTTGGATCCTTGCATGGGTGAGAAGCTCCCGTTCGCCGACCACGGACAGCGCATCGAGAAAGGCGGCGCCGAAACTGCCGGGGCCGCGCGCGATGGTGGCGGCGCGTTCGGCTGCGACGCCGGTGACCGCAAGGGCGCTCGCCGCGGCGAGGACGGCATCCGGCTCCACCGCCAGGAAGGCGGCGATGACGCTGCCGGTCAGGCATCCCGTCCCCGTCACCTCGGCCATCCAGCGGTGGCCGTTTTCGACGCGGATCGCTTCGCCGCCGCTGCCGATCCGGTCGACCGCACCGGTCTGGATGCGCAGGCCCGGCCCGTCGTCGCCGATCAGCGCCATCTCGGCCGCATTGCCGCGCACGATGGTCGGCCCGAGCGCGATGAGCTCCTGCGCGAAGGCCAGGCGGGAGGGCGAATAGTCGCAATGGACGGGATCGAGGATCCACGGCTTACCGGCCGCCTTGGCGACTTCGACGGCGCGCAAGATCACCCGCCGGCGCTCCGCATCGAGCGTACCGAGATTGACCGTCAGCGCATCCGCCCTTGCGGCGAAGTCGGCGATCTCCTCCATCGACGAGGTCATCGACGGGATGCCGCCGACGACGGTGATACCGTCGGCGGTGAATTTCTGCACCACCGTGTTCATCAGGCAGTGGACCCGCGGCCTTCGCTCCCGCACGCGGGCAAGGACAAGGGCCGCCGCCTGCGGCGTCGGATAGGTACCCATCGCGCTCACCGGAGCTCGACCGCGACAGCGTCGACGGCCGGCGCCACCGCAATCAGGCCGCTCTCCTGCATGAAGGCGCCGAACCGCGCGTAGCGCCCGCGGTCGAGTGCCGCCGGTCGCTTGGCGAAGCGCGGCAGCGTGTCGGTGAAGGCCTGCCGGTTCAGCGCGTCGTCGAGATCCGGATAGGCCTTGACGAAGATCTGCCAGGCTTCGTCCGGATGGTTGGTGATGAACACGGCAGCCGTCTCCACGGCGGCAAGAAAGCGCGGCAGGCGATCGTCGGCGACGAGATCCTTCTGGGTCACGAAGACCAGCTCGTCATAGACCGGCACGCCGTGCTCCTCGGGGAAGAAGGAGCGGCCCTCGTGGCCCTCCAGCCGCATCTGCGTCAGCTCGAAGTTGCGAAACCCGCCAAGCGTGGCATCCACCTTGCCGCCGATCAGCGAGGGCGACAGCGAGAAGTTGACGTTGACGAGCTCGACGTCGCTCTTGGAAAGGCCCTCCGAAGCGAGCATGCGCCCGAGCATCGCATCCTCGAAGCCGGAGACGGAAAAGCCGATCTTCTTGCCCTTGAGGTCCTTCAGGCTGCGGATCGGGCCGTCTGCCAGCACGGTGATCGTGTTCAGCGGCGTCTCCACCAGCGTGCCGAACCGGACGAGCGGCAGGCCGGCGGCATGGTCGAGATAGAGATTGGGCTGGTAGTGCACGCCGATATCGGCCTGCTTGGCCGAGACCAGCCGCGGCACAGCGGAGGGATCGGCCGGCGGCACGAGTTCGACCTCCAGGCCGGCCTCGGCGAAGAGGCCGCGTTCTCGGGCGATCACCATCGGCGCATGGTCGGGATTGACGAACCATTCGAGCAGGACCGTCAGCTTGTCGGCGGCGGATGCGGGACCGGCAGCAATGCCGGCAAGCGCGAATGTCAGGAGGAAGGAAAGGATTCGGATCATGGTTTGCGACGTCTCCTGCGCAAGGGATGGAAGGACGGGGTTTCGGTTTCGTCGGCCCAGGGCGTGAGGCCGGCGGTGAGGCGGTCGACGGCAAGCCGCAAGAGCACGGTCAGTGCGGCGAGAACCGCCATGGCGACGAAGACGGTCGCAGTCTGCATGCGGGCGTTCGCCTGCACCATGACGAAGCCGAGGCCGGCCGAGGCCCCCACCCATTCGCCGACGACGGCGCCGAGCGGCGCCAGCGGGGCGGCCACCCTGAGGCCGGAGATGAGCCCCGGCAGCGCCAGCGGCACCCGCACGGCAACAAGCGCCTGCCAGTGCGTCGCAGGCGTCAGCGACACGGCGTCGAGGACGGTGCGATCGGTCCGTCGCAGCCCGTCGGCAAAGGCGGAGGCAACCGGGAAGAAGATGATGATCGTCGTCATCGCCACCTTCGAGGCCATGCCGAAGCCGAGCCAGAGAACGAGGATCGGCGCCAGCACGAAGACGGGAAACGCCTGCAGGATCAGCACCATCGGCCAGACGAACTGGCCGAGGCGCGGCAGCGCCGCGATACCGAAGGCCGTGGCAGTGCCGAAGACGGTACCCGTCAGGAGGCCGGCCAGGATCTCCGTCATCGTCACTAGGCTGTGGCCGGCAAAGAAGCCGGGACGCTCCGCGAAGGCCGAAGCGACGGCCGCAGGCGAGGGCAGGAGATAGGGTGGGGGAGCGAAAAGCCACACGGACGCCTGCCAGAGAGCGGCAAGGGTGACCGTGGCCAGCCCCGCGTGAAGGGCGCGCATGGTCCTGTCAGGCGGCCGCGGCGCGTCCGCCTCGTGTCAGGTGCCGTGGCCTGTCGGCGGCCGGATGGTCAGCAAGCGTCATGGTCGATCTCCCGAACGATTTCACGGAGATCCAGGTGAAGCGGAGAAGAGAAAGAGGCACCTTGCGGGCGTTTTCCGTTCCTACGCCGGTATGACCCGGATCAGGTTCAAGGGTCCGGCTCACCGCCATCTCAGCACCGTTACGATGCCCCCCTCGGAATGGGTGGGAAACTGACGAAAATATCGGCCGCTGTCAATGTCCGAATGGAACGGGTGCGACCGCGGCTGGTGTCCTCGGCCTGTCGGCCGGATAGGGCGTCGGCAGCAGCAGGACGAGGCCGACGACGAGGAACACCACCAGCGCCCCCATGCCGAGCGCGGCCGAGCCGGTGACGCTGGTCACGATCCCGACGGAGAGGGGGGCTGCGAACGAGGTCGCCCGGCCGGTCAGCGCGTAGAGGCCGAAATAGCGGCCGGCCTCTTCCGGCGCGACGCTTCTGGCGAGGTAGGAGCGGGCGGACGCCTGCACCGGGCCGAAGGCGATGCCGACGAGTAGGCCGTAGACGATATAGGCCTTCTCCGCCGCCGTGCCGAACAGCCCGCCGGAATCCTCGCCCGGCAGCGGCAGCAGGCCGAACAGCGTGTGCCCGGGCGCCGTCGAGACGATCCCGAGCGTGGCGACGATCAGGCAGGCGAGGCTCGCAACCACGACACTCTTCGAGCCGAGGCGGCTGTCGAGCCGGCTCGCCCAGAAGCAGCCGCCGATCGCGACCACGTTGAGGATGATGCCGTAGATGCCGAGTTCCATCGTCTGCCAGGCGAACATGCCGGCGGCGAAGGTGCCGCCGAGCGCCAGAAGACCGTTGACCCCGTCCTGATAGACCATCCGCGCCACCAGGAACCGCAGGATGCCGCGGCGCGCCTTGAGTTCGCCGAGCGTATCGCCGATCAACGAAAGGCCGGAGCGAACGGCCTTCATGATGGGAAGACCCCGGCCGCGATCGGGCGTGAACAGAAACATCGGCAGGATGAAGACGAGATACCACACGGCCGAGATCGGCCCCGTCACGCGCGCGTCCTCGCCGGTGGCCGCATCCAGCCCGAACAGCGGCGCGATGCCGAGCGCCGTCAGCCCGGTGTCGGGGCTTGCGGCGAAGAACAGCACCACGGCGATCAGCACCATCATGCCGCCGAGATAGCCGAGCCCCCAGGCGAGGTTGGACACCCGCCCCGCCTCCTCGGGCGGCACCAGCGAGGGCATCATCGAATCATTGAAGACGATGGAGAATTCGGCCGCGACCGTGGCCAGCACCATCAGCATCAGCGGCAGCAGCAGGCTCGTGCCCGGCACCGCGTACCAGAGCATCCAGACCGACACGATCTGGACGACTGCCAGCGCGCCGATCCAGGGCTTGCGCCGGCCCGAGGCGTCGGCGATGGAGCCGAGCACCGGCGACAGCAGCGCGATGATGATCCCGGAGATCGTCAGCGTATAGCTCCAGGCCGCCTGGCCGCTCACCGGATCGGCGGCCATGCGCGAGACGAGATAGGGGCCGAAGATGAAGGTGGTGATGACGGTGAAGAACGGCTGCGCCGCCCAGTCGAAGAGCATCCATCCCAGGATTCCGGGCCGTCCCGCCGGATGCGCCGCCTCGGTATTGCCTGTCGTCATCGTCCCTCCGCCGGAAGCGCCGCCTGCCTTCGGACTCCCGACCGTCGAGGCCGGATCGATCCCTGCGAACCATGCAAGGGGACGCACGGGAGAGGTTATCCATCCGCCCGATGGTTAGCCGGATGCCGAACGGGCCCCGGCGGCTCGGAGCTGAAGCCGGGCGCGACAGAGGCCGCGCCCGGCCGGACTGTGTCACCTCGCCCGTCCGTGCGCAAGGTCGCTGACGACGCCGGCGGCGACGGAGATCTTGGCAAGCGTCGCTTCACCTGCCTCCGACAGCGCGCTCAGCCGGCCGGTGACCATTCCGAGCCTCTCGGCATCGGTCGCCTGCCAGGAGACGAGCGGGTTCTTGTCACCCTTGTGCCGGTTGAGGATGGCGACCGTGAGCGCCCGTCTCGCATTGGAAATGTCGGAGAGGTTACGCGATAGCGCCAGCGATTCGTAGAGATCCGTCGTCGGCACCCGCCCGGCCGCCCCGAGCAGGGCGCCGATGTTGAGCATGTCGCTGACGCCGGCATAGGTCTGCGCGGTGCGGATCAGGTTTTCGCCGGTCTCGGTCGAGATCAGCATGATCTCGGGGACGAAGCTCATGGCGCGCAGGTCGGTGATTTCCCGGGCCAGGTGCTCGGGCACGCCCTTGTCCTCGAAATAGAGCGCCTTGCGGCGCAGTTCCTCGCGCGCCGCGTCCGGCAGCAGCGTCGACAAGTGCGGGCGCAGCTGCTTCAGCGCCTGCTTCAGCTTGTGCACCGCCGCGTCCATCGGCGCATCGATTGCCCCGGTCGTCAGGATGAGCGACGTCGCGTTCGAGAACACCCGGCCGAGGCTCTCGTAGACCTCGTTCTGGGCCGAGCCGCTCATCTGGTTGTCGAGCGCATCCGTCGCGGCATAGAGCGGGAACAGCTCGTAGCCCTCGAAGGCCAGCATCGCCGCCTTCACCGCCTCTGCGCTGGTATAGCCGGTGCCGTCGGTGAGCTGGCTGACGAAGGCCGGCCCGCCGCGATTGATCACGCCGTTTGCAAGGATGGTCGCGATGATCTCGCGGCGCAGCCGGTGCGTCCTGATGTCGTCGGCATGGGTCCGCTGCATCTTCGCCGGGAAATAGCCGATCAGCGTCGGCTCGAAGTAGGGGTCGTCCGGCAGCTCGCTGTGCAGGATCTCCTCGAACAGCACGATCTTAGAATAGGAGAGCAGGACGCCGATCTCGGCCCGCGTCAGCGGCATGCCGCCGCGGTAGCGCTCGTCCATCGCCTGCTCGCCCGGCAGCACCTCGACCTGGCGGTTGAGCTGGCCCTCCGCCTCCAGCCGGCTCATCAGCCGGGAAAGGCCGGTCCGGTTCGCCTGGCCCTGGCGCTCGCAGAGCGAGATCGCCAGCGGCTGCAGGTAGTTGTTGCGCAGCACCAGCTGGGCGACCTCGTCGGTCATCGACGACAGCAGCTTGTTGCGCTTCTCCCGCGTCAGCCGGCCGTCGCGCATGGCCGTGGCAAGCGCGACCTTGATGTTCACCTCCACGTCGGAGGAATTGACGCCGGCGGAATTGTCGATCGCATCCGAATTGCAGCGCCCGCCCTTCAGCCCATAGGAAATGCGGCCGCGCTGGGTGACGCCCAGATTGGCGCCCTCTCCGATCACCTTGGCCCGCACCTCGTCGGCGGTGACGCGGATCGCGTCGTTGGCGCGGTCGCCGACCTCCGCATCCGTCTCGCCGGCCGAGCGCACATAGGTGCCGATGCCGCCGAACCAGAGCAGGTCCACCGGCGCCTTCAGGATCGCCGTCATGATCTCGAACGGCGTCGCCTTCTGCTTGTCGATGCCGATCGCCGCCATGGCTTCGGCGGTCAACGTCACCGACTTCTCGTTGCGCGAGATGATCATCGCGCCCTTGGAGAGAGCCGCGCGGTCATAGTCCTGCCAGCTCGAGCGCGGCAGGGCGAACATGCGCTTGCGCTCGGCGAAGGAAAGCTCGGTATCCGGGTTCGGGTCGATGAAGATGTCGCGGTGGTCGAAGGCGGCGATCAGCCGGGTCTTGCGCGACAAGAGCATGCCGTTTCCGAAGACGTCGCCGGACATGTCGCCGACGCCGACCACGGAGAACGGCGTCTTCTGGATATCGACGTCCATCTCGCGGAAATGCCGCTTCACCGCCTCCCAGGCGCCGCGGGCGGTGATGCCCATCTTCTTGTGGTCGTATCCCGCCGAACCGCCCGAGGCGAACGCGTCGTCCAGCCAGAATCCGGCTTCCTGCGCCAGCGCGTTGGCGGTGTCGGAGAAGGTCGCCGTGCCCTTGTCGGCAGCGACGACGAAGTAGGGGTCGTCGCCGTCGAGCCGCACGGTGTCGGCCGGCGGCACCACCGCCTGGCCCTCGATGTTGTCCGTCACCGAAAGCAGCGTGCGGATGAAGGTCTTGTAGGCTTCCTTGCCGGCATTGAAGACGGCGTCGCGGCTGCCGCCTGCCGGAAGCTGCTTCGGATAGAAGCCGCCCTTGGCGCCGACCGGCACGATCACCGCGTTCTTCACCTGCTGCGCCTTGACGAGGCCAAGCACCTCGGTGCGGTAGTCCTGGGCGCGGTCCGACCAGCGCAGGCCGCCGCGGGCGACGCGGCCGAAGCGCAGGTGCACGCCCTCGACCTCGGCGCCGTAGACGAAGATCTCGCGGAACGGACGCGGTTCCGGCAGCCCTTCCAGGGCTTGCGGGTCGAACTTGAAGGCGAGCGTGGCAAGCGGCTCGCCGTAAGCGTCGCGCTGGAAGTAGTTGGTCCTCAGCGTCGACTGGATCGCATTGACGTAGCGGCGCAGGATCCGGTCCTCGTCGAGGCTCGGCACGGCTGCGAGTTCCTCTTCGATCTGCACCGCGAATTCCTCGGCGCGCTTGGCGCGCTTGCGTTCGGCAAGCCCGGGGTCGAGCCTTGCGGCGAACAGGCGGAACAGGTCCGCCGCGATCGCCGGATACTTGTTCAGCGTATCGGCGATGTAGCCCTGCGAATAGGCGATTCCCGTCTGGCGCAGGTAGCGCGCATAGGCGCGCAGCACCATGATTTCGCGCACGTCCACCCCGGCGGTCATGATCAGCCGGTTGAAGGTGTCGTCGTCCGTCAGCCCGCGCCAGGTCGACAGGAAGGCCTCGGTCAGGACGCCGGACAGCTTCGAGAGGTCGATGTCCAGCCCGTCGCGGTGGCGGAGCTCCATGTCGTGCAGCACGACCAGGCGGCTCGCGCCGTCGAGACCCGTGACGGTGATGTCGTGGGTCTGCTCGCTGACGACATTGAAGCCGAGGTTCTCCAGGAGCGGCACGCGCCGGGAGAGCGAGACGGCGTCGCCCGCGTGGAAGATCTTCAGCTCCAGCATCTTCGTATCGGTGTTGCCAGGCTTGCGGTAGAACGCGATCTGGATCGGATCCGCTTCCGTCGCCGTCTCGAAGAAGCGCAGGTCCGCATGGGCCTCGGCCGGCGAGAACGCCTCCTGGTAGGCCTGCGGCGTGACCAGCCTGACGGAATCGGGCCCCGAAAGCGCCTCGAAACGGTCGGTCCAGCGGGTGGCGATGTCGCGGATCGACAGCTCGAGTTTCTTCTGCGGGACGCGTGGCGTCTTGCCGCCGGACCGGCCGATGATGAAGTGCACGCGCGCCAGCCCGCCTTCGGGGAAGGCCGGGTAGTAGGCCGAGACGCGTCCCTCGTAGACGGTCTTCAGGTAGGTGCCGATCTTCTCGCGCACGTCGGAATCATATTGCTCGCGCGGCACGTAGACGATCACCGAGACGAAGCGGTCGAAGTGGTCGATGCGCGCCAGGGCGCGGATCCGCGGCCGGTCCGCAAGCTCGTTGATCTGCTCGCAGAAAGTCGCAAGCACCCCCGTGTCGATCTGGAAGAGGTCGTCGCGCGGATAGGATTCCAGCGTGTTGATCAGCATCTTGCCGGAATGGCTGTGCGGATCGTAGCCGAAGTGATCGACGATCGCCTGAACCTTCGAGCGAAGCAGCGGTATCTCGGAGGCCGCATGCGTATAGGCGGTCGAGGTGAACAGCCCGACGATCCTGAGTTCGCCCACGACCTTGCCGTTCTCGTCGAAGCGCTTGACCCCGACATAGTCCATATAGGCGCGGCGGTGGACGACCGAGCGGACGTTCGCCTTCGTCACGATCAGGAAATCCGGCCCTTCGAGGAAGGCCAGGATCTCCGGCGTCGTCGTCACCGCGTCCTTGCCGAGCCGCAGCACGCGCACGTCGGGATCGGCGAGGATGCCGAGCCCCGGACCGACGCTGCGCTCCACCGAGGCGCTATCGCCGTCGCGGCTGTAGGTATATTCGCGCATGCCGAGGAAGGTGAAGTTGTTGTCGCGCAGCCATTCCAGGAAGGCGACCGCCTCGTCCTTCTCCGCCTGGCGCCGGGCCGGGCCGAACTCCGCCATCTCGGAGACGGCCACCGCCAGGGTCTCCATCATCGGCTTCCAGTCGCCGACCGCCATGTGCACCTGCGCCAACACCCGCCGGATGCGCTCGATCAGGTTCTCGACCTCGGAGGCCGCGAGTTCGGACAGGTGGATCTCGATATGGCTGACGCGGTGGCGCGGGTCGCTTGCCTCCTCCGGCGAAAACAGCTTCGGCTGGCTGTCCGGCTCGATCACCAGGATCGGATGGATCGCCAGGTGGATGTCGCGATGCGTGCTCGTCACCTCGCCCATCACCGAATCGTAGAGGAACGGCTGGTTGCGGTCGGTGACGGAGAGGATCGAGACCTGCTTGCCCTGGGGCGCGACCGTCTCGACTGTCGCGACGGTGACCCGCGGCTCGCCGCCGTCCCAGGCGCCGACCTCGCGATAGGCATGGGCCGCCGTCGCCGCCAGCATGTCGGCGCTATAGCCTTCCAGGTCGTCGTTGCTCGCGCGTCCGAACAGGATCGAAGGATCGATCGCCTTCTCTCCCAGCTTCGATACGGCGGCTGCGACCGCCTCGATCTGCTTCTCGCGCCTGGTGTTGATGCGTGACGCCATGAATCACTCTCCCCGGGAAATTTTGCCTGGACCCTAGCAGAAGAAAGCCGGTTCGCGACCGTTTTGTAGACAGTTGTCGGATTTCAATCGATTTTGGCAGAAAATCTCCGAAATCCGGGTCGAACGGCCCCGTCACGCGCGATTTTTCCGGAATTCCGGAGCAAAATCGGTCGAAAGCGCGGGCGCCGATCGCGCCACGGCATCCCGCGCGGGCAGGATCGCGCGCAGCAAGGCCTGCCGGCAAGCCGGTGCAACAATGTCTTGCAGAGCACCCCTCCATGGTTCATTGGATCTGAGCGGCAGACGAATGCGAGGAACGGTCGGATGAACGAGAGCGAAAAGGGCGCGATCCTGGTCATATCGAGCCATGTCGTGCGCGGCACGGTCGGAAACCGCGCCGCGGTCTTCGCGCTCGAGACCCTCGGCCACCCGGTCTGGGCGCTGCCGACCGTCATCCTCTCCTGGCATCCCGGCCATGGCCGCTCGACGCGGGTGGCGATGGCCCCGCCGGAGTTCGACGCGATCGTCGACGATCTACTGGCGTCACCCTGGCGCGGCGAGATCAGGGGCGTCCTGACCGGCTATGTCGGCGATCCCGCCCAGGCGGCATCGATTGCCCGGCTGGTGCGGAGCCTGAAGGCGGAAAACCCCGACCTCCTCTACCTGTGCGACCCGATCTGCGGCGACGAGGGCGGCCTCTACGTGCCGGTCGCCACCGCCGAGGCGATCCGCGACGAGCTGCTGCCGATCGCATCGATCGCCACGCCGAACCGCTTCGAGCTTGCATGGCTCGCGGGAGCGCCGCTCGAAACCAATGCCGCGATCATGGATGCGGCCCTCTCCCTCGGGCCGTCGCGCATGCTGGTGACGTCGGCCTACCCGATGATGTCGGGCAGCATCGGCAATCTCTATTTGTCCGGCCGGACGGCCCTTCTCGCCGAGCACCGGCAGGTGCCCGAACCGCCGCACGGCACCGGCGACCTGATGGCGGCGCTGTTCCTGTCGCGCCTCCTCGAAGGCCATTCCGAGGAGCGGGCGCTGCATCTCGCCACCGCGAGCGTCTTCGAGATCGTGGCGCGCAGCGCCAAGCGCGGCGCCGACGAACTGACGCTGGAGCAGGACGCCTCCAGCCTGTCGACGCCGATGGCCATGGTGCAGATGCGACGGCTCGTTCATCCCGGCGGCGCGCGGCGCGGTCCGTGACGCGCACCGGTTGCGCAGGCCGTACCGGCCGCCCCGCAGCCGTCGGAACGACCACGGATTCGGCGCTTGCGCTCGGGCATCCCGCTCGTTACAGCAGTCGCGGCGCCTACTACTCATTCGTCACCGCACGGGGGTATCGACCACATGCATCGCTTTCCTGACCATCTCCTGACCGGCTACCAGAACTTTATGGAGGGGCGCTTCAGCGAGCAGCAGCAGCGCTACCGCACGCTGGCCGACAGCGGCCAGAAGCCCAGGACGATGGTAATCGCCTGTTGCGACTCCCGCGCCGCGCCGGAAACGATCTTCGACAGCGGTCCGGGCGAACTCTTCGTCGTGCGCAACGTGGCGAACCTGATGCCGCCCTACGAGCCCGACGGGCATTATCATTCGACCTCCGCCGCCCTCGAATTCGCGGTGCAGGCGCTGCGGGTGTCCGACATAGTCGTCATGGGCCACGGCCGCTGCGGCGGCATCAAGGCGGCACTCGACCAGGAGGCCGAACCGCTCTCCCCCGGCGACTTCATCGGCCGCTGGATGCACCTTCTGAAGCCTGCCGCCGCGCAGATCCAGAACAACGACGTCATGACGGCGGGCGAGCGCCAGCGGGCGCTCGAGCGCATCTCGATCCGCAACTCCCTCACCAACCTGCGCACTTTCCCCTGCGTCCAGGTCCTGGAGCAGCGCGGCAAGCTCAACCTTCACGGCGCCTGGTTCGACATCTCCACCGGCGAGCTGTGGATCATGGATGTCAAGACCGGCGATTTCCACCGTCCGGGAATGTGAAGCCGGGAACGTGAAAAGGCCCGGCGCAGGGCCGGGCCTCTCATCTTTGCCTTCCGTGGCCGACGATCAGTCGCCGTCGATATCGGCGGCGATGATGGCGATCGCGCGCTGGTAGACGTTCGCGGCATTCCAGCCCTGGATCGCGGCGAAGTTCGCCTGGCCCGGCTGGTAGCCGGCGCCGGGGGTCCAGCCGTGACCGCGCAGGAAGTTCGCCGTCGAGGCAAGCGCGTCCGCCTTGGAACGGACCAGGTCGATCCGGCCATCGCCGTCGCCGTCGACGCCGTATTTCAGGACGTTGACCGGCAGGAACTGGGTCTGGCCGATCTCGCCATGGGCAGCGCCGCGCGCCTGGGTGCTGAGCGTGCCGTTCTGGACGAGGTTCAGCGCCGCATAGAGCTGGTTGGTGAAATAGTCCGACCGGCGGCAGTCATAGGCGAGCGTGGCGACGGCCGAAAGCGTGTGCTCCTTGCCGAGGAAGCCGCCGAAACCGGTCTCCATGCCCCAGATGGCGATCAGCGGGCCGGCCGGCACGCCGTACTGGCTTTCGATCCGGGCGAACAGCGCGGCGTTCTGGCGCTTCAGCCCCTTGCCGCGCTTCATGATCGCCTGGCCGCCACGCTTCTGCATGAACTGGTCGAGCGACAGCTTGAAGCTCTTCTGGCCGCGATCGGCGCGGATCGTCGCCCGGCTGTAGGAAACCTCGGCGAAAGCCCGGTCGAGCGTGCGCGGGCTGACGCCGTTGGCCGCCGCCTCCCCCTTGAACTGGTCGACCCAGGTCGCGAAGCCCGAGGCATTGTTGCCGCATTGCGCGGCCGCGGCCACGGCCGGTATCGCAGCCGTCAGCACCACCGCCGCCAGCCCCTGGAACATCCGCTTCATCAAGCCCATTGATCTAAACCCCGTGATCTCTCGAATTGCTTCGTGTGCAAACACGCCATGCCTGTCAGACAGTTCCTGGCCGTTCGATGCAGTCCCGGGGCGCTTTGGCGCCGCAGTGCGTCGTTTCAGGCAAAAGTCCCGCACCGTCTGACGTTGGATGCGGGACCTTCAATTTCCCAGGCCGCGGAAAGTTCCCTCAGGCGGCCTGCTTCTTGGACTTGATCAGCCCGCGATTGACGAGAAGCTCGGCGATCTGGATCGTATTCAGCGCCGCTCCCTTGCGCAGGTTGTCGGAAACGACCCAGATGTTCAGGCCGTTCTCGACGGTCGCATCCTCGCGGATGCGCGAGATGTAGGTCGCGTCCTCGCCGGCCGATTCGTAAGGGGTGATGTAGCCGCCGTTTTCCTGCTTGTCGATCACCTGGCAGCCCGGCGCCTCGCGCAGGATGTCGCGCGCCTCATCGGCGGTGATCTCGTTTTCGAACTCGATGTTGACCGATTCCGAATGGCCGATGAAGACCGGGACGCGCACGGCCGTGCAGGTCACCTTGATCTTCGGGTCGAGCATCTTCTTGGTCTCGGCCAGAACCTTCCACTCTTCCTTCGTGTAGCCGTCTTCCATGAACACGTCGATGTGCGGAATGACGTTGAAGGCGATGCGCTTGGTGAACTTCTTGCTCTCGATCGGATCGGCGACGAAGACGGCGCGGGTCTGGTTGAACAATTCGTCCATGCCGTCCTTGCCGGCGCCGGAAACCGACTGGTAGGTCGAGATGACGACGCGCTTGATGGTGGCGCGGTCGTGCAGCGGCTTCAGCGCGACGACGAGCTGCGCCGTCGAGCAATTCGGGTTGGCGATGATGTTCTTCTTGGTGAAGCCCTCGATCGCGTCCGGGTTGACCTCCGGAACGATCAGCGGCACTTCGGCGTCGTAGCGCCAGGCAGACGAGTTGTCGATGACGACGCAGCCCTGCGCGCCGATCTTCGGCGAATACTTCAGCGAAACGGCGCCGCCGGCGGACATCAGGCAGATGTCGGTGTCGGAGAAATCATAGGTTTCGAGATTGTGGACCTTCAGCGTCTTGTCGCCGAAGGAAACTTCCGTGCCGACCGAACGGCTCGAGGCCAGCGCCACGACCTCGTCGGCCGGGAAGCCGCGCTCGGACAGGATGTTCAGCATTTCGCGCCCGACATTGCCGGTAGCGCCGGCGACTGCAATCTTGAAGCCCATGGGTCTTGCTCTCTTTCTCTGCCTCTCCTCGGTTCGTTGAGGGGAAGCCCGGCAGCCGGAGCACGCGGGCCTCTTGTCCCCGGCCGTGCCGGGGAGAGAGCGGCGGCCAAGGACGTCAGACGGTTTTCGTCGTCGTTTTGGCCATGAATTTGGAAGAAGCGGGCACGCGCCGTGCCGCTCCGGCAATCTCTGCCGGCCGACTGCTGTCTGCGATTTCAAGCTCGCGGCGAAGCATGGCGCTGTCCTTTTCCGGAGGCTGCTAATAAGCGTTTTTGCCCACGAGTCAAGGGATGCTCGGCGGCGCGGCGATCAAGTTCGCCTCACGATTGCGTCGCCCCGCCGCGCCCGCCGCGGCTGCCTGCCGCCGCAGAACCGGCGCGCCACGTTAGACTAAAGTCATAATCCGAAAGCCGCGCAGCGCGGATTCCCCTTTTCTGCCATCCTCTTGCCAGGAGCACCGCGCGCGCATGACCGAGGAGGGTCGGCGTGCAAAAGGGGAATGGCGCTCTACCGCTGTTTGAACTGGAGGATTTCACAATGGCAAATGCCGCGACGGTGGACGACACCAAGACGCGTCCAATGACTGCCGAGGAGAGGAAGGTCATCTTCGCCTCGTCGCTGGGTACCGTATTCGAATGGTACGATTTCTATCTCTACGGCTCGCTCGCCGTCTTCATCGGCGCCGCCTTCTTCAGCGAATATCCGGAAACGACGCGCAACATCTTCGCCCTTCTCGCCTTTGCCGCGGGCTTCCTGGTCCGCCCCTTCGGCGCGCTGGTCTTCGGCCGGCTCGGCGACCTCGTCGGCCGCAAGTACACCTTCCTCATCACCATCCTGATCATGGGTCTGTCGACCTTCCTCGTCGGCATCCTGCCGGGTGCCGCCTCGATCGGCATCGCCGCTCCGATCCTGCTGCTCATCCTGCGCATGCTGCAGGGCCTGGCGCTCGGCGGTGAATACGGCGGTGCTGCGACCTACGTCGCCGAGCACGCACCCAACGGCCGGCGCGGCTACTACACGTCGTGGATCCAGACCACGGCGACGCTCGGTCTGTTCCTGTCGCTCGTCGTCATCCTCGCGGTGCAGTTCATGCTCGGCAAGGAAGCCTTCGCTGCCTGGGGCTGGCGTATCCCGTTCCTCGTCTCGGTCGTCCTGCTCGGCATCTCCGTCTGGATCCGCCTGAAGATGAACGAATCGCCCGCCTTCAAGAAGATGAAGGAAGAGGGCAAGGGCTCCAAGGCTCCGCTGACCGAAGCCTTCGGCCAGTGGAAGAACGCCAAGATCGCGCTGCTCGCCCTGTTCGGCGCCGTCGTCGGCCAGGCCGTCGTCTGGTATTCCGGCCAGTTCTACGCCCTGTTCTTCCTGACCGGCGTGCTCAAGGTCGATGGCCAGTCGGCCAACATCATGGTGGCCATTTCGCTTCTGATCGGCACCGGCTTCTTCGTCCTGTTCGGCTGGCTGTCGGACAAGGTCGGCCGCAAGCCGATCATCATGGCCGGCCTGCTGCTCGCCATCCTGACCTACTTCCCGCTGTTCAAGGCCCTGACCTGGGCCGGCAACCCGGCACTGGCCCAGGCCCAGGCAACCGTCCGCGCGACCGTCACCGCCGCACCGGGCGATTGCAAGTTCCAGTTCAACCCGACGGGCACGGCGAAGTTCACCACCTCGTGCGACATCGCAACCGCGTTCCTGACCAAGAACTCGGTGCCCTATGACGTCGTGACCACGGCAGCGGCCGGCACCCCGGCAACGGTCCAGGTCGGTGACACGACGATCAACAGCTTCGACGCCGTCGCCGCCGGCGATCAGGCAAAGGCGATGACGTCGGCCTTCGAGAAGCAGGTCAACATCGCCCTGCACGACGCCGGCTACCCGCTGGTGCGCGCTGCAGCCAAGGTTCCGGACGCCAGGCTCGACGCCTTCGTCGCCGCCAATCCGGAACTCGCCCTCGACGCGGCCGCCATCCGCGCCGGCGACAGTGCGAGCATGACCGGCGCCGACCTCGTCAACGCCAAGCTGCTCACGGCCGAGGAAGCCACCGGTGTCGACAGCATGCCGGTCTTCACGATCGCCAACGGCGGCGCCTTCTCGATGGTCGCCGATCCGGCCGCCGTCAACTGGACCATGATCATCGCCGTGCTGACCGTCCTCGTCATCTATGTGACGATGGTCTACGGCCCAATTGCAGCGCTGCTCGTCGAACTGTTCCCGACCCGCATCCGCTACACCGGCATGTCGCTGCCCTACCACATCGGCAACGGTTGGTTCGGCGGCCTGCTGCCGGCAACCGCCTTCGCCATGAGCGCAGCCAGGGGCGACATCTACTACGGCCTCTGGTACCCGATCGTCTTCGCGGCGATCACGCTGGTGATCGGCCTTCTGTTCCTGCCGGAAACGAAGGACCGCGACATCCACGCGATGAACTGACGGCAAGACCCCTGAACGTTGCGAAGGGCCCGGCGCAAACCGCCGGGCCCTTTGTCTTTCTCAGATCAGCCGGCTGAGCCGCGGCGTCGGCCAGCCCTGGCTGTCAATCGTGAAGACGAGGCCGAAGCGGGCAAAGACGATCGAGGTCGCGAACGCGAACCAGCAGCCGAGCGCAAGCCCCGCCGCCACGTCGCTCGGATAGTGGACGCCGATGATCACCCGTGTCGCCGCAAGCCACAGTCCGAGGCCGATGAAGAACAGCCGGAAGCGGGGAAAGAGCAGCACCAGCGCCATGAACAGCGCACCGATATGGGCCGAGTGACCGGAAGGGAAGCTCTCGTGCATCCAGCCGCCGAAGGGCTTGAAGGAGAAGATGCCCTCCTCGTTGTAGAGCGGCGGGCGGGCACGGCCGATCGAGAATTTCAGCGCATGCACGACGATGCTGGCGGAGACGACCGACAGCGCCGTATAGGCCGCCATCTGCGTCAGGTAAGTCAGCCGGAACCTGCGCCGGACCCTGAACAACTGTCCCCCGACGAGAGAGACGACCGCGACCAGCATCGCGATCGCGCCGAGAATGAAGGCCAGCTTGCCGATGTCGGTGAGGTCGCCGGCGATCGCCACCAGCGGTGGCGACAGTGCCTCGGCGGCCTGCCCGAGCGGCCGGTCGAAGACGAAGAACGCGATCGCCACCACGTTGAGCGCGGACAGCGCAAAGCCCTTCCAGGGAACCCGCCGGTGCAGCTTGCGGCGCACGGCGTAGCGCCGCTTGAGCGCGGTCCGGAAAGACTGCTTCTGCCGTGTCCTGTCGATCATCGCGCCCCGGCTGCCTTTGATGCCCCGTGTGATGCCCCGTATCCTGCTTCGCAGGCGACATAGGCCCTGGCACCGGTTCCTTCAATGAAAGCGCTGCAAATTTGTCCGTCCCGGCCGCGGGCGCTGCAACGGCAAACGGCACCGCCACGTTGCCGTGACGGTGCCGCCGATCGTCGGAAACGGTGCTTTCGGATCAGGCCGAGAGCGTCTTGAACTCGGCCAGGATCGCCTCGCCCATCTCGCTCGTGCCCACCTTCGTGCAGCCCTCTGCCATGATGTCGCCGGTGCGGATGCCGCGGTCGAGCACGTTGGCGATCGCCTTTTCGAGGTTGTCGGCTTCGTCAACGAGGTTGAAGGAGTAGCGCAGGCACATCGCGAAGGAGGCGATCATGGCGATCGGGTTGGCGACGCCGGTGCCTGCGATGTCAGGCGCCGAACCGTGCACCGGCTCGTAGAGCGCCTTGCGCTTGCCGGTCTTCGCATCCGGCGCGCCAAGCGAGGCCGACGGCAGCATGCCGAGCGAACCGGTCAGCATGGCGGCGACGTCGGAAAGCATGTCGCCGAACAGGTTGTCGGTGACGATCACGTCGAACTGCTTGGGCGCGCGCACGAGCTGCATCCCGCCGGCATCGGCCAGCATGTGCTCGAGCTGGACGTCGGAATATTTGGCCTTGTGCGTCTCGGTCACCACCTGGTTCCACAGCACGCCGGACTTCATGACGTTGCGCTTTTCCATCGAGCAGACGCGGTTGTTGCGGGTGCGCGCCAGCTCGAAGGCGACGCCGGCGATACGCTCGATCTCGTAGGTGTCGTAGACCTGCGTGTCGATACCGCGCTTCTGGCCGTTGCCGAGGTCGACGATCTCCTTCGGTTCGCCGAAATAGACGCCGCCGGTCAATTCGCGCACGATCAGGATGTCGAGGCCCTCGACCAGTTCGGGCTTCAGCGAGGATGCGGCGGCGAGCGCCGGGTAGCAGATCGCCGGGCGCAGGTTTGCGAAGAGCTCCAGGTCCTTGCGCAGGCGCAGCAGGCCGGCCTCGGGACGGACTTCATAGGGGACTGCGTCCCACTTCGGTCCGCCGACCGCGCCGAACAGCACCGCATCGGCGTTCAGCGCCTTCTGCATGTCCCCTTCCGAGATCGCCGCGCCATGGGCGTCGTAGGCCGAGCCGCCGACGAGGCCCTCGTCGACGACGAAACCGGCGCCCTTCTCGGCGTTCATGTAGGCGATGATCTTGCGGACTTCCGCCATGGCTTCCGGGCCGATGCCGTCGCCGGGCAGGAGGAAAAGGTTGCGCACTGTCATGGGATTGTCCTTGTCGAATGCTCGGTGGAGTTCAGGTCGCGCGGTTCTTAGCGCAACTTCCGTTCAAGGAAAATCGTCGAAACGAAAGAATTTTGCGCCCGGGCCGGCGGCTGTCACCCCGGGGACAGAGCAGGCCCTCCCTCCGTGCGATCAAGCGGCCGGCGCCGCCGAACCGGGCCCGGCGCACCAGACGGAGGAGCTGAAAATGTATCATCATGTGCAGGCCGTCCTCGCCGCGATCCGCTCGGCGATCGATGCGCTTCTCTTCCGGCACCGCCCGCCGCCGGGCTTCCGCTGACGGATCAGGGGGACGGCCGACGGTCCGGACCGGACCGGACCGAATGGCGCATCGCGTCTTCCCGTCCGCTCCGTTCCGTTGCAGGATGCCTCCTCGCCCGCCGTCAACGAGGACAGGAGACGCACCATGAAGATCGAGCCCTGCGGGAGCCGCCCGTCCGCCACGCCGCCCTCCGACTATTTCACCGGTCGCGTCCGCCAGGATCCGATCATCGAGGCACCGGAGCCCGCACGCTTGCGCGCCGTGACCGTCACCTTCGAGCCCGGCGCACGCACGGCCTGGCATACCCATCCGCTCGGACAGACGCTGGTCGTCACCGCGGGCAAGGGGCTCGCGCAGAGCTGGGGCGGCCCGATCCGCGAATTCAGGGCCGGGGACACCGTCTGGTTCGAGCCGGGCGAGAAGCACTGGCACGGCGCCGCCCCGGATACGGCCATGACCCACATAGCGTTGCAGGAAGCCCTCGACGGCAAGGCCGTCGACTGGCTGGAGCATGTCTCCGACGAGCAATATGCCGGCGCCTGACGGCCGGCCGCGATAGGACGGGGACGGAGTGCCGGTTGGTATTAAGCCTTGCCCGGCCGCAAGGGAGCGTATTCCGCAGCATCCACCGCGGCCGGCCGCCCCTCGAGACGCAGTTCGCTGATGCGGGGCGCCGCGCGGGCGACGACCTTGCCGCGCCGCATCACCAAAAGCCGGTTGGCCTTCAGCCGCAGCGCCTCGATCGGGTCGCGCGCCTGCAGGATCACCAGGTCGGCATTGCAGCCCTTTGCAAGCCCGTAGTCCTTGAGCCCCATAGTCTTTGCCGAATTGACGGTCAGCGCATCGAAGATCTTCTTCTTGTCCTCGATGCCCGCCATCTGGGCCACATGGATCGCCATATGCCCGACCTCCAGCATGTCGCCGGAGCCCATCGAATACCAGGGATCCATCACGCAGTCGTGGCCGAAGGAGACGTTCAGGCCCGCCTCCATCAGTTCGCGCACCCGCGTCATGCCGCGCCGCTTCGGATAGCTGTCGTGCCGTCCCTGCAGCATGATGTTGATCAGCGGGTTGGGAATGACGTTGATCTCCGCCTCCGCCATCAGCGGAATGAGCTTGGAGACGTAGTAGTTGTCCATCGAGTGCATCGAGGTCAGGTGCGAGCCGGCGACGCGTCCCTTCAGCCCGAAGCGCACCGTCTCGGCGGCGAGCGTCTCGATATGCCGCGATATCGGGTCGTCCGTCTCGTCGCAATGCATGTCGACCGGCAGGCCGCGGTCGGCCGCGATCTTGCACAACGCCGCGACGGAAGCGGCCCCCTCGGCCATGGTCCGCTCGAAATGCGGAATGCCGCCGACGATGTCGAGGCCCATGTCGAGCGCCCGGTTCAGCGCCTCCACGCCGCCCTCGGCCCGGTAGTAGCCGTCCTGCGGGAAGGCGACGAGCTGCAGGTCGATATAGGGCGCGACCCGCTCGCGCACCTCTATCAGCGCCTCGGCCGTCACCAGCTTCGGATCGCTGGTGTCGACATGGCTGCGGATTGCGAGCAGGCCCTGGCTGACGGCGAGATCGCAGTAACGCAGCGCCCGTTCGACCAGCGCCTCCCGCGTCAGCGTCGGCCGCAGTTCGCCCCAGAGCGCGATGCCCTCGAGCAGCGTGCCGGAGACGTTCATCCGCGGCAGCCCGAGCGACAGCGTCGCGTCCATGTGGAAGTGCGGATCGACGAAGGGCGGGCTCACCAGCCGCCCCGTCGCATCGATCGTCTCGCCGGCTTCCGCCACGATCCCCGGTCCCACCTCGGCGATCCTGCCGCCCCTGATCGCGACGTCGATGCCCTCACGGCCATCGGGGAGATTGGCGTTCTTGATCACGACGTCGAACATGGGGCACCTGTGCAAATGGACGGAGAAAGAGACTAGCGCTCGCCGCGCCGGTAGGGCTGCATCAGCGCCTGCGGCACGCGGGCGCGACGCGCCATCACGGCAAGCGCGGCGATCGAGAGGATATAGGGCATCATCAGGAAGATCTGGTAGGGCACGTTGCCGAGCACCGTCTGGAGACGCAGCTGGAAGGCGTCGAAGAAGGCGAACAGCAGCGCCCCGAACAGCGCCCGGCCCGGCCGCCAGGAGGCGAAGACGACGAGCGCGATGCAGATCCAGCCGCGCCCCTGCACCATGGTCGGAAAGAAGCTGTTGAAGGCCGAGAGCGTCAGGAACGCCCCGCCCATCGCCATCAGCGCGCTGCCGGTCATGATCGCGCCGTAGCGCACCTTGATCGGGTCGACGCCCTGCGCTTCGGCCGCATGCGGATTTTCCCCGCTCATGCGCAGCGCCAGCCCGAGCGGCGTGCGATAGACGACATAGGCGAGCAGCAAGGCGATGACGATCGAGAGGTAGGTCGGCAGCGTCTGGGTGAACAGCGCCGGGCCGATGAAGGGCAGGTCGGAAAGGCCGGGGATGGAGATCGGCTGGAACGGCGTCACCGTCGGCGGCGTCGAGGCCAGCGGCACGGTGAGGCGGAAGATGTAGTAGCTGAGCGAGGAGGCGAACAGGGTGATGCCGAGCCCGGTCACGTGCTGCGACAGGCCCAGCGAGACGGTCATCGCCGCATGCACCAGCCCGAACAGCGCCCCCGAAAGCGCCGCCACCAGCATGCCCGTCCACAGGTCCGCACCGTTGAAGACGGCGAGCCAGCCGATCATCGCCCCGAAGGTCATGATCCCCTCGATGCCGAGGTTGAGCACGCCGGAACGCTCGGACAAAAGCGCCCCGAGGGTGCCGAAGACCAGCGGCGTGGCGATGCGCAGCACCGCGGCCCACAGGCCCGCCGAGGCGACGATGTCGAGGAACGTGCTCATCGGCGGATCCTGTACTGGGTGAAGAAGATCGCCACCAGCATGGTGAGCAGCGACAGCGCCACGGTGACGTCGGCGATATAGGTCGGGATCGACAGCGCCCGGCTCATGCCGTCGGCGCCGACGAACATCGTTGCTGTGAAGAGGGCGGCGGCGATCACGCCGAGCGGATTGAGGTTGGCAAGCATGGCGACGATGATGCCGGCATAGCCGAAGCCCGGCGAAAGGTCGGTGGTCACGTAGCCCTTGACCCCCATCACCTCGATTGCGCCCGCAAGGCCCGCAAGCCCGCCCGAGAGGCAGGCGACCTTGACGAGCGTGCGCGCCAGCGGCACGCCGGCGAAGACGGCCCCCTCCGGATTGAGGCCGGCGGCGCGCGACTGCAGGCCGAAGACGGTGCGCGATTGCAGCAGGTAGACGAGCAGCGCGGCGACGATCGCCACCGCGAGGCCGATATGCAGGCGCGAGCGCTCGATCAGCTTCGGCAGCAGCGCGTGGTCCGCGACCGGCATCGACTGCGGCCAGCCGAAGGCGAGCGGATCCTTCAGCGGCCCGTCGATCATCATCGAGACGAACAGCACCGCGACGAAATTCAACAGCAGGCTCGTCACCACCTCGTCGACGGAGAAGCGCAGCCTCAGCCACAGCGGCACCAGCATCAGCGCCATGCCGGCAATCGCGCCGGCTGCGAACAGAAGCGGGATCAGCACCGGCCCCGGCAGGCCGGAGAGCACGCTCGAGCCGAGTGCGGCCACCATGATCGCGCCGAGATAGAACTGTCCCTCGGCACCGATGTTCCAGAGCCGGGCGCGGAAGGCGATCGCCGCGGCAAGCCCCGTCAGCATCAGCGGCGTCGCCCGCGTCAGCGTCTCGGTCGCGGCCAGCCGCGTGCCGAAGGCTCCGGTCAGGATGCGGCCATAGGCCTCCAGCACCGGCGCGCCGGCCGCCGCGATCAGGAGGCCGGCAAGGGCGAGTGCGGCGGTCACCGCGAGAATGGGAGACAGGACAACCAGCAGCAGCGGGCGGTGTTCGCGGCGTTCAAGACGCATCAGGCTGTCCCTTCGCCGGGGTTGCGGTCACTGGAGGTCCCGTCACGGGGCATGCCGTCACCGGGGCTCCAGTCCCCCGACATCATCAGGCCGAGCCTGCGCGGATCGGCCTCTTCGGCGGCGACCGGTGCGGAAAGGCGGCCCTTGACGATCGCCTGGATGCGGTCGGCAAGGCCGATCACCTCGTCGAGGTCCTCCGAAATCAGGAGCACCGCAGTGCCCTGCCGGCGCGCGTCCAGGATGCGGGCGTGGACGGCCGCCACCGCCCCCTCGTCGAGCCCGCGCGTCGGCTGGGCGGCGATCAGGATCTTCGGCCGCCGGTAGAGGTTCCGCCCGAGGATCAGCTTCTGCATGTTGCCCCCGGACAAAAGCCGGGTGCGGCTCGTGGGCGTTCCGCCGCGCACGTCGAACTCCTCGATGATCGTCGCCGCAAAGGCCTGGCCGGCCGAGCGGTTGACGATGCCGCGGCGCGAGAACAGCGGCTGGCGGATGCGCTCCAGCACGGCATTCTCCCAGATCGCCATCTCGCCGATCGCGCCCTGTCTGTGCCGGTCCTCCGGGATACGGCCGATGCCGGCCTCCACGAGGCCGTGCACGTCGAGGGCCGCGACGGCCTCGCCGAACAATTGCATTTCGCCGCCGGTCGGGGCGACAAGGCCGCCCATCAGCTGCGACAGCATCGCCTGGCCGTTGCCGGAGACACCGATGATGCCGAGCGTCTCGCCTTCGCGCAGGAAGAAATCGATCCCCTTCAGCCGCTCCACGCCGCCGACCGAAACCGTCAGGCGCGATGCCTGGAAGACGGTCGCGCCGGCGCTGGCCGGCTCGCGCGTCGGCCGCGTCACGCGATGGCCCACCATCAGTTCGGCGAGCTCCGCCTTGTTCGTCTCGCCGGCCTTGCGCTCGGCCGCCACCCTGCCGCCACGCAGCACCACGATGCGGTCGGCGGCGGCCATCACCTCGTCCAGCTTGTGGGAGATGAAGATCAGCGACAGGCCCTGCCTGGCCATTTCCCGCAGCGTCGCAAACAGCCGCCCGGCCTCGATATTGGTCAGGACGGCCGTCGGCTCGTCGAGGATCAGGATGCGGGCGTCGTTGTAGAGCGCCTTGAGGATCTCCACGCGCTGCTGCTCGCCGACCGACAGGTCGCCGAGCCGCGCATCCGGATCGACGCCGAGGCCGAAGCGCTCGGCGATGGACAGCAGCTTGCGCCGCGCCGCACCGGTGCGCGAGCGCAACGACCAGAGCGGCTCCGTCCCGGTCATGACGTTTTCGAGCACAGTCAGGTTCGGCGCCAGCGAGAAGTGCTGGTGCACCATGCCGACGCCCGCCTTGATGGCCGCGCGGGGACGTCCGTGCGGCAGTTCCACGCCGTCGACGCGCACGGTGCCCTCGTCGGGCGTATAGTGGCCGAAGAGAATACTCATCAGCGTCGTCTTGCCGGCGCCGTTCTCGCCGAGCAGCGCCAGAAGCTCGCCCCGGCCGAGCGCGATCGAGATGTCGTCATTGGCGACGATCGGGCCGAATCGCTTGCTGATATGCGCAAGCTCGAGGACGGGCGCGGTGGTCGTATCGGCGATCATGCGGCAAGCCCCGCAACGGGAAAGCGGTGCTGCCAGCGTCCCTCGGCTTCGAGAGCGGCCGCCAGCGACAGCAGAAGCCGCTCCCCGCCCATCGGCGCCATCAGCTGCACCGGCAGCGGCAGGCCGTCCGCATCCGCGCCGTAGGGCAGCGTCAGGGCGGGGAAGCCGGAAATATTGGCGAGCCCGGCGAGCGGCGCAAAAGCCGTCATCCGCCGCAGATGCAGGTCGGTGTCGTCATGGTCGGACGGGAAGGATCCGACCGCAGGGGGAATTGTGGCAAGCATCGGCATCAGAAGGCAATCCAGGCTGTCGAACAGCGCCCAGGTCTTGTGGCTCACATGCACCGCCGCATCGAGCGATGTCCAGAGGGCACCGGCCGATATCCTCCGTCCCCTGTCCACGAAGGCGCGCGTCAGCGGCTCGGCAAGGCCGGGGTCGAGCGACAGCGCATCGACGAGGTTGGCGAGATTGATCGAGACAATATCGGCAAAGACGGTGGAGGACACCGCCACCAGGCCGGCGAAAGCCGCCCAGTCGAGGTCCACGATCCGGTGTCCCTGCCCCTCCAGCGTCTGCGCGGCCGCCTCCACGGCGCCGCTGCGCGCAGGCTCCGTCGGAAAGTCGGCGCCGGTCTGCGTCAGCACGCCGATGCGCAGGCCCTGCCCTCCGGTCGGGAATGGCGCCGGATCGGCGAAAGGTCCCCTCGCCCTGCCCTGCACGGCCTCGAAGATCCGGCGGGTGTCGCGGACCGACCGGCAGACGGCGAGTTCGCCGACGATGCCGCCCAGATGGTTGCCGAAGCGGGGACCGCCGGGGATGGCGCCGCGGGTCGGCTTCAGCCCGACGAGCCCGCAGCAGGCCGCCGGTACCCGGATCGAACCGCCGGCGTCGGTGGCATGCGCAATCGCCACGATGCCCGCTGCCACGGCAGCCGCCGCACCGCCCGAGGAGCCGCCCGCAGTGCGGGCCGGATCGAGCGGATTGCGGCAGAGCGGACCGGCAGCCGGCTCGCTTGCAAGGGACAGCCCGAATTCGGGCGCGGTGGTGAGGCCGAACAAGGCGAGGCCGGCCTCGCGGAAGCGGTGGGCGAGATCGGAATCCGGCTTGGGATCGAGCCTGCCGTCGAGCATACGGGAGCCGGCGCGCACGGCAAATCCGGCAAATGGCCCGCCGAGATCCTTGGCGAGCGTCGGCACGCCGGCAAAGGGACGCGCGGCGAACCGCGCAGGTTCGGTTCGCCGCTCCCCGTCGAGCCTTGCGGCCACCGCACGACCGCGGTCTTCGTCGATGTGACAGATCGCACCGAGGCGGGCGTGGCGCGAAGCGGCGGCGATGGCCGCCTCCATGGCCTCCCCGGCCGAAAGCGCGCCGGTCGCGATCGCCCCGGCCATCGCCGTGGCATCCCCGATCGTTTCGCTTTCGACGCTGGTCGGCACGGTCCGGCGGCGGCTTACTTCGGCTCTTCCATCACGATCGGCACTTCGAAGGTGCCGGCCTTGATCTCGGCGCGCCGGGCTTCCATCGCCGCTTCCGCGTCCACCGGCGCCACGCCCTTGACGTAGACGATGTCGCTGCCGCCTTCCTTCATCAGGCCGAAGGCAGTGTAGCTCTTGCCCACCGGCTTGCCGGCATTGACGTCTGCGACGGCCGCGTCGAGGATCGGGCGGAAGTACCACATCGCATTGGCAAAGACGGTGTCGGGATAGCGCGGCGTGTAGTCGATCAGCGAGCCGACCGACTTGATGCCGCGCTCCTTGGCGGCGTCGGCCGTGCCGATGCGCTCTCCGAACAGGATGTCGGCGCCGCCGTCGATCTGCGCCAGGCCCGCCTCGCGTGCCTTCGGCGGGTCGAAGAAGGTGCCGATGAAGGAGACAAGGTGCTTGGCGTCGGGGTTGACTTCCTTCACGCCGGCGGCGAACGCGTTGATGAGCATGTTGACTTCGGGGATCGGGATCGCACCGACCGAACCGACGACGTTGGACTTCGTCATCTTGCCTGCCAGCATGCCCGCGAGGTAGGCGCCGTCATGGTTCCAGGTGCCGAACACGCCGAAATTGTCGCCGGCGGCATCGCCGCTCGAGCCCATCAGGAAGGCGGTGTCCGGATAGTCGGCCGCGACCTGACGCGCCTCGCGCTCGACCGCATAGGATTCGCCGACGATCAGCCTGTTGCCCTGTTCGGCATATTCCCGCATTGCACGCGGATAGTCGGTGCCGGAGACGCCTTCCGAGAAGGTGTATTCGATCACGCCGTCCTTCGCAGCAGCCTGCAGCGCCTCGTGCAGGCGCGAGTTCCAGGCGTTTTCGACCGGGGAAGCGTGGATGCCCGCGACCTTCAGCGGCGCTTGCGCGCGGGCCTGCGGCAGGAAAGCGCCGGCGCCGAGAACGAGACCGCCGGCAAGCACCGTCCGGCGTTTAATCTGAAGGCTTCCAGTCATGTTTTCGTTCCCCTTGTTTTGACCATTTGGTTTAAAAATCCATAGGATTCGCACAAAAACGAGTCAAGCGCGCCGACCGCCCATAAATTCGTCAACGAGAGCTTTTCCCCGTAGCGGCGATCATCGTTCGACAGCGGGCAAGCCTGCGCCCGTCGTGACGGATCGCATTCAGGTTGCTGTCAGCATCCTCCGCCAGTTTCCCGGAATTCGGAACGGACGCCCGGCGGGGCTTTCCTGTCCATGTCCCCGGCCGGGATACGCATCGCGCGCATCGACGCGGGCGGCTCCCTGCGGCGGGTTCCCCGACCTGCAGCGAAACGGAGCGAGAAGGCCGACCCATGGCGACAATCACGGACAGCCCGGTATCGAGCCGGCGCACCTTTCGCCCCTCGATTGGCGCCATCCCCTTGAGCTTCCTCGTCGTCCTGTTCCTCGTCGCCACGGCAAACCGGACCTTCTGGGCGAAGACGGCACTCTATTTCGGCGACGCGCCCCAGACCGTGGCAATCTTTGCGCTCGGTCTCGTCGCGCTGCTTTCAGCCGTCTGCATCGCCCTTTCGATGCGGTTCGTCGCCAAGCCGCTGTTCATCGTCCTCATCCTCATCAGCGCCTGTGCCGCCTGGTTCATGGACCGCTTCGGCGTCGTCATCGGCGTCGACATGATCCGCAACGCCGCCGAGACGACCCATGCGGAAGCGGGAAACCTGGTCACGCCCGCCTTTGTCACGCACATCGCGCTCTTCGGCCTTCTGCCGGCGCTGCTGGTCGCCTGGGTCCGCATCAGCCACCGGCCCTTCCTGGCCAAGGCCAGAACCAATTCCTTCTTCGTCCTGCCGCTGCTGCTGGTCGCCCTCCTGGCGGCCTCGACGCAGATGCGCGTCCTGATCACCACGAGCCGCGCCCATCACGACTGGCTTGCGAGCCTCAACCCGGTCGGGCCGATCGTCAGCGCCGTGCGCTATGCCGCAAGCACCGGAGGCGAAGCGAACATCGTCGTCGAGCCGCTCGGCCGGGATGCCCATGTGGCAGCATCGGCCGGCCACAGGCCGAAGGTGCTCGTCGTCGTGGCCGGCGAGACGGCGCGGGCGCAGAATTTCTCGCTCGGCGGCTACGGGCGCCCGACCAACCCCGAGCTTGCGGCCCGCGACATCACCTATTTCCCCGACACGACGAGTTGCGGCACGGCGACGGCCGTCTCGCTGCCCTGCATGTTCTCGATCCATACCCGCGCAACCTATTCCCATCGCAAGGGGCTTTCGACCGAGAACCTGCTCGACGTCCTGTCGCATGCCGGCGTTGCGGCGGAGTGGTGGGACAACAACACCGGCGCCAAGGGCATGGCCGATCGTATCGCCTATCGCTTCCTGCCCGACAGCGCCGATCCCCGCTTCTGTCACGACGGCGAATGCAACGACGGCATCCTGCTGGACCGGCTCGGCCCCTGGCTCGACGGCGTGACGAAGGACAGCGTGCTCGTCATCCACCAGCTCGGCAGCCATGGTCCCTCCTACTACGAGCGCTATCCGGAAGCCTATCGCCGCTTCACGCCCGACTGCCGGACCGCCGAATTCGCCGACTGCACGCGCGAGGAGATCGTCAACGCCTATGACAATTCCATCGCCTACACCGACCACGTGCTGGCGACGGTCATCGACGCCCTCAAGAGCCACGAGGACCGCTTCGACGCCTCGATGGTCTACATGTCGGACCACGGCGAATCGCTCGGCGAGAACGGGCTCTATCTTCATGGCGCGCCCTATGTGATCGCGCCGAAGGAGCAGACGCAGGTCCCCTTCGTCCTCTGGCTCGGCAACCGCGACCGTGCCTCGGTGAACCGCGCCTGCCTCAAGCAGCGCGCCGACGAGCCTGCCTCGCATGACAACCTCTTCCACACCGTGCTGGGGCTGATGTCGGTGGAGACCAGCGTCTACGACCCGTCCCTGGACGTGCTGTCCGCGTGCCGGCACACGATCTCGAGCTGATGCCGGCGGCCCGGAACGAAGACGGCTTGATCGCATCCGCAAAAATCTGGACGATGAGCGCGGATGCGTCCGGTTCGGGCGCGCTTCCGGAAGGACGCGGCATGCGGGTGCTTTTGATCGAGGACGACGCCATCCTGGGCGAGGCGGTACGTGACCATGTCGCCGCCGGCGGCCATGCCGTCGACTGGGTGCAGGAGCTCGACGACGCCCGCGCAGCGACGAAAGCGGTCAACTACGCCCTGATTCTGCTCGACCTGCGCCTGCCCGACGGCAGCGGCATCGCCTTCCTGCGCGCCCTGCGCGACGCCGGCGACAGGACGCCTGTGATCATCCTGACGGCGCACGACCAGATCTCCGACCGGATCGAAGGGCTGAACAGCGGCGCCGACGACTATCTGGTCAAGCCGTTCAATCTGGGCGAACTGTCCGCCCGCATGCTGGCCGTGGTCCGCCGCTACGGCGGCAACCCCTCCCCGGTCATCCGCCTCGGCGCGCTGGAGATCGGCCCGGCCGACCGCCGGATCGTCTCCGACGGCCAGGAAATCGTCCTCTCCGGCCGGGAATGGGCCGTTCTCGACGTGCTGCTCGCCCGTCCCGGCGCCACCGTCTCCAAGGGGCAGATCGAGGAAGCGCTCTACGCCTTCGGCTCCGAGATCGAAAGCAACACCGTCGAGGTCTATGTCAGCCGCGTGCGCAAGAAGCTCGGCCACGACCACATCCTCACCGTGCGCGGCGTCGGCTACCGGCTCGGGGCGCCGGCATCGGGGAATTCCGCAGCAGGGAACCCGACATGAGGGAACCCAGCATCACCCGCAGATTGACGCTGGCCCTGGTCGGTGCGCTGGCCGGTTTCTGGCTGCTCGCCGCCGGCCTCGGCGTCCTGGTCATGCAGGACGAGTTCGCCGAGATCTTCGACAGCGCCCTGCAGGAGACGGCCGAGCGCCTGCTCATCCTGGTCGCCGACGACGTGGAGCGCGGCGACGCGGTCGGGTCGAACGCCCGGCTCGAGAACGTGGTGCCGGCATCCGGCGAGGAATACCTGACCTATCAGTTGCGCAACGACCGGGGCGACGTCCTGCTGCGATCGCACGACGCCGCCGCGACACCCTTCGATGCACCGCTGAAGCGGGGTTTCTGGCGCAGCGACACCCACGAGTTCTATACCGCCACGACGCATGGCGGCGACGGGCTCTACCTGCAGGTGGCCGATGCACTTGCCAATCGCCGGGAAGCCCTGGTCGAGGGCGCCATGGCCCTGTTCCTGCCCGTGCTGCTGCTGGTGCCGGCCAGCATCGCGCTGGTCTGGTTCATCGTGCGCCGGACGCTGGCCCCCATCGACGAACTGCGCCAGGCGATCTCCAGCAAGGACGGCGGCAATCTCGCCGTGATCGCCCGCGAAGGAATGCCGCGCGAGCTCCTGCCGATCGTCCGCTCCGTCAACCTGCTGCTCACCCGGCTGAAATCGGCGCTCGAGGCCGAGCGGGAATTCACCGCCAACAGCGCCCATGAACTGCGCACGCCGATCGCTGGCGCGCTGGCGCAGACCCAGGTGCTGATCGACGAACTCCCGGCAGGGGCGAAGAGGACGCGCGCCCGCCAGGTCGAGGCCTCGCTGGTCAAGCTCAGCCATCTGGCGGAAAAGCTGCTGCAGCTCGCCCGCGCGGAGGCCGGACTGGGCGCCGCCGAGGCGCCGGTCGACCTCGCCCGCGTGCTGGAACTCGTGGTGCTCGACTTCCAGCGCGACCCGCAGGACACAGGGCGGCTGCGGCTTCACCGGGCGGACGGCGCGACGCTCCGGCATCCGGCGAGCGAGGACGGGTTTGCGATCGCGCTGCGCAACCTGATCGAGAACGCGCTGGTGCACGGCGCCGACAAAGCGCCCGTGGACGTCTTTCTCGACCGCGACGGCACGGTGCGGATCGTCAACGAGGGGCCGCTTCTGGCCGGCTGGGAACTGGAAATGATCCGCAAGCGGTTCGGGCGCGGGCGGACCACCGCCAAGGGCTCCGGGCTCGGGATCTCCATCGCCGAACGGCTGCTGGCGCAGATGAACGCCCGCCTCGAGCTCGCCTCGCCGCCTGCGGGGCGCACGGGCGGGCTGGAGGCCCGGATCGTCTTCGCCCGGACGGGCTGAGCGCAGGCCGGCTGAGCGCGGGCGGACTACTGTTCCGAAAGCTTCATGTCCGGGTCGTAGTCCTTGCCCTCGACCTCCTTCACCACCGCCTGGCCGCATTGCATCAGCTTCGTCTCGGGGTTGAAGGCATAGGTGGGCGAGCCGTGCAGCGACCAGCCCTTGTTCAGGGCGAGCGTCACCTTGTGGCAGAAGGAGGAATCGTCCGGGGCGGTGAGGAGACGGTAGACTTTCATGGGCTGCTCTCTTTGTCTGCGATGAGTTTGGCCTTGGCGACGAGGCGGGTCGCCTGGTCGAGGTGCAGGCGCTCGACCATGCGGCCGTCGAGGTTGATCGCGCCCTTGCCGGCGTTCTCCGGCAGGGCGAAGGCTTCGACGATGGCCCGCGCCCCGGCGACCGCGGCCTCCGGCACGCCAAACAGCCGGTTGGCACCGGCGATCTGGGCCGGATGGATCAGCATCTTGCCGTCGAAGCCCATCTGCCGGCCCTGTTCGCATTCGGCATCGAAGGCGTCGAGGTCGGAAAAGCCGTTGTGCACGCTGTCTATCACGTCGAGCCCCGAGGCCCGCGCGGCGACCACGGCCTGCATGAGGAGCGGCATCAGGTAGGGCCGGCCGGGAACGTCGGCAATGCCGGTCGCAAGCCGCAGATCGTTCAGCCCGATCACGAGGCAATCGAGCCGGCCGCCGCTGGTGCGCCCGACCTCGGCGATTTCAGCGAGGTTGAGGATCGCCGCCGGCGTCTCGATCATCGCCCACAGGCGCGGACTGTCATCGGCGCCCTGCTCGCCCAGCCAGTCCGCGGCCGCCAGCACGTCCTGCGGTCCCGAAACCTTGGGCAGCAGCACCGCGTCAGGCGCGATGTCGAGCACAGCCTCGAGATCCGCGGCGCCGTCCTCCTCGGCAAGGGGATTGATGCGGACGATGCATTCCCGCCCGTCGGAGCGATCCAGCGTCGCGAAATGCTGCCTCAGCGCCGCGCGCGCCTCGGCCTTCTTCTCCGGCGCCACGGAATCCTCGAGGTCGAAGATGATGCCGTCGCAGGCGAGCGACGACGACTTTTCGAGCGCCCGGGCGTTGCTGGCCGGGACGCTGAGCAGCGACCGGCGCAGGCGGAGCGGATGATTTTGGAACGGTGCGTTCATGACGTCTTCTTGCCCGGCTTCCTGCAAATGAGCAAGTCTCCTTGCCGACATCGGCCGGGGTCGAACTGACGAACCGCAAACTGCGACATTCTGGCGTCCCGGCGACGCTGTCACAGCCTTGTAATGAACACATTCACTGCCCACATTCAGGTCCAGAGAAAGGGCCAGTCATGCAAAGCATCCGCTCCATTTTCCTCGCAACCGCAGCCATCGTCATCGCCGGCGCGACGCTCGTCTTCGCCGCCTCGATCGGCCTTGCCCTCGCCGGCATCGCCTCCGTGGTGATGCTGGGGAGCTGGATCTCTGCCAGGCTCCAGCCGACGCCTGTCCGCGCCAAGGTCTATGCCCGCGCCGGCAAGCCCGGCCAGCGCGAGCCGCGCGTCTGGAACGACGGCCGCGGCACGATCATCGACCTCTGATTTGCCGACCCGGTCCCGATCCGGGCAGGCCGCCGGTCGCCGGCGGCCCTGATCTTGCGCCCTGCCGCAAGATTCTTCTTCAATTCCCGGCAAAACTGCTCTAAACGCTAGCCCGGAACGATCCGCATCGCAATCAAGGTTCACGTCATGGACAAGTTCGTCAAGCTGACCGGCGTCGCCGCGCCGCTGCCCGTCGTCAATATCGACACGGACATGATCATTCCGAAGGACTACCTGAAGACCATCAAGCGCACCGGTCTGGGGACGGGTCTCTTCGCGGAAGCGCGCTACAACGAGGACGGCTCGCTCAATCCGGATTTCGTCCTGAACAAGCCCGCCTACCAGAACGCCAGCATTCTCGTCGCCGGCGACAATTTCGGCTGCGGCTCCTCGCGCGAGCATGCGCCCTGGGCACTCCTCGATTTCGGCATCCGCTGCGTCATCTCGACCTCCTTCGCCGACATCTTCTACAACAACTGTTTCAAGAACGGCATCCTGCCGATCGTCGTCAGCCCCGAGAACCTCGAGAAGCTGATGGACGACGCCAGCCGCGGCTCCAACGCGGTGCTGACCGTCGACCTCGAGGCCCAGGAAATCTCCGGTCCCGACGGCGGCAGGATCGCCTTCGAGATCGACGCCTTCCGCCGCCACTGCCTGCTGAACGGCCTCGACGACATCGGCCTGACGCTGGAGAAGTCGACCGCGATCGACAGCTTCGAGAAGAGTACCGCCGCAGCCCGCCCCTGGGCCTGAGCACCCTTCGGCACATGCGCCGCCTGATCTCCTCCGGATCGCCCTTCGAGCGCACCGCCGGCTATTCGCGGGCGGTGGTGCAGGGCGACTGGTGCTTCGTCTCCGGAACGACCGGCTACGACTACGCCACGATGACGATGCCCGCGGGCGTCGAGGCGCAGACCCGCAACTGCCTCTCGACCATCCAGGGCGCCCTGGATGAAGCGGGCTTCGCCCTCGCCGACGTGGTGCGCTGCCACTACTATGTCACCGACGCCTCGTTCGCCGACATCGTCTTCCCGATCCTCGGCGAAGCCTTCGGCGAGATCCGCCCGGCCGCGACCATGATCGTCTGCGACCTGATCAGGCCCGAAATGCTGATCGAGATCGAGGTCACCGCATTGCGGCAGCGCTGAACGGCTGTCGCAGGCATTTCAGAAATGGACATGCGATCGCATTCACGCGCGGGAGCCGCCGTGGCATGGGTTCAGTTTCGGACGGGGCACTGAAAGCTGCCTCATCTGAAAATCGAAAATGTAGCACCTCTCAGTGCCCCGTTCGGCGGTTTTTGCCCGCAACTCTGCCCTGCTGCTTCCGCGGACTTCCGTCCGCGGCCCTGTGCGTCACCCGGACGCGTCCGGAGCGAAACTCGGGACATCCCGCCGTCTCCAGAGGAAGGCCTTTCTGCGAACCCCCGATGCCGGGACGTGCGTCCTTTCCCGGCACCAGGCACCGACCCCGCCTCGCCGCGACGTCTCGCGGTGCATCCGATGGCGGAACGGAAAGATCCTGACATGCCGCCTCGGGGGCGAGGACATGCGGACGCGATTATTTTTCGCAAGCCGAACCGCCGCCAACCGGGCGATGAAGAAACGTCAAGGCTTATCAGCTATTTGACAGGAACGGACAGATCGCCATGTCGCGCACTTCCGGCAACAGCCGCGATACGCGTCCCCGCAGGCGAGGCGCCTATCCCCGCCACGAGGGCTTGTGACGGGGCTTGGCACAGGGATCGGCGACTGGCGACAGGCAGGGAATCATCCCTCGAAAAGCCTGCGCGAAATGCTATATGACGTGTAAAGGAGTGCTTATGGCCCGCATCGACCAGACAGAAGATTGGCGCAACCGCCACGCCCCGACGATCAGCACCTTCGAGTCGCTGGCGCTGGAGGCCTATGGTCACCTGCCGGAGGAGTTCCGCGCGCTCACGGGCAACCTGATCATCGAGATTTCCGACTTTCCGACCGACGACGTGTTCGAGGACATGGCGCTGGAGACGCCCTTCGACCTGCTCGGGCTGTTCGAGGGGCGCGGCATCTCGGAGCGCTTCACCGTCGAGACCGGCGAGATGCCGAACCGCATCACCCTCTACCGCCGCCCGATCCTCGACTACTGGGCCGAGAACGAGGAAACGCTGGGCGACATCGTCACCCATGTGCTGATCCACGAGATCGGCCATCATTTCGGCCTGTCCGACGACGACATGGAACGGATCGAGGCCAGCGCCGAGATCGCTGCAGGCTGAACCGCCTCCCGCCGCGGATCGGGCGGGAGCGCGGTGAAAAGGCGGCCGCTACGGCGACAGGCGGCACCGGCCTCCTCCCGCCGTCATCAATGCCTCAGCCGATCGCCATCAGGCTGGCATTGCCGCCGGCGGCGGTGGTATTGATCGAGGTCGAAACCTCCTCCAGAAGCCAGCTCAGGCAATAGGCATCCGCACCGGTGGCCGCGAGCGCCTCGCTCGAGGCGGCCTGGACCAGCACCAGCGGACCGGGCAGGGCGGCGATCCTTTCATTGGCTATGCGGATCTGATCGCTGTCGCCCTCGACGAGCGCGCCGGCGAAGGGACCGCTTTTGGCCCAGTCGTTCGACCAGGCGATCCGGGCCGCGACGCTTGCCGGCAGGTCCCTGAGCGCGGACTGCAGGCCGCAGGCCGCATCGATCACGGCGCGGTTGCCGGTGGCAAGGACGGCCACGATCTGGCTGTAGAGCCCGTTTTCGGTGCCCGGCACCAGCAGCACCTGTCCGCGCGGATGAAGCGCATAGAGATTGCGCTCGCCGACCGGGCCGGGCAGCTCGACGGCAAGGCCGAGGGCCGAGGCGCCGCCGGTATCGCGGGCGGCCTGCGCCTGCATATTCATGCCGCGCTGGCCGAGCCATCTGGCGAAATCCGTCAGCGCCGGATCGGTATGCACCGAACTGTGCTGCGGCGGGATCGGCGCGACCTTGACGAGACGGCCGAGATAGAGCGGGCCGCCGGCCTTCGGACCCGTGCCCGAAAGGCCGCGTCCGCCGAAGGGCTGGACGCCGACCACGGCGCCGATGATGTTGCGGTTGACGTAGAGGTTGCCCGCCTTCACCCGGCTCGTCACATGCGCGATCGTCTCGTCGAGGCGCGTGTGCAGGCCGAAGGTGAGGCCGTAGCCGGTGGCGTTGATATCGTCGATCAGCCGGTCGAGATCGTCGCGCCGGAAGCGGATGACGTGCAGGACCGGGCCGAAGACCTCGCGCTTGAGCTCCGAGAGGCTGTCGAGCTCGACGATCGTCGGCGGCACGAAGGTGCCCGCGTCTGTTGCAGCCTCGAGCGCGATCTGCTCCACCTTGCGGCCCTTCTTGCGCATGCCCTCGACATGCCCCTCGATGATGCCCTTGGCCTCGGCGGTGATGACCGGCCCGATATCGACGGAGAGCCTGTCGGTGCGGCCGATCTGCAATTCGTGCAGCGCGCCCTTGAGCATGCCGAGCGTGCGCTCGGCCACGTCCTCCTGCAGGCAGAGCACGCGCAACGCCGAGCAGCGCTGGCCGGCGCTGTCGAAGGCGGACGCGATCACGTCGAAGACCACCTGCTCGGCCAGCGCCGACGAATCGACGATCATCGCGTTCTGGCCGCCGGTCTCGGCGATCAGCGGGATCGGCCTGCCATCGGCAGAAAGCCGGCCGGCGAGCTGCGCCTGGATCAGGCGGGCGACCTCGGTCGAGCCAGTGAACATGACGCCGGCGGTCTCCGGCGCTGCGACGAGCGCGGCACCGACGCGGCCGTCGCCCGGCAGGAGCTGCAACACCTCGGCCGGGATGCCGGCCTCGTGCAGCAGGCGCACGCCTTCGGCGGCGATCAGCGGCGTTTCCTCCGCCGGCTTGGCCAACACCGGATTGCCGGTGACGAGGGCGGCGGCGATCTGGCCGGTGAAGATCGCCAGCGGGAAATTCCACGGGCTGATGCAGACGACCGGGCCGAGCGGCGCATGCGCCGGACCGAGCGTGCGGCGGGCCTGCTCGGCATAGTAGCGCAGGAAATCGATCGCCTCGCGCACCTCGGCAATGGCGTTCGGCAGCGACTTGCCGGCCTCGCGCACGATCAGGCCGAGAAGGGTCGGCATGCGCGCCTGCATGGCATCGGCGGCCCGCACGAGGCAGGCGGCGCGCTCGGAAGGCGGCACGGCGGCCCAGCGCGGAGCGGCGGCGGCCGCGAGCGTCACGGCGGCCCGCGCGGTCTCCTCGGATGCCTCGGTGACCGTGCCGGCCAGGTCGCGATGGTCGCCCGGGTTGAGGACGTCGCGGGTCGCCCCGCCGCCCGCACCGGTCGCAAGTTGCGGTTCGGCCTTCCAGGCGATGGCGGCGCTGGCTTCCAGCGCGTCGCAGAGATCGGCCAGCGTCGCCTCGTTGGAAAGGTCGAGGCCCGCCGAATTCGGCCGCGCGCCGTAGAGATCGGCCGGCAGCGCGATCTGGTCGTGGCGGGCGCCGACGACCGCCATCGAACGGACCACCTCGACGGGATCGGCGACCAGCTCGTCGATGGAGACGGCCGGATCGGCGATGCGGTTGACGAAGGAGGAGTTGGCGCCGTTCTCCAGCAGGCGGCGGACGAGATAGGCGAGCAGCGTCTCGTGCGTGCCGACAGGAGCATAGATGCGGCAGGGCCGGTCGAGATGGGCGCGGCCGACCACCTCGTCATAGAGCGGCTCGCCCATGCCGTGCAGGCACTGGAACTCGTACTTGCCGACGGTGAAGTCGGGGCCGGCGAGATGGTGGATCGCCGCCAGCGTCTGGGCGTTGTGGGTGGCGAACTGCGGGAACACCGCGTCCGTCGCCGCGAGCAGCTTGCGGGCGCAGGCGATGTAGGAGACGTCGGTGTGGATCTTGCGGGTGTAGACGGGGAAATCGGCAAGGCCGTCCACCTGGGCGCGCTTGATCTCGGCATCCCAGTAGGCGCCCTTGACGAGGCGCACCATGATGCGCCGGCCCGAGCGACGGGCGAGGTCGATGATGAAATCGAGCACGAACGGGCAGCGCTTGCCATAGGCCTGGACGACGAAGCCCATGCCGTTCCAGCCGGCAAGATCGGGATCGGTGCAGAGGCTTTCCAGGAGGTCCAGCGACAGCTCCAGCCGGTCGGCCTCCTCCGCATCGATGTTGAGGCCGATGTCGTAGCGCTTCGACATCAGCGCCAGCGCCTTCACCTTTGGCAGGAGTTCGCCCATGACGCGCCCGGCCTGCGCGCGCGAATAGCGCGGATGCAGGGCGGAGAGCTTGATGGAGATGCCGGGACCCTCATAGATGCCGCGGCCGGCAGAGGCCTTGCCGATGGCGTGGATGGCGGCCTCGTAGTCGCGGTAGTAGCGTTCGGCATCGGCCGCCGTCGTCGCCGCCTCGCCCAGCATGTCGTAGGAATAACGGAAGCCCTTCTGCTCCAGCGCCCGCGACCGGTTGAGCGCCTCGTCGATCGTCTCGCCGGTGACGAATTGCTCGCCCATCATCCGCATCGCCATGTCGACGCCGCGACGGATCACCGGCTCGCCGCAGCGGGCGATCAGCCGGGTCAGCGCGGCCGAGAGGCTGCGGTCGTTGACGGTGCCGGTGAGCTTGCCGGTGACGACGAGGCCCCAGGTCGCGGCGTTGACGAACAGCGAGCGACCGCCGCCGATATGCGACTTCCAGTCACCGTCAGCGATCTTGTCGCGGATCAGCGCATCGCGGGTCGCCGTGTCGGGAATGCGCAGCAGCGCTTCCGCCAGACACATCAGCGCCACGCCTTCCTGGCTCGACAGCGAATATTCATGCACCAGCCCCTCGACGCCGGTGCCCTTGTGCTTGGCGCGCAGCGCCGTGATCAGCTTGCGGGCGGTGGCGGCGATGGCGGCACGTTGCTCGGGCGGAACCGTCGCCGCCTCCAGGAGCGGCTGCAGGCATTCGGCCTCGGGACGGCGGTAGGCGGCGGTGATCGCCTGGCGGAGCGGGCCTTGCGGGCGCAGCGGCGGAGCAAAATCGGCAAAGGGGCGACCGGCAGGGATCGCGGCTTCCGGGGAAGAGGAGGTCTTGGTCATGGTGGCGCGCTCTCGGAAAGATGGGGCAATTCGACCGGCCGGCCGGCCGGGCCGCGCCGCTTCGCCGGTCATCCCCGGCGCGCCCTCTCGCAGCGGAGCGATGGTAGCATCGATGCGAATTCCATGTTGACTTGATTTTGCGGCAGATTAGGCCGATCAATCCGATTAGAACTCATTTTTAAGGCAAACTGAATGGCAAAGGCGCAAACCATCGACGATTTGGACCAGTTCGACATTCGCATCCTCGACGTGCTCAGCCAGGACGGACGGATCTCCGTGACAGAGTTGTCCAGGCGGGTGGGATTGTCAAAGACGCCGTGCCAGGCGCGGCTGAAGCGGCTGATCGACGAGGGCTTCATCCTCGGCTTCCACGCCGAGATCAACCTGCGCAAACTCGGCCTCGACCATATCGCCTTTGCCGAGGTCAAGCTGTCGGACACGCGCGAGAAGGCGCTCGAGGCGTTCAACAGCGCCGTGCGCCGCATTCAGGAGGTGGAGGAGTGCCACATGATCGCGGGCTCCTTCGACTATCTTCTGAAGGTGCGCACCTCCGACATCCGAAGGTATCGCGAGGTGCTGGGGGAAAAGATCTCCAGCCTGCCGAACGTCGCCAACACCTCGACCTTCGTCGTCATGCAGGCGGTCAAGGACAGTGGCGCAGCAGGCCCGGCGATCATGGATGTCGCGCAGTGAAACGGAATAACGAAGCGGAAACCTGACGTTAACCATGCGCCCCGTATGCAGGACCGATCGCATACGAGGGGACAGCATTCATGAGCGCCGCAACCGCCCGCCCGACGACGAGCACGGCTCCGATTCCGTTTCCGATCGCAAGGCGGACGAAGGTGGTGCGCCGCTGCGCCGCCGAACTGGAGGCCCTGCATGGCGAGCCGGCGCTGGTCTACTGGCGTTCCGAATGCCGCAAGCTTGCCGAAGAACTGCTCTCGCTCGGCTGCGAGGAGGCCGAGATGCGCCTGCAGGTGCTCGACTTCCAGGACGAGGTCCAGGCCGAACTGCGCCGCCGGCAGGAGGCCCGCAGCCTTCACGAAAACGCCGGCACGGCCTGATTCGCCCACCCCGCCCACGCCCGCTTATGATCTTGCGCACGGACATGTGACGCAGTTCACGGATTGTGCCGGCGAAATATATATTTTTTATATGTTTTTAGGATCTGCGTGCCTAAAATGCGGCGGAATCATCCCTATGGATGACAGCTATTCGATTTCCCCGGGATAGACGGTCGGTTTCCGGCAGGCGGGCACGCTTCGTGCGCGTCCCGCCCGGAAACATTTTGCATCTGGAAAGCAGTAAAGACATGCTGACGAAGAAGGGTAAGTACGGGTTGAAGGCCTTGGTCGATCTGGCGCGGCTGGCGCCCGGCGAGACGGCTTTCGTCAGCGAGATCGCGCTCCGCAACAACATCCCGAAGAAATTCCTCGACACGATCCTGCTCGAACTGCGCAATGCCGGCATCCTGCGCTCCAAGAAGGGACCCGGCGGCGGCTATGCGCTGTCGCATCCTGCATCCGCGATCAGGATCGGCCATGCCATCCGCGTGCTGGACGGGCCGCTGGCGCCGATCCGCTGCGCCAGCCGCACCGCCTACGAGGCCTGCGACGATTGCGCCGATCCGCAGGCCTGCCAGGTTCGCCGCGCCATGACCGACGTCCGCGACGCGATCGCCGCCATTCTCGACACGATGACGCTGGAGCAGTTTGTCGCCGCCCCCGGTGCCGCAAGCCTCGTCGACGACGAGATCGAAGCGCAGGCGGCCGCAGGCCTGGCGCCTCTCGAAAGGGCGCGTGCCGGACAATGACGGCCGCTGCGCCGGTCGTTCTATAGAGCACCAAATCTATAGACTATTGACATTCGCCTTGTTTCCGCCATGATCCCTTCACGGTCGTTAACGACCGGGGAAGATCAGGAGTGGGCGCATGTTCTATATGGGCGGAATGACGCTTGGCTATTTCTCTCCGCATCCGGCCGAAGCAGGCGCGGGCGATCCGGGAGAGGCGCCATCCGTCACCGACCGGAAGACGGAGCGCAAGGGGCTCCTGGACTTCCTCAAGCCCGTTTCCCAGGCACCGAAGTCACCGCGCCGGCCGCCAGCTTGGCCGATCCACGTCTTCTATTGACGGAGACGGCATCTGCCCGGCGAGCGATGATCGCCTTCCCCACCGCGTCGCTGACGCGCCCGGCTTGAGGAGCGATGCGGCCGCAGGGTCCGACGAATTTCCCCACAGGTTGAATGATGGATGGCGGCGGCGGGCCACGCGGGCGCACAGGAGCTGTATCGCGCAGGCACTGTGTCGCTCAGGTTCGGGCATTGACTGGCAGGAAACCACGTTCCGGAGCCCCCGGCACTGCCCTCTGCTGAAGGCTTCCCGCAGTGCAAAATTATATTCTATAGATTTTATAGAAAACTGCGCTATCATCTCGTCCCTGCGCCCCTGAGGCCGTACCCGATACCGGGCCGGCCGTTTCCGGCCGATGCCGGAGGGATGCGCAAACAAGGGAGAGAACGCGCCATGTCTTCTCGCAACGCGGTCAGGGCAAACCCTTCGATGCAGCCGGCCGACGGCCATCCGCACATCGCGATCGTCGGGCGCGGCCCGGCCGGCATGACGACGGCGATCGCCCTGCTGCGCCGCCTGCGCCGGCCGTTCCACCTGTGGATGATCGACGCGGCCGACTTTCCCCAGAGCTTCGGCAACGGCCCCGCCGGGCAGGCGCTGATGAGCGAGCGGGCGGGCCAGTTGTCCGCGCTCGCCGACCGGCCGCTGGATTTCGTCGACTGGCTGAAGGCCGGTCTGGACAGCGGGCGCGGCACCGTTCTGGCACTTCGCGGCTTCGAAAACGTCTATGTGCCGCGCTCAGTCTTCCGCGACTATCTGACGGCCCGTTTCGGCGAGGCGTTCGCCGCCCGTCGCGACACGACGGTCCAGACCGTCTCCGCCGCCGTCACCGCCCTTCGGCCGGCTTCGGGGGGCCGCCTCTGCCTGGCGCTCGACGACGGAAGCGAAATGGCCTTCGACCAGGTTTTCCTGTCGACCGGACATGGCCGGCAAGGGGGCGAAGCCGCCTCCTGGCGCACCGCCGAACAGCTTCTCTGGAGCCGGCAGCGCAAGGCCGACACGCCTCTTCTCGTGGCGGGAGACGGCCCCCGCATGGCGGCCATCCTGCTGCATCTGCGCACAAGCGGCCATTCGGGCCAGATCCGCATCCTCTCGGAAGGCGGCCGCCTCCCCGAACCGCATACGGCCACGCTCGTCGATCCGCTGACGCCGGCGGTCTCGGCTGCGACAAACCTCGCTGAAACGCTGCACCACCTGCGCGCCGACAGCGCCCGCAACATCGCGGCCGGCGGCAGCTGGCAGGCGGTTACCGATGGCCTGAACTGCCAGTGGCCCGCCTTCTGGCGCGCGCTTCCGCTGGAGGCACGCAAGCGCTACTGGCGCCATCTGCGCGCCCTGCATCGCATCCGTTCCGAGAGGATCGCACCGGAACTGCACGGCAGGCTCCTGCGCGACCTGCGCACGCCTGCGACCGAACTGGTTGACGCCCGCGTCATCGGCACGGTGGCGGACGGCGTCCTCGTCAGGCGAAAGGGCAGCCAGAGGGCGGACGTCATGCCCGGGCGGCTGATCGACTGCAGGGAGGACATAGCCCGGCCGGCAGACGGCCTGCTGCCCGAACAGGGGCCGATCATGCACGTGGAAGACGACGGAAGGCTGATACGATGGGGCGCGGCCACTCCCGGCCTGCATGTCCTCGGCCGCGCCGCCGGTTGCCTCAGGCCCGATATCCGGCTGTTCGCCGACACGGTCCGGCAGATCTATCGGGCGGCGACCCGGCTCGACGCCTTGCGCGCCGACGTTTCATCCCGCTCCCGGGCCTGAAGAGAACGCCACCCGGCATGGCTCGCCGCCACCGCAGCGACGCCGGGAGGGAGATACGGGATGCGGACAGGCGAAGGCAGCCGGCGACGGACGTTTACGCCCCGTCCGGTTTGCCCTTTTATTTCAACAGCCTGCATATCCGGCTTTCCCCCGCCCGCGAAGATTGCGGCCAGATGTGATCGCGCCGGCGCAAATTGGCGTTGACTCTTTTTCTCCGTTCTGGAATCCATAAGAACATAACAGGAACAAACAAAGGAATGAACGTCATGGCAACGCCTGCCCTGGCGCGCGAGCAGCTTTTTGCGCTGCGCGAAACGATCGCGCGCATCGAGAACGCCGACGGGCCGGGCCTGGTCCCGCGCAAGCAGCGCTGGCAGTGGGATGCGCCCCAATCGCCGTCCCATTCGTCGTCCCAGCCGCCGGGCGACGCCCCGGTCGCTCATAGCCCCGATGAAACGGACGCCCTGGAGGCCGTGTTCGAGGGCGGCCTTCCGGATCGGGGCCTGGTCGAGATCCGCAATTCCCAGACGAGGGACATGGGGGCTGCGAGCGGATTTTCGCTCGCCCTGGCCGCGATGCGGCAGGAGCAGGCGGGCACCGGGGCGACCCTCTGGATCAGCCAGGCCCTGGCGCTCTCGGAGGCCGGAACGCCCTATGCGCCAGGACTGAGAAAACACGGCCTCGATCCGGCACGGTTTCTTCTCGCCCGGCCGCGGACGGTTCAGGATGCGCTGTGGATGGCCGAGGCCGCGCTCGGCGTTTCCGCCTTTTCGGCCGTGATCCTGGAGATCCGCGGCAATCCCGACTGCTTCGGCCTGACCGAAAGCCGCCGCCTGCAACTGCGCGCCAGGGCGGCCGGCACGCTTCTGCTCTTGCTGCGCCAGGCGGGCGAGGAGGAGGCGAGCAGCGCGCGCTGTCGCCTGCGCGTCGAGCCGGCGCCTGCCGGCGAACGGCCGCTGCCGGACGGGTCGACGCTTCCCGGCAGTCTCGGCAACCCGGCCTTTCTCGTCACGCCGGAGAAAAGCAAGATCGCCGACCCGCTCGGCATGCTCCTGGAGTGGAACCCCGATGACCGCCGCTTTCACCGCCTCCAACCCCGCCCCGAATTCCACCCCGTCGCTCCTCGCCCGGAACGGCGAACACAGGAGCCTCTGCCTCTGGTTTCCCTATCTTCCCGCCGACCGGGTGGCGCGGGCGCGCTGGGGGCGGTCGTGGCTTTCGAGGGGACGCCCTGACCATCCGCCCGTGGCATTCGCCGGCCGCAGTGGCACGGCCGTCCAGATCGCCTTCCTCGACCGGGAGGCCGAGCGGACCGGCCTGCGCAAGGGGCAGGGGGTTACGGAAGCGCGCGCCATCTGCCCGTCGCTGGATGTCCTTCCCGCAGACCCGGCGGCCGACCGGGCCCTCCTCGAGGCGCTTGCCGACTGGTGCGACCGCTACACCCCGCTCGTGGCGCTGGACGGGAACGACGGACTCCACCTCGACATCACCGGCTGCACCCATCTGCATGGCGGCGAACGGGCACTGCTCGACGGCGTTCTGTCCTCGCTCTTCGCGCTCGGCATCGAGGCCCGCGGGGCGATTTCGTCTTCGGTCGGCCTGTCCTGGGCGGCCGCCCATTTCGGCGATGGCGGCGTGATCGATCCCGATGCGGCGCGGGAAACGCTCGCGCCGCTGCCGGTCGCGGCATTGCGCCTGCCCGAAGAGGTGGTCGGCCCGCTCGGCCGCGTCGGGCTGAAGACGGTCGGCGACCTTTTCCCCTTGCCCCGCGCGCCCCTTGCCCGCCGCTTCGGCCCGCTGCCGCTGCTGCGTCTGGACCAGGCGTTGGGGCTGGAGGACGAGCCGGTCTCGCCGCGCCTGCCGGTGCCGATGCTGTCGGCCGAGCGCCGGCTTTTCGACACGGTTCGCTCCGAGGACGACATCCTGGCGCTCGCCGCCCATCTCGCCGGCACCCTCAGGGAAGGGCTCGAGCGGCGCGGCGAGGGCGGCCGCCTGTTTGCGCTGCTGCTCTTTCGGGTCGATGGCCGGGTCTTCCGCATCCATGCGGCAACCTCCACCCCCTTGCGCGATCCCCACCGCATCGCCCTTGTCTTCCGCGAGCGGCTCGCGGCCGTGCATGACGACCTGGACGCCGGCTACGGCTTCGAGATCGTCCGCCTGTGCGTGCTGCAGAGCGAGGTCTTCGAAACGGTGCAGGTGGGCTTTTCCGCAAGAACGGATGCGGACCGCTCGCTTTCGGCCTTCGCCGAGCGGGTCGTGGCCCGCTTCGGCCCGGAAAGCCTGCTCGCCGTCACCCTTCCCGAGAGCCATGTGCCGGAGCGCGCGGCCCGCCTTGTCTCCGTCCGCGAGCTTTGGGAGGACGGGGGCGCCGCGGCGGAAACGCTGGCCGCGTCCACATCTCCCGAAGGCCGCCCCCCAAGTAGCCTTTCCTTGGGCGACCGGCCCCTTCGCCTGTTCACCCCGCCCGAACCGGTCGAGACCGTGGCCGGCGTGCCCGAGGATGCGCCGAAGACCTTCCGCTGGCGGCGCAGCTTCCACCGGATCACCCGGACGGAAGGGCCGGAGCGGATCACCGCCGAATGGTGGATCGACGGCGAGAACCATGCGTCCCGCGACTACTTCCGCGTCGAGGACGATGCCGGCCGCCGCTACTGGCTTTTCCGCGAGGGAATCTACGGGGACGATGCGGCCCTTCCCCGCTGGTTCATCCACGGTGTCTTCGCATGAGCACCGCCCCGGCCTTCTACGAATTCGGCGCGCGCACCAATTTCTCCTTCCTGGAAGGGGCCGCCTCCGCCGAAGCCATGGTCGAAACCGCCCGGCGGATCGGCCTTGCCGGCCTCGGCATCGCCGACCGCAACACGGTGGCAGGCGTCGTGCGGGCGCACAGCAAGGCCCGTTTCGAGAAATACGCCGCGTTCCGGCCCGGCGCCCGCCTCGTCTTTGCCGACGGGACGCCCGACATCCTCGCCTACCCGCAGAACCGCCGGGGCTGGGCGCATCTCTGCCGCCTGCTGAGCACCGGCAACCTGCGGGCGCGAAAGGGAGAATGCACCCTTTTCCTGGCCGACCTCCTGGAATGGCAGGCCGAGCTCCAGCTCATCATCATGCCGGCCGCCGGCCGGCCCGAGGCGGATCGGCTGAAGGGCTTGCTGGCCCGTCTGCGCGAGCCTGCCGGCGACAGGCTCTATCTGGCGCTGGTGCCGCGCCGCGACGGCTTCGACCGGCACGACCTTGCCGTGCTTGCACAGCTGGCGGAGCAGGCCCGCATCCGCACGATCGCCAGCAACGACCCGCTTTACGACGTGGCCGAGAGCCGGCCGCTCGCCGACGTGGTGACGGCCATCCGCCGCAAGAAGACGATTGCCGCGCTCGGTTTCCAGCGCCAGGCCAATGCCGAGCGCGGCCTCAAGGGCCATGCCGAGATGGCGCGGCTTATGCGCGATCACCCCGAGGCGATCGCCAATACGCAGCGCTTCTTTTCCGGCCTGGCGTTCGACCTGGAGGAACTCAGCCACCAGTATCCCGACGAATCCGACGAGGGTTCGACGCCGGCGGAGACGCTGCTGCGGCTCGTACGGGAAGGGGGCGCACGGCGCTATCCCTGCGGCATCCCCGGCGCGGTGGAGGAACGGCTTTCCTATGAACTCGCGCTCATCGGCCGGAAGAGATACGAGCCCTATTTCCTCACGGTCCACAAGCTGGTCTCGTTCGCCCGCAGCCGGGGCATTCTCTGCCAGGGGCGCGGCTCGGCCGCCAACTCCTCGGTCTGCTACTGCCTGGGGATTACCGAGGTCGACCCGGACCAGTTCACGCTGCTGTTCGACCGCTTCCTCTCCGAGGACCGCGACGAACCGCCCGATATCGACGTCGATTTCGAGCACGAGCGCCGGCAGGAGGTCATCGACTATATCTACAGAACCTACGGAAAGGAGCATGCAGGCCTGGCCGCAGCCGTCATCAGCTATCGCGGCCGCTCGGCCGGCCGCGAGGTCGCCAAGGCCTTCGGACTTTCGGACGACGTGCAGTCCGCCCTGTCCGGCTCGATCTGGGGCTGGGGACGGTCTACGTTCTCGGTCGAACAGGTCAAGGCTGCGGGCCTCGACACCGGGGACCCGACCACCGACAAGGTGCTGACCTGTGCCCGCCGGCTGCTGGAATTTCCGCGGCACCTCTCCCAGCATGTCGGCGGGTTCCTCATCACCAGGGACCGGCTCGACGAGGTCGTTCCGATCATGCCGACGGCCATGCCCGACCGCTACATGGTTGAATGGGACAAGGACGACCTCGACACGCTGAAGCTCCTGAAGGTCGACGTGCTGGCGCTCGGCATGCTGACCTGCATCGCCAAGGCGTTCAAGTTCCTGGAGAGCCACTATGACGAGCCGAAGACGCTGGCGGAGATCTATGTCGACGACAGGCCCGAGGTCTACGACATGATCTGCCGCGCCGACACGCTGGGCGTCTTCCAGATCGAGAGCCGCGCGCAGATGAGCATGCTGCCGCGCCTGAAGCCCAGACGATTCTACGATCTCGTCATCGAGGTGGCGATCGTCCGCCCCGGGCCGATCCAGGGCAACATGGTCCACCCCTACCTGAAGCGGCGGGAGGGCAAGGAAAAGGTGGTCTATCCGAAGGAGGAGATCCGTGCCGTGCTGGAGCGGACGCTCGGCGTTCCGCTTTTCCAGGAACAGGCCATGCAGATCGCCATGACCGCCGCCGGCTTTTCGGCTCCCCAGGCCGACAAGCTCCGCCGCGCCATGGCGACGTTTCGCCGGACCGGCCAGGTCAGCAATTTCCGCCAGCAGATGGTCGACGGCATGCTCGCCAAGGGCTATACGCGCGAATTCGCCGAGCGTTGCTTCAGCCAGATCGAGGGCTTCGGCGAATACGGCTTTCCCGAAAGCCACGCCGCCTCCTTCGCGCTCCTCGTCTATGCCTCGTCCTGGCTGAAGGCCTATTATCCGGATGTCTTCTGCGCCGCGATCCTCAATGCGCAGCCGATGGGATTCTATGCCCCCGCCCAGCTCGTGCGCGATGCCCGCGAGCACGGGGTCTGCGTCCGCGCCGTCGACGTCAACCATTCCGATTGGGACTGTACGCTGGAAGGAGACGCCGCCTTCGACCGGACCGCGATCGCCCCGCGCCACCGCCAGCTGCACGACGTGATAAAGTCGCAAAAGGCGGTCCGGCTCGGCTTCCGGCTCGTCAAGGGCTTGAGCAAAGAGGACATGGCCGCCCTCGTGGCGAAAAGGGGCGAAGGCTATCGCTCCGTGCATGATCTCTGGCTTCGCTCCGGCCTCCCGCGCAGCACTCTCGAGCGGCTTGCCGACGCCGATGCCTTCCGTTCCATGAACCTCGACCGCCGCACCGCGCTCTGGGCCGTCAAGGCGCTCGACGAGACCGGCGGGTCGGACGCGCTGCCGCTGTTCGAGCGGGCCGGGGCGGACGAACTGCGGCCGGAACCGCAGGTGTCCCTGCCGGCGATGCCGGCGGGCGAGCACGTCCTGAACGACTATCGCTACCTGACGCTGTCGCTTAAGGCGCATCCGGTCTCGTTCATGCGCGCGGATTTCACCCGCCAGGGCATCATGCGCAACGACGCTCTGGAGACGGCGCCAAGGGGCGACCGCGTCACCGTGGCCGGGCTCGTTCTCGTCCGCCAGCAACCGGGTTCCGCCAAGGGCGTGATCTTCATGACGATCGAGGACGAGACCGGGATCGCCAACATCATCATCTGGAAGAAGACAATGGAGAAATATCGCCGCGTGGTGATGGGTGCGCGCCTTGTCCGGGTGCGGGGCCGGCTGCAGCGCGAAAGCGACGTCATTCACGTGGTGGCCGAGCACATGGAAGACTGGACGCATGCGCTCGGCCTGCTGAAGAGCGAGTTGCGCAGCTTCGCAACCATGAGCCGGGCCGACGAGATCCTGCATCCGGTCAACGAGGAAGCCCGCGAGAAACGGGCGCTGCGGCAATTGCGGCTGGCCGGACGCAAGGCGAGCTGGACGCGGGACATGCAGACCGAACTGCGGCGGGACGCCGACGTCATACCGAAGGGGCGCAATTTCCAGTGACGGCCGGTCGGATCGAGGTCGGGACCGGTCTTCCGCGAGACCCCACTGCAGATCCAGGCTCTGTCCCGGCGGCCGGGGAGAGGCGTCGATGCAACAAAAAGTGATCGCGCGCGAGGAAGGGCAGGCCATGCCGGAATCGGAGCTGGGCGGCCTCGCAACTTTTTGAAAAGGCGAAGGAAACTGTCAAGTTTAGAACCAGTGTAAAGAGAGCGGCAGCAATGCTGACCCGTTTTATCTTGACAGCAAATATCGCCTTTTGCTTAATCGCAGGAAATCAGGCTATTGCGCATGGCAGGCAGGACAAATGCTGGTTTGCAGCTGTAACTTCATCAGTGAAAAAGAGATCGAGGACGTCATCAACGACCTCCTCGACCAGGATCGTTGGCAGCTGATCGTACCGGCGAAAGTCTACCATGCGATGGAGAAACGCGGGCGCTGCTGCGGCTGTTTCCCCAATGTCGTCGACATCATCATCCGCACCACCGAACGCTATCACGCCGAGCGCCACTCGACGGATGCCGAGATATTTGATTTCATGATCCGCCTCAAACAGTTCCATGAAGACAACAGGAGAGCGGACATTGAAAGGCGACAAAAAAGTAATCGAGCAGCTTAACGAAGCGCTCTTCCTCGAACTCGGCGCCGTCAATCAATACTGGGTTCACTATCGCCTGCTGGAAGACTGGGGCTACACCCTCCTCGCGAAGAAGGAACGCGCCGAGTCCATCGAGGAGATGCACCATGCCGACAAGCTGGTTGCGCGCATCATCTTCCTCGAAGGCCATCCCAACCTGCAGACGCTGGCGCCGCTGCGGATCGGCCAGAACGTCAAGGAAGTCCTCGAGGCCGACCTTGCCGGCGAGTACGACGCCCGGAAGGCCTACAAGAAATCCCGCGACATCTGTCATGACGCCGGGGACTATGTCTCCATGAAGCTCTTCGAAGAGCTCCTCGCCGACGAGGAGGGCCATATCGACTTCCTCGAGACCCAGCTCGACCTCCTGGACAAGCTCGGCGCCGAGAAATACGGCCAACTCAATGCCGCCCCGGCAAACGAGGCGGAATAACGCACGGCTCTTGTCGTCGCGCATTCATGAGATCCCCGGCACGGCCTGCCGGGGATTTTTGCGTTACGGGTGCGCCAAGACCGAGGCGCCTTCTCACGCAGGCGGCGGCACAGAATGGCACAAAACGGCAAACGCCGCCCACCCGGCGCAAGGTCAGACACCAGGAGACACCACCGCAATCGTGCCGCGTCCAGCACGAGAGTGCCCTGCATGATCGGCAATCATTGCGCAGCCACCGGTTAGACCGGCCAGCCATTTCCAGCAATGTGGATCGAAATCCACGAAAGCGCAGGCCGCCGCAGCCATCTCCTGAGGTGCCGCCCCGTGGACCATGCCGCCTGAAGGCGATGTCTCTTTTCCGACCGCCGGGTCCTGCGATCGATCGCGACATCCCTGACCGGTTCCCAGCTGGAGCAACCTCCAAGCCTTCCTGAACCGGCCTGCAGGTCCCTGCCGACCGCTGCATTCTTCTACCAGACGACTCGACCACCGCGTGTATCGGCATGCAACTGTCAGTTACCGCAGGAACAGGGGACACCGTTTTTTTCCACAATATGGCGACGCGATCGGTTGCATCCTGCGCCGAACGCGATGCCGGACACCCTGTCCGGCTCGGTGGAGGAACGATCAGGTGCAGTGAAGTGAAAGCAAGATGGCGCGTATTGCGGCGACGTTCGCCCGCGCGCTGCACCTCCACCTCGACCCGGGCCGGCCTCTGCTGCCCTGCCCGGAAATTTCAATTTCCGTAAATCGAACATCAGGAGAGACGGATGGGTACGATCATGGGCTCGATGGGAGCCGACAACCTGAAAGGTACCGACCTCGACGAGGGCGATATGATCATGGCGCTCGCGGGCGCGGATATCGTCGACGGCGGCATGGGCGGCGACACGATCATGGGGGGCGAGGGCGACGACCAGCTCAACGGATCCTTCCAGGGCGACTACATCATGGGTGATGTCGGCGCCGACACGCTGAACGGCGACAGCGGCGACGACGTTCTCATCGGCGGACTTGGCGCCGACCGGCTGAACGGCGGTTCCGGCAAGGACACGCTGATGGCCGGTGCGCTCGACGAAATCGGCGGCGACATCCTCGACGGCGGCTCCGGCATCGACCGGCTGATCGTCGACTACAGCGACCACACCAGCGGCCTGTCCCTCGTCATCAAGGACTGGATCACGCCGCAAACCCTGCTCGGCAACCTCAGGACGAGCCATGTCGAGAGCTACCAGATCACCGGCACCGATTTCGCCGACAACATGACTGGCGGCAACTATTCCGACATGTTCATGGGCGGCGCCGGCAAGGATATCCTCAAGGGCGGACGCGGCAGCGACATTCTGAGCGGCGGCGCGGATGACGATACGCTCTATGGCGGCTACGGCATCGACATCCTCAATGGCGACGCCGGCAACGACACGCTCTACGGCGAAAAGGGCGTCGATATCCTCGCCGGTGACGACGGCGACGACAAGGCCTATGGCGGCGACGACGGCGACATGATCAGCGGCGGCAACGGCAACGATCGGCTCTATGGCGACGCCGGCAACGACAACATCACAGGCGACGCCGGCAACGACACCATCTTCGGCGGGACCGGCGACGATACGCTGACGGGCGGACTGGGCAACGACAGCATCGACGGAGGAAGCGGAAACGACACCTACAACTACGCCTTCGGCGACGGCAAGGACACGATCAGCGACAGTTCCGGCAGCGACCGCCTCGTCGTGACCAAGTTCGCCGGCAATTTCACGGCGAAGCTCCCGACGCAGACAAACACCCTCTCCGGCGGCACGACCTTCAAGGGCATCGAGCACTACAGCATCTATGCGACGGGATCCGGCGCCAACGTCATCACCACCGGCAGCGGCCATGACATCATCGATGCCGGCGCCGGCAACGACACCATCAAGGGCGGCAGCGGCAACGACGAGCTCCGGGCCGGCACCGGCAAGGACAAAGTTGTCGCCGGCGACGGCAACGACCTCGTCTACCTGGGCGGCGGCGGTGCCGACAAGGCGGACGGTGGCGCGAATACGGACCGGGTCTATGTCGACCGGAAGTCGCTGACGTCCAACCAGACCTTCTCCGTCAGCGGTTCGAAGGCGTCGCTGACGGACGGCACCTCCCTGAAGAACTTCGAACACTTCCAGGTCGAGTTCGGCTCCGGAAACGATGTGATCAAGTCGGTCGGATCGGCGAAGAGCGTCAGCTTCTTCGGTAATGCCGGCAACGACACGCTGCTGGGCACGGCCCATAGTGACTTGCTGGACGGCGGAGAAGGCAACGACAGGCTCACCGGTGGCGCCGGCAACGACGACATCCGCGATTCGGGCGGCTCCAATACGATCGATGCAGGTACCGGAGCGGACAAGGTCTGGGTTCGCGACGGCGCGAAGTCGACTGGCCACTACAAGGTCAAGCTCGGCGATGGTAACGACGAGTTCACGCGCGAGGCTTCGAAGGGCAGGCTGACGCTCGACGGCGGCACCGGAACCGATTTCGCCTCGATCGACTTCAGCAAGTACACGCAAGGCATTACCTACAAGGTGGCAGCATCCGTTACGGTGGCGAATGCTCCGGTGACCGTGAAGAATGTCGAACGTGTCTCGCTTGTCGGCGGGAGCGGCAAGGACGTGTTTACCGGCGGCAAACTGACGGACCATCTGCGGGGCGGCGCCGGAAACGACTCGCTCAGCGGCGGTGGAGGAAACGACACGCTCTCCGGCGATTCCGGCAATGACACGCTTTCTGGCGGGGACGGCAACGATATCCTCTATGGCGATGGCCTCGATCGGACCGGCGGCAAGGACCGAATCTATGCCGGCAAGGGCAACGACCATGTCTATGCCGGTGCGGGCGACACGGCCGACGGCGGCGCGGGCACCGACAGCCTGCATCTGCTGATGACCGAACAGACGAAGGATATCGCCTTCAAGTTCACGACCGGGACTGTCAAGGTCAATGCGACTACGACCGTCAAAGGCTTCGAGACGCTGGACTACGACGGCGGCAAAGCCAAGGACACGGTCTCCGGCGGGGCACTGGCAGACTGGCTGAAGGGCAATGCCGGCAACGACACCCTGCGCGGCGGTGACGGCGCGGACAAGCTCGAGGACGGCGCCGGAGACGATCTGCTCTACGGCGATGCCGGCAACGACCATCTGATCCGCACCGACTTTACCGGCAAGGACGTGTTCGACGGCGGAGCCGGTACCGACACGCTGTCCTTCAAGGAGGGCAGCCGCTCGGTCGTCCTCGACCTGCAGAACCAGGCGGCCAACAAGGGCCACGCCCTCGGCCTGACGGTCAGGAACATCGAGGTCGTGCAGGGCAGCGCCAATGACGACTCGATCCGGGGTGATGCCACCAACAATATCTTCTACGGCAACGGTTCGGACGACATCCTCGACGGACGCGCCGGCAACGACAAGCTCATCGGCGGCGCCGGCGACGACTGGCTGACCGGCGGCTCCGGCAAGGACCAGTTCGTCTTCGACAGCGCCGGGCGCGACGGCGAAGGCGACGTCATCACCGACTTCACGCGCGGTCAGGACAAGCTCGTCATCTCCAAGTCGGCCTACGGCATCTCGACGGCCGACAAGACCGTCACGCTCGTCGTCGGCGCCGATCCCGTCTCAAGCAGCAGCAAGGGCACCTTCCTGTTCGAATCGGACAATGGCCGCCTCTGGTTCGATGCCGACGGCAAGGGCGCAGATGCCGATCTCGAGCTCGTGGCCACCCTGCAGGGTGTGAACAGGCTCACCGTCGACGATTTCAGCTTCCTCTGATCTCGCCCGCCCCGGACGCAAGGGAGCCGCCCCGGCATCGGGGCGGCTCCATCTTTAGCCGCACAACGAATTCCTGCTCCTCAGGGCGCAAGATGCGTGAAGGCGGCGACTACCTCCTCGTAGACCTTGCGCTTGAAGGGAACGATCAGCTCCGGCAGCGTGTGCATGGGCTTCCACGCCCAGGCATCGAATTCGGCCTCATGTCCACCCGGCGGCGGATTGATCGCGATCTCGCTTTCGTCTCCCTCGAAGCGAAAGGCATACCAGCGCTGGGTCTGGCCCCGGTACTTGCCTTTCAGGCCGATGCCGATCAGGTGCGCCGGCAGGTCGTAGTTGATCCATCGTCCGGCATCGGCGAGCAGCGACACGGTCTGCATGCCGGTCTCCTCGTAAAGCTCGCGCCGCGCCGCCACCAGCGGATCCTCGTCGCGGTCGATCCCGCCCTGCGGCATCTGCCAGAGCTGCGGCGAGCCGTCATACTCCGAATTGCCGATCGCGATTCGCCGCCCCGCCCAGACCAGCCCGTCGCGGTTCAGCACCATGATGCCGACGCACGGGCGATAGGGGAGGTCCTCCGCCGCAACCGGCTTCTTCTTGTCCTTGCTCATCTTTGGATCCTATTGCTTGGAAGGCGCATCGGCCAGAGCGGCGACGCCGACGATTTCTATCCCGCGCCGGCTCGCTTCCTGGCTCCAGTCGACGATCGCCGCGACGCTCTCGTCGAAGGCCGAGGCCACGCCGATCGCAGCTCCGTTGCGGCGCGCGACGCGCTCCAGTTCGTCGAGCTTGCGCAGGATGGCGTCGCGCGACAGCGTCCCGTCGAGCTGGATGTCGGCAAAGGCATGCGGCATGTCCAGCGCGCCCGCCACCGTGCCGGACAGCGACTGCGCCGACGAACCGTCATCGAGGAAGAGCAGCCCGCGATCGGCGATGTCGCGCATCATCGGCTCGACCGCGTCCGCATCGGAAAGGAACCGGCCACCCATGTAGTTCATGATGCCCGTGTAGTTGGTGATCTGCGCCATGGCGCGATGAAGCTCGTCGAGGTTCTTCTCGATCCCGGCATCGACGCGCAGAGTGCGCGCGCCGGGGTCGCCGTCCGCATCGTCGAACGGCTCCAGCGGCACCTGCAAAAGGATCTCGTGCCCCTCCCGGCGCGCCTCCTGCATCCAGCGGGGCAGGCTGTTTCCGGTGGAGGCGAAGGCCAGCGTGATTTCGCCGGGCAGGTCGCGGATCGCCCGCTGGGTGCCCGTCTGGCTGAGCCCCAGTCCGCCGACGACGATCGCCACGCGTGTGCCGCGCGCGCCGGACCAGGGGCGAGCATATTGCTCGACCGGACGCAGGCCGTCCGGACCGACGATCGGCAACTTGCCGAACGCGGTGTTCTCGATCAGGTCGTCATTGGGGAAGGCGGCGGAGCGGGGATCCTGGCCGATCCGGCTGGCGTCGAGGATAAGCGGCCCGGCGCCGTCGCGTGCCTTCGGCGTGAATTTCCGTACGATGCTGCCGTCCGGATTGCGGGTTTCCTCGATCTCCGCCCCGGACAGGCCCCTCTCGCGGCGGATACCCGGCTTGTCCCCGGGATTGCCACCGGTTGCGCCGCCCGCAGCACTGCCTGTGGCGGGGCCGTCGGCCTGCGCCGCCTGCTGCTGGGGCGGTTGCGGTGTCTTGAACGGGCCTCGGGGGGCAAGCAGGCTCCAGAGCGAGCCACCGAGCACGGCGATGACGGCACAGGCGGCTGCGAGGCGCGCGGCGCTGACGCGGGGCGCGCGCTTGCGGCCGGGCGACACCTTCCGGTTCTGACCGAGGGGTGCGTTGAGATCGGTTCCCAAGAAACGGCCGCCCTGACCTTGAAGGAGCAGGCCCGGACCGACGCGGAGGTCGGTCCGGGCGCATGCACTAGTTCTTCAGCTCTGCCTTTTCCGGATTGGCAGGAAAGGACGGATCGGTCTTCTGGCCGCGCAAGAGTTCCAGCGCATACTGGAGCTGCAGGTCGTCCTTGGCTTCCGGCGGCACATAGGCTGCCGAGCCGGAGCCCTCCTCGCTCTCGCTCTGGCCCTTGATATGGCCGCGCAGGCCCGATTCACCGGCCGTCTCGAGCTTGCCCTGCAGCTCGGGCGGCAGCGGCTGCTCGACGGTGATGTCGGGCGTGATGCCGGTGCCCTGGATCGACTTGCCGGACGGCGTGTAGTAGAGCGCCGTCGTCAGCCGCAGCGCGCCAGCGTCGCCGAGCGGAATGATCGTCTGCACCGAACCCTTGCCGAACGAACGCGTGCCCACGACCGTCGCACGACGCAGGTCCTGCAGCGCCCCGGCCACGATCTCGGAGGCGGAGGCGGAACCGCCGTTGACGAGCACGATCATCGGCTTGCCGTCGGTCAGGTCGCCCGGAGAAGCGTTGAACCGGCGCGTCTCGTCCTCGTTGCGGCCACGGGTGGAAACCACCTCACCGCGCTCCAGGAAGGCGTCGGAAACGTTGATCGCCTGGTCGAGCAGGCCGCCCGGGTTGAGGCGCAGGTCGAGCACGTAGCCCTTCAGCTTGTCGGCCGGAACGTCGGCCTTGATCTTCTCGATGGCCACCTCGAGATCATCGAAGGTTTTCTCGGTGAACGAGATGACGCGCAGATAGCCGACGTCGTTCTCGACGCGGAACTTGACGGCCTTCACCGCGATGATGTCGCGCATGATCGTCAGTTCGATCGGCTTGTCGGCGCCCTTGCGCAGGATCGTCAGCTTGATCGGCGTATTGACCTTGCCGCGCATCTTGTCGACGGCTTCCTCGAGCTTCAGGCCGCGCACGTCGGCGCCGTCGATCTTCGAGATCAGGTCGCCCGCAAGGACGCCCGCGCGTGCCGCCGGCGTGTCGTCGATCGGTGCGATGACCTTGACGAGCTCTTCCTCCATCGTCACTTCGATGCCGAGGCCGCCGAATTCGCCACGCGTCTGCGTGCGCATTTCCTCGGCATCCTTGGAGTTCATGTAGGAGGAATGCGGGTCGAGCGAGGACAGCATGCCGTTGATGGCGTTCTCGATCAGCTGGTCTTCCTTCGGCGGCGTCACATACTGCGCGCGGACACGCTCGAACACGTCGCCGAAGATCGAAAGCTCGCGATAGGTCGATGCGCCGGCCGCTTCGGCCGGCACGGTCAGCGAATAGACTGCGCTCATGGCCGTGGCACCCATCAGTGCCCCGACGAGAACAAGGGAAGCCCTACGAATCATTGCGTACCTTTCCAGACACTGTAGCAGACCACCACGGCCGAGGATCAACCGGTTTGCCATTCTTTCGAAACTCAATGTAAAGCGTCGGCCGATCCGTTTCCAGCGCCAATGCGTTTACACTCGCCACTCTTTTCGCCCCCATCACCGCGACGGGTTCTCCCGCCACGACGAACTGGCCTTCCCTGACATTCACCTGGTCCATGCCCGAAAGCACGAGGTGATAGTCGTCGCCGGCGTTCAGGATCACCATCCGCCCGTAGCTTCGGAACATGCCCGCAAACACCACCCACCCATCGGCAGGCGCCGTCACCAGCGCACCCGGGTTTGTCGCGAGAATCAGCCCCTGGGCGGAATGGCCCGTACCATCCGCATCGCCGAACTGCCGCACCGGCTCACCCGCAACCGGATAGGCCAGACGCTTCTGCAACTCGGAAAACGGGTATGCGGGAGCAATGCGGTTTTTGTCGGGCGATGCCGAGAGCGCAGCCTCCCGCGCCCGCGCCCGTTCCTCCTCGGTCTGGCGCGCCCGTTCGGCCTCCTGCAGCCGCGCCAGCGCCGCCGCCTCGCGCACCGAGGTGATCTCGGCCTCGAGGCTGCCGATCAGGCCCTCGAGGCTTGTGGCCCGCCCCGCAAGTTCCTCCGAGCGCCGGCGCTCGGCTTCGAGCGTGCGCGTGTTTTCCGCAGCGAGCGCCTCGTTCTGCCCGATCAAAAGCTCCGAACGCTTCTCTTCCTCGAGCCGGCTGGCCATCGCGCCGGCGAGATCTGCCTTCTCTTTGCCGATCTCCGTGCGGATCGTGGTCAGCCGCTGCAGGTCGGCGACGAGCTTGTCCGTCTCGGCACGGATGCCCGGAACCACCGCGCCAAGCAGGATCGCACTCCTGACGGAGGCGAGCGCGTCGTCCGGCGTGACAAGGATGGCGGGCGGCGGGTTGCGCCCCATGCGCTGCAATGCGGCCAGCACTTCGGCCAAAAGCCCGCGACGGTCATGCAACGACAGGCGGGCGGCATCCTCGTCGCCGCGCATGGCTTCGAGCCGCTTTTCGCCCGCCAGTATCCTTGCTTCCATGTCCTGGCGGGCGCGCGCCGACTGGACGATCGCCTCGCGCCGGGTGGCGCGATCCTTTTCCAGCTTGCCGATACTGGCTTCCAGGTCGCGCACTTTTTCGTCCGAGAGCGTGATCGTCTTCGACAGTGCGTCCAGTTCCTGGCGCGTGCTGTCCCGGCGCAACGCAATCCCGGCGGCGGGATCGGCCGGCGGTCCCGCCTGCGCGACTACGCGCCCGGTCGGTGCGAGGCTTGGCGTCGGTTCGGCGGAAAAGGCGGCATGCGCAGACGGCAGCCACAGACCGAGGACCAGACCGAATGCCAGGGCACCGGGCGGACGCTGCCATCGCGCCGGCGGGGACGTCATGCCCTTGTCGTTTCTGGACGGTGCGAACGTGGTCATGCTGCGCGCCTTGCCGTTTGTCCTGTGTCTAGCGCATTTGCCGATGCACATCGAAATCAATTTTCCGTAGGGCCGGCACCGCATGGCGTGCTCAGACGCGATGATAGGGATGCCCCGAGAGGATGGTGACGGCGCGATAGAGCTGTTCGGCTATCAGGATGCGGACCAGCTGGTGCGGCCACGTCATCTTGCCGAGGCACAGAACCTGGTCGGCCCGCTCGTGCAGCGCCGGATCGAGCCCGTCGGCGCCGCCAATGGCGATCATCAGGTCGCGCTTGCCGGCATCCCGCCAGCGGCCGAGCAGTTCGGCGAATTCCTCCGACCCGACCGCCTTGCCGCGTTCGTCGAGCAGCACGAGCACGGCATCGGAAGGAACCGCCTTGTCCAGGAGCGCGGCTTCCTCGCGCTTGCGCGTTTCCGGATTGGAAACACGGCTCTCGGCAACCTCGACAAGCTTGCCAAGCTCGAGCCCCACGGCCGGTCCGGATTTCTTGAAACGGTCGAGATAACGCGCGGCAAGGTCCTTCTCAGGCCCGGCCTTCAGCCGTCCGACCGCAAAAAGTCCGATCCGCATCTACCCCGTTCCTCCGACGCACACAGCGACACTCTCCACCCGAAAGGGTGTCGGAAACATGGCCGCAGGCGACGCCCGGAACCGGGCGGTGCGACGATCTAGTGCAACGTGCCCTCTTCCATGTCCGGAGCCGCCCACATCTTCTCGATGTTGTAGAACTCGCGGATTTCAGGACGGAACACGTGGACGATGATGTCGCCCGTGTCGATCAGCACCCAGTCACCGGTCTCCAGCCCTTCGACGCGGGCGGAACCGAAGCCTTCATCCTTGAGGTCGGTGATCAGGTGGTCGCAGATCGCCGCGACGTGACGGCTGGATCGTCCGGACGCGACCACCATGTAGTCGCCCAGCGCCGATTTGCCAGCAATGTCGATCGAGACGATATCTTCTGCCTTCGAGTCCTCGAGGCTGGCGAGGACCGCGTGAAGAGCGCGTTCGGCGGCATCGTCGCCACGTCCTGCGCTTTTGGGAAGAGCGTTGCGGACGCCTCCCTTCGCGTGCACTGTTGTCAGAGTAAATCCTTTCCACTTAACAGATCCGGCACGGTAGCGATTCGCGACGCATGCCACGAACCACCACTAGATTTAGGCATCAATACGTACCGGTTTCAAGACACTACTTGTTACCCGCCTCTTTCCCTGCTTCCCCGCCCTGGCGCAGTGCGCTCGAACTGAGCGGCGAGCGCGGTCCGTGGATGAAGGTCCAGGCCGGGGCGGGGCGGAACGCCAGTGCCCGGGCGTCCTCCTCGTCGATGCGCGCATGGTCGAACGTCTTGGCCATGACCGAGGAGAGGAAGGCGAGCGTCGATCCCGGCCGGTCGATCACCGCGATCGGGAAGGTGTGGGCGATCTGCTGCCAGTTCTGCCAGCGATGGAAGTTCTTCAGGCTGTCGGCACCCATGATCCAGACGAAATGGACGCCCGGATTGCGCGCCCGGACGATCTCGAGCGTGCGGGCCGTATAGTTCTGGCCGATCGTCTTTTCGAAGGCGGTGACCTTGATGCGCGGGTCCGGCGTGATCGCTTCCGACAGTGAAAGCCGCTCCCTGAGCGGCGCAAGCTGGCTGTGATCCTTCAGGGGATTTCCGGGCGTCACCATCCACCACAGCTGGTCGAGGCCGAGACGGCGCAGCGCGATGTCGGCGACCAGCACGTGCCCCTCGTGCGGCGGATTGAACGAGCCGCCGAACAGGCCGACCGCCATCCCCTTTTCGACATGGGGCATCTTCAGGTAGCGTGGTTCGATGGCGTCGGGTCTCACCTAGGGCCGCACCTGTCCGGCGCCGCGAACCCTGTATTTGAACGACGTCAGCTGTTCCACGCCCACGGGGCCACGGGCATGCATCTTGCCGGTAGCGATACCGATCTCCCCGCCCATTCCAAACTCGCCGCCATCGGCGAACTGGGTGGAGGCGTTGTGCAGCAGGATGGCCGAATCGATCTCGGCGAAGAAGCGGTCCGCCACCGCCTGGTCCTGGGCGATCACGGCTTCGGTGTGCGCCGAGGACCAGCGGTTGATGTGCGCGATCGCGCCGGACACACCGTCCACCAGGGCGACCGAGATGATCGCATCGAGGTATTCAGTCGACCAGTCCTGTTCTGTCGCAGGCTCCAGGCCGGCGACAAGCGCGCGGATCTCGTCCGTCGCGCGGACCTCGCAGCCGGCCTCCTTCAGAGCGGCAAGGAGCGGCGCCAGATGGGTCGCGGCGACGGCGCGATCAACCAGCAGCGTTTCCGCCGCCCCGCAGACGCCGGTGCGCCGCATCTTCGAATTGACGACGAGGGTCCGCGCCATGTCGAGGTCGGCCGAACGGTCGACATAGATATGGCAGAGGCCCTCCAGGTGGGCGAAGACCGGCACGCGCGCCTCGCTCTGGACCCGGGCGACAAGGCTCTTTCCGCCGCGCGGCACGATCACGTCGATCGCCCCGTCGAGACCGGAGAGCATGGCGCCGACAGCGGCGCGATCGGCGACCGGCACCATCTGGATGGCATGTTCCGGAAGCCCTGCTTCCTTCAGGCCCCGCACCAGGCAGGCATGGATGGCCTGCGAGGAATTCAGGCTGTCCGATCCGCCCCGCAGGATCACCGCATTGCCGGCCTTCAGGCACAGCGCGCCGGCATCCGCCGTCACGTTGGGGCGGCTCTCGTAGATCACGCCGATCACGCCGAGCGGCGTGCGCACGCGCTCGATGTGCAGCCCGTTCGGCCGGTCCCACTCCGCGATCACGTCGCCGACCGGATCCTTGAACGCGGCAATGGCGCGGATGCCGGCGGCGATGGCCTCGACACGTTCCGGGGTCAGCGTCAGCCGGTCGAGGAACGAGGCCGCGACGCCGCTTTCGCGCGCATGGGCGAGATCGATCGCATTGGCGTCGAGGATCGCGTCGCGATCGGCCAGGATCGCCTTCGCCATAGCCTCGAGCACCCGGTTCTTCACCTCCGTCGTCGCCATAGCCAGCGGCCGGGCCGCGGCACGGGCCTTGCGGCCGATGGCGGCCATCAGGGCTGCGACGTCGTGTCTGTTCTCTGCCTGGTCAAGCATGGGCCGCATCCCTTTCCTGCGCCACTCCACCCTCGCTCCGCGCACTGCCGGTCATGACCAGATCGTCGCGATGCACCATCGCCGCGCGCCCCGCATGGCCGAGGATGCCGGCGATCTCGGCCGACTTCTTGCCGGCGATCTGTCGCGCCTCGTCGGCATCGTAGCCGGCGAGCCCCCGGGCGATCTCGCGACCGCCGGATCCGGCGATGGCGATCGTGTCGCCGCGGGCGAATGTCCCCACGACCGTCCGCACGCCGGCCGGCAGCAGGCTCTTGCCCGACCGCAGCGCCCGCTCCGCGCCCTCGTCGATCACCAGCGTTCCGGCGGGTTGCAACTGGCCGGCGATCCAGGTCTTGCGCGCCGTCACCGGCGATCCCGCCGGCGCGAACCAGGACGAGCGCACACCTTCCTCGATCGCGCGCAGCGGATGGTCGCTCTTGCCGGACGCAATGATCATGGCGCAACCGGCCGCAGTCGCGATCTTGCCCGCATCGATCTTGGTGCGCATGCCGCCGCGCGACAGCTCCGAGGCCGCCCCGCCCGCCATCGCCTCGATTTCCGGCGTGATCTCGGCGATCGTGTCGAGGAACTGCGCGCCCGGATCGAGATGCGGCGGCGCCGTGTAGAGCCCGTCGATGTCGGACAGCAGCACCAGCAGGTCGGCGCCGGCCATGGTGGCGACGCGGGCGGCCAGCCGGTCGTTGTCGCCATAGCGGATCTCGCTGGTCGCGACCGTGTCGTTCTCGTTGATGATCGGGACGGAGCCGAGCTTCAGGAGCTGGTTGAGCGTCGCGCGCGCATTGAGGTAGCGGCGCCGTTCCTCCGTGTCGCCGAGCGTGAGCAGGATCTGCCCGGCGACGAGCCCCTCGGTGGAAAGGCTCTCCGACCAGGCCCGCGCCAGCGCGATCTGGCCGACGGCGGCGGCCGCCTGGCTTTCCTCCAGCTTCAGCGCTCCCTTGGGCAGGCTCAGGACGGTGCGGCCGAGCGCGATCGCCCCGGAGGAGACCACGAGCACCTCGGTGCCGCCGGCCCGAAGCCCGGCAATGTCGGCGCAGACGGCGTCGAGCCAGGCCTTCTTCAATCCGCTGCCGCGATCGACCAGCAAGGCGGACCCGATCTTGATGACGATGCGCCTGTGGCTCGACAGCGCCTTGCGGATTGCGGCCATGCTATGCCTCGTCCTGCTCTTCCGTGCCAAAGCGCACGATCTCGTCGCGCAGGGCGCGCAGCGCCGCCAGCATCCCGACATTGGTGACGGCAGAGAGAAGCAGCGGCTTCTGGCCGCACGCCTTTTCCAGCTCCTTCGCCTTCTTCTTCAGGTCGGCCTCGTCGAGCACGTCGATCTGCGACAGCGCGACGATCTCCGGCTTGTCCGTCAGGCCGCCGCCATAGGCTTCCAGCTCGTGCTTGACCACCTTGTAGGCCTTGCCGACCTTCTCTTCCTGCGCCGAGACGAGATGGAGCAGCACGCGGGTTCGCTCGACGTGACCGAGGAATCGGTCGCCGATGCCGGTGCCCTCATGCGCACCCTCGATCAGGCCCGGAATGTCGGCCAGGATGAATTCGCGCCCGTCGACCGTCGCCACCCCGAGGTTCGGGTGCAGCGTTGTGAACGGATAGTTGGCGATCTTCGGCCGCGCCCGCGTGCAGGCGGCGAGGAAAGTGGACTTGCCGGCATTGGGCAGGCCGACAAGCCCGGCGTCGGCGATCAGCTTCAGCCGCAGCCAGATCGTCTTCTCCTCGCCCTCGAGGCCCGGATTGGCCCAGTTCGGCGCCTGGTTGGTGGAGGACTTGAAATGCGCATTGCCGAAGCCGCCATTGCCGCCGGCGGCAAGCCGGAAGCGCTGACCCTCCTTCGTGATGTCGACGATCAGGGTCTCGTTGTCTTCTTCGAACACCTGCGTGCCGACCGGCACATTCATCGTCACCGAGGCGCCGCCGGCGCCGGTGCGGTTGCGGCCCATGCCGTGCTGGCCGGTGGCGCCCTTGAAATGCTGCTGGTAGCGGAAATCGATCAGCGTATTGAGTCCGTTGACCGCCTCGACCCAGACGTCGCCGCCACGCCCGCCGTCGCCGCCGTCCGGTCCGCCGAACTCGATGAATTTTTCACGACGGAACGAGACAGCCCCTGCACCGCCGTCACCGGACCGGATATAGACTTTCGCCTGATCGAGAAACTTCATGGGTTCGCCGTTCTTCTTTCCCGGCCCGATGGCCGTTTCGCCGCATTCGATATAGCCCGTTCCCGCAGAGGTCAAAGACTATCGTGAAATTCGCAAGCTACAACATCCAGTACGGCATCGGCCTCGACGGCCGGCTCGACCTTCGCCGCATCGCCGGCGAAATCGAAAGTGCCGACGTCATCGCCCTGCAGGAGGTCACCCGCGGCTTCCACCGTAACGGCCACATCGACATGGTGGCCGAATTGCAGGCGCTGCTGCCCGGTCACTTCTCCGCCTACTGGCCCGCCTGCGACATCGATGCCGGATCGATCGTCGAGGACGGCCGGGCCTTCAGCCGCCGCTTCCAGTTCGGCAACATGGTCCTCTCCCGCCATCCGATCCTCGCCACCCGGCTCGTTTCCCTGCCGCGCAGCCGCACGCTCGACAAGCTCAATCTCCAGCGCGGCGCGACCGAGGCCGTGATCGACACGCCCGGCGGCGCGCTGCGCGTCTATTCCGTCCACCTCGACCACGTCTACCGCGGCGAGCGGATCGAGCAGATCCGCCACCTGAAGGAACGCGCTCAGGCCTATGCGCTCGAGGGCGGCGCCATCTCCGGGGCCGAGGAGTTCGGCCTGCCGCAACCGCCCTTCCCCGACGACTACGTGTTCATGGGCGACTTCAACATGGTGCCGGAATCGCCGGAATACTGCGCCATGGTCGGAGAGGCCGACGGCTTCTACGGCCGCCAGATTCGCGCCACCCATCCCGTAGACGTGCTTGCCGGCCTCGGCCGGCAGACCATCGGGAGCCATAGCTGGATCGACCCGAAGGACCACGGCCACCGGATGCTCCTCGACTACTGCTTCGTCAGCCACGGGCTTGTCGGGCGCCTGAAGGACGCCTGGATCGACGAGACCGCGACCGGCTCCGACCATCTCCCGGTCTGGTTCGAGCTCCTGTAGGCTCCGACGCCGTCCAGTCGCAAGGCCCGGGCTGAATTGCCCGGGCCATTCTTTCAGCGCAGTACGGCGGCCGGCCGGAAATCGCCCGGCGAAAGCCGCGTCTCGACATGCGCCACCATGGCACCGCGGGCGACCGAATAGACCTCGCCGAGCCCGGTGATGCGAAAGCCGACCCTGTCCTGGACCCGGAGCGAGGCCGGGTTGTCGGCGAAGACGCCGGAGTGCAGCTCGACGCCCGGCATCCGCATCAGGAAGCGGGCGACGGCGCCGTGCACCGCCTCGCTCATATAGCCTCGGCCCCAGTAGAACCGGTTGAGCCAGTAGCCGAGGTGCCAGCCGCCAGCGCGCTGCTCAAAGCCGACCGTCCCGAGATGGACGTCATCACCCGTGGTGATCGCCAGCGCCCAGCCGGGCAGGAGACCGCTCGTGACGCCTGACAGCCACTCTTCGGCGTCCTGCCGGTCGTAGGGTGCCGGCACCCGGGCCAGCATCCGCGCGACGCGGAAATCGCCGAGCGAGACCGCGATCGCTTCCGCATCCGACGGCCGGTGCGGCCGCAGCACCAGCCGCCCGGTCGCAATGACCGGGCAGGGGCCGGGGTCGGCCAGGGCGGGGACGTCCCGTTCCAGACGAAGAGCGCTCATCCGAGGTTCCCCCAGCTCTTCAGGGAAACCCAGGTCCTGCGGTCGAGCCGGAACCATTCGACCGGCACCATGCCCCCGACAGCCAGGCTCTGGATCATGCCGGTCGCCTGGAACTGGAAGCCGCACTTCTGGATGACCCGCCGCGAAGCGATGTTCATGACCCGGCAGCGCGCGTCGATCTGCTCGACGTCGCGGGTGCGGAAGACCATGTCCGTCAGGCTCTGGGCGGCCTCGGTGGCATAGCCCTGGTTCCAGTACGGCTCGCCGAGCCAGTAGCCGAGCTCGACCGTCCGGCCGTCCTCGTGCGGTTCGATCCCGCAGCAGCCGAGGAATGCGCCCGTGTCCGCCCTGGTAATCGCATAGACGCACTTGCCAATCGCGCCGGCTTTCGTGCGTCGCACGAAGTCGGCGGCGTCCGCAATCGTGTAGGGATGCGGCATGCGGGCGACCATCGTTGCGATGTTGGCGTTGTTGGCGAGATGGGCAAGGGCGTCGATGTCGTCTTCATGCGGGGCTCTGAGAACGAGCCGTTGCGACAGTAAGATTGGACAATCGGTCCTCGACCGTTCCGGCCTTGGCCTCTCTTCGGGAGACCTTGATTGGTCTTCCCGCAACATTTCGCTGAACATGTTCGATCCTCCAGATGAACAAAGGGGAGATGGATTGCCCCATCTCCCCTTTTGTTTCTGCAGGCTCGGTACCTGTAGCATCAGCCGGGTCGATGAGACGCCGGCTGTTTTAGAGCGCTACCGGCTTATTCCGCTGCTTCGGCTTTCGGCATTACGGACACGTACACGCGGCCATTGGCCTTCGTACGGAAATCCACGTTGCCCGCCGTAAGTGCAAAAATCGTGTGGTCCTTGCCGAGGCCGACATTGGCGCCCGGATGCCACTTCGTACCGCGCTGACGCACGATGATGTTGCCTGCGATGACGTTCTCGCCGCCGAATTTCTTCACGCCAAGGCGCTTGGACTCCGAATCGCGACCGTTACGCGAGGAACCGCCAGCTTTCTTGTGTGCCATAGGAGTTCTCCTTTACCTTGTCCTGATCTCAGTTCGCTGCTGCTTCGGCGGGGGCTTCGGTCTTCTTGGAAGACTTCTTGGCCTTGCCGCCGGCTGCCGCGATGTCGACGATCCGGACGGTCGTCTGGTGCTGGCGGTGTCCGCGCGAACGCTTGGAGTTCTGGCGGCGACGCTTCTTGAAGGCGATGACCTTCTTGGCGCGGCCCTGTTCGACGACTTCGGCGGTCACGACCGCGCCTTCGACGAAGGGAGCGCCGATCGTTGCGTCGGCGCCTTCGCCGACCATCAGCACTTCGGTGAATTCGATCTTGTCGCCAGCGACAGCGACGAGTTTCTCAACCGTCACGACGTCGTTGGCTGCCACGCGGTACTGCTTACCGCCGGTCTTGATGACTGCGAACATTTCTTGTCCTTTCATGTTCGGTTCCGGCTCTTCGCCAAAAAAGGCGAGGCCGTCTTTTTGTCAGTCGGTATGACGGGCGCTGGCGCCCGCCGGTGAAACGGCCCCGCATCACCGTCTATAGGGACGTCGATGCAGACCGGAAGTTGCGGGCGGACTTGGGTCCTTTGCCACGCACGTGGGGCAATAGGCGAGCGTTCCGAAACTGTCAAGGCCGTTTTCGCCAGGCTCCGGCAATTAGTTGGCCCCGGTGCGACCATGCCCCTTGCAAGGCTGCAAATCTGCCGCTATGTACCCCACCGCGCCTGAGGGCGCCGACCGTATGCGGAGAGGTGGCAGAGCGGTTGAATGCACCGCACTCGAAATGCGGCATAGGGGCAACTCTATCGGGGGTTCGAATCCCCCCCTCTCCGCCAAATTGTCTACCTATCTTATTGAAGATACGTTCTTATTTCGTAGGACAATAATCCTTCCCCACTTTCTTCCCCATTATCTCAACCGGTTAGTGGGGAACCGCGCTGGTTCTACGACCTTCGCTGCGGCTGCCCGCGCTATAAGGCGAGGAGGCCTAATAACCGACAAAATCCCACTTGCCACGCAGTTTGGGATAGTAGGCTTGATCATCGATTATCGCATGTGTCGATAGGTCATAGGGGCCGTAAGGTTCTGCGACATCGTGGGCCCTCCTCACAACTGCACCGGGCGCGTGGAAAAAAAGGCAGCTATCTTCCCCCATGTTCTTGGCCGTTGCATCAACTACGCAATGGGCAAAGATCCGCCTCTCGAAGCGGTTCACAGGGGAGAACGAATTCAAGGTGCCGAATTCTGTGACCCAGACATATCTGGGCAATTCGGTGGAGTTAAGCAGGCCTTTCGTAGCGTCTGCCAACCCATTGCGAAGCATGCGATGTTTGTACTTCCATCCGTATGTGAGGTACGTTCTGGCAACGGCCGTATTGTTTTCGACGCATGCTGTGAAGTCATCGCCGAGCGCTTCTGAAACACCTAACGGGACTTGAGCCCTTAGGGCAGGCCACGACCTGGCATATTTCTCCAGGAGATCCCAAGCAAGAAGCTCAGCCTTTTCTGCGGGCAGGAACACCTTATCTGGCAGTGGAATTATCAAAAATTGCACATTGCCCTCAACGCTATATTCCGTCTCACCAATCGCATCGCCGATCATACGGGGCATTCGAAGATTTGGCCCACGTTGGTCGTCGTTGACGTAGAACGCAGAGCAAAACGCAGCCCTTGTTGGGCGTGGCGGCAAATTCTGTGGGGCCGGCGGAATGTGGGAGAATACCTGCCCTGACGCAATCACTGCGTGACCAATATTCTCGCCTGGCGTGCCCAACCCAACGATTACGGGTATACCGGAATCAACGTACCTGTTGATAACATCAGCAGGTCGAACGCCCTGCCAAAGCATCTGCGCTGGATTGTCGGCCATATAGAAAAGGGGTTTACGGCCAGAACCACGCAGTGCCGACACGATTCCGCTCATGCTCAAAAACTCAGAGCCATTTGGAAGCGTCGAGCTTACTGTAAATCCTTCCTGAACCATCGCGGATTCAGTTATTCCGACCATCGAAACCCAGGGTCCGCTATGTCGAGCATGAAAGTGTCGTGCGGCCGACCAAATAGCGGCTTGAGCGCAGGCTCCAATGCGCTGGTCTTGCTGCGTCATTGGGAGCGCATCGACATGAAATTGCGCGCCGAGGACATGAGTAGAGTACTTGGCCTTCACTAGCGGATGGGATTCGTGCCCTGCGGGGGCGGTAGGCGTTCTAAGTACCACCGCGGCAATTGGCGCTTGATGTACAGGACGCAATACAACGAATCCCAGATAGTCATCCTCACAGTTTTGTAAAGCTTCAGCCATTTCTCGATCGGTTGGGGAGTTGATTGGCCCCTCAAGGTCACGGCTGAAGAAGTGCACTCTTGTGCAAATCTTGCTGTGTCGCTTGAAGAGACGAGAGTAGTACGCAGCAAAAGCGTCCGTGAAGTCACGGTCTATGTAGTCATCTTCCATCAAGAACGTCTGCGCTCCGAGAGCTTGCAGGTGTTCAACGATTTTCTGGGTTAGATGAGGATTCAGCTGGTTGCTGTTCAGCGCGTTTCGCAGCTGTGTCCAGCCCGCTGGGTCAAGTCGAACTACGGTGATAGCCATCGGCGCACCACATCCGAGTCAAGCCTAATCAGGCAACCAAAAGACGTCCAGCTTTCTGCTCGGCAGCTCGAATGTTGGCATCGATCTGCTTGAGGGCCTCAAGGGTCTCCGTTGAAATGCGAGTATCAAAATTTGCGACAACCTGCTGCCCTGGTTTGGGCTGGTTGCGCTGGGCAGCATCATTGATTCGCTTCAGTTCCATGGCCCTGCTCCCAAGCTTCAGCGCTATGTAAACCGTTGATCTGACTCAATTTTCCGCCAAGGAAAATAGATAAACTGTTATAAATCAACGCGTTAAAGACGGATTAGTTTCCGCAGTATGCACATAGGATCCAAAGAATCCACTAAAATTCTTGACACAGCTTAGGTGTTCGTGCAGGCGCACAGTTCTCCCATCGCTGCATAACTCAGCACCAAGGTTCCCGCCTACCGGTCCACGTTCTCGCGAGACCCTCCAATACAAGTTTGTCGCCGATCGACTGACCGCCCCGCATTACGACACGCAGTTTGCGCCCATACTTGTCTTCGTCCCGATTCTCCCAGGCGGCAAGCTCGTAATGGCCAGCATTCAGCAGTTCTAGTAGCCGACGCGTCGCGCGGGCGCCAAGCTCTGCCTCCGACGCACACTGCGGTTCGGACACTTCGGGCGTGTCAATGTCGGCTATGCGGATCTTCACGCCGTCCTGCCAGAAGGTGTCACCGTCCACCACGCAGTTGATGCGCGTCGGGCCGGTGCAGAGTTCGAAACTCCGGGCTTCTCTGGCCTGTCCAACTTGGACGGCGCCAACGGCGGCTCCAGATGATGTCACAAGAGCGCGTATGTCGGGCTCGAACCATGCGAGCACGCCGCCAATGGCAAAGGCTGCGAGCCCGGCCAGACTGAGTATTTTCCCGAAGGACGTTGGGCGCGTTTGCTTCGGAAACTGTGCCACATTCGCCATGCTGCATCCTCCCCTCGCACTCGCATACCGCGCGCTATAGGGACTATAGGGCGCCGCAGTTTCCCGTTCGTTATCGACCAGCCCGACGAAATCCGTCGCCTTGGCCTACTTGCTATCGGTCGCTCTGGGGATGCTTCGAGAGATGTAGTCCGCTTCAGCCATCGCCATAGAAAGCAGATAGACCAGCATTGCGGGCCTTCCTTCCTCCTTCTCGATCATCTTGATCAGCTCTGCCAACGTCTTCGAGATGTAGTCGATGCGTTCCAGCATGCGCGCGCCCTCTGGTCCCCACCAGGCAAATTACATGACGTGATTACCGGCGTCACTGCTCCACGCGGTTTTGGGAGGCCCATCCTTTAGTCGCACGAGATCGAAGGCACAGGTTGTGCGCGAGCCGGAAAGAATAGAAGCTGCGTATTGGGGTGGGGCACATATTGAGAAGATTCATTGTCACCGTCGTTGCGATTTTAGGAGTGGTCTATTGGCTCGGCTCGACGAACAAGCCTGTTTCGATGCCTGTCGAAGTCAACCAACCCGAGACGTTGTCGTTTTCAATCGACGCAAGTGCTTCAAAGCCTGAGTTGCCTCAACCGTCGCCGGCAAGCCAGGCGACGAAGACGATCAATCCTGCCCTTGTTTCCGAGCCCGTAACCAAGGAGATGTTCATTCGCGGAAAGCGGGTGGCACTGAGGGATGGGCCAGGCACGCAATTCAAGGTCCTGGATCGTTACGATTCCGGCCGCGCCGTACTAGCGCTGCTCTCTGAAGGCGAATGGACGCGTGTCCGAGACCGACTGACCCAACGCGATGGCTGGGTTTCCTCGCACCTTTTGCAAAGCAGCCCGCCCGCCGAGCCAGCCAAGAAAGAGGACGTTCAACCAAAGAAGAACTCGCAAGAGTCACAGATCAGCATTCCACGGATATCTGACGCCACTATCGTTCAACGAATTATAGCGGAATCAATCAACGGGTACGCCGGTTCTTGCCCGTGCCCGGAAAGTAGGGACCGGGGTGGCCGGCGGTGCGGTAAGCGCAGTGCCTATTCCAAGCCCGGCGGCGCATCCCCGATTTGCTACTACAGCGATGTTTCCCGCGAAATGATCGAGGCTTTCCGAGCACGGCTTTGAGCTGACTGCAGAAGTCGTCAGTTCGAGCGCGTACCCGCGACGGATAGCAGGTTCCTTCGCGTCGGCTTACGTACATCGAACATGAGACAGATGCCGCTTCTGTAGAAGCTAAATCCCTGGCACCTTCCGGACACAACGCATTGATCCTGGCATGCCGACAGCGATGAATTCGGAATCCTCGCAAACGGCTTAGCGACAATCTCGACTTCGCGACTAGTCCGGAAACCGAGGGATGGCCCGAAGTCCCGACCAACTCGCGTGATGTCCGTTGGAGAACCGACATAGCCCGAGACGGCGCCAGAGTATTGAAGGGCTTCGGTCGCCATCCCTTTCAGGAAGCAGGCTCGTTGGCGGACGTTGTATGTGAACGCCGAACAGCGCCCATGAGCCTCACACTCGACCCGGCAGTGGTTGGCCGTGGCCACCCTAATGGGCATGCCGGGGAGGTCATAACCGGGCAAGTCCGTATAGTCGTAGAACTGCCAGGAGGGCGGCGCGGGAGTTATCACGGGCGCCGGCTGCGGTAGAGCGGCTTGTTCTTGCGCGGTGGAGCCAAATGGAACGGGAACGTTGGACGTTGCTGGCGCCGCCTGTTCTGGCTGCGGAATCGGCTCGACATCCAACCCGATCCGCCGCGCATCTTCTGCAGTAAGCCATTGCATCGAAGATGGGTTTGCCTGCGTCACATAGACAATGACATTCTCGCTGAGATTCAACTGCTGCAGATAGGAGCCAACCAGAGCGTTCCCGGCGCTGCTCACATCCTGTTGGCCGTATTGGTCGGAAAAAACTGCGTGAAAGCCAACTTTCGCGGTCGGGGCAAGGAAGCGCGTTTTACCAGCTATCCAAGCCAGACCGCAGGCCGAGGCGCATACGTGGTCCTGGATTACGGCCGTCAAAAAGCCCTTGATAGCTATCGTACGGCCAATTTCCATCCCGACACGCGCCAAGCCCCCCGGACTATTGAAAACAACAACCGCACCATCAGTGGCTATCGCCAGATTCTTGAAGCGCAAATCGTCGCCGTCAACGAACGTACCTTCCACGGCAATGAGGGCGCCTTTCTCAAGGCGCTCCATCTGTATGTCAGCCGCTCTAACGGCCCCGGTCGAGCCCGCCAACAACGCGAGCAAAAGCGTGAATACCCTAGTCACCAATCCCTCCAGCCACCCAACACAAGTAAAATCCAGTGTGATGACGGTGTCAAAGTGACAATGCAGTCAGGGTAAAGACACCAACGCTCGGCATAAGGCGGCGGTTACTGTAAAGGCCCCTCCGGCTAATGAGGTCATATGGAAGAAACGGCGAGCACTGTTCATTGCCGTTGAGGTTCCAGCGCAGGTCACCGGCCATCATTGTCAGGGAAGGCGCGTGTTTCCCACTCAAGATCCGTCATTATGCTCACCTCCAATGTGGTATGTTCGTCGAATAGGTGGGCATTTTCTGACAGCAACCGACGAGCCGCCGCGACGGCGGCCGACCTTCCAGCGCAGCGTTCTTGAATGACACGGACGGTTTCGGTGAAGCGCTCGCCTTGTTGCAGCACCTCCACGACGGCGTACCAGATGCCTTTTCCGCTTCTTCTTCGAGCGGACAACTCAAGTTGGTCTTGGCCCATGTTAGCCAGGGCTTCGTAGAGGTGGCGATACTCCAGCTCTTCCTTAGAGCGTTTCCTCGCTTCGAAAACAAAGCCCTTTAGGCCGGGGTCCTTGAGGTCGCCGATTTCATTCACAATTTCCCAGAAATGGCTGCCCACTTTTTCGATGGCATGCTTGGCGTCATAGGTTAGGGGAGGCCTGCGCCGAGAGACCCCCTTCGCCTCAATCAGTCGATCAACCTTGGTTTTCGGCCAGATATCTTGAATTATCCGATTGATATCTGCCGATGAAGGTTCCCAGCGATACTTTTCCGCGATGCGTCTTTTGCTCAATTGGGGCTTGAGAGACACAACTTTAGACGACGCCGCAAATGTTCCGCCCATCGAGTTCTGGACTTCAGCAACTTCCTCGCTGAGGCCCTCGGCTATCTCGCCGTCTTCATCGAACGTCCACATAGTGCCGCTTACTCGGCTAATTTGGACGGGCTTGCCGTCTTCATTGTGCAAGACGACTTCCACGATTTTTTGCCGAGAGTTCGCATACTGCGGCATGGAGTCATCGGCGCGTGTTAGGCCCTCCACGAGCCTTTGCGAAAGCCGAAGTGGGTCGGAGTCTGCGGGAAACAGATAGTAGCGGACTGAGAGAGCCATCGGGCGAACCTGCTGGGACGTAGCAGCATGAAAGCCAATCCAATCGTCAAAGACAAGTGGCCTGGTTCCGCTGCCACGGTTCAGCGCCGCGGCGATCTAGATCCCTTCAAGTTCGAGGTAACCGGATGATAGGCAATGGTACTCATCTTCGGCGAATGAGGTATCATCCTCGTCGCCGCTAAGTTCCATGTCGCAGCCGTCGCATTCTCGATCGTCCATGTTGCGACTATCGTAGCCGGCAAGATCCGGCTCCAGGTTCTCATCGCCGTCCAAGTCGTCCAGAACGGCAATTGCCTGCTCGATCCACGCCTCGAGTACTGATCGACGCATTTCGTAAAGCGCCGGCAATATATCAGGTCCCCTGGCGAACGATGTGGACGAGCGGTGCAGCTGTGCGAGGCCGGAATCTGTCTTGCCCATGACTTCACTCCGCCAGATGCAGCAGGTCGTTGATGATGGACGACGAGATCCGAATATCGGTAGTGTCACCGTCAAGGTCGATTTCGTCGGCACCGAAACACCACGCTACAGCCATCGCTTTCACTTTCAGGCCGTCGATCGTGAAGGCCCGATGCGACCGGATAGCGTCAACAAGTCTGCAGCATTCCTCAAAAGCAGCTTCGAACTTCCCGTCATCCGGCAGACTGGGCGAGGAATACTTGCGCTCCTCGATCCATGCAGCATTGAGCTTTTCTCCGAGAATTATCAGCTCCCTGTCGTCAGCAGGCCCGGGCGACCCAAATACGGCAACCGGAACGCACGTGGCCGCTGGCAGCGCAAGCGCAAGGCCGGTGAGGATATTTCGGCGGGTCGTGTCCATTATGCGCACTCCTGAATGAGGGTTTCGATTTTGGTGTTGATGGCGGCGCGCTGGTCGGCGGCGCGGCATCGGAAGGGAAGGAAATCGACGTTCTGCAGCGCGTTGAGCAGCACTTGAAGCTGAGGAGCCTTGGGGCCGGCAAGGGCACGCTGGACGCGCAGCTTGTGAGCAACAGTGGCGGCCGCGTTCTTCGCAGCGCTCCATGCCATCTTGAGGCAGCGGGAGAAGGACGCATCGACGTGGCCGCGCTCGATTTGCCAGGCGCCGTACCGCGTCCGGAAATCGCGATAGAACGCCCATGCGTCTTTCATGATTTGTGAGCGATTGAACATGCGCTTGTTGCCTCATTAATCGATACACTGTATTTATAACGATGCGAGGTATTTTGTAAATACCCTGTATCGAAAAAGCTAAGGAGTATCGATGAGCCCATCTCAAGCGCGTGCAGCCAGAGCGATGCTGAAGCTCGGGGTTAGAGAAGTGGCAGAACTTGCAAAGGTAACGCCGAACACCGTGAGCCGTGTTGAACAGGACGAGGTCGGCCCGAGGGGGCCGCAACCGGTGACCGTTGACGCGATCCGCCGCGTCTATGAGGAGCGGGGGATAATCTTCCTAGCCGAGGCAGAGCAGCGCGACGGTGGGGCTGGTGTGCGTCTGGCAAAACCTAGCAAGAACGAGTGAGGCCCGCATGAGAACATGGGCAGTGCGAGCGCTCCGTCTTTCTGTCATTGTCGGCTTGGTGAGTGCGGTATGACACGCTTGGGTGTTTGGTCGCGATATGCAGCCGATGTCCAGCATTGGGCAGAGACCCGCTTTGTCTATGAGTGTGCCGCCAAGATCGAAGATAGCCGTCTTTTGCAGTATGCAAACGCATTCGGGAACGTGAACGCTCAACCGCTCTATTGCTCGGATCGGGAGTTCTTGGTGTCAATGGAGGAGATAGCCGAAGTGCGGAGCGGCACCATGGCTTTTGCCACTTCGTACATGCCTTCGAGACGTGGGGTTCTTTTATCGCTGGAATTCTTGGGCTGCTCGCGGCACTTTCGGCTTCGACAGTCATACTGGGAGCCGTCGTCGCTAGCCGCGGCCATCTTGCTGAGCGCCCTGCAATGGGCGCCGCTCTGTAGAAGGCGACATCAACCTCGGATTGGGCCCATATAGACTAGAAATGCCCCCTCTAAGGCGGGTTTTTCTTGGAAGCTAACTAGCGCTTTATTCATCGGTTGACCGTTTTCCGCTAAAATATCATCATTGAGCGGGAGGAGTTCGCATGGAATTCTTACATCCAGTTGGGCGGCTGGCCCTTCTCTCAGTGTTTGCTTCGATGTTTGCGAGCTCCGCCACATCTGCTCAAAGCATCCAGCTCCCATACAAACTTGAGATTATTGGGATTGATCCTCAAAAGGGGGCAATTTGCATGGGACATCTAGGCGCCGCCCCATGCTCAGTCATTGTCCAGTTCGTAGAAAATACCATAAGGCAGAACGGTCCGCCGGCCGCTATACCGTCGCCGCTGCCATCCTCGCCAAGTCCTTCTATGCCAGACGCGGTACCCGTTGATCCAGGTTTCTCGGGGGAACGCCCATTTAATCCAGATATCATGGAGGAAACACCATTTTTTCCGTGCCATAATCCCCCCTGCAAGCAGAGGTGAAGATGGTTCCGAAACCCGGCGCGCTCACCGAGATCTATATTTTGATGTGCAGGAGCGCACTCAATAAGGAGTACTATGGAAGGTCGCTCCGCAACGTACAGAGATACAATAACCTGTTGGAAATACTCATCGCGGTCGGTGCGGCTGGGAGCGCGATTTCTGGTTGGACAATTTGGAAGATACAGCCCTACGGCCCTTGGGTTTGGGCTGGGTTGACAGCGGTGTCCGCATCGCTCGCCATCGCTAAACCTATACTTCAGTGGAACAAGCGGATCGAAAGACTGACACGCCTCTACATCGGACACTCTTACAACTACGCAGACATTTTAATCCTGGTCAGCCGAATTCGCCGTCAAGAAGGGATAGACCCGGAATCGAACAGGGTTTTCGAGGCGGCGGAAGCCCGGTTTCGGGACCTCTCTAAGGAGGACGATCCTGTACCGAACCTGCGCCTACTCCGGCGATGCGAGGCTATGGTCAGACTGCGCCACCCTCCGGAAAGTGTATGGTATCCTGACTAAGCCTCGGCTTCATCCTCGTCATTGGCGACAAGACGCACGAATCTCGGATTTCGCTGATCGGGGTCTCGAGATTAACGGCCATCGGCTGCCCTCATTTGAGCGACGGATTTCAAGGCTGCCAAGATTGATCGGGCTTCGTTCATCTCGACGCCCTGCGGCAAAGGTCCTCCCGCTTCAATCGTCTCTTCCAACGCAATGACATATTGCGGAATTGGCATGCCAACCTCCTCGGCGATGGCGGAGCTGACTTCGTGGATCCGGGCGTCCAGTTCTTCGTCGGAAAGGTGCGCCAGGGGGTTATCCATTCCTGCGTGCTTTTCCAGCCGCTTCAGTCTGGTGGACAGAACATTGCTCATTGCTTTGCCAACCTTTCTTCCAGTGCTGCAACCCGCGCTGCGAGTTCGCTTGTCTCGATTGCCTTCCGGTGAGCCTCCAGCAACGTCACGATGGCGGCCCCTTCATCTGGCGAGATTTCGCCATCGGCCATTTGCCGAGTGACAGCCGCGATGGCGCCGGGAAGCTCATCAGCCTTGGCGACTTCAGGCAAATCGAACTGGAGCCGAGCACCCTTCCTGGCTGGCCAGATCCGATCCAGGATAGTCCGGGCGGCGGTCGCGTCACCGTCCTTCGCCTTTTCCACCATGGCCAAGACGATGGCTTCTGCCTCTCCTTCCCCTAGAGCATCCAAAGCGACGAGTACCTTGGAGCGCGAACCGGCACGGCGGCCGCTCGGGTTGCCCGATTGGCCGGGCTTGAAGCGCGTGTCTTTCGGCGGTTCCTTGTGTTGAACCATGCTCTGCTGTGCTCCTTGCTTTGGCAGGTCTCAATGCCGGGTGAAAGCGTTGGGCTGTGTTTCGCTCCGCGGGTACGAATTGCCGATGAACGCGGAGGCAATTGCAAGATAGCGCCCGCACTGGCTCATGAACTCGATCCCCATGGCCTTCCCGAAGCTGTTCTCGACGGATGCGATGGTCCAGAAGCGTTGTGCCATCAGTAGATAGCCGTGAGCATCAGCCAGCGTCTTGCACGGGGAGCTTTCGAGGAGGTTGATTGCAAAGGACAGGTCTTCGCTTACGTCCTCGCCGGCAAGTCCACGATCCGCCAATGCGAGAACCTGCTTTGCAATATCAGCGACCGACAAATTGAATTCGTCCGCCATCGGTGTCATTGTCTGCTCCTATTCAACAAATCGGGGCTTTCGTGCTTCTCCGGGTCGTTCAAGTTGCCTGCATCGTGGTCACGGCTGCCATCCTGTGGACCGTCGGCCGCGGGCTAATCGCTCTGTCCGATTGGGGAGGCGAAGGCTTCAGCTTGGGCTTCATAGTCGGCGCGGCCTTTGTCATCGCCATGTATGGTCTAATCTGCTGGATTGACCCGTCATCGCGCCCCCGCGGTTCCGCCGCCAAGCAAAATCGCTTTGGTGATGGCCTCGACTAGTGCGGGGTTTCCGCCACGGCGCTGAGCTTGGCTCAGAGCGTCCACGAGTCTCTCACGCCCCCCGGTGACAGCTTCTGCCAAAGACGCGCGCGAGGATTCGCGATAGGGGCCGAACAGACGCTCGGCAATTCGATCGGCCACTTTAACGCCGGCCGCTCTGGCCGCGCCTTTCATTCCCCCTGCGGCATAGGAGAGGCGCGACAGTGAATCATCGCCATCCGCTCCAATCTCTTTTATTGCTTGCTGCCGACCGGCCGTGGCGCTGTTACCAGTGGCGAATTCTCGCGTTGCAGCAAATGTCCGTTCCGCGTCGAGTACTCGGAACAAGCGGTCCGCCTTCTCCTGGCCGAACAGCGTTGTCAGCCGGGCGCGGTTCCAGTCGCCCTCCGTCTTGATCAAGCGATGGAGAGCCGCCACGTCATTCGCGTTGCTGCCAAGGATTCGGTCAATTTCGGCCCTGGCGCCCTGTCGAAGGCGTACGGGCGCGCCAGACGGGCCGATGAACATTCCCTCCGGCAATGCGCCGTCGGCTACCTCTTGGGCCAGCTCTGTGGGACGGGGGGAGGTTCGGCCGCTGTCGAGAACCGTCTGGCCGCGCGCAAGTGCTTCTCGCTGTCGCGCAAGCTCTGCGAACTGGCCGTCAACCTCCTTAAGGCCGGGAACCGAGCGTGAAAGGATTTCGTCAATCTGCCGGCGCGCTTCAGTAAGTGTCCGGATTACCTTCGGGTCGGCCTCGGTCGCCAGCATCCCGTCGATAGCCTGGCGCGTCTGAAACAGCGTTCCGGGGTTCGGATCCAGAACGTCGCTTCCATGGACGTTAAGCATGGACCGGACATCACGGGCGGCTTTCTGTGCCCCTCCGCGCAAGTTGACAACCTGGCTTTCCAAGTTCTCGGCAAGGGGCCTGGTATCGACCGCTCGCGCATCGTCGAACACCTGCAGGTATCGCGGCGATAGTTCGTCTTGGCTGGTACGGAGCGTGTCATCGAGCTGAGACGGCATGACATTCGGACCCATCGCATCATCAACGGCGGATTGAATGCGAGCATTGGCTCCGTCATGACGGGTGTCGAGGGCGGACCTGACAATTTGCTGTCCGCGGCCCGGTATGTTGGCGACGGCACCCGCATAGCCGCGCAGGTTCGGCCCGAGGTCGGCAAGCATCGCATCTGGGCCGAGTTCGTCGAGACGCGCTCGCAGGGTCGCATCGTCCAATCCGTCACGGCTTGCAGCATCAGCTAGGCGCCGAAGAGTTGCTGGTGTCGTTCCCGCTGCCTTGGCAACTCCACGATTGCCAAACCAATCCATGGCGGACTGAGCGCCCGCGCCAACGGCCTTCCCGACTGTCGGACCAATGAGGCCGAGACCACCGCCCCACATCATGCCATCTTGTATTGCCTTCGGGTTCCAATCGGAACGAGCACCGGAATCCGCCGCTCCGATTCCCGCTCCTGTTCCGGCCGACGCCAAGCTGCGCATGAACAACGACCCTGGCCCGGCACCAAAAGCTGCGGGCGCAGCCATGATCATCGGTATAGTTCCGCCAACGGCACCGGTGATGTTGCCGGCGGTCGTGATATACGGATGCTCCTCCTGCGCCGTGCTGGTCAGATCCTGCGCGGCACTCAGATTCTCGTCGTAGGATTTGCCGTTAATCAGCGAGGAAACGCCGGCCGCCCCGCGCTGAGCCGCACCGACGAGGTAGGGGCCTAGAACTGGCACGCCGCTAGTTGTGCTGCTGAGCGCTGCGCCAACGGCACCACTGCCGCCCTGCATGCGCTTGCTACGGTCTTCCTCTTCTAGGAGCGCAAGCCCTTCCTCATAGGAGAGGTGCTGGCCGCTCTTTTTCGGGATCAGATCGTCGAACATGCCCCCGCCGCGGAGTGGAGCGCTGTCGCCCCGGTTGCCGGGAATGAGGTCATCAAACATTCCAGCCATGATCAAAGGCCCTCTGGATCAATGCCGTTGTCGCGAAGGCGCTGAATGACAGCGTTTCTGTCGGCCCCCGCTGCGATAGCGCGACGCGCCTCCGACAAGGCTTCGCCCGTCCCGGTCTTGTAGGTCGGGCCAGCGTCGCGTCCCATGCTGTCGATGACAACCTGCCGATTGGCACGCTTCTGCTGCAGCACTTCCGGCGTGTCCCCAGGCTGGGGGAAGTACTGCTTGTTGGCGTTGTCAAACTCCTCGTCGGAGATGACCGCGCCGGACTCACGACGAAGCTGTGCATTGACGAAATCGCGCCGAGCCTGGTCGAACTTCTGGAAGTCTTCACTGACCATCCAGTTCTCCGCCACATCTGGAATCCACGGATTGCCGCGAACAAACTGGTCCCACGTGCCAAGCCCCGCTTTCTCCCGGTCGTTGATGATGGAACCAGAGGAATTCATGCGGTCGGCGAAGCCCATAGCCTTGCGCTCATCAAGCGTAACCTTGGGCTCGGTGATTTGATAGTTGCCGGGAGACGGCCGCGGCTGGCCGACCGACGCTGCATCGGGGGAAACCGGCTCGGGCTGTCCCCCACCAGCCGACTGCCCGAATACGCCCTGTGGTGTCAGGAAGAGAATTTCACCATTTGGGCCAGTAATGGTTTTGCCGGCGCCCAGCTGCTGCGCCTGAGCCGGCGTGAGCTGGCCAGAGTCCATCAGGCCGTTGAGCGCCTGGGCCTCTACCGAATTGCCCGAGAAGCGGAAGCTGCCAGTTCCGCCGCCTTGCTGAGGTGGGGTCAACCATTCTCGCTTGTTCGGGTCGTATATGCTCCCGCCGCCAGCATTTATAAGGGGCTCGCGCTTCGGCTGACGTGCCGCGTCAAGCTCGATCTGTGCCTTCTGCAGTTGAAGCTGCCGTAGCGGGTCGCTGGCCTGCATCTGCCGCTCTATGAGCATGTTGGCAAATGCCTTGTCTTCGTCCGATGACCAGGGATTGCTGGTAATCGCAAACAGCTCATCAAGCGAAGGGTATGCCTGTGCGATCTGCTGGGGCTGCGGAGCCTGCTGCACAGGCTGCACCGGGGCGAGCTGCGGCGCGGGGGGCACCTCGCGGCTCGGGAGCGGCGGCAGATTGGCGGCGGCCTGCTGCGGGGCATAGTTCGGCGCCGATACCATCGTGTCGACATAGCCGGAACCCGGTGCCTGCTGCTCGATCGCCGCGGCTGCGGGTGGCATGCCGGCGGACGGGTCGAGGGATGCCACCTCCGTCCCCTGCCCCTGAAACTGCGGCGCATAAGCGTTTGCGAACCCCATGCGCCGGCCAGCCTCGCCGCCGGGGCGATCGAAGCCGGCGAACCGCCAAGCGTTGTTCATCATCTGCTGCGCCTCTTCCGGCGACCTCGCGCTGTTCAGGCGGGCGATAAGCTGCGGGTCCTCCTGCATGAAGAACTCCGCCTGCGTCTGCGGCGAACCATTGCCCTGCTCGCCCTTCGAAGCCGCATAGCGCTGCAGTTTCGCCAGCCGCTCCGCACGCCACGACATAACGCCACCGGACGTGCCAGCCTGCCCGGACTCGGACGGATCGGACCATGTGCGGCCGGCATTGGCCGGAGACCAACCACTTTCCGCCCTGCCCGTCGCCGCAACGGCAGCAAGGCCGTTCGGGTTCGTCAGGCCGGCACTCTGCACCGTGCTCATGAACGGCTCGAAAGTGGAGCCGTTGCTGGAAACGTCCGGCGCAGGGCCAGTCGCCGCCATTTCGGACGCTGCGCCCGTCATCGGCATGTTTCCGGGCCCTGCGCCGAAGGTGTACCCGCCAGTAAGGCTGTTGGCGATACGCCCACGCAGCGCCGCGGCCTGATCGGAAGCCGACTTTCGGCCATCGCGCTCAGCTTTGTCCAATCGGCCACGCTCGATACCGCTAGCAATGCCCGTGAGGAGTGCGCCCACGCCCTGCCCCCAGTTCCGCGGCTGCTCCTGGCCCATAATCATTCGCGAGATGAGTTCCCGCCGACGCTTCAAGCTCTCAGGCGTTTCGCCCGTTGCCCCCCCGAAAATGTAACTGAACATCTAGTAAAGGCCCCCATTGTTGCCCGCGGTGAAGAAATTGCGGAGGCTGGTTGCGAATGATGGCTGAGCGCCCCCCGGTGCCTGCGGAAAAGCGGCATTGCGCCTTGCGTTCGCGGCAGCGATACCGGTCATAATCGCGCCAAGACCCTGCCCAACGTTCTGGGGAGTCCCCTGGCCTGAAATCATCGAGGCAATGCGTTTGCGAAGTTCGTCTCGGTCACCGCTCGGTTTGCCTTGGCCGAAGAGACCAAGCCGACCCAGCGGGTTTGCACCCATCGTCGGTGCGGGCGGAAAGTAGTTCTCGGGCTGATTGCCAAGCATCATCGGTCCCATCAGATGCCCATGCCTCCATTCAACGTTTTGAGGTCACCGGCCCGAAACAGTCCGGAGAATTGTCGGCCCTTCGATTTCAACTTTTCGGCTGCTGCTTGCAGTACGAATTCATTCGGTGTGACACCTTCGCGCCGGCACGCGTCGAATAGCGTTTCTCGAAAGTCGGTGGTGACCGTCGCACTACGAAGGAAAACCGCAGCGCGGCTAGTGCGAGCCTTTGCGTCCATTGTTTCGCTCATGGAAATCTCCTTTCCAGTTGCGCCGATTCTCGGTGATTTGCTGCAAGATAGGAATTGGACAACTTCGGACATTGCCAGTTTGCATTGTGCCTATGCTAGTCCGGCCATTTCGAAGTAGCGGGCGACCTCGGGGGATGATCGGTCTCCGTCGCGTAGCATTTCCAGGGCAGCGTAATCGCCTGCGAGGACCATATCCAAGGCCGGGCGGGACACCTCGATTGGAGCGGTACGCCCCGTGTTGCGGCCGATGCCATATTGCCGAACCCAACGCCTGATCGTCTTCTCGTTCCGTCGGGCATAGAAAGCAGCATCGCCAATGCGCATGATTTCTGACGGCAACATGAGGATGGGGACGGGCCGCTCAAGCATCTCCGACCTCCGAACCGCCGCGGAACAATGTCGGTATCAGCGAGTTTTTCCAATGCAGGTGTCTGAGCGGCGCGGTTGATTGTAGGCGGGACCTTACCGGCAATGATGGACCGGCTGGCAAAGCCTCTCTCGCGCCGCTCGATGCCGCCAACTCCAGCAATCGGACAGAGACATGAGTTTGCCATCCACCGACCCGATACCGGGGCAGCAGCCGTTCCCCATTCCAGAGGTTCCTCCGATCGATGTTCCGAACCCTCCTGTTGAAGAGCCGGAACCCGATCGATTGCCGGATGAAGATCCGGTTCCAAATCCTGACGAGAACCCTGAACCTGGAAAGCAGACCTAGCTTTGAAGGTGGGGGCAGATAGGGGCTCGACGTTGATGCTTGCTCCCTCTCCAAAGCAAAGGCTTCCTTGCTGCTCGGCACAACGTTGCGGCTCATCCCGCGAGTGACGGTCTCAAGGTCTTTGTCTTTTTCTCTGGTCTGGGTCTTGTCTCCAGTCTCTGTCTCCGTCTCCGGTCTCTTGTCTCCTGTATATCGGTACGGTCTCGATACCCTATCGATACGGTATCCCATTTCAGTGCCCTCCCTGCATGTAGCGCGTGCGGGTCAGGCGGCTGCCGGAGTAGTCGTCAAGACTGTGAACGCTTCCGCTAAGCGCTTCTTTCGCCGCAGTTTTCTCTTCTTGGGAGGTTGAAAACTCCGCCTCCGCGGCTTCCCTGATCTGATCGCTCTCGATCTCGGAGATCCGGCGCATAACGCCCGTCGCGTGCTTGGGGCCCATCGCAGGGTTAGCCTTGAACCAGCCGAGACAGAAGTACTCTTCCGTTTCGGAGTCGAAGGCCACCAGACCAGAGGCCAAGACCTCATCTCGTGCGGTCGTGAAGCGCTCCACGTCCCAGCCGAGGTCATTACAGGCGTAGAGGGTGGGGAGCCGATAGGCCCCCGCACTGTTTTGATGTTCGGACGCTACCAAGAACATGAAGGCAAGCTTGGCGTCCGACGATGGCAGCGACCGGAAACGCTTGTCGCGCCACATGGCAGGGGTGATTTTGGAGAACTCGCGCATTAGCCGAATGCCCTCCTCAATGTACGGAAGCGTTCAGCGATGGCGATTGCCTGGCATGCCTCCAGAGCTGAGAGGCCGAAGCGCTCTTTCAGGACAGGCACGGCCAGCCGCGGCGGTTCTGCCTGATCGGCAAGCCACATGGCTGCTGTCTGAACCTGGGGCGATGCCTCCCCCTGTACGGGGGAGATCTGAGTGTTGTGGGGAAGGTTGGTCATTCGGCACCTCGCAAGTGAGGTCCACCCTGATTGTGATAGGCTGCGAAAAGCCCATCAAATTCGAGGGGCATGTACTTGCTATGGGCGTCAGCAAAGGCGCGTACATAGGCTAAGTTGGCCGGACCTAGGCTCCACTCCTCTTCGTTCAGTTCGACATGCCCATTCTCGTGGTCGATGAACGCGCAGAAGCCTTGGGCCATCGGATGAGGAACGATGGTCACAATCCTGTCGCCATTTGCGGCGGCTTCGGTAGGTCGGTTCCCCACTCCAAACTTGTGGGAGTGCTTCACCATGCGAATTGCTGCGTCGTCGGGAAGGAAGACCTTCGCCAACTCCTCCAAATCGACCCAAAGGAAATCAGGCTCGTCATGTGGGGGAGAGAAGAACGATACCGGTTTGCCTTTGACATCGGCCGTGCCGAGGAAGCGGGCTTTCGTCAGGAATTGGGCTTTCACCATTATGCGGCCCTCCTGTCGCTGTCCTCGACAATTTCCACATCGGAGCGCAGGACGTATCGCGCATGAGTGCCGGCGAATGGCCCTCCGTGGCTCTCGTGGACGGTCTCGATCACGAAGCCGAAGCCGCGAAGCTTGAAGACGTAGTGCGACCAGCGGGGGCCGGGATGGTCGATAGGGGTGCACCCGGCTTTGCCAGCTTCGACAAGGTTTCGGAGGGCCCAGGCGTCGCGGCCTATAACCGTCACGGCCCGGCCGTCAGGAAGAATGCGGGCTGTGATGATGAGTTTCTGGGTCATGCTGCACCTCCGAGACCGGAGAGCCGGCAAATCGTCACGGCGTGCCAATAAGACACGCGGAACCGACGCATGACACAGCGCGCCGCCAGCATTTCCGATTGAGATTTTGGGGAGTTTTCGTTAGGGTTCTGGCTATCGATCGTCCTGCCAAGAACTTCGATAGCCAGAGCCCGGTTGGAGCTAGCGCGCTCCGCCGGGTTTGTCGTTTTCATGGTCGCCCCCTATGCCGCGGTCTTCAGCGTCGGGAGAGAACGAACGTAGGCGTCAAGCTCTTCGGTCAGGAGAAGAGTTCGCTTGCCAGCCTTGCGCGCGGTGAAATGGCCGTCACGGATAAGCTCGTAGAGCTTGGTGCGGCCAATGCCGCAATATTGGGTGGCATCGTCAACGGTGACAGAAACAGGCTTCATTGCGGATATGCTCCGCCGGAATGTTGAAGCGTCCGGGGGCGCATCCAAGATTGTTCGCTCTTGGACGCTCCCCATTATTCACATGCCGAAACCAAAAGCAGGGAAGCAAATACACAAAAAATAAGGAGCCTATTTGCTCCCCTATAGTCGGCCCTTTCGCTTCATGTGTGCCGCCAGCGCCGCCGCGCTGCTCACTGTAGGGCGTGATTCTTCCGGAAGCATCTGCAAAGCTGAGTAGAGGAAGGCGGGGAAAGGGGCGACGCTGTCATCGATCGATTTTATCGCGCCATGAGGAAGGCTATTCCGCTTCGCCCATGCCTTGGCGCTTTGCAAAAAAGCGCGGAAAGCGGCGCCGACCTCAAGACCGGCAGTGCCGTCGAACACCTCGTCCTGGCCGCCACCGTTGGAGATTGTCGACAAACATGCTGATAGCCGGATGGCGATTTCGGTGACCGTTGATGCCTTTAGGAGGAGGGCGACCGTCTGAGGCTCGCCTTCCTCATTGACGGTTGCCGGTATGGCAAATTGCGAAATCGTCGCGTCGAACCGTTCGCGGAATTCCTTCCATGTGTCATCCGAAACGCCACTGGGCGGAGTAAGCGACCCAAACGCAAAAGCGAAGAAGGGGCCAAGGGATTTTTCCGTTTCGGTCGCACACTTCTTCAAATCGGCAAGGCGCACTGCGGATCGTTCGAGCAATTCGCTCGACAGGTAATCGTTGCAAAGAGCCTCAAACTCATCCCTCGCCCCGAGAAGCACAGAAATTCCGAGATTGGCTTCAAGCGCGCGCCACTGGCCCGGGGAAAGTGCGACCGCTGGCGGCTCTCCGCTGTGTGATGCGTAGGGCAATCTTTCCCCGTATCGGGCCATCAGCGCCCTCCGAACTGAAGTACGTTGCCAGCGCCCTTGCTGGTGGCAAGAGATTTAGCCCACGCCTCCATCAGCTTGCGCCGCTTCGCCAACGCGTCGCTTCGCCGGTAGGCTTGTTCGGTCGCGTCTCCTACCGCATGGGCCAGCGCCGCCTCCGCCACTTCGCGAGGAAATGTTGTTCGGTCGCCAGCCCAGTCGCGGAAAGCTGAACGGAAGCCGTGAACTGTGTAGGCGTCGAACTTCAGCCGGCGCATCAGCATTGCCATCGCCATTCCCGACAGTGGCCTGTCCTTCTTTTGGCCCGGGAAGACAAGGGCGCCAGTGCGGACCTCGTGCAGAGGCGTTAGGATGTCGACCGCAGCTTGGGGAAGCGGAACCCGATGCTCCCGACCGGCCTTCATGCGTTCTTTGGGAACTGTCCAGATTTTAGCTTCAAGGTCGATTTCATCCCATACCGCTCCAAGCACTTCGCCGGATCGGGCGGCGGTGAGAATCAGGAACTCTAGCGCGCGAGCTGCCATAGCCTCGGATTTCCGGAGCTTGGCCACGAATGCGGGAACGCTGTCGAATTCCATCGCGGCATGGTGGCCGCGGGTGAGCTTCTGGCGCGCGGGCAGGATGCTTTTCAGGTGGCCACGCCAAAGGGCAGGATTCTCGCCGGAGCGCCAGCCCTTCACCTTTGCGAAGTCCAAGACGCGCTCGATTCGGCCGCGAAGGCGGGAGGCGGTTTCGCTCTTGGTCGTCCAGATCGGCTTTAACGCCTTCAAGACGTCTTCCGTGCCAATGTCCGAGACCTTCTTGCTAGCAAGGGGAACACAGTAGGTCGTCAGGGTCGTGCGCCACTGCGCCCGGTGCTTTTCGTTCCGCCACTGCTGTTCCATCGACTCAAGGAAACGATCTACGCAATCGGCAAAGGTCGGTTCAGCCTCTCTAGCCCTCTCGGCAATAGGGTCACGGCCATCAGCAACTGCCTCGCGGTACTCTGCAGCACGGGTCCTGGCTTTGGAAAGGGCGACTTCTGGATAAGCTCCTGCGCCCATCTCGCGGCGCTTTCCGTCCCTGGTCCACATGAACAGCCAAGACTTGGCGCCGTTCGGGGTCACGTTCAGATAGAGGCCGCCTCCATCGCTGTGTCGGCCCGCCTTAAGGCGAGGGGACTTGATGAAGACATCGGTAAGTTTGTTGAGTGTGCGCGCCAACCTTCCCCACTTCCTTCCCCACTTTGAAGTGGGGATGAACGTGAACATCTGTGAACACTATAAAACAGATGCCAGAGGAAAGGCCAGCGTTTCCCGGCGTTTCCCGGACAATACCGGACATTCCCGGATAAAGGTTTGGCGGACCCCCTCTCCGCCAAAAACTCCTTACAGGTCAATAGATTGCAACGTGACGGCTACACAGCGTGCGGAAGACCTCTTAGCGGCTCGCCGCTGCACATATTCCTTCCGCCACACCTCCGGCACTGAACGGCTCTGCCCTACAGTCAGCAATGGTCCATTAACCCATTGTGTTCAGTCTGCGTGCCTGTGCCTGCATTGCGGATGATCCGCCGATTTTCATTTTACTTTCATTGTCTTGTCTTTCCTCACTGAGTGATGGAACGGAATTGACCGGATCTCGGACCTCATGGACACGCAGAACATCATTTTCTATCTACCCTCGGCGATCTTCGTGATCCTTGCGTTCTTCTTTCTGCTCCTTTGGCGGCTCGGACTTTCCTCTTCCTGGCAATGGGCGGCGGGATTCGCGCAGACCGCATGCGGCTTTGCACTCTCGTCATTCCCGGTTGAACCAACTTTCGACCAGTTCGTCTCCGGCGTCTTCTATACCGGCGCGGCCTATTGTTACGGGAGCGCGATTCTCATCCATTTCGGGGAGGACAAGTGGCGGACGGTGCGGCGACCCGTGGTGCCGCACACTTATCTGGTCCTTGTCGAACCAAGTCTTCGACTGGACCTGTTTCTGATCGAGATGGTGTTTGCCTTTCTCCTGGGCTTTGCCGTGTGGAAGTGTGCGCCGAAGGCCAAGCCTGCGGCCGACCTGGCGCTCGTTGCCGCCGGTGCGCTTGTCGTCCTAGACTGTCTGATCCGAGGGATCGTGTTCACATTCGTCTTCAAGACCAGCGAAGCGATGTCCGACTTCCTGCACTCGGCCTACAATATGTCGGTGCATGTCACGACCATTACGGTGTGTCTGCTTTTCCCTTTGGGCGCAATTGCGGCGATGACTGCCGCTGCGATTGACCGGCATAGGCATACGGCTGGACGTGATCCATTGACCGGGCTTCTAAACCGCCGCGGTTTCAACGCGGCGGTCGAGGGCGCGGGCGACGCCGCCGGCCTGAGTGGTGCTGTCGTTCTCTGCGACATCGATCATTTCAAACAGATCAACGATACCTTCGGTCACACCGCGGGCGACCGTGTGATCATCGAAGTGGCCCACCGGCTCTCGCAACTGCAGGACGACCGCATGCATATCGCCCGGTTTGGCGGAGAAGAATTCGTTATTTTCATCGATAGCGCGCGCGAAGACGCCGCCGCTCACTGGGCAGAACGCGCCAGGCATCATCTGGCGACGTCCGACTGGTCCGCAGCGGGTATTGCCAGCCAGGTCACGGCAAGTTTCGGTGTGGCCGAAATAGGGCAGTCCCCGATTGACCCCGCCATCGAGCGCGCCGATCGTGCCCTCTATTTCGCCAAGGTAGCCGGTCGCAATCGCGTTGCATCAGCTTCATCCCTGCGCAGTGGCCGGCACGACTTTGTCGCGACAATGGGCGACATTGCGGCCCGCAGCATGATCGCTCCGGGATAGTCCTTGGCTTCCCTCCCGGGGCGTCCTACCCGTGATCGACAACATCGGTTGGAGATCACATGGCGACGATCAGGAAGCTCAGGGGACGCTGGCAGGCCGAGGTGCGCCGTCGCGGCATGAGAACTCGCAGCAGCCGCGCCGAACACAAAGATTCTCGATGCAACACCACCACAACGTTCTGGCACGAAATTGTTTGTATCGCCGAAGCATGAGGGCCAAACGCCAGCTACCCCTGCGCCAATCGGTCGATCACCCTACGAGACCCCGGCGTGACGGCGATGGTGCCTTCGGCCTCGCGGAGCATGGCCAAGTGACTTTTCCAGGTCAAACCGGCATATTCTGGCCAGCGGGCGGACGAGACGGGTTTCTGGCTTTGAAGGGAGGCAGCGATGCCCAAAGCGGAGCAGTACGATGCCGTTGTCATCGGCAGTGGCGAAGGCGGCAAATACCTCGCATGGAATCTTGCCCAGGCCGGGCAGAAGACCGCCGTGATTGAACGCCGCTGGATCGGCGGCTCCTGTCCGAACATAAATTGCCTTCCGAGCAAGAACGAAATCTGGAGCGCCGGTGTCGCGAGGATCGTCGCCCGCACCGGAGAGTTCGGCGTGAATGTCGGCGATGTATCGATCGACATGAAGCGGGTTCTTCAGCGCAAGCGCGACATGGTCGACAGTCTCGTCGCCTTTCATCTCGATCGGTTCAAGGCCACCGGTGCGGAGCTCATCATGGGGACCGCTCGCATCGTCGCGCCGCTGACGGTCGAGGTGTCGCTGAATGACGGCGGGACGCGCCGGCTGGGCACCGAGAAGCTCTTTCTCAACCTGGGCACGCAGGCAAGCGTGCCGCCGGTCCCGGGCCTTGCGGCGGCCGGGCCGCTGACCCATATCGAGGCGCTCGAACTCGATCGGGTCCCCGGCCATCTCATCGTTCTCGGCGGCGGGTATGTCGGTCTCGAGCTCGCCCAGGCCTACCGGCGTTTCGGAAGCCGGGTCACGGTCCTCGATCACGGGCCGCGCTTGGCCCGACGCGAAGATCCGGACGTCGCCGAGGAAGTCCAGCGCATTCTCGAGCGGGAAGGCATTGAGATGCTGCTGTCTGCCGAGGTCGTGCGGGTGGAAGGGACGTCCGGCGATCATCTGCGGGCGCTGGTGCGCACGCCCGATGGCGAGAGGACGCTCGAGGGGACCGATATCCTGGTCGCTGCCGGCCGCACGCCGAACACCGAGGGGATCGGCCTCGAACATGCCGGCATCGCACTGACCGATCACGGTTACATCCGTGTCAATGACCGGCTGGAGACGACGGCCCCGAACACCTGGGCGATCGGCGAGTGCGCGGGCACGCCGCAGTTCACCCATGCGTCGCTCGACAACTTTCGCGTGATCCGCGACAATCTCAAGGGCGGCAACCGATCGACCACGGGACGGCTGATGCCCTATTGCATGTTCATCGACCCGCCGCTCGCGCGGGTCGGGATGAACGAGGAAATGGCGCGGGCCGACGGCGTGCCGGTGCGTGTGGCGAAACTGCCCATGACGGCGGTCTTACGGACGCGGACGACGTCGGACACGACCGGTTTCATGAAGGCGCTTGTCGATGCCGACGACCAAATCCTCGGCTTCACGATGATAGGATCGGAGGCGGGCGGGGTCATGGCCGACGTGCAGACGGCCATGGTTGCGGGCCTTCCCTACACCGCGCTGCGAGACGCCATTCTCACCCATCCGACCATGGCGGAGGGACTAAACGCGTTGTTTGGCAATGTTCCGGTGAAGGGCGAGGCGTTGAATCCGCGCGGAAACTGATCGCATTTTGCCGTCAGATGCGCCGTGCCGTCTCCTGTTCACCTCCCCCACGGATCGTCATCGGCGTTGCGGCACTGCTCGCCTTCGTGCAACCGGGAATGATCGGCGCGTTGAGCGGCTCGTTCTAGGCATTCCGTGGTCCGATCCTGGTCAGGGCGTCGGTCGTCAACGGGCTTCGACACTTGCAATAGGGTCACATAGCCTTGCAGTGACGTTGTATTTATTTTGTCGACAGCAAGTGTTCCCGATGGTATTTCTCTCCTCGACTTGGGGATATGCAGCACGCCGTCCATGGTTGGCCATCCTCGGATAGAAACTGGAGATCGACATGAAGGCCAAGATTTTTTCCGGCGTCATTCCCGCCCTGATGACGCCCTGCAAGGACGACCGCACGCCGGACTTCGACCAGTTGGTCCGCAAGGGCAAGGAACTGATCGAAAAGGGCATGTCGGCCGTCGTCTATTGCGGCTCGATGGGTGACTGGCCGCTTCTGACGGACGCGCAGCGCATGGAAGGCGTCGAGCGCCTCGTGAAGGCCGGCATCCCGGTCATCGTCGGCACCGGCGCCGTCAACACCGCGTCGGCCGTCGCGCATGCCGCGCACGCGCAGAAGGTCGGCGCGCAGGGCCTCATGGTCATCCCGCGCGTCCTGTCGCGCGGCTCCGTCGTTGCCGCCCAGAAGAACCACTTCAAGGCGATCCTCTCGGCTGCCCCGGACCTGCCGGCCGTCATCTACAATAGCCCCTACTACGGCTTCGCCACCCGTGCCGACCTGTTCTTCGCGCTGCGCGAAGACCACAAGAACCTCGTTGGCTTCAAGGAGTTCGGCGGCGCCGCCGACATGCGCTATGCGGCTGAAAACATCACCAGCCGCGACGATGACGTCTCGCTGATGATCGGCGTCGATACCTGCGTCTTCACCGGCTTCGTCGATTGCGGCGCCGTCGGTGCCATCACCGGCATCGGCTGCGTTTTGCCGAAGGAAGTCATCCACATGTGCAATCTTGCCCAGGCGGCCGCCAAGGGCGACCCGGACGCCCGCCAGCGCGCGCTGGAACTGGAATCGGCGCTCGCCGTCCTGTCCTCCTTCGACGAGGGCCCGGATCTGGTTCTCTACTTCAAGCACATGATGGTGCTGAAGGGCGACAGGGAATACACCCTGCATTTCAACGAGACCGACGTGCTTTCCGACAGCCAGCGCGGCTACGTCGAGGCTCAACTCAAGCTGTTCGACACCTGGTATGCCGAGTGGAGCAAGCTTCCGGGCGCGGTACAGAAGTACAAGGCATAGACTTACGATACCCGAACGAAAGGCCCTCCGAGCGGAGGGCCTTTTGACGTCAACTGTCCGATGGCGCATCCAGCGTGACAGACGGGCACAGGCTCCTGCGCGGTCAGGCGACCGCGTCCAGGCCCAGTTTCCCCAGACGGTCGAGATGTTCGATTTCGGCCGCCGTCAGCGTGATACCGCTTGCCAGGGACTTTTCGCGGGCCGCATAGCGGCGCTGCGAGGGCAAGCGCGCGCCGCTGCCGAGGATGGCGTCGAACAGCACTTCGGCGCGGGCGAAGGGATCGCCGGGGCGACCCGCCGCAAAGGCCCGTGGGGACATCGCGATGACGAGTTCGCCGTGGGAGGGCGAGAGCGCTGTCGATCCCAAATAGTCGAGCACTTCCGGGCTCGTCAGGTCGCCGATCATGATGCCGGCCAGAAGTTCGATCATCGTGCCGATAGCCGCACCCTTGTGGCCGCCGAACGGCAGCATGGCACCGGCAAGCGCCGCTTCCGGATCGGTCGTCGGGTTGCCGTCGGCATCGATCGCCCAGCCGTCCGGGAGTTGCTTTCCCGCCCGGCGATGCAGCTCGATTTCGCCACGCGCGGCGACCGAGGTCGCGAAGTCGAAGATATAGGGCAGGGCGTTTGCGCGCGGCCAGCCGAAGGCGAACGGATTGGTGCCGAGAAGCGGCTTGCTGCCGCCGGTGGGGGCGACCGTCGCATAGCTCGGGCACATGACGAGACCGGCAAGTCCGGCGCCGGTGACAGCCTCGACTTCCGGCCACAGGGCGGAGAAGTGCGTGCAATCGTTGATGACCAGGGCGGCGATGCCGAGTTTGTGGGCCCGTTCGGCGAGCGCAGGCAGGCCGAGTTCAAAGGCAGCATTCGCAAAGCCGCCATCGGCGTTGACCTTGACGATCGCGGAGCCCTCGTTGAGATCCAGAACGGGAACGGCATCCGGCTTCACCTTTCCGGCCTTGATCGTGCGCAAGACACCTTCAAGCCGGTAGATGCCGTGAGATTTGCAGCCATCGCGTTCGCCGGCAACGATCACCTTGGCGACCGCTGCCGTCTGGACCGTGCTCATCCCCGCCTTCGAAAGTACGGCCATCACGCGGCCGCTCAGGTCGCTTTGACTCAGATTGACATCATCCATCGGCGCATTCCTTATTTTCAGATGCGACCCTCGAATGGCGCATCCGTTCTAGAAAATATTATAGGTATACAATACGTCGACAAAAGGGAATGCGCACATCCTCTCTGCAGATGTTTGCTGCCCTGAGCATGCCATACGGCGATGCGGGCCGGGCGCCCTGTCTGGCACCCAGCCGCATCGGTTGCTCTCGGTTGTCCATGGACTGTGCGCTGCTTGTGGCGACGCACCCATGCCCGTTCACCTGCGGTCAGAGGTTGCGAACCACTGCTCGAAGGTGACCCGGCCGAGACGTGGGTTGTTGTCGGACACAAGGGAGCCTTCCTGCAGCCGGCTACCGAAATAGAGGGCATCCGGATCTGCCGTGACCTTGCGATCATCGCCCACTGCCTTCAGGTAACGGGCAACGAGTTCGTTCATCCGGATGCGCTCAGGCCCGGAAATCTCCACGACGCCATTGATCGGTTCGGCCGTCGCGATGGCAGCCATGTTGTCGGCCACGTCGTCCGAGGCGATGGGCTGCACATAGGCCGACGACAGACGCACGGTGTCACCGATCGTGCCGGACTGCGCGATGCCGCCGACGAACTCCATGAACTGCGTCGAATGGACGATCGTATAGGGAATGCGGGCTGCCCGGATGATCCGTTCCTGGGCGACCTTGGCTCGCATGTAGCCGCTGTCAGGCAGGCGATCGACGCCGATGATGGACAGAGCGATGTGATGCTTGATGCCGGCAACTTTTTCGGCGGCCATCAGATTGCGGCCCGATGTCTCGAAGAATTCGAGAACGGCCTTGTCTTCGAAGGACGGCGAGTTTGCGAGGTCGATGACCACGGAGGCGCCCGCGAGCACTCCGGCGAGACCCTCGCCGGTGATCGTGTTGACGCCGGTATTCGGAGCGGCGGCAACGACCTCATGACCTTGCTTGCGCAGACGGGCGGCCGTCTTTGAACCGATCAGGCCGGTTCCACCAATGATGACGATTTTCATGAACCTCTCCATTCACGGCTGCACGGTGCGCCGCGTTGTCTCGTCGTTTTGCGGATCGTGGCGATGCTTCGGTCCAGGGACTGCCTCGAAGGCAGGCGCCCTGTTCCGACCTGACCGGACAGCCCGGTCAGTAGTCCCAGAAGACCGGCACCCATCGGAAGGCATTGCCGTCGATCGCCACGCGGCCGACGGACGGGAACGGCAAATGAGTGGCCACCAGTTGCTCGCCGTTCGCCGCCAGTTCCGTCAGAAGACGAACCCGGACACGGGCCGCTTCCTCGGGGTCGTGTTCGAAACCGTTGTGCCAGTCCGGGTGGTCGAAACCGACCGCGAACACGGCGTCGCCGGCAAACGTCAGCCGGTCGCCGCCAGAGGCCACACGGACCACGCTATGGCCGGGAGTATGGCCGCCGGTCCGGTGGACGACGACTCCCGGGGCGACCTCGTACGTCTCGTCGAACAGCCGCAACTGGCTGCGGTACGCATTCACAAACCTCTTGGCGGTCGCCCGAAGCGCGTCGGGGAAACCTTGCGGCATGTCGACATGGGTGAAGTCAGGCGTTTCCCAGAACGTGACCTCGGCAGCGGCCACATGGATGCGCAGGTCGGGACGCAGCCTGTCCTTCACCCCATCGACCAAAAGCCCGCCGATATGATCCATGTGCATGTGGGTGAGGATCACGTCGGTGACAGACGCGAGATCGATACCGGCCGCCTCCAGCCGCCGGACCAACTGCCCGGCCCGCGGCAAATTGAGGTTCGGGTCCAGACCCAGTCCGGCGTCGACGAGTATGGTTTGATCGCCGCTGCGAACCACCACCACGTTCAGCGACCAGTCGAAAGCGTCCTGCGGCAGGAACATGTCTTTCAGCCAGGTTGCCCTGTCCGTCGCGTCGGCATTGGGTCCCAGCATTCTCGTCGGGAGCGGCAGCACGCCGTCGCTGATCACCAGGACGTCGATTTCGCCGATCCGCACCGCGTAGCGCGAGGGAACCAGGTCCTCGGGGGTCGGCCTGCCGGGGGAGGGGATGTCTTGCAGGTTCATGTCGATCTCCTGTTTCGAATGATATCTTTCCGCGTCTTCCCGTGCGAAGCGTGTCCCTGATGGCGGCACGATGCCGACGGTGACGGGACGATCTTCCTGACATGGTCGACGCTCATCGCCTCCCGATCATGCACGGGATGGATGCGGCAGCGTCATTGCCCGGACGTCTCCTGCCGTCACTGACAAGGTCGAGGCGTTCCCATACCGAAGAACAGGATCGGCTCTGCGGTCGGCGACCTCATGGATTTCCATAGAATGCGGATGGGGGCCGGTTGCGCTATCTTCTGGTGATTCCTCGAGTGCGGCTCGAAACGTCGGCGGCCCGGTACTTTTGGATTTTTGGGAGAAGGCAATGACGAATGCGCCCATCCTGTCGGAACCTGTTGGCGCCGAGGCTGCGGCCAGGCTGGTCGAGCGCGTGGTCGGCAACGGGTGGGCGACCGATCCCGCCGGAAACTTCATCTATGTGACGCCTGCAATACTTTCGGCCCTCGGCCTCACGCTGAACGAGCTCAATTCCGTTCCCGAACAAGGCCATTTCGGCTGGCGAAGCGTCATCCACCCGGCCGACTATGACGATGTCGCCTCCATATGGCGCCGCTGCCTGCAGACAGGCGAGCACTACGATGTCGAGCACCGGATGCTGCGCGCGAGTGGCGCCTTCGGCTGGAGCCGCAGCTCGGGTCAGCCGCTCCGCGACGCCGATGGCCGGATCACCGGATGGTACGGTACGGTGATCGACGCCGATGTGCAGTCTGTCCTCCTGAACCGACTGCCCGCCGTCGCCGATCCCGACAAGGAGAAGGCGGCCCTCGATACGCCGCGCCCGCTCGGCCTCATTCATCCGGACGATCGGACCGCGGCCGCCCATGCCGCGGCACGTGCCTTCTGGACGGGCGTCCCGCAGGTGATCCGGCACAGGCAGCGCCAGCCTGATGGCGACTATCGCTGGATCGAGACGCGCTCGGAGCCGGGATATAGCGTGAGCGTCGACATCGACGACCTGGTCACGGACAAGGACCCACCGGCGGCGGCACGCCTGCCGGTCGCCGGGACGTCCGAGGCGATCGGCGCGGCAAGGGTGGTCGAGAGCATATTCGGCAATGGCTGGGCATTTGATGCCGAGGGGAGGTGGATCTACCTGCATCCGTTTGCGCAGAATTCGCTCGGCGTCACACTGGACTACCTGAATGCCGCGCTGGACGAAGGCCACACCGCCTGGAAGCGACTGCTCCATCCCGACGACTACGACCGGATCGCCGCGACATGGCATCACTGCCTTGCGACGGGCGACCATTTCAACGTCGAGTTCCGCTTCAGGCGTGCGAGCGGCGCCTATGTCTGGGCGCGCACCGCGGCACGACCGGCCCGCGATGGCCAGGGGCACATTGTCGGATGGTTCGGTATCGCGCTGGACATCGACGTCTACAAGAAGACCGTGGCGGCGCTGCGCGATCGCGAACGGGCGTTCTCGCAGCTAGTCGACATGGTGCCCAGCCATCTGTGGCAACTGACGCCGGATGGTGAGCCGGTGTTCTTCAACCGGCGCATGGTCGACTTCCTCGGCATGGACGCAGCCGACATGGTCCGACCCGGGAAGAGCGGCCTGGCAACGATGATCGAAACATCCGTCCATCCCGAAGATGCCGCCCCCTTCGGCGACGCGCTCCGCCACTGCTTTCGCACCGGCGAGCGTTTCTCCATGCGGTATCGTTTGCGTCGCTCCGACGGCGTCTATCGCTGGATGTCGAGCGGCGCCGAGCCGTTGCTGGATGCGGACGGGCGCGTCCTTCAGTGGTACGGCCTTTGTCACGACATCGACGACCAGGTGAAGGCAGAGGAGGCGTTGCGCAGTCGGGAACTGGAGTTGCAACAACTCATCGACACGGTACCGGTGCAGATCTGGTGCGTCACGCCCGACGGCGACCCTGCCTACATCAACAAGACCATGGTCGACTATACTGGAATGGCCCTCGATGACTTCGATGCCGAGGGCGGATTGCCGAGCGCGATCCAGACCATCGTCCACCCCGACGACAGGGATTCCCTGCACAGCGCACTCGGCCATTCGTTCACCACGGGTGAGCCGTTCGATCTGAAGTTCCGCAATCGCCGTTCGGACGGGGCATACCGGTGGACGGAGGGGCGCGCGGAACCGCTTCGTGACGAGACCGGCCGCATCATCCGGTGGTACGGGGCCAATGTCGACATACAGGATTCCATCGACACCCAGGAAGCGCTGCGGACCAGCAAGCGACAGCTCGAGCAGATGATCGACGCCGTGCCCGTCAACATCCTGAGCTTCGATCCTTCCGGCAAGATCACCTACACGAGCAGGCGTTACCTGGAGAGCGTCGGTTCGCCGCTGGCGCATATCGAGGACTTCGATGCGCTGGCCCTGGATCTGGCTCATCCGGACGACTTTCCGACAATGCACCGAAGGGCATCGGAGGGCTTTGCGACCGGCCAGCCGTTCGTGAACCGGTTTCGCCGGCGCGACAGACAAGGCGCCTATCGTTGGATAGAGGCGCGTGCACAGCCCTTGCGCGACGAGAATGGCACAATCGTGCAATGGTATATCGCCTCGATCGACCTGGAAGACGAGATGCGTGCGCAACAGGCGCTGCGCGACCGGGAACGCAGGCTCCGGCAGCTCGTGGAAACGCTGCCGGCCATGATCGACTGCGCGGCGCCGGACGGAGAGCCCGTCTATCGCAGCCGGCAACTGCGAGAATTCCTGGGCTACGACCTCGAAGTCCTCGACGGGACCGGAAAATCGCGCCTCGGCGGCACGCTCGACGCCGGCGTTCATCCGGACGATCTGGCCGCCGTCAAGCAGTCGTACGCGCATTCCCTGTCGACCGGCGAGCCCTATGCCCGCAGGCACCGCTTGCGCCGCTTCGACGGTGAATACCGTTGGGTCGAAACGCGCGCGGCGCCGATGCGCAACGGCGAAGGCACCATCGTCCAGTGGAACGTCATCTGCCTCGACATCGATGGCGAGGTTCGCGCGCGGGAGGCGTTGCGCCTCGCCCAGGACAGGCTTTCGCGTGCAAGCCAGGCGGCAAGCCTCGCGGAACTCTCGGCGTCCATCGCGCATGAGGTGAACCAGCCACTGGCCGCGATTGTCGCCAACTCATACGCATGCCATCGCTGGCTGTCGGCCGAACCTCCGAATCTCGAGCGGGCCAAGATTACCGCCGAGCGCATTATTCGCGACGCCAATGCGGCGGCGGATGTGGTCAGCCGCATCCGCGCGCTGTTCAGGCAGTCGGCCGGGTCGAGAAGCACTGCGGCGATCGGCAATGTGATTACCGAGGCCCGCGATCTCATGGCCGAGGAGGCGATGAGGCGCCGTGTCCGGATCGAATTCGAGGCGCAGGCCGATCTCCCGATGCTGGCGCTCGATCGTACCCAGATCCAGCAGGTGCTCGTCAACCTCATACGGAATGGGATGGAAGCCATGGAAGGCGTCGCCGGGGAGAGAGTTCTCGGACTGTATGCCGGCCGGGCGGACGAGGGAATCCGGATCGAGGTCAGCGACCGCGGCCCCGGTCTGGACGACCCGGACAAGGTTTTCGAGCCGTTCTTCACCACCAAGCAGGAAGGCATGGGCATGGGTCTGGCGATCTGCCGGTCGATCATCGAGTCGCATGGCGGCCGGTTATGGGCGGAGAGGAACGAGCCGCAGGGCGCCAGGTTCATCTTTGTCCTCCCGGTCGATACGAAGGCGCATCATGATGAAGAATGATCGTGTCGTCTTCATCGTCGACGATGACGAACGCATCCGTGAGGCGCTCGTCGAACTGCTGGAATCGCACGGGATGCGCTCCGTCGCATTCGGATCGGCCGGCGACTATGTCGAGGCGGACAAGCCGGATCTCCTGGCATGCCTCATCCTTGACGTGGAATTGCCGGACATCAATGGTCTCGAGTTCCAGAGGCAGATCGCCGAGGGAGAGCATCCGCCGATCGTCTTCATCACCGGGCATGGCGACGTCCCATCCTCGGTACGCGCGATCAAGGACGGGGCCGTAGACTTCCTGACCAAGCCGTTCAGCGACGCCGACCTCATGACGGCAGTCCAGACCGCACTCGATCAGGACAGGCAGGACAGGTCGACGCGTGCCGAACTCGGAGCGCTGAGGCGCCGTTATCTCGATCTGACGCCGCGCGAACGCGAAGTGTTGACGCTGGTCGTAAGCGGGCTTCTCAACAAGCAGGCCGCGACCGAGCTGGGCATCAGCGAGGTCACCCTCGAAGTTCATAGAAGGAATATCATGCAGAAGATGGCTGCGGCCTCGCTGGCCGACCTGGTGCGCATGGCCGAGAGATTGAAAATACCGGTCACCCACTCCCGCAGAAATCCGGGAGGGAACTGACCATGGATGACAGAAAGCCGATCGTTGCGATCGTGGACGATGACCCAAGGCTTCTCGAATCGCTCGAGGAACTGCTGGAATCCGCCGGATATGCCACTGCCAGCTTCTCTTCGGCCCGCGCGCTCCTTGCAACCGGGCTGGTGGACGTGGACCTGCTGATCACGGACATCGGAATGCCCGGCGTCGATGGCTTCGAGCTGCGCGACATCGTCGGGAAGGCGCGCCCGGAACTGCCCGTCTTCCTCGTCACTGGCCGCCACGAGATTGCCGACCAGCATCGAGCGCAAGGCATCAGCGGATTCTTCCGCAAACCTTTCGACGCCCAGGCGCTGCTTACAGCGGTGGGCGAGGCATTACGTAACCGGAAAGAGGAGGGTAAGCATGACAGTTGACCTGCCGCTCTTGCGGAAATCGACACCACGGCCCGCGCGGCGGACGCTCGAAGTCGACAAGCCGCTCGTGATCATTGTCGACGACGACGCGCATGTCCGCGAGGCGTTGTCCGAACTCATCCGCTCGGCCGGCTTTCAGCCTGTCGACTTTTCCTCCACCCGGGACCTGCTGGAGGCCGACCTGCTGGACAGCCCCGGCTGCCTGATCCTGGACGTCCGCTTGCCGGGTGCGAGCGGCCTCGACCTGCAGCGCCAGCTGGCTGGAAACGGCAACGCCAAGCCGATCATTTTCCTGACCGGCCATGGCGACATCCCGATGACCGTCCAGGCGATGAAGGCCGGGGCTGTCGACTTCCTCACAAAGCCCGTGCGAGACCAGACGTTGCTCGACGCTGTGAATGCGGGGATTGCCGTGGATGCCGCCCGGCGCGCGGAAGCAGCCGTCGTCAAGCTCAACATGGAGCGCCTGGAGACGCTGACCCCGCGCGAGCGCGAGGTTCTCCACGAGGTCGCGCGCGGGCGTCTCAACAAGCAGATCGCGTTCGACCTGGGCATCAGTGAGGTGACGGTCAAACTCCATCGCGGCAACGTCATGCGCAAGATGGAGGCTGCATCGATCGGCGAGTTGATCCGGACCTGGGACACGCTGCCGGCGCCTGTGCGCATGGTGCGCCCGGCCCAGGCGTCGGCGTGAAGGCCGGAGCACTCGGTCCGGATCACCAGGCATCGATTGCGGCTGGGCGCGCCGGAACCCGGCTCGCCCAGCTGTGACTTCGGAAGGTTCGAAACAGCCTCTGTCTCAGTCTATTGTCGAATGACGGGCCGGATACTGCCGACGAAAGAATGCGACCGGCAAGCGGGCACAATGTGTCCGCCGAAACCGCGCGAAAAACCGTCGTTTCAGCGTCGGTTTTGGCCCCATTCTCCCGGAGCTCCGCTCATGCGAGACCCAGGCCTCCATCGACCGCGATGATCTGTCCGGTGACCCAGTCCGAGGCCGGATCCGCAAGATGAAGTATCCACCGGGCGATGTCGTCGGGAACCCCGCGGCGCTTGAGCGGTATCTGCTCGCGCTCCGCCTCCTCGACGAGGGCCGCCTGTTGCGGCGAGAGCCCCATCATGTCGGTCAGGGCTGCCGATTCGGTGGGACCTGCCGCGACCGAATTGACACGTATCCCTTGTGGCGCGAGTTCGAGTGCCCAGCAGCGCGTAAGATGCTCGAGCGCCGCCTTGCTGGCGGCATAGTGGGACAACCCGGCTCCGGGTTTGTGCCCGAACGTGCTCGATACGTTGATGATCGAGCCTTTCGTCCGCGAAAGGTGTGCAAGCGCCTCCCGGGCCAGGAGGCTCGGACCGACGACGTTCACCGCCAGGATCCTCTCGATTCGTTCGGCTGTCACGTCCGCCAAGGGTGACAGGGCGCCCGCGCCGGCGTTGTTGACGAGGATATCGAGACGGCCGAAGCTCTCGACGGCCTTCGCGACGCTGCGTGCAGCATCATCCGGATCGGCGACGTCTGCCACCAGGGCGACAATGTTCTCATGGCCGGCGGCCGTTTGTTCCAGCGGCTCGGGGCGACGTCCCGTGACGACGACCTTGGCACCGCGGGCGGCGAGGCCGAGTGCGGTCGCCCGCCCGATGCCCGTACCGGCGCCTGTGACGAGGGCGACCTTCTGTTTGAATTCCGACAATGCCTTGCTCCCTGGCTAAATCTTCGTGTTCGTGTCCGCATTGCCGGCGTGCCAACCGGCGGCAATCCGAATGTCTCATGGCGTGTCCGAGCGGACGCCGGATTTGCCGTCTGTGCCTCACTCGTCGAAAGGCGTCGTCAGTTCCGTCTCCGCGGTGTCCACGACGAAAACGGCCAGCAACCTGGCGGGCTCTGTCGAACTGGCATTCTCGCTGACGCCATGGCGGTCACCCGGGTACTCGGAGAAACTCTCCCCGGCGCTATAGGTTGTCACCGGTCCGTCGTTGACTTTGCTCCGGATCGCGCCTTCGAGCACCGTGGCGTAGATGAAGGCCGATTCCGGGTGCGTGTGCGCCGGCGAGTTTCCGCCGGGCGCATATTCGACCAGCACGGCGCGCATGCTCTTGCCGGGGACGTTTGGCAGCGGATGGTCGTAGACCAGCCTGACGTTCTCGCCGGACGTGTCGTGGGCCAGCGCGCCGGTTGCGAGAAGGACCGCGAAGGCGGCGGTCGAAGCAAGGATCCTGATCACAACTTCAGCTCCAGTGTGAGGTGATGAGATTGAGGGTTCGCCGACCCGGCAGGAGCGACGAGAGCCTATGACCTGATGAAGGCGAGCAGGTCGCTGTTCACCACGTCGGCATGGGTGGTGCACATGCCGTGCGGAAAACCCTCGTAGACCTTGAGCGTACCGTTCTTCAGCAGTTTCGCGGACAACGGCGCGGAATCGGCAATCGGCACGATCTGGTCGTCCGTGCCGTGCATGACAAGCGTCGGCGCGTCGATGACCTTCAGATCGTCGGTGAAGTCAGTCTCCGAGAATGCCTTGATGCCATCATAGTGCGCCTTGGCGCTGCCCATCATGCCCTGCCGCCACCAGTTCTGGATGACGCCCGGAACGGGTTTCGCGCCGGGGCGGTTGAAGCCGTAGAACGGGCCCGAGGGGAAATCGACGTAGAACTGCGCGCGATTGTCGGCGAGCGACTTGCGCAATCCGTCGAACACTTCAATCGGCAGTCCTCCGGGGTTGGCGGGCGTCTTTACCATGATCGGCGGCACCGCGCCGATGAGGACGAGCTTCGCCGCGCGCTCCCCCCCATGCCGGGCGACATAGTGTGCGGCTTCGCCGCCGCCGGTGGAGTGGCCCACATGGACGGTGTTCCTGAGGTCGAGGTGTTCGATCACGGTGGCCACGTCTTCAGCGTAGTGATCCATATCGTGGCCGTCGCTCACCTGCGCGGAGCGACCGTGCCCCCGCCGGTCGTGGGCCACGACGCGATAGCCCTCGCCGAGGAAGAAGAGCATTTGCGTATCCCAGTCGTCCGCGCTCAGCGGCCATCCGTGATGGAAGACGATCGGCTGGGCATCCTTCGGACCCCAGTCCTTGTAGAAGATTTCGGTTCCGTCTTTGGCGGTGATCGTGCTCATTGTCCGTTGTCCCTGGTTCGAGCTGGAGTGGGGAAGGGCCCGCTCGTCCTGCGACCGGGCGGGCGTGGAGAGGACGGCAGCGGCGGCAACCGCCAGCGCGCCCTGCAGGACGTCGCGCCGCGATGCCCCTGCCGGGGCGAAGGGGTGGTGATTTGTCATCATCCTGGTCCTGATGTTCGATGTCGGGTAGCCGGCGCTCGGCATGCCGTCGCTGCGTTTTCGATGAAGAAGGCGACGTCATCCGGACGGGAGACTATCGGCGCATGCGACGCGACCGTGTCGGACGCGACCGCAGCGGACCGGCCCTTGACGGCGTTCGCGCCATCGGGAGCTTCTGCTCGCTGTATCAGGTTGCGCATTGTCTTCTCCATCCGGCCAAGGCGGCCAGTGCGGTGAAGAATGCGCCGAAGCTGCCCGTGGAGCTATCCGACGGCAGTGTCGGTTCGGTGATACGAAGGTCTAGGCAGGCCGAACTGAAATCGGCACCGTCACGTATATCTGCTTACCTGCCGGATCACGCAAAGACAGGCATTTGAATGGCGAGAACCGACTGGGGTTCTTGTGTAAGAAATTGATATCGTTGACGGACAGGCCGAAACAAACAGGACATGAAATCGGAGTTTTCCGACCGGCACGAATCCATCGAACTGATGGAGAGCGGCCACCCTGACCGGAGATATTCCCCAAGTCGCACGGTGGAACCGCTCGTCAGATCCCCGAGCCGTCAAGCTCGCGGTCGTCGTCGCCTTCCCAAGGGGAGGGCGCGGAAGCGCGGTTGAGATTGGCCGAGGGCATCGGCATCCAGCACTTCAGTTCCGGTTCCGCATACGCAACGATGCAGCCCGGGGCGGAATCCGAGGCACGCCAGCCCTCTGCGCCGAACCGGTCGCCGTTCGACCAGTAGGCGACGTCGACTTCCGCCGGCCCCTGTTCGGACGAGCGAACCGTGACAAGGATCCGACGACCGTCTCGCGGCGCGCTTGCCATGTGGCGCCACCGATCTGGCTCGCTCATCGTCTTCCTCCCGCATTGCCGTGAACTGAAGTGTTGCCTCGCCATCGAAAGATGGTCAATCCAAACTTTGTTTAATAAAGGCGGCGCCGCAGGTGCGCTCGTACCTGCGGCACCGGGTCGCATGGCTTGACTTCGTGGCACCTGCGGGCGATCTTACAACCATGTTGATGAACCGCGACATATATCCGTCGAGCGCCTTCCGGGTCTGCCCCATCGCAGGATAATGACCCGGATCCGGCCTTTGTCGCCCGCCGGATCCTGGGCTAAAGCGGTCAGCCTGTGACGCGAGCTGACATGTGCGACAATCTTCCAGAACAATGCCCATGCATGGGAATCCCATGCCTGTACCGGAGGTATCGCGAACGATGCCCGACAGTATCGCCCATTCGAAGCGACCGTTGTCTGTTATCGGGGCAACGGATTATTCGACGCTCGTTGAGATTGCCGGCGCTGCGATTTCGAAGAACTTCGACGTTGCTGCCGAGTTGGTCGAGAAGTTGCAGCACGCCTGCGTCCTGGCGGATGGTCAGGTGTCGCCGGACACTGTCCAGATAGGATCCGAAGTCACTTTCGATGTCGAAGGCGCAGGCCGCCGCACCATCACGCTTGTCTGCCCGGATGAGGTCGATGCAGATGCGGCGAGGATCTCGGTGCTGACGCCCGTCGGCGTGGCGCTCCTGGGGCTCCGCCCCGGGCATTGCAGTGCGTGGTTCTCTCGCGATGGCCGGTCCAACACTCTCGCGGTCGTGCGCGTTGGCGAAGATCGTATGGCCGCCGTTGCGCTCTCAGCCCTGTCGTAGCCGAGGACCCGATGCACGCACTCAAGAGCAGACGCCAAAAGCCGAGGGGAGGTTGCCTCACCGCAGGCTCGTAGCCCTGTGCCGCATCCGTCGTGGTCGGCACAGGGCGTTCCTGTTGCCAAGACGAACATCCGACAGGAGACCTACGATGCTTGCCGCTCATCCACCAGCCATACTCGCCGCCGAAGACGCCAGCGTCCTTCACACGATACTTGACGATCCTCTGGTTCCCGACCGCACCAGGTCGCTCGTTCGGCGCAAGCTGACCGAAGCCCATGTGATCGCCACGGAAGTTCCCGGCGATGTCGTCACCATCAACAGCCGGATCTCCTTTCGGCTGGGCGATGGTGCGCCGATATCCGCGTTCCTCGTCGATCTCGTCCATCCACTGAGATCCTTTCACGGAATGATTCCGCTGCGGAGCGATGTCGGCTTGTCTCTTCTCGGCCTGCGAGAAGGCAGTCGCGTGACCCTTGATCTGCGGAATGTACCCACAAGCCTCATGCTCAAACGCGTGCTTCATCAGCCTCAACGTCAATCGCGGGCCATCTTCGGGTCCACAGCATCGAGGTCATCGGGGAGCAACAGCAAGGCTTGCCCCTCGGTCGCATGAAATCTCGAAGCAACAACCACGGATTTCAAGATGAGGCAGGGCCATGACATTTTCCGCATCCGAGAGAAGCGTTTCCGGCAGTCCTATCGATGTTCAGCTGCACTACGATCACCTGAGCAGGATGGCGCACGTCTGCTCTTCCGTATTCGACGGCGTTCTTCCATCCCACTATCCGACGCCCGAAGCAGCGGCGGATGCCGCACGAGCGATGATAGAAAGCAACATGGCGCGGGGCGGAGAAATTCTTCCACGCCGATCTATTCGAATCTGGCTTCGCTAGACACGGGGCGAACGTCGTTCCCGCTTTGTAGAACGCCGCCGGCCGTCATCGACATCCGGCCTTTGTTATCGCGCGTTCACTCGCCAGTCCCGTCGCGGGGCCCCGGGGCCAGCCCTCGGCCTCATATGCAATGATAGGAGAACTCAATGTCCAGGGAAGCCTTTTGTCAGCTGACGGCCGGAGACGCCAACGTCCTGATGTCTTTGCTTGAAAGCGCCAACGCAAGGCCGTCCGCCTTCTCGACGCTGCTGAGAGAGAAACTGAACCATTCGAACGTCTTCTTCCGGGAAGACATCCCCGGCGATATCGTCACGCTCGACACGCAAGTGCTCTATACGATCAACGGAGCCGTGGCGGGGCCGCATGTTCTTCTTCGCGACCCCGCGGATGGACTTCCGGACGCTGCGATATCGGTCCGGACGATGCGGGGCCTGGCGCTGTTGGGATTGGGCGTCGGCGAGTCGATCGAGATCCTGGGTGAGGGCGCAGAGCCTGAAACGCTGACGGTCCAGAGCATCATTTTCCAGCCGGAGGCGGATGCCCGTTCGAAACAACGCCAAGGCGACCAAGTGGAGTTGGTCGATCATGCTCCCCAGGTCATAAACTTCCGACCACGTCCAAGGCAGATCGGCACGCCATACGACGACGATCCTGGTCCGAGTGCTGCATGATGTGGCGTAGATGCCACCGCCCAGGATGTGGGGTAGCTTCGGCGTTTGCCGTGCTTTCGGAGCGGAGCCGCGGGAATGGACCGGCTTGCCGCGACGGACGGCTGATGAACGGATCATCGCTCATTGTGGCGGTGGTCCCAACCCATCGGGTAAGTTCACGGCGCCAAGGATGAGCGCCCTGATTTTTTTCCCTGTCACTCCGATACCATAGCGCGTCGTCTCGGCCGTGTCGCTCAGCTTGTGCTGGTAGCGGTCGCCACCCCGCCCTTGATTTTCAGATCCTCTTGAGAACTGCGACTGAGAAAAAGATTGACCGAATTGTCGATTTTCAATATTCTGTACTTGTTCAGTATTTTGAACAAATAGCAAGGGAGGATCAGTTGTGAGCGGACGCGGTGTCGAGCGTGTCTTGGATATGATCGAGTGGTTTGCGGCCTCACCGGAAGGCGCAAGCCTTTCGGAGATTGCAGCTGCGCTTGCCATGCCCAAGTCGAGCGCTCTCTTGATGCTGCAGTCGCTGACCGAACGCGGCTACATCCATCGCCTTGGCAGCGGCGAGTACCAGATGCTCAGGCTTCCCGGCGAGATCTCCCAGGATGGCCGCAACTACGGCGCCCTGATCGCTCTGGTATCGCCGCACCTTTCCCAGGCTGTTCAGGAAACTGGAGAAAGTGGCTTCGTCGCCGTGCTGGAAGACCAGTCGATCCGCTATCTCAATAAAGTGCTGCCGAAGCGCGAGATCCTCTACGATCGCGATATCGTTCCGACACGTCCGGCCCACAAGGTCGCGAGCGGGGTGGTTCTGCTGGCCGCCGGCAGCGACGCGGAAATCGAAGCCTATGCGGCATCGGCCGCTCTGTCCGAGGCGGAACATTCCAAGCTCCGTGAAGCCGTAGCGAGTGCCCGCGCATCGGGTTTCTATGTCAACGCCATGGGCGTCGTAGAAGGTGCCGCAGGCGCAGCCGCTCCGATCGTCGGTGCAAACGGCAAGGCGGTTGCCGCGCTCAACATCTCCGGCCCCCAGGTCCGGTTCGTCACAAATTCCGACCGCATATCTGAAGTGGTCCGGGAAACTGCCGCCGCAATCAGCGAGGAGCTGGCGCGCCGCAGTCGTCGTTTGTCCAAAGGGAGGTAAGAATGAAACTCGTAACTCTATCGGCGGTCGCCGGGCTGTTTGCCGGCATTGCCGGTTTCGCTCAGGCTCAGGAAGTACCGGCCGGCTATCCAGCCGACTACTCCAAGATCATCGAAGGTTCGCGCTCTGAAAAAGGCCTGATGATCTACTCGAACATGGCCGACAATAACTGGCAGCCGATCATCGAGGGGTTCCACGCCAAATATCCCTGGGTGAAGGTCGAGCCCGTGGATCTGGGCTCCGGTACGGTACATTCCCGCTGGGAGGCCGAAAAGGGGTCCAGCGCCCGCACCGCCGACATCTTGGTTTCCGGCGCCAACGACCGCTGGGCCTCCTACGGCAAGGATGGCCTGATGGAGGACTACAAGAGCCCGGAAACCGAAAAGCTTCCGGACTTCGCCCACCCCTATCCAGGCGTGAACGTGCTTTCGACCGACCCGCTGGTCATCACCTACAATGCAGCGCTCCTGCCGGAGGATCAGCGCCCGACGGGTTTCGCGTCTTTGGTAGAGGACGCGGTGGCCGAGCCGGATACGTTCACGGGCAAGATCACCACCTATGATGCCGCGCGCAACAGCTTCGGGCTGACCGCCTGGTGGGCCTATATGGACAAGAAGGGCGACGCGGGCTGGGATGGCCTTCGCAAGATCGGTCCGATGATCCGTGGCGAGACCTCGGGCGGCCCGATGAACGAGAAGATCGCCACTGGCGAATATCTGATGGGTATTGCCGTCTCCGGCATCACCATCTTCCCGCGCCTGGAGCAGCCGGGCGGGGAAATCCTCGGCTTCGCCTTCCCCGACGACGGCACGATCATGATGCTGCGCGGCATGGGCATCCCGAAGGGTGCCGCCAATCCGAATTCGGCCAAGCTTTTCGTCGACTACGCGCTGAGCCAGGACGGCCAGACGCAGGTCGGCAAGGGTGGTCTCGTTCCCTACCGTGAGGACGTGCCGGAAGATCAGGTGCGTTACACCTTCCAGAAGATCGGCGAGATCGTCGGCAATGACAACATGATCATCGCCGGCTTTGACCAGCGCCTGATCACCGAGGCGGGTCCTTTCGTCGAGAAGTGGAACGCGGCGATCGCCGGCCGTTGAGCCGAGCACGAGGGCCGGACGACACCCCTCCGGCCGGCCCTCCCACCAAACCTGACAGGAAAATTCGATGACGGATATCAGCCACGCCGGTACGACCGGACGGGGGATAGACCGATCGCGTGCGATCTACTGGGGCGTTGCGGCGCTGACGACGATCCTCGTATTCGGCCCGATCACCCCGATCATCTTCCAGGCCTTCCTCGACAAGCCGCTCTACGACGACACCGCGGTCCTCACGCTAGGCAATTTCGGCCGCCTGTTCAGCGAACCGGGTATGGGTGGCGTGTTCTTCAATACGCTCTACTTCGGCGCGCTGACGATGGTCGTGGCCCAGATCTTCGGAGCCGTCATGGCGGTTCTCGTCGGGCGCACCAATCTGCCGGGCCGCAAGTGGCTGGGCGAAATCTTTATCTGGCCGCTGTTTGTCTCGAACCTCGTCATCGCGTTCGGCTGGTTTACAATGTACGGCCCGTCGGGCTTCATGACGCTTGCCGCCAAAACCTATCTCGGTGGCGCACCGTGGAACCTCTACAGCGTCACCGGCATGGGCGTCGTCGCAGGCCTTAGCCAGGCGCCGCTGACCTATCTCATGTGTCTCGCAGCCGTCACCAAGGCCGACCCGCTGCTCGAAGATGCGGCGCGTTCCACCGGTGCCGGCCCTTTCCGGGCGCTGTTCTCTGTCACCATTCCGATGATCCGTCCTGCGATCATCTATTCGGCCGTGCTGAACTTCGTCGTCGGTATCGAGATGCTGGCCATTCCGTTGCTCTTCGGCGGCCCGTCCGGCATCCAGACGGTCACGACCTTCCTCTACAACGCCGGCATCAATGCCGCCGTACGGCCGGAATACGGCATTGTCGGCGCCGCCGCCGTCATTCTCCTGATCGTCGTCGCCGTCCTCGTCTGGCTTCAGGGCTTCCTGATGAAAGGTGCTGGGCGTTTCGTCACCGTGCGCGGCAAGGCGAGCCGTCCATCGACACTCGATCTCGGCGCCTGGCGCTGGCCGGCATTCCTGTTCGTCTTCGCGTTTGCCTTCCTGACGATCATCTCGATCTTCGGCGGCATCTTCATGCGCTCGGCGGTCAGCTTCCTGACCCCGCTCATTCCCTTCTGGAAGGTGCTGACGACTGCCAATTTCGAGCATGTGCTGGGCTCGGCCAACTACGTCCGCTCGATCGTCAACTCCGTCCTGGTGGCAACGATCGGTGCGGCGATCGGCACGTTCTTCATCCTGGTGATTGCGCTCGTCGCCCGCCGCTCGGACTTCCGCCACAGCCGCGCGCTCGAATACATCGCGCTCTTCCCGCGCTCGTTGCCGGGCATCATCGCCGGTCTCGGCTTCTTCTACGCCGTGATCTGGCTGCCCGGAGCGGATGTCATTCGCGGCACAATCGTCGTGCTGATCCTTGCCTTCATGATCCGCTACATCCCGGTTGGTTTCGGTGCCATCGCGCCAGCGCTCGCCCAGGTCGGCGAGGAGCTCGATCGCGGTGCGCGCATCTCCGGTGCCGACTGGTGGACGACGGTGACGCGTATCATCGTCCCGATCCTGAAGCCCGCGCTCTTCAGTTGCTATGCGTTGCTTTTCATCCACTTCTTCAAGGAGTACGTGACGGCGGCTTTCCTCTACCAGCCCGGATCCGAAATCATCGGCACCACCATGCTGCAGCTTGTCGCCCAAGGTGACAACGGCCCGGTCTCCGCCCTCGCAACCATCCAAGTCGTCATTACCGCTGCTTTCGTCATCCTCGCTCGCCGCGTCATGGGAGCCAAAATCTATGGCTGATCTCGTCCTTCAGAACCTCACGATCAAGTACGGTGCCGTCACCGCCGTCGACAATCTCAACATCCATGTCGCGTCGGGCGAATTCCTGACGCTGCTCGGTCCGTCCGGCTGCGGCAAGTCCACCTCTCTCTTTGCGGTCGCCGGCCTGAACCACGCCACATCAGGCACGATCCGCATCGGCGACCGGGTGCTGTTCGACGGCAACCCGAACAACACGGTGCCGCCGGAGAAGCGCAATATTGGTCTCGTCTTCCAGTCCTATGCGCTGTGGCCACACAAGACGGTGGCGGAGAACCTGGCTTTCCCGCTGACGCTTCGAAAGATCGGCCGGGCTGAGCGAGACGAGCGCATCAAGGAAGCGCTTGGCCTCGTCGAGATGCTTCCCTATGCGGATCGCTATCCGTTCGAACTTTCTGGTGGCCAGCAGCAGCGCGTGGCACTCGCCCGGGCGCTCGTCTATCGCCCACCGCTCCTGCTCCTCGACGAGCCGCTGTCGAACCTCGATGCGAAACTGCGCGAACGCGCCCGTGTCTGGCTGCGCGAACTGCAGGAACGGCTCAATGTCACCACCATTTATGTCACGCACGACCAGGCCGAGGCACTTGCTGTTTCCGACCGGATCGCAGTGATGAGCATGGGCCGGATGCGTCAGCTCGGAACCCCGCGCGAGATCTACGAACAGCCAGCCGACAGTTTTGTCGCCGACTTTATCGGCTCGTCCAACTTCTTCGACGGCACGGTGATCGAGAGCGGTACGGACAAGGCACGTATCCGCCTTGCCGACGGCAGCGAGATCGTTACTCCGCCAGGTCCGGCCGGAAAGAATGGTAGCGTCGTCGTCGCCATTCGCCCGGAGAAGATCGAACTCGCCGGCGAGGCCGGTCCGAACACGCTGCGGGTCCAGATCGAGCAGCGCACCTATCTCGGCTCGGTCTGGCAGTATGCGGTGCGCTCCGGCGCGGTCAATTTCCGTATCCAGACGCCGGCAGAGCTGAAGGAGGACAGCATCCTCGTGCATGTTCCCCAGCAGCACTGCGCAGTCTTCCCCGACAAGCCCGGCGCGAATTGAGAGACCCATGGCAGAGCAGAAGAGAACCGTTCGCTTCCAACCGGAACAGAAAGGCCCGCTGCATGGCATCCGCGTCGTTGACCTGAGCCGCGTGGTGGCCGGCAACATGCTGTCCTTGCAGCTCGGTGACTTCGGGGCCGACGTCATCAAGATCGAGCCCCCACAGGGCGACGCTCTCAGGGAATGGCGTGACAACGGCCATTCCCTGCACTGGAAGACCTACGGCCGAAACAAGCGCTCGATCGCGCTGAACCTGCGCCGGCCGAAGGCGCTGGCGGCCCTGAAGAAGCTGCTCGAGAAGGCGGACGTCTTCATCGAGAATTTCCGCCCGGGCACACTCGAGGAAATGGGCCTTTCGCCGGACAGCCTGCTGGAGCTCAACCCGCGGCTTGTCATCGTGCGGATTTCCGGTTTCGGCCAGACCGGGCCTTATGCCAGGCTGCCGGGCTTCGGCACGCTGGTCGAGGCGATGAGCGGCTTTGCCTCGCGCACCGGTTTCCCGGATCGCGAACCGGTGCTGCCGCCACTGGCGCTGGCCGACATGATCTCGGGTCTGACCGGCGCCAATGCGGTGATGATGGCACTGTTTGCCCGCGAGCGCGGCGATGCCACGGGCCAGGTGATCGACCTGTCGCTGCTGGAGCCGATCTTTGCATCCCTCGGGCCGGAAGCATCGATCTATCATGTCACCGGCAAGGTCAAGCAGAGGTCCGGCTCCGGTTCCAACACGGTTTCGCCGCGCAATGTCTACCTCTGCAGCGACGGAAAACATGTCGCGCTCTCCGGGTCGACCCAGGTGATCGCGATGCGGATCTTCGACATTGTCGGTCGGCCGGACATGAAGGACGATCCACGGTTTTCGACCAATGTCGAACGCGTCAAGCATCGCGAACTGGTTGATGCGGCGCTTGGGGCGTGGTTTGTCACCCGCACCCGTGACGAAGCCCTTTCAGCCATGCGTGCTGCCGGCGCGACCGTCGGCCCTGTCTATGACATCGCCGATATCAGTACTGACCCGCATTTTGCCGAGCGAGAAATCGTCGTCGAAGTCGAGGATGCCGATCTCGGCAGCATTCCCCAGCACAACATCTTTCCGCGCTTTTCTGCGACACCCGGCGTCTTCCGCCATCCGGCGCCTGATGTCGGCGCGCAGACCGCGGCGATCCTGGCGGAAGTCGGCCTGACGCCCGACGACCTGGAGGGCGACGAATGATCTCGTCACTTCTCTATGTACCGGGCAATGCGCCTCGCTTTCTGGAAAAGGCGGGACAGCGCGGAGCCGATGTCGTCATCATCGATCTGGAAGATGCCGTACCGGAAACCGCCAAGACCGAGGCTCGCGAGGGACTTGCGAAATGGGTGCCGGCAATCCGGCAGAGCGGCTGCCAGGTTTTCGTGCGCGTCAACCAGTCGGAACGTCTTGTCGACGATGCCATAGCGGCGACCGTCGCCGGCGCGGACGGGCTCTACATCCCGAAGGTCGATAGCGCGGATATTCTCGCCCGCCTGGCCGAAAGCCTGCTGCCTCATGAAAGAGATCGGGCACCCATCGGCTTCGTGCCGCTGATTGAGGACATGAAGGGCCTGTTCGAGGTTCGCGCCATCGCCCATGGTCCGCGTGTATTTGCGCTGACATCCGGTGGCGAGGATCTGGCGACGGCGATGGGGGCGAAGCCCACGCCGGAGGTGCTGCGTTATCCCAAGCTGATGATCCACTATGCCGCCAAGGAAGCCGGTGTGCTTTCTTTCGGCATGCTGAGGACCACGGTCGATTTCGCCGACAAGGAGGCGCTTCGGGCGGCCGCTCTGGAAGCGCGCGATTTCGGTTTCGACGGAGCAACCTGCATCCATCCGTCCGTCGTGCCGATTCTCAACGAATGTTTCGCTCCGACCCCGGAAGAGCTTTCCTGGGCACGGAAGGTTGTTGCTGCCAGCGAACAGGAAGCCGCTTCCGGACGTGGGGCCTTCATGCTGGACGGCAGGTTCGTCGATGCGCCGATCGTGACGCGCGCCCAAAACCTCCTATCACGATTTGAGAAGGGAGGGGTCACTTCATGACCCATGACATCATCCAGGGGGCCGATCACGGAAAGCGTGGTCGTCGCATCCTCGTGAGCCATAACAAGATTGCCGAAAAGGCGATCCGGCTATTGAACGAGCATGACATCGACGTGTTCTTCTCGCCGCCCTACGATCCGTCCGAGGTCGTGGCAAAACGCGCAGCCGACCTGAAGATCGACGGACTGATGGTACGCCAGGGTCGCATCGATCAAGAAGTCATCGCAGCCTCGCCCAACCTCAAGGTTATCGCCAAGCATGGCGTCGGCGTCGACAATGTCGATATCGCGGCCGCCGCCAGGCTCGGCATTCCGGTACTGCGGGCGATGGGCTCGAACTCCCGCGCGGTCGCCGAACACACGATTGCCCTGGCGCTCAGCCTGATAAAGGATGTGCTGCCGCTCGACCGGGCGGTGAAAAGCGGCGAGTGGCCGAAGCCGACCTTCACCGGCAAGGATTTCCTCGGGGCCACGATCGGCCTGATCGGCTATGGCGGGATCGGCCGGGAGACGGCCCGCATGGCGGAAGCGCTGGGCATGGAGGTCGTCGTCCACGATCCTTTCGCGTCCGGTGCAGCAGAAGCCGACGGTTTTGCCTCGGCAGATGACATCGATGCCATGCTGCCCGCGCTCGACGTGCTGAGTATCCATTGCCCGCTGACGTCGGCAACCCGCGATCTGATCGATGCCCGCCGCCTTGGTCTGATGAAGAAGTCCGCGGTGCTGGTGAACACGGCACGCGGCGGCATCATCAACGAGATGGCGCTTGCCGAAGCGTTGGCCGCAGGCACGGTGGCAGGAGCCGCACTCGACAGCTTTTCCACCGAGCCGCCGCCGGCCGACAGCCCGCTCTGGGCACTCGGCACGCTGATCGCAACACCGCATATCGGTGGCGTGACCTACGGTTCCGCTGATGCGATGGCGGTCATCGCCGCTCAGCACATCATCAGCGTTCTCGACGGCAATGCGCCGGATGAACGCTCGATTGCCCGTCCAACCGAACTTTCTGCCTGAGGTTTCCATGACTTACGGATTTCGTGTCAAACTGAACTGGGATCGTATCGAATCGGCGCAGGTGGAGGCTTTCCGCAGCCTCCCGGTCGCGAATGTCAGCGATTCCATGTCGCGCATCTGCGCGCTTGGCACCGGCCTCAGGCCGATGCACAGGTCAGGCAATCTCGCCGGCCCGGCGCTGACGGTCCGAAGCCGCCCCGGCGACAATTTGATGCTGCACAAGGCCATCGACATGGCGCAGCCCGGCGACGTGATCGTCATCGACGCTGCCGGCGAAACGACGAATTCGCTGATGGGCGAGCTGATGCTCGCGCATGCGATCCGTCGTGGCGTTGCCGGTTTCGTCATGAATGGTGCCATCCGCGACGCGGAAGCCTTCCTGGAGCGCAATGTCCCGGTCTTTGCCTGCGGCGTGACCCATCGCGGCCCCTATCGCACCGGACCTGGCGAAATCGGACTGCCAATCGCGATCAACGGCACGGTGATCGAACCGGGCGACCTGATCCTCGGCGACCTCGACGGCGTCGTCTGCGTGCCGAGAGCGGATGCTGCGGACATCTTCAAGGCAGCTGCCAAGAAACACGAGGCCGAAACGAAGCAGATGGCCGAGACGGAAGCCGGTACGGTCAACCGCGAATGGGTCGACAAGGCACTCCGTGACGCAGGCTGCGAATTCATAGCATAGAGAGCGTGTGGGTGCTTCGGCGGACGATCGGTGGTCGCCGGACCAAGGCGAGCGTCACCAGCCTGCAAAGTCCATGAGCAGGCTCTCGTCGACCCGCCCTCCGGCGACATCGGTGAGGGCCTCGTCGAGGATGGCGGCTCCCTCGAGGGCCTGGCTTTCCGTCAATGTCAGCGGCGGCGTGAATTCCAGCACGTTGGAATTGATGCCGACATAGTAGAGCACAAGGCCCAGCTGGAAGGCGCGGTAGACGGTGAGGGCCGCCTGGCGGGCAGCCGGTTCGCGGCTGGAATGATCCGCCACAAGCTCGACACCGACGGCAAGGCCGCGGCCACGCACGTTTCCAATCAGGGGATGGCACGGCGAAAGCCGGTCGAGCGCCGTGCGCAGCACACGTCCGACCCTCTCTGCATTGGCGACAAGATGGTCGCGCTCGATGGTCTGCAGGACAGCGAGGGCCGCGGCCGCACAGACGGGGTTGCCGTGCACGGTTTGCAGCGAGAAGGCGACGGCGTGGTTCATGACCGCCTCCGGCCCGACCACCGCGGAGATCGGCAGGCCGCCGCCGAGGCCCTTGCCGAAGACGACGATGTCAGGCTCGATGCCGCAATGCTCGAAGGCGTTGAAGCGCCCGCTGCGGCCGAGGCCGACCTTCACCTCGTCCGAGACGATGAGGATGCCGTGCTGGCGGCAGAGCGCTTCCACTGCCTCGAAGAACCCGTCCGGCGGCACCAGCATGCCGCCGTCCGACTGGATCGGCTCGATGAAGAAGGCGGCGACCTCCCGCGGCGGAATCTCCGTCTCGAAGAGGTTCTCCAGATGGGTGAGGGTCGCGTCCTTTGCCGCCTCGGGGCTGCCGGCGGCGTAGCTGTTCGGATAGGGCACGAGCGTCAGACCGGCGGCTCGCGTGCCCTGTTGCGCCGGATGGCCGGAGACGGCCATGGAGCCGACGGTGCCGCCGTGATAGGCGCCATGGAAGGCGAGGATGCGCGGCCGGCCGGTGGCGGCGACAACCATGCGGGCAACGGTCTCGTTGGCGTCCGAGCCGGAATGGCCGAACCAGACGCGGCCGCGGGCGCGCTCCGGCACGAGGGACAGCAGCTTTTCGGCAAGCAGTACGCAGGGCTCGTTCGCGGAGGAGAGATAGCTGGCGCCCGCCTGGTCGGAGAGCGCGCGGTTCACCGCCTCGCGGATGGCGGGATGCGAATGGCCGAGGCTCGCCGCCCCCCAAGAGGCGGCGAAATCGAGGAGCCTTCGCCCGTCGTCGCCGATCAGATACGCGCCGCTGCCGCCGACGACCGCCTGCGGAAAGAACCGCAGGTGCGCCATTTTCGAGACCGATCGGCTTTCGCGGGCGTAGAGGCCGGACATGGGGCTATCCTCGCTACTTGAAGAAGGTCACAACCTCGTCGAGCTGGACGACATGGCAGTAGATCATGTTGATGATCTCCAGTTCCCGCCTGTGCAGCTCATCCGTTGCCGCCGCACCGCAATCGTCCACCACCACGACCCCGAAACTCTCGTCGGCGAGGCTGCGCACGGTGGAGGAGACGCACTGGTCGGTGAAGATGCCGCAGCAGATGACGTCCTTGATGCCCATGTTGTGAAGGATGAGGCGCAGGTTCGTCCCGGTCAGGGCGCTGTCGGTCGTCTTGGTGATGACGATCTCGTCGGCGCGCGGCTCGAGCTCGGGCACCACCTGGCCTTCCGGCAGCTCCTTCGGCAAAAGCAGGTAGTTGAAGCCCGGCTTCTTCTGGCTCAGCGACCGGTCGCGCCCATCCGGCTTCAGGCAGGCGATGCGGGCGAAGATGACCTCCACCTTGCGCTTGCGGCATTCCTCGATCAGACGCGCCGTGTTCGGGATCACCGTTTTGCGCATGCGCTCGTAGAAGGGCTGCCAGCGGGCGGTTTCCTCTGCCGTGTCCTTCGGATCGAGATAGGTGTTCTGGATATCGATGACGAGCAGCGCCGTGGTTTCCGGATCGAGGACGATGTCGTCCGGCGCCTCTGCATTGGCATAGTAGAAGGAACGGTAGGCGGTCTTCCAGCTCACGAAACAATCTCCTTCTTGCGGCGGGTGCGGGTGAGGATGTGGCCGATCTCGCGGTTGGGGAACAGACCGCCGGGCTTGACGATCATCACCGCGATCATGGCAAGCGCCAGCACGATCTCGGTGAGGCCGATGACCTGTCCGGCGCCGATGGCGGTGGCGTTCAGCGCGCCTTCGGTGCCGCGCAGGCCCTCATAGGCGAAGGTGACGAGGATGGTGCCGGCAACGGCGCCCGTCACCGTATTCGCCCCGCCGATCACCAGCATGGTGATGATGAGGAAGGTCTCCTTCAGATAGAAGGCCTTTGGCGCAAACGAGGTGATGAAATGCCCCCACAGCGCCCCGCCGACGCCGGCGATGAAGGCGGCGAGGATGAAGGCGCGCCAGCGCAGATGCGGGATGTTCGCGCCGAGCGCCGCGGCCGCCACCTCGTCCTCGCGGGAGGCGCGCAGGAGCTTGCCGGTACGCGATTCCTTGAAGAGGAGCGCAATGACGATCACGACGGCCGCAACGACGGCTGCGATCGGCATGTCCGTCGTCTTCGGCAGGCCGAAGAGCGTGCGCGGGCCGTTGGTGAGGGCGCTCCAGTTGTTCATCACGGTATAGAGGACGACCAGCAGCGCGAAGGAGGTGATGACGGCCGCGGCATCCGACAGCCGCATCAGCGGATAGGCGACGACGGCCGCCACGAGCGCAGCCACGACGCCCGCCGCCAGCATGGCCAGAAGCGGCGAGACCTCCAGGACCGTCATGAATTCATAGAGGTCCGGTAGCGCCATGCCCTTCATCTGCGCCGGAATGGTCAATACGGCGGATGTATAGGCCCCGAGCCCCATGAAGCCGATATGGGCGAAGGACAGCAGCCCCGAATTGCCCATGAAGGTCTGCAGGCCGACGACGAGCACCAGCGAGATCAGCAGGTTGGTGGCGATACGGTCGTAGAGGCGGATGCCGAGCACCTGGCTTCCGACGGCGATTGCGGCGACGACGGCGATGAGGATGAGGGCTGTGAGATAGGCGTGTTTCATGGGCGCTCTCCTCAGGTCCGTTGTCCGCTCGCCGGGCCCTTGATGAGGCCTTCCGGGCGCCAGAGCAGGATCAGGATGACGAGGCTGAAGGTGAAGGCGTCGCGAAACTTCAGGAGGTCCTGCGACAGGGTGTAGTTGAGCGTCGTATCGATGAGCGCCAGCAGGAAACCGCCGACGACGGCGCCGGGCAGGCTCCGCATGCCGCCGATCACGGTGGCGATGAAGGCGACAAGCAGCGGCTCCAGGCCGATGCCCGGCACGACCGTGCCGATGCGCCCGATCCACAGGATGCCGACGACGCCGGCAAGGAAGCCGGAGAGCGCGAAGGCAGACGAGATGATGAGGTTCGCCGGCACGCCGAGCATGCGGGCCATGGTGAAGTTGGTCGCAGCCGCACGCATGGCGATGCCGAGCGTCGTCTTGCGCATCAGAAAGGCGACGGCGGCAAGGAGCACGATGGAGGCGGCGATGGTGATGAGGTTGCGCACCGGCGTGATCGCGCCGCCGATCGAGACGGTCTGCGAGAAGATCTCCGGCAGCGGCACGTTGCGCGGGCGCGGCGAAATGAAGAGCAGCGCCGCGTTCTGCAGGAGATTGGAGAAGGCGAAGGAGGTGATCAGCACCGCCGTCACCGATTTTGCGCGCACCGGACGGAAGGCGGCGTAGTCGGTGAGGATGCCGAAGAGCACTGCCATGCCGACGGCGAGAACGGCCATGACAAGCCAGGGCAGGCCCGAGCCGCTGGAAAGGTACATGGTGTAGCCGGCGACCATGATGAGTTCGCCATAGGCGAAGTTCACGAGGCGCAGAATGCCGTAGATGATGACGAGGCCGAGCGCCATCAGCGCATAGGCGCCGCCGAGGCTGAGGACGTCGATGACGAACTGGATCGCGAAAGCCATGGATCAGCCTCCCAGATAGTGCGCGCTGAGATCGCTGGTCGAGCGGATCTCCTCGGCGGTGCCGGATGCGACGACGGCGCCGAGCCGCATGACATAGGCGCGATCGGCGACGGCCAGCGCCTGGTTCACGTTCTGCTCGACGAGCAGGATGGTGAGGCCGGATTTCTTCAGCGTCTCGATCATCTCGAAGATGCGCTCGACGATGGCGGGGGCAAGGCCGAGCGAGGGCTCGTCGAGGAGCAGCACGCGTGGACGCGCCATCAGCGCACGGGCGATCACGAGCATCTGCTGCTCGCCGCCCGACAGCGTGCCGGCTGGCTGGGTCGAGCGTTCTGCAAGGCGCGGAAAGAGCGTGTGCAGCTTTTCGAGGTTCTCCCGGTTTCCGGCCTGGTCGCGGCGGTGGATATAGGCGCCGAGCATGAGGTTTTCGGCGACCGTCAGGTCCGGGAAGACGTCGCGGGTTTCCGGTACGGTGGCAAGGCCGGCGCGGATGACCTGTTCGGGACTGGACGCGGTGATGTCCCGGCCTTCGAGCAAGATCGAACCTTCGGCCGCCTTCAGGGCGCCGGCGATGCACTTGATGGTCGAGGACTTGCCCGCGCCGTTCGCGCCGAGCAGGCTCACCAGTTCGCCCTTGCCGACGGAGAAGCTGACGCCGCGCACGGCGCGGATCGCACCGTAGTTGATGGAGAGGCCGGTGATCTCAAGCATGGGCCGCCCCCTTGCCGAGATAGGCCTCGATGACGGCCGGATGGCCGCGCACATGGGCGGCGTCGCCTTCCGCGATGGTGCGGCCGGAGGCGAGTACGTGCAGCCGGTGGCAGAGGCGCATGATGAGGCCCATGTCGTGGTCGATGATGAGAAGGCCGAGACCGCGCGTCTTCGGCAGCTCGGACAGCGTGTGCAGCAAGGCTTCCGTTTCCGCGTCGTTCATGCCGGCGGCCGGCTCGTCGAGCAGCAGGAAGCGCGGCTCGGCGGCGAGCGCCCGGGCGATCTCGACACGACGCTTGTCGCCGTAGCTGAGGCTTTCGCCCAGCTCGTCCGCCTTGGCCGAAAGACCGAGTTCGGCCAGAAGGTTCTTTGCACGCCCGGTGGCCACAGCGCGGGACGTCCCTTTCGCCAGCGCGGCGGCCTCGACGTTCTCCAGCACCGTCATCGCGTTGAAGAGGCGCACGATCTGGAAGGAGCGACTGACGCCGGCCAGCGCGATCTGGCGCGGCGAGAGGCCGGACAGCATCGTATCGCCGGCAGTGATCGTGCCGGTCGAGAGCTTCACCTGGCCGGTGATGGCGTTGATGAGCGTCGTCTTGCCGGAGCCATTCGGTCCGATGAGGCCGACGACTTCCCCGGTCGAGAGGGAGAGCGACACATGGTCGAGGGCGCGGAGGCCGGTGAATTCCACCGATACGTCGTTTACCGCGAGACGCGTTTCAGGCATGGCTTTTCCGAAGGTGATAGGTCGGCGCTCCACCGCCACCAACGACGTGGCGATGGAGCATTTGCTTCGCGCGTCATCCTGTCTTCAAATCGGTCCCGATTCAAAGGGTTCATGAGCGCCGTCAGCCCGTGATGCCCGATCAGGGCTTCGGAAGGGATTCCGGCTTGCGCCATCCGACGAAGCTCGGCTTGCCGCCCTTGAGTTCGATCACGGCCGCCGCCTTGTTCGGCACATGGCCTTCTTCCGCGGTGCCGTAGTCGAGCTCACCGGTCAGGAGCTTGAACTGGCCGTCTTCCAGCGCCTTCGCCACGGCTGCGCCGTCGGTCGAGCCGGCCGCCTTGATCGCCTCGGCAATCAGCATGATCGTGTCCCACCCGGTCGAGACGAACGACGTGTCAGGCGCCTTGCCGTGCATGGTGGTATAGAGTTCGATGAACTTGGGCATGTCCGGGTGCGCCTCCGGACCCATCCAGGTATGCGTGACGAAATAGACGTCGTTGCCGAATTTCTCGCCGAGCGTTTCGTGCATGGCCGGGTCGTCGTAGGCATCGCCGCCGAGAACGGGCGCATCGTAACCGACCTCGCGCAGGGCGCGGATGATCATGCCGATATCCTGGCCATAGGACGAGACGAAGATCACGTCCGGCTTCTTGCCGAGCGCCTGGAGACGCGCGAGCTGGGCGGAGAAGTTGTTGTCGCCGTTCGTGTAGGTGTCTTCCAGCAGGATCTCGCCGCCATCCGCCTTGAACTGTTCGACGAAATATTTCGACAGCGACTTGGTGTAGGCGATGAACTGGTCGGTGACGACATAGGCCGTCTTCCAGCCCTTTTCCTTCACCGCGAAGTCGGCCGCCGTCGCACCCATCGTGGTGTTCCACATGGAGAGCGTGAACTGCTTGTCGCCGAGCGACCAGGAAGAATAGAGCGGGTCCGAAGCGCAGGTCGAGATGCCGACGATATCGGCCGACTGTGCCTCCCGGCTTGCCGGAGAGCCGAAGTCGAAGTCGCAGGGCGCCACGATGACCTGTGCGCCCTTGTCGATCAGTTCGACGGCGACGTTGCCGACCGTCACCGGATCGGACTTGCCGTCGATGTTGATGAACTCGACCTGCTTGCCGAGGACCCCGCCATTGTCGTTGAGATATTTCACCGCAACCTGGGCGCCGTTGTAGCCGGGCGTGTCGAGCGGGGCCTGGATGCCCGTCATCGAGAGCGCGCCGCCGATCACGATCTTCTCGTCATCGGCAAAGGCCGCGGAGGAGGCGAGCGCGAGGCCCGCAGCCAGAAGCAGTTTGGAGGTTTTTCTCATGGTCGTTCCCCTTAGTGATGCCGTTCGGCGTTAGATGGATGAGCGGTCCGGCCTTTTTGTCTTGTTCTGCGGCCCGCCTTGAAATGCTCCTTGTTTCCGTCCCGTTGGTTCGTGCCGGGCAGCCCTACTGCCCGATTTCCTTCAGGAGATCGTCGGTCGAGACCTGCCGGCAATAGCCCTTGATCGCGCTGAGCGAGGTGTTGTGCCGCTCCTCGGAATAGGTGCCGCAAGCATCCGGCACGAGCGTCACGAGGTAGTTGAGGTCGCAGGCGTCCCGCACCGCCGATTCCACGCACTGGTCGGTCAGAAGTCCACACAGTACGAGTTGTTTTACGCCGAGATTGCGCAGGATGTAGTCGATATGGGTGGAGACGAAGACGCTGGACGAGCTCTTCGGGAAGACGATCTCGTCTTCCAGCGGCTCCAGCTCGTCGATCACCTTGCCGTCCCAGGAGCCCTTCGGCACGTTGAAGCCGGTGATCTTGTAGTCGAGGCTGCGGTCGCGGCCGTCCCTGGTCAGGCTCTCGATCGTCGTGTGCAGCACCTCGATGCCGGCCTTGCGGAAGCCGTCGAGCAGGCGCTGCATGTTCGGGATCGCCACCTCGCGGATGCGCTTGAAGTAGTATCCGTACTTGCCCGCGATCTCCGCGTCGGAAACGTCCTTGAACTCCCCGCCCTCGCGGCGCACGGAAAAATTCTGCACGTCGATGAAGAGGATGGCGGAGGCCGCCGGATCGAGCGGCACGTCGCGGGTGGTCAGATGGTCAGCGGCCATCAGGCGTTTCCTTCGAAGCTGTCTGCCGCAAGCCGGAGGGGGCCGGCGAGGCGGTCCGCCCATTCCTGTTGCCCGCGGGCGTCGTTGATGAGGTCGTTGCGCACTTCCACGAGCACATGCGGAATGCCGCGACGCTCGCCATGCACCGGGATCGTGAAGTCGGAGACGTCGTCGACATGGTACGGCGCGTTGAGCTTCACGGCGACACCGGGATTGGCCGCCCGGAACGTTTCCGCCAGCCGTTCGGCAAGGCGGGCGTCGTGGTTGTAGAGAAGGCCGAGTTCGAAATCGCGCACGGCACCCGTTGCGCGCATGATCGGCGTGAAACTGTGCACCGAGACGAGAAGGGACGGCTTGCCGGCGGCCCGCCGCTGGTCGAGCGCGACGGCGATCGCCTCGTGCAGCGGCTGGTGGATCTCCACGAACCGGCTCCGCCGCTCGCGGTCGGATACGTCCGCATTCGCCGGGACCACGGTGCCGTCGCTCTCCCGGACGACGCAGTCCTTCGCCTCGAGCGGGCGGTTGCAATCGATGACGAGGCGGCTGTAGCGCTGAAGGACGAGCGCGGCGTCGAGACGCTCTGAGAGGCCCCGGGCGACGCCTTCGGCGCCGACGTCATAGGCGATGTGCCGGTCCATATCGGCGGGTGACACGCCCAGATCGCCAAGCGCTGCAGGTACGGCGCGGCCGGCATGCTCGCAGGTGAGGAAGATGCCGGAGGCGCCGGCGGAATTGATCCGCTCCACGGGATCCGGGTCGCCCGCCTGCAGCAATCTGGTCGTGTCGCGATCTGCGAACCTGAGCATGAAAGGGATCCGTCAAGCGATCCGGCACGGGCCGGCGGCGCGGGCTTCGATGGCGATCAGTCAAAGAAATTTTTCAATCATAGTCAATCCGATATTTCCGTTTGACTAATTTTTTTCATGGCGCAAATATCCGGTCAACCAGGGGAACGAACGCCAATGAGCGATGGGAAATCACCGGCGACGGTCCGAACGAGGATCCGCGAGGCTGCGGCGTCACTGACCGCCAGCGAGCGCAAGATCGCCAACGCCATCCTGGCCGACTATCCCTTCACGGGCCTCGAAAACATCCAGGAGCTGGCCGCCAAGACCGGCGTCAGTGCGCCCTCCATCACCCGTTTCGTCAGCAAGATCGGCTGCGGCGGCTTCCAGGACCTGCAGCGTCAGTTGATCGCCGAACTGAAGGAAGGCCAGCGTTCGCCGCTCGACCTCAAGTCCAGCCAGAAGCCGGTCGGCCATTCCGAATTCCTGTCGGAATATGTGGCGCGCGTTTCCGCCGTCATGCAGGAAATGACGGCGACGGTCTCGCAGGCGCAATTCGACATCCTGGCCGACCTCCTCGCCGATCCTGCCCGCAACATCTTCCTGCTCGGCGGACGCGTCAGCGACAATGTCGCCTCGTTTCTGTCGATCCATTTGAGGCAGATCCGCAGCGGTATCTACCACATGGCCGACAACCCGGAATTCTGGCCGGAGCACGTGCTGCGCATGCGCAGGAAGGATGTCGTGCTCCTGTTCGACTTCCGGCGCTACCAGCTCAGCCTCGCGCGCCTTGCCGAGACGATTGCCGAGAGGCGCGGCGCGACGATCGTCGTCGTGACCGACAAGTGGATGTCGCCGGCCGCCCGCAGTGCCGATCATATCGTCGCGCTGCCGATCGACGCCGGCACGGCCTGGGATACGGTGGCCGCCGCCATGGCGCTCGTCGAGGCACTGATCGTGCGTGTCTCCGAGGCCGACTGGGAAGCGACGCAAAAGCGCATCAACGATTGGGACGGCATCCGCTTCGAGATGCCGGGCTACGACCAGGACAGGATCAACGGGGACGCCGATGAAACGTGAGGAAATGATGGTCGCCTGCTGCGGCGACCTTTCGGGCAAGGTGCGCGGCAAGGCCTTTCCGCTGGCGCAGATGGACAAGCGCCTGAAGCGCGGCGTCGGCTGGACGCCGACCAATGTGCAGATCACCTGCTTCGATAACATCGCCGAAAGCCCCTTCGGCTCGCTCGGCGATCTCGTGCTCATCCCCGATCCCGCGACCCGCGTCAGCATCGAAAGCGAGGAGGGAGCGCCGAATGAGAACTTCGTGCTTGGCAATATACGCTATACCGACGGTCGGCCCTGGGAGTTCTGCACGCGCTCCATCCTCGAGGCCGCCCTCGAACGCCTGCAAAGGGTGGCGGGCGTCACGCTCTACGGCGCGTTCGAGCACGAGTTCCAGATCAAGCACCTCGTCTCCGAGGTCGGCAAGGCCTTCACGCTCGGCGGCTTCCAGGAAGAGCGGCACTTCTGCGAGGCGATCATCGCGGCGATGCGGGAAGCGGGCGTGACGCCCGACACGATCCTGAAGGAGTTCGGCGCCGGCCAGTTCGAAGTGACGATGGGGCCGCAGAAGGGCGTCACCATCGCGGATCATTCGCTGATCACCCGCGAACTCGTCGGCCTCGTCGCCCGCGAGCTTGGCTACGATCCGACCTTCACGCCGATCCGTGATCCGGCCGGCGTAGGCAACGGCGTGCACGTGCACATGAGCATGCTGGATTCAACGGGCAAGGCCGTCACCTACGATCCGAGCGGCCAACATGGACTTTCGGACGTCGCGGGAAAATTCGTCGCCGGCATCCTGAAATACCTCGATTCGATCATCGCCGTCACCGCGCCGAGCGTCGTCTCCTACCTGCGTCTCACCCCGCATCGCTGGAGTGCCGCCTTCAACAATCTCGGCTTCCGCGATCGCGAGGCTTCGGTCCGCATCTGCCCCGTCTCCGATATCAGCGATATCGCCTGTGCCGACCAGTTCAATTTCGAGTTCCGCGCCGCCGACGGCGCCGCAAACCCGCACCTGGCCCTCGCCGCGATCGTTCATGCCGGCGTGCAGGGCATCGAGGAGGGGCTGCCGGTGCCGGAAGCAACGCAGGAGGACCTGTCTCTATTGGGCACAGAGGCCCTTGCCGCCCGCGGCTACGTCCGCCTGCCGCAAACGCTGGAAGCGGCGCTCCAGCGCTTCAGGAATAATGCAACGGTGTGCGGGTGGTTCCCGGAAGGCTTCGCCGACGTCTACGTAAAGCACAAGGAGGGCGAGATCGCCTATCTGGCCGGCAAGACCCAGGCGGAGATCTGCGCTGCCTATGAGAGCGCTTATTGAGATGCGTCGTCAGGGCCGTCTGGGCGAGGAGGATCCCGATATTCACCTTGCAGGGCGCCATTGGTTCACCTTGAAACCGACACCAAACCGGACCGATGAAGGTCAGCGTGATCCGCGCAGCATTTCGATGATGGCGGAGAAGTCGCGCTCGCCGCTTCCTGTGTTCTCGAAGGCCTCATAGAGCGCCGCGGCCGCGGCGCCCAGCGGGGTCGAGGCGCCGCTGGCGGCGGCGGCTTCCTGCGAGAGCTTCAGGTCCTTCAGCATCAGGGCCGCGGCGAAACCGGGCTTGTAGCCATTATTGGCGGGCGAGGCGGGGACCGGGCCGGGGACCGGGCAATAGGACGTCAGCGACCAGCACTGGCCGGAGGACGTGGAAGCCACATCGAACAGCGCCTGGTGCGACAGGCCGAGCTTTTCGCCCAGCGCGAAGGCCTCGCCGACGGCGATCATCGAGATGCCGAGGATCATGTTGTTGCAGATCTTCGCCGCCTGGCCGGCGCCGTCTGCTCCGCAATGGACGATCCTTTTGCCCATCGCCTCCAGAAACGGTCTGGCGCGGGCGAATGCCCTGTCGGTGCCGCCGGCCATGAAGGTGAGCGTGCCGGCCGCAGCCCCGCCCGTGCCGCCGGAAACCGGCGCGTCCAGTGAGATGCACCCGACCGTCTGCGCAATGGAATGTGCCTTGCGCGCGCTTTCCACATCCACCGTCGAGCAGTCGATCAGGAGCGTTCCGGCGGGAACCAGGCCTGCGAGATTTTCCCAGACGGCAACGACGTGCTCGCCTTTCGGCAGCATGGTGATCACGGCCTCCGCTCCGTTCACGGCCTCGGCCAGGGTGGCAAACGTGCCGACGCCGGCTTGTGCGGCGGCTGCGAGCGAGGCTTGCGAAAGGTCGAACCCGGCGACTCCGTGGCCCGCCTTGACAAGATTTGCGGCCATCGGGCCGCCCATGTTGCCCAATCCGATGAATGCGACCTGTGCCATGCTGACTGTCCTCATGCGATGTGGCTGATTGCGGCGCAGGCGGTGCGCGACCGGCCTGCATTGCCGCCTGCGAATTTGTGGTTACCGCTCCGCCAGGATCATGGCGGCGGCCTTTTCCGCGATCATGATCGTCGGCGAATTGGTGTTGCCGGAGGTGATGCGGGGCATGACGGAGGCATCGGCGATGCGCAGCCGGCCCAGCGCCCGCAGCTTCAATTGCGGATCGACGACGCTTTCCGGGTCGCCGCCCATCCGGCAGGTGCCGGTCGGATGGAAGATCGTCGTGCCGATGTCGCCCGCGGCCTTTTCGAGGTCCGCATCGCTCTCGAAGGAGGGACCCGGCTTGTACTCGACCGGCTTGAAGCGCGCGAAGGCGGGTTGCTCGACGATGCGACGGGTCAGGCGGATGGCCTTGACGGCCACGTCCCGGTCGCTCTGCTCGCTGAGGTAGTTGGGGCGGATCTGCGGCTGCAGCGCAAAGTCGGGACCCTTGACATGCACCGAACCGCGGCTGTCGGGGCGCAGGTTGCACACGCTCGCGGTCATCGCCGGGAAGGGATGGACGCCCTCGCCGAACTTCTCCAGCGACACCGGCTGGATGTGATACTGCAGGTCCGGCGTCTCCCTGTCCGGTCCCGAGCGGGTGAAGATGCCGAGCTGGCTCGGCGCCATCGCCATCGGGCCGGACCGCCTCAGGAGATACTCGAGACCGATCGACGCCTTGCCGAACAGCGTGCTCGCCTTCTCGTTCAGCGTCGGCACGCCGGTGACCTTGTAGATGAGCCGAAGCTGCAGGTGGTCCTGCAGGTTCTCACCGACGCCGGCGACCTCCTTGACGACCCCGATGCCGGCGTTCTTCAGGACGTCGCCACGGCCGATGCCGGAGAGTTCGAGCAGGTGCGGGGAACCGATCGCGCCGGCGGCAAGCACGGTCTCGCGCGCGGCATACGCCCTCTTCGCAACACCGTCGTGCTGGAACTCGACGCCCCTGACCTCGCCGTTTTCGACGATCAGGCGGCGAGCCTGCGCCTTGGTCAGCACGGTCAGGTTCGGCCGGTTGCGCGCCGGCTTGAGGAAGGCTTTCGATGTGTTCCAGCGAACGCCCGAGCGCTGGTTGACGTCGAAATAGCCGGACCCTTCGTTGTCGCCGCGGTTGAAGTCCTCGGTCTCGGGAATGCCGGCCTCGCCTGCCGCCTTCTGGAAGGCGTCGAGCACGGCCCAGCGCACGCGCGCCTTCTCCACGCGCCACTCGCCGCCTTCGCCATGCTGGTCGCTCGTGCCCTTGTAGAAGTCTTCCGATTTCCGGAAGAACGGCAGCACGTCGTCCCAGCCCCAGCCGGTGCAGCCGAGCTGGCGCCACAGGTCGTAGTCGCGCGACTGGCCGCGCATGTAGATCATGCCGTTGATCGAGGAGCAGCCGCCAAGCACCTTGCCGCGTGGATAGTTCAGCGCCCTGCCGTTGAGGCCGGCTTCCTTCTCGGTGGAGAAGCACCAGTCGGTGCGCGGGTTGTTGATGCAGTAGAGATAGCCGACCGGGATGTGGATCCAGTGATAGTTGTCGCTTCCGCCGGCTTCCAGCAGCAGCACGCGATTGGCGCGATCCGCCGACAACCGGTTGGCCAGAACGCAGCCGGCGCTGCCGGCGCCCACGACGATGTAGTCGAACTGTTCCATGTCGAACTCCGAGCGAGACCTCTCCCGCAAGCCGCATGGGCTCGCAGGCCGGTATCTCCGTTCCTTGCTGTGGTGGGAACCGGCCTCCGGCACCCTGCCGTCCTGCGCCGGCGGCACCGGCGCAGGTCTTGCGTCGCGCCCGGATGCGTGCCGGGCGCGACCCGATGGTTCTAGAAGCCGAGCTTCTTGCCGAGCTTCGAGGCGTAGAATTCGCCGACGATACCGCGGCGGAAGAGCAGCACGCAGGCCATGAAGACGATGCCGGTGATGATCGTGACCGGGAAATCGGACGTCGCCAGGTAGTTCTGCAGCGTCACCACCAGCCCGGCGCCGACGATCGGACCGATCAGCGTTCCGATGCCACCGAGCAGCGTCATCAGGATCACCTCGCCCGACATCTGCCAGCCGACATCGGTGAGCGTGGCGAACTGGAACACCAGCGCCTTGACGCCGCCGGCAAGGCCCGTCAGCGCCGCCGACATGACGAAGGCGCCGAGCTTGTAATTGCGAACCGAGTAGCCGAGCGAGATCGCGCGCTGCTCGTTCTCGCGGATCGACTTCAGGATCATGCCGAAGGGGGAATTGATGAAGCGCCAGATGATCGCGATGCCGATCAGGAAGACGGCCAGCACGAAATAGTACATGTTGGTCGGCTGGTTCAGGTCGATCACGCCGAACAGATGCCCGCGCGGTACCGACTGGATGCCGTCCTCACCGTGGGTGAACCCGGCCTGCAGGCAGAAGAAATAGAACATCTGCCCGAGCGCCAGCGTGATCATGGCGAAGTAGATGCCCTGCCGGCGGATGGCGAAGAACCCGACCACGAGGCCGAGCAATGAAGCGCCCGCAACGCCGATCAGGATACCGATCTCGGGGGTGACGCCCCACTCCTTCACCGCATGGGCGGTGAAGTAGGCCGCCCCGCCGAAGAAGGTGGCGTGGCCGAAGGAGAGCAGCCCGGTATAGCCGAGCAGCAGGTTGAAGGCGCATGCGAACAGCGCGAAGCACAGGAGCTTCATCAGGAAGATCGGGTAGAGGAACAGCGGCGCTGCGGCAAGGCAACCGACCGCCACGACCAGCAAGCCGATCTGGACCGCGGAGGCATTCCGTTCCGTCTGAACGTTGGTCGCCATTTTCTCCGAAAGCTCCGCCATGTCACGCATCCCTTCCGAAGAGGCCGGCGGGCCGCAGCAGAAGTACGATCGCCATGATTACAAAGATAACGATGTTCGAGGCTTCCGGATAGAAGACCTTGGTCAGCCCCTCGGCGATGCCGAGCATGTAGCCGGTCAGGATCGCGCCCATGATCGAACCCATGCCGCCGACGACGACCACGGCGAAAACGACGATGATGAGGTTCGTGCCCATCAGCGGCGACACCTGGTAGACCGGTGCAGCCAGCACGCCGGCGAAGGCGGCAAGGCCGGCGCCGAGCGCATAGGTGAAGGTCAGAAGCAGCGGCACGTTGACGCCGAAGGCCTGGACCAGCACCGGGTTCTCGGTCGCCGCCCGCAGGTAGGAGCCGAGCTTGGTCTTCTCGATCAGGAGCCAGGTGCCGAGGCAGGCGAGCAGCGAGACGACGACCACCCAGCCGCGATAGTTCGGCAGGAACATGAAGCCGAGATTGGTACCGCCCGACAGCAGCGGCGGCGGCGCATAGGGCTGGCCGGAGGCGCCGTAGAGATAGCGGAACGTTCCCTCGATCGTCAGCGCCAGGCCGAAGGTGAAGAGCAGGCCGTAGAGCGGATCGAGATTGTACAGCCGGCTCAGCATGGTGCGCTCGATGACCGCACCGAGCAGCCCGACGATGACGGGCGCGACGATGAGCGCCGCCCAGTAGCCGATGCCGAAATACTGCAGGAGCAGGAAGGCGACGAAGGCGCCGAGCATGTACTGCGCGCCGTGGGCGAAGTTGATGACGCGAAGCAGGCCGAAGATGACGGCGAGCCCGAGGCTCAGGAGCGCATAGAACGAGCCGTTGATCAGGCCGATCAGCAACTGCCCGAACAGCGCCTGCATCGGTATTCCGAAAATCATGGTCATGACGCGGTCAGACCCCCAGGACTTTGTGGAGCATCGGCATCTGGTCGGGGAGTTCCGCTACCGGGAAATCCGCCACCATCTGGCCGTGGTCCATCAGGTAGAAGCGATCGGCGATCTTGCTGGCGAAGCGGAAATTCTGCTCGACCAGCAACACGGTCATGCCGCGCTCCTTCAGTTTCTTCAGCACTTCGCCGATGCGCTGCACGATGACGGGCGCCAGGCCCTCGGTCGGCTCGTCCAGAAGCAGCATCTTCACGCCGGTGCGCAGGATGCGGGCCATCGCCAGCATCTGCTGCTCGCCGCCGGAGAGCTTTGTGCCGGGACTGGTGCGGCGCTCGGCGAGATTCGGGAAGAGTTCGTAGATCTCGTCGAGCGACATGCCGCCTTTGGCGACGACCGGCGGCAGCATGAGGTTCTCTTCCACCGTCAGCGTCGCGAAGATCCCGCGCTCTTCCGGCACGAAGCCTATGCCGGCATGCGCCGTCTTGTGCAGCGGCACGCCCATCATGTCGCGGCCGTCGAAAAGGATCTGGCCCTTTCGCTCGCGCAGGATGCCGACGATCGTGCGCAGCGTCGTCGACTTGCCGACGCCGTTGCGGCCGAGAATGGTGATCATCTCGCCTTCGCCGACCGTCATGTCGACTCCGTGCAGGACGTGGCTCTCGCCGTACCAGCTGTTGAGGCCCTTGACCTGGAGCAATGGTTTCATCTCAGGCCTCCTCCGTGCCCATATAGGCGACGCGGACCTGTTCGTTCTGGCTGACGGCGGCGTAGTCGCCCTCGGCCAGGATCTCGCCGCGCTGCAGCACGGTGACGTGGTGGCAAATGTTGGCCACGACCTTGAGGTTATGCTCGACCATCAGGATGGCGCGGTCTTTGGCAAGGTCGGTGATGAGGTTGGCGATGACGCCGACATCCTCCTGGCCCATGCCGGCCATCGGCTCGTCGAGCAGCAGCACCTTCGGGTCGAGCGCCAGCGTCGTGGCGATCTCCAGCGCGCGCTTGCGGCCATAGGACAGGTCGGCGGCGATGCCGTTGCGCCACCTGTCGAGCCCGACCATGGAAATCAGTTCGTCGGCACGCGCATTCAGGCTGTTCAGCGACGACATCGGCTTCCAGAACTGGGTGGCGAGATTGTTCGGCCGCTGCAGCGCCACGCGCACGTTGTCGAGCACCGTCAGATGCGGGAAGACCGCGGAGATCTGGAAGGACCGGACCAGGCCCATCCGGGCCACCTTGTCCGGCGGGGTCCTGGTGATGTCCGTGCCGAGCAGCGTGATCGTGCCGTGCGTCGGCTGCAGGAATTTGGTCAGAAGGTTGAAGACGGTCGTCTTGCCGGCGCCGTTCGGCCCGATCAGGGCGTGGACGCGGGCATGATGCACGTCGAGGTCGACGTTCTTCACCGCAGTGAAGCCGCCGAAATCGCGCCGAAGACCGCGGGCGGAAAGCACCACCCGCGGATCCGGCTGCGTCTGTCTTTCAGACATGGCCATATGTGCGACCAGACTTACTGGCTCACCAGATCGCAGCCGCTCTTGGCCGGATCGATGAAGGCGTCCTTGCCCGGAATGGTCGCCAGCACCTTGAAGTAATCCCAGTCGACGTCGCTTTCGCCGGGCTTCTTCACCTCGAGCAGGTACATGTCGTGGATCATGCGGCCGTTCGGGGCGACCGTGCCGTTCTGGGCGAAGACGTCACTGACCGGCATTTCATGCAGTGCCTTGGACACGGCATCGGCATCGTCGGTGCCGGCCTTGTCGATGGCCTTCAGGTACTGGGTCACGGCCGAATAGGTGCCGGCCTGGACCATGTTGGGCATGCGGCCGGTGCGCTCGAAGAAGCGCTTGCCGAACTTGGCCGATTCCTCGTCGCGGTTCCAGTAGAAGCCCTCGGTCAGCGTCAGGCCCTGGGCGGCCTCGAGGCCGAGGCCATTGACTTCGGCGAGCGTGAAGAGGAGCGCGGCCAGACGCTGGCCGCCGGCGACGATGCCGAACTCGGCCGCCTGCTTGATGGCGTTGGAGGTGTCGAGGCCGGCATTGGCAAGGCCGATCACCTTGGCGCCGGAGGACTGGGCCTGCAGGAGGAACGATGAGTAGTCGGTCGTGCCGAGCGGATGGCGAACCGAGCCTGCGACCGTACCGCCGTTCTCCTTGACGAAGGCGGCCGTGTTTTCTTCCAGCGAATAGCCGAAGGCGTAATCGGCGGTCAGGAAGAACCAGCTGTCGCCGCCCTGCTTGACCAGCGCGCCGCCGGTGCCGACCGCAAGCGAATGGGTGTCGTAGGCCCAGTGGAAGCCGTAGGGGCTGCACTGCTTGCCGGTCAGTTCGGTCGTCGCCGCACCGGTGTTGATGGTGATTTTCTTCTTTTCCTTGGAAAGCGCCTGAACCGCGAGGCCGACCGACGACGACGTCAGTTCCATGATGCTGTCGACCTGCTCGGTGTCGTACCACTGGCGGGCGATGTTGGAGGCGATGTCGGCCTTGTTCTGGTGGTCGGCGGTGACCACCTCGACCGGCGCGCCGGCAGCCTTGCCGCCGTAGTCCTCGACGGCCATCTTCGCGGCCTCGTAGGACCACTTGCCGCCGAAATCGGCATAGACGCCGGATTGGTCGTTGAGGATGCCGATCTTGACCTTGCCATCGGAAACGTCGGCGGCGAAGGCGGACGTGCCCATGGCCAAGAGAATTGCCGTGGACGCAATGAGGCTCTTACGCATAGTTCTCCTCCCAGAGACTAACAGGATGCGGATCTGTTCAAAAATTGGCCGATCGTCCTCCCGACGACGGCCCTCCCACGGCTAGTTTCCCAAAAAGCCGGATTGACGCAAGGCCCGGCCGAAACTAATTCCAAACAGGGTCTGTTCATATTTGAACAGAGGGGAGTGTGACATGAGTGCGAATCCGCATTTCACCTGGGACGACCTCATGTACTTTCTGGCGGTCGCCAGAACGGGGCAGCTGTCGACCGCGGCGCGCCAGCTCAGGACCAGCCACGCGACCGTGTCGCGTCGCATCGACCGGCTCGAATTTGCCCTGAAGGTGAAACTGTTCGAACGCAATCCGCGCGGCTATGTGCTGACCGCCGTCGGCCAGCGCTTCATCGAAACGGCGGAGAAGATCGAGGCCGAGGCAGACCGGTTGCAGGCGGAAATCTCCGGCGGCGTCACGGCGCAGCGCGGCGTCATCCGCATGAGCGCGCCGGAGGGCTTTGCCAACTTCTTCTTCGCCCACCGGCTGCGCGATTTCGCATCAAGCCATCCGAACCTGGCGCTCGAACTGGTGACGATCCAGCAGATCATGTCGCTCTCGCGAAAGGAGGCGGATCTGGCGGTCTCCCTCGATCCCCCGAAGGCCGGCCCCTATTATTGCGAGAAGATCGCCGACTACAGCCTGCATGTCTACGGCGCGCGCCGCTACCTCGAACGGCACGGCCCGATCCTGAGCCGCGACGAACTGCTGCAGCATCCCTTCATCGGCTACATCGAGGACATGATCTTCGCGCCAGGCCTCGATTATCTCGGCGACGTGCATCCCGGGATCAAGGCGCGCTTCCAGAGTTCGAGCATCTTCGCCCAGCTGACCGCCACCCGCAACGAGCTCGGCCTGTGCATCCTGCCGCACTTCATCGCCAAGCAGTATCCGGAACTGGAGATCGTGCTTGCCGACGAGATCGAGCTTCGACGCAGCTACTGGCTGATCTGCCATCATGACCTGCGCACGGTTCCTCGGGTGCGCATGGTGATCGACTTCCTCTTCGACATCGTTCGCTCCAACATGCCGTCATTCCTGCGGGAACTCGATGATGAAGCCCGGTTGTCTGCCTGAAGGCATCGCCGCCCTCAGACATTCTCCTGTTCGCCACACGATTGTCCGCGAACTCGAGACCTATGGCGTTATGCGGAGCCCCGCCTGACAATCTCGAAATCGACCTCGACCATCGAGGCGACGTCCTCGCCGGATATCTTCCTCAGGATGGACCGGGCCGCCTGGGTGCCGATCATGCGACGGTCGATCCTGACAGTTGTCAGAGGCGGATAGGTATGAGGCGCGAAATCGAAATCGCCGAAGCCGACGATGGCGACGTCTTCCGGCACCCTGCAACCGCGCGCTATCGCCTCCGTCAAGGCGCCGTGCGCGACGACGTCGGAACTGCCGAATACCGCAAGTGAGCCACCGCCGCGATCCAGCAGTTGGCCCAGTGCTTCCCGCCCGTCCTGGAACGTCGATGGCGAGTTCATCTCGATGGCAGGAATCTCAACAGTGGTGATGCCGGCCAGTCGGCTGACAAAGCCGTCCCGACGCTGGCGCGCGCGCGGATCGTTGGCACCGATCTGCGCATAGCGTTCATGGCCCTTGGCGAGCAAATATTCGGCGACCAGTGCCCCGACGTCATAGTGGGAGAAGCCGACTGCCGTGTCGAGCGGCGAGGGCGTCGAATCCCATATCTCGACGATCGGCAGTCCCGCGCCGGTCAGCATCGCCCGCGTCTCCTTCATGTGCGTGATGCCCGTGAGAATGATGCCGTCCGGTCGGCGGGCGAGGATCGCCCGGGTCAGCTCCAGCTCCCGGTTGAGATCATAGCCGGAAAGGCCGAGGAGAAGCTGATACCCGGCGGAAACGAGTTCGGCGTTGAGACCCTCGATGGTTTCGGCAAAGATCGTGCTCGCGACGGAAGGCACGACGGCTGCAATCAGGCGCGTCCTGCGTGATGCCAGGCCACCTGCGAGGAGGTTCGGGACGTAGCCCGTCTTCGCGATGACACGCTCGATTGCTTCCAGCGTCCGGGGCTTGACGAGCTTCGGCGTATTGATCGCCCTAGACACCGTGACCGGCGAAACCCCGGCCAGCCTGGCGATGTCGGCCAGGGTGGCAGGTCCCGAGAGGGGAGGCTGCGGCGTATTCTTCTCGCGCTTGGTCATCATGAATTCTCCAAAATGATTTACGCTTTCATTCTGAAGCAACGCAAGTGAATTTCTGCAAGAGAACTAATATCTCCGGTAAAATGATCGAAATTCAACGAATTAACGCATTTCAATTTCCGCTTGCGGCGGAACGATTCGGCGCTAAAATGAAAGCGCTTTCATTTCCGGAGGAGGAACCGGATTGGGTATTGGAGTTTGGCGCGACAGGCGCCAAGGGAGGAGGAATTCATGCGCATGAAGCGATTCTTTACACTGGCGGCGTTCGCCGCTTCGATCCTTGCGGCTACGAGCCATGCGGGCCGGGCCGACGAGTATCCCTCGAAGAGTGTGACCGTCATCGTACCCTTTGCCGCCGGCGGCAATACGGACGCCCTCGGCCGGCTTGTCGCGGAGGAGCTAGACAAGCGCCTCGGCCAGCGTTTCATCGTTGAGAACAAGCCGGGCGCCGGCGGCAACATCGGGCTTGGCGATCTTGCCCGGGCCGAACCCGATGGCTACACGATCGGCATGGGCACGGTCAGCTCGAACGCGATCAACCAAACGCTCTACAAGACGTTGCCCTATGACAAGGAAAAGGGCTTCGTGCCCTTGTCGCTGATCGCGACGATGCCGAACGTGCTGGTGGTCAATGCCGACAAGTTGCCGGTCAATTCCGTTCAGGAACTGATCGAGCTTCTCAAGAAGGAGCCGGGCAAGCATACCTATGCTTCCTCGGGCGTCGGCACCTCGATCCACCTTGCCGGCGAGCTTCTGGCCAACAAGGCCGGCGTGACGATGACCCATGTGCCCTACAAGGGCAGCAGCCAGGCGATCATGGATGTCGTCGCCGGCCACGTCGATTTCATGTTCGACAACATCCCGACCGCCGCCCAGCAGGTCAAGGCCGGAAAGCTGCGCGCCCTTGCCGTCACCAGCCTCGACCAGGCCTCGCTTCTTCCGGATGTGCCGACCATGGCCAGCGTCATCCCGGAGTTCGAGGCCACCTCATGGCACGGCATTTTCGCACCGCCCGGCACACCTCCGGAAATCGTCGACAAGCTGAGCAAGGAAGTTCAGGCCATTCTTCACGATCCGGCGATGAAGGAGAAGATCGAAGGCATGGGCGCAACACCGGTGGGCAACACCTCCGAGGAGTTCGCGCAGTTCATCGACGGTGAAACGGCGAAGTGGGCCGAGGTCATCAAGGCCGCGAATCTTCCGCTGCAGTAAACTCTGCCCGCCGGCCGGGCGGACGCCTGGCCGGCGCATCATTTGCTCCGTGGACTTGAAGCCATGTTGAAGATTCGAAATGCCCGCGACTTTGCCGGCGGCGCGGCAATGATCGCCATCAGCCTGTTGTTCATCTGGTTCGGCCGGGGGCTCGAGACCGGAAACTCGTTCCGGATGGGGCCGGGCTATTTCCCCATGATGCTCAGTCTGCTGCTGATCGTGATCGGCGCGTCGATCATCGCCCAGTCGTTGTTCGTCGCAGCAGAGGACGGGGACCCGGAACCCGCAAACTGGAAAGCCTATGGTCTTGTGATCGTGGCGCCGGTGTTCTTCGGCCTGGCTCTTTCCGGACTGGGACTTGCCCCAACCATGTTCGCGATGATCGTCGCAGTCGGCTTCGCCAGCAAGTATGCCAACTGGCGCCAATCGATCCTCTTGGCCACCTTCATGGCGGTCTGCTCGGTCTTGCTGTTCACGCGGTTGCTGTCTCTCCCCGTCAGTGCGTTCGGATCGTGGATTCCCGTCCTCCATGCTTTCTAACCCGCACTGGCGATCTCGAAGAGGATTGTGATGGACCTCCTGTCCGATCTGTGGCTTGGCGCCACCACTGCATTCCTGCCTATCAATCTCGTCTACTGCTTCATCGGCTGCCTTCTCGGCACCGCGATCGGCGTCCTGCCGGGGCTCGGGCCGACGGCGACAATCGCCATGCTGCTGCCGATCACCTTCGGCCTCCCGGCGGAATCGGCACTGATCATGCTCGCAGGCATCTTCTACGGCGCTCAGTACGGCGGATCGACGACGGCGATCCTGATCAATCTGCCGGGCGAGAGTTCGTCGGTGGTGACCGCGATCGACGGGTACCAGATGGCACGAAACGGCCGCGCCGGCGCGGCCTTGGCAACCGCGGCGCTCGGCTCGTTCTTCGCCGGCACAGTCGCCACGGTTCTGCTCGCCGCGGCAGCGCCACCGCTTGCCGCGATCGCGCTGAAATTCGGGCCGGCCGAATACTTCTCCCTCATGGTTCTCGGCCTGGTGGCGTCCGTGGCGCTCGCCAGCGGTTCGTTGCTGAAAGCCATTGCCATGATCGTCTTCGGCCTGCTTCTCGGTTCAATCGGAACCGATGTGGAAAGCGGGACGCCGCGCTATGTCTTCGACGTTCCGCAGCTTTATGACGGCCTCAACTTCGTCGCCGTCAGTATGGGCATATTCGGAATCTGCGAGATCCTGCGCAATCTCGAAAGCGAGCACGAGCGCTCTGTCGGGGTGACGAAGGTCACCGGCCTGATGCTGAACCGCGACGATTTCAGGCGCATTCGCGGCCCCGTCCTGCGCGGCACGGCCCTTGGTTCGCTGCTCGGCGTTTTGCCGGGCGGCGGCGCCATGCTCGCATCCTTTGCCGCCTATGCCATGGAAAAGCGCATGTCGCCCAACCGCGCTGAGTTCGGCAAGGGCGCGATCGAAGGGGTCGCCGCGCCGGAATCGGCAAACAATGCCGGCGCGCAAACTTCCTTCATCCCGATGCTGACGCTCGGAATTCCCGGCAATCCCGTCATGGCACTGATGGTCGGCGCGATGATCATTCAGGGCATCACGCCCGGCCCCAACGTCATCTCCGACGAGCCTGCGATGTTCTGGGGCATGATCGTGTCGATGTGGTCCGGCAATCTGATGCTGGTGATCCTGAACCTGCCGTTGATCGGCCTTTGGGTTCGCATGCTGACGATCCCCTATCACCTGCTGTTTCCCGCGATCATCGGTTTTTGCTGCATCGGCGCCTACAGCATCAACAACAGTGTGTTCGATGTCTTCGTCATGGCCATATTCAGCGTGATCGGCTTCGCGCTGAGCAAGCTGCGTTTCGAGCCGGCGCCGCTCCTGCTCGGCTTCATCCTCGGCCCCATGCTGGAAGAGAACCTGCGCCGCGCCATGCTGATCAGCCAGGGCGATCCTTCGATCTTCGTGCGCAGCCCCCTCAGCCTCTCGCTGCTGCTCGGCGCCATTGTCGTCCTCGTCCTCGTGCTCTCGCCCAGCATCAGCAGGAAGCGGGACGAAGCATTCACGGAATGAACAGGATGAAAAAAGCAATGAGAAGGACAGCCGATCAGTTGCGAAGCGCCAGGTGGTTCGGGCCGGACGACCTGCGCAGTTTCGGGCATCGCTCGCGCATGATGCAGATGGGCTATGCCGCTGAGGACTATCTCGGAAAGCCCATCATCGGCATTTTAAACACCTGGTCCGACCTCAACCCATGCCATGCGCATTTCAGGGACCGCGTCCAGGACGTGAAACGCGGCATTGCCCAGGGCGGCGGATTTGCCGTCGAACTGCCTGCGCTTTCGGTCGACGAAACCTTCACCAAGCCGACCTCCATGCTCTATCGCAACATGCTGGCCATGGAGACGGAGGAGCAGATCCGCTGCCATCCGCTCGACGGCGTGGTGCTGATGGGTGGTTGCGACAAGTCCACGCCGGCATTGATCATGGGGGCGCTTTCGGCCGGCTTGCCGATGATCTACCTGCCGGCCGGGCCCATGCTGCGCGGGCACTACGCCGGCAAGATTCTCGGCTCCGGTTCGGATGCCTGGAAGTACTGGGACGAGCGGCGGGCCGGCAACATTTCGGATCGCGAATGGCTTGGCATCGAGGGCGGCATTGCGCGCTCCTATGGTACCTGCATGACGATGGGCACCGCCTCGACCATGACGGCGATCGCCGATGCCATGGGGCTGACGCTCCCCGGGGCGTCCTCCATCCCGGCCGCCGATTCCGGCCACATCCGCATGTCCTCGGAATGCGGGCGCCGTATCGTGGAGATGGTGTGGGAGGATCTGGGGCCGGGTCGGATCGTCACCGATGCTTCGATCCGTAACGCTGCGATCGTCGCGATGGCGACAGGTTGCTCCACCAATGCCGTCATCCACCTCCTGGCGATCGCAAGACGCGCCGGGGTCTCACTGACGCTCGACGATCTCGATGCACTGGGGCGGACCACGCCGCTGATTGCCAATATCCGCCCTTCCGGCAAGGACTACCTCATGGAAGACTTCTTCTATGCCGGGGGACTTCGCGCGCTGATGGTGCAGCTTGCGGATCGGCTCGATCTTTCCGCACTGACGGTGACAGGCCGCCCCCTCGGCGAAACCCTGGAGGGCGCCGCCGTCTACAACGACGATGTCATCCGGCCGCTCTCCAATCCCGTCTATCCGGAGGGATCGCTCGCCGTGCTCAGGGGCAATCTCTGTCCGGACGGCGCGGTCATCAAGCCCGCCGCCTGCGATCCGAAATTCTGGCGGCACCAGGGTCCGGCGCTCGTTTTCGACAGCTATCCCGAGATGAAGGCGGCCATCGATGACGAAACGCTCGCTGTCACGCCCGACACCGTGCTCGTGCTGCGCAATGCCGGCCCGAGAGGAGGGCCGGGCATGCCGGAATGGGGCATGCTGCCGATCCCGAAAGTGCTCATCAACCAAGGCCACCGCGACATGCTCCGCATCTCGGATGCACGCATGTCCGGCACATCCTACGGTGCCTGCGTGCTGCATGTCGCGCCGGAGAGCCATGTCGGCGGTCCGCTTGCCCTGCTGAGATCCGGCGACATCGTCCGGATGGATCTTCCGAACCGCCGGCTGGACATGCTGGTGCCGGACAAGGAGCTTCAGGCGCGCCGTGCCTCGCTTGCTTCACCCGCGCCGAAGTTCGGGCGAGGCTATGGCTGGATGTTCTCCCGGCACGTGATGCAGGCCGACAAGGGCTGCGACTTCGACTATCTCGAGGCCGGTTTCGGGCCGACGGCCGGCGAGCCCGACATATTCTGACGGCAGGGCAGACCTGGCCGGCTGCACAGGCGGCACATCACCGTGGCGGACAGTGACCGGGACGGCTACGCGGCTTCCGGAACACTATGCGATCGGCCAAGCAGGAGGCCGGTGAGCACGCAGTCCCTCTATCCCTACTCCCCACCCTCAGAACTTGTAGCCGACACGCACGGCGCCGCCGTGGCTGGTGTAGGTGTCGGAGAACGAGCCCTGGTAGTTGAGGCGCAGACTGAAGCCGTTGTCGTTGGCGACGTCGACGCCGGCGGTCAGCCGGCCGACCACCTCGGCCAGGGGTACTTCGCTGTCGAATACGCCGACCCCGGACGGCGCTCCGGCCAGCCGGGCAGACGTCTCCCAGCTGTCAGCGCTGCTGAAGCTCACCCCGGTGGCCGCAAACGCCCGCATAACCGTCGTCTCGTTCAGGTCCACGCGCGTGCCGACCTCGATCGCCGGGGTGACGTGGAAGCTCCATTGGCCGGTATCGTCGACCAGGAGGTCCAGCATGCCGGCGCCCGACTCGCGATAGCCACCCGCATGCGAATAGATCAGATCGAAATCCACCAGCGGCCGCACATAGTAGGCGTCCTGTGAAAAGGTGTAGGCAGCGCGCAGCCGGGCGCTGACATTGTAGATCTCCGGATCGCCCTCCGCCTGGCCTGAAAAGCCCGGAATCCGGATCGTACGCGTGTTGTCGTACCAGCCATAGCTGCCGGCAACGGCGCCCGATAGAAGCCAGGGACCGGTCTCATGCTTCAACGAAGCGCCGGCATATAGGATGTCGCCGTCGGCGTTGACGCGACCGTCGTCACCACGAATGACGCTGCGGTCATAGCCGCCGGCAAAGCCGACGAACCAGTTGGGCGACACCTCGACCTGGGTCCCGGCCTGCATCGAATAGGTCGTGGTGCCGAAGCCCGAGACGCCGCCACTGGACTCCTGGTCTAGCCGCTGCACACCCGCCTGGCTCCACACGCATTCCGTCTCGGTCAGGAATGCGCTGTCGCCGGCAAACATCGGGCAGCTCAGCAGCAGGTCGAGATGCTGCTGCGTCGTGACGATGCTGCCGGCCGCGGCCGCGCCGGCGACGCCCGGCGACATATCGGACAGGGCCGCCCCGTAGCCACCGGAATCGCCGTCGGCGAGGGTGCCGAGGGTGCCGAACAGCGTACCGTAAGGGCCGCCGCCGGCGTCCCAGATCTCCTGCAGGTGGTCGGCGACGTTGTCCTGGTCCTTGCTCAGCGCAAAGCCGGGATCGGCGAAGTGCGCCCCGTCCGCCGAAAGCGACAGCCTGTTTCCGGTCTGGGTCATCGCGTAGTCGAAGATCGCCGACTGGCCCACCAGCGAATGGTCCAGGCTGCCCCCCGCACTGAGGAAAGGCAGGCTGATGCCGGGCAGGACGCTTTCGGCACTCACCGTGAACCCGCCGGCAAGTGCCGCGTCGCCGTCGACGACCAGGCGGTCCATGCGGAAGCCGGCGAAATCGGCGTTGATCGCCAGAACGCCGTCCCGGCCCTGCGCGAGGTCTCCGGTGATCCGGGCGGCGTCGATGGCGCCCGAGCCCCCGACGGCCAGCCGGCCATGATTGACGACGTCAGCTTCATAGACCTCCGCATCCGTCAACAGGCCACCCGCCCTGTTGACGACGGAGACGGCCATGTAGCGGTCGATGCGGGCCGTCTTCGCCAATTTGGCGTCGGGGGTGGCTGCCCCTTTGACACTGCCGTTGATGACACCGGTATTGTACACCGTCAGCGCACTGCCCGAAGGTGCGTTCACCCCCTCGGTATATTGGACCGCGACGCCCGATGCCGCCGAGACACTGCCGCCGGCATTGACGGTCACCTCGTTGTTTTTCCCGGCCGACACCCAAATGCCGGCGCCGCTGTCGCCGGAGCCACCGGTGACGGATCCATTGACGGTGACGTTGACGGTGCCGTTGTTGTCCGTCCCGGCGTCGCTTTGCGCGAATATGCCGATCGAGCCTTCTCCCGTCGCCTGGATGTTCCTGCCTGCGTCGAGGGTGACGGTCACGTCGCCGCTCTTGCCCTCCGACGAGAGATTTCCGTTGGAACCGATGAAAGCGCTGGTCGCGTTGCCGCCGAAACCGCCGCCGCCACCGATCGACTGTGCAAGCACGCCGAAGGAATGGTCGCCATCCGTGATGATGCCGCCGTTGACGGTGACGGAAACGTCGTCGCCATCGCCATAGTTGCCCGGGCTGTTGCCCTTGAAGGAAAGCGGCGCGCCCGAGGCGGTACCGCCGATGCCGCCGCCGCCGCCGATCGACTGCGCTACGATGCCGTGGGCGGCTCCGCCTCGCGTATGGATCGAGCTGTCATCGGTCAGGTTGACCGTGACGGTATTGCCGTTCACCGTTCCGCCGCCCGAGCCGCCGACGACGAGCGAGCCGATGCTGTCGGCCTCGCCCGCGCCGCCGATGCCGCCGCCACCACCGATCGACTGGGCGACGATGCCATGGGCGCGGTCGCCATGGGTATCCACGCTGCCGCCATAGTTCAGGTCGACTTCGCCGCCGCTGCCGCCACTGCCGCCGGCGCCCCCGACGACCAGGTCGATCGCATGGCTGTCATCGTCTTCGGCCGCCTCGCTGCTGCCGGCGCCGCCGACGCCACCACCGCCGCCGATCGATTGGGCCAGGAGGCCGATCGAATCGTCGCCGCTGGTCTGCAGGCCGAGCCAGCTTCCCGCAGCGACCGCGACATTGCCGCCGTTGCCGCCGCCACCGCCGCTGCCGCCGAAGCCGCCACCGATGGTGATCTTGCCCGCCGCCTTGTCGGAACCGTCGCCGCCCTGGCCGCCGCCACCGCCGATCGACTGCAGCAGCACGCCATAGGCGCTATAGCCGGAGGTATTGATGCCGGCGGCGCCGTTGTCGCTGTCGAAGGTGACATCGATCGCGCCGCCATTGCCGCCGGCGCCGCCGCTGCCGCCGACACCGACGGTGATATTGGCGGTCGCCTGGCTGCCGGATGCGGTGGAGGTGCCACCGGCGCCGCCGCCGCCGCCGATCGACTGCGCGACGATACCGTCGGCCCAGTCGCCCGTGGTGGTGATCTGGCCGCCATGGGTCAGCGTGACCGTGTTGCCATTGGCGGCCGCGCCGCCGGTGCCGCCGTCGTCGATGGTGGCGCCGACGCTGACGTCGAAGCAGTAGCCGGATTCACCGTCGCCGTCCTCACTGGAGCAATCGCTCTCGCCCTCGTCGTCGAGCGGCTCGGAATCGTCTGAAGAGGCCTGCCCCACCGAGCCGCCCAAGCCGCCGCCGCCGCCGATGGACTGGGCGAGCACCCCGTCCGCATCCGCACCGGAGGTGATGATCCTGCCCCTGCTGGTGACGGTAGCCGTGCCGGCCGTGCCGCCGCTGCCGCCGGTGCGGCCAAGGGACACGCCGACGGACGCGGTGAAGGCGCTGCTGCCTTCGGATTCCTCGGCTTCGCCGCCGGGCAGATCCGCGCTGGCAGACAGCCCGACGCTGGCGCCTTGCGACGTACCGCCGCCGCCGCCGATAGACTGGGCGACCACACCGCGTGACCCCGATCCGCTGGTCTGCAGCAGGGTGCCGCTCTCGAGATCCACAGTCGCGTTCCCGCCGCTGGCGCCGCCGCTGCCGGAGCCGCCGAGCCCGACATTTGCCGTCAGATTGAAGCCGCTGCCGATCTGATTGCTGTTGACCGAGCCCACGCCACCATTGCCGCCGCCGCCACCGATCGACTGCGCCACGATCGCATTCGCATAGTCGTCGGCCGTCGTCACCGAGGCCCCGTTCCTGAGATCGACATTGACGGTGCTGCCATTGCCGCCGCCGCTGCCCGATCCGCCGATGGAGACGCCGATGTCGGCGCTGACGGTGTCGACCGTGCCGGCGGTCGCCGACATCGACGACGCGCTGCCGCCATTGCCTCCGCCGCCGCCGATCGATTGCGCCACGAGGCCGTGCGACGAGACGCCTTTCGTGGAGACCGCGGTGCCGTCCAGCGTCAGCGACACGGAGTTGGCGTCATGGGACGATCCACCGCTGCCACCGACGGCCGTGGAGACGCTCATCGCCAGAGAGACGTCTTCGCCGGTCGGGACCGCCACGGTGAGCGCGTCGGCGATCGAGGAGCCACCGCTGCCGCCGCCGCCGCTGATCGATTGCGCCAGTACGCCGATCGCGTCGGTCACGTCGCCGCCGCCCTGGCCGGTGTAGATGGTGCTGTCGATCAGGTCCACGATAACGGCGCCGCCAGCGCCGCCGGATCCGCCGGTGCCGCCCACGGCTACCGACGCCGTGAAGCCGATGTCTTCGGAATAGGAACTGGCGGATCCGCCGGTGCCGCCGCCGCCGCCGATCGATTGGGCCACGATGCCCGCGGCGTGCGAGCCCTGGGTCGTCAGGGTCAGGCCGTCGAAGCCGACGGTCACGGTGTTGGCGTAGCCGCCGCCGCCGCCGCCGCCGCCGATCTGGAAGCTGCCGAGCCCGGCATCGTCGCCCGTGGCGTTGCCGCCATTGCCGCCGCCGCCGCCGATCGATTGCGCAAGGATGCCGAGCGCGCCGGAACCTCCGGTCGCGATGCTGACGGCCTGCGGCGTTCCGGTGCCGGCGGAACAACCGTCGCTGGCATCCAGATTCGTAACGCAAGTCCATCCGCCGCTGCCGCCGCCGGAGGCGGTGCCGCCGACGCCGAGTGCGGGAACGCCGACCGACATGTCGATCACGTTGCCGCCATTGCCGCCGCCGCCGCCGATCGATTGCGCCATGATGCCATGCGCCATCTCGCCCCGGGTGGTAATCGAGCCGCCGTTCAGCAGCACGTCGGCATGTGCGCCGTTGCCGCCGGCGCCACCCTGGCCGCCGACGGTTGCGATGCCTGCCGCACCGCCGCCGGTGCCGCCGCCGCCGCCGATCGATTGCGAGATGATGCCGATCGCCGCGTCGCCGGCCGTGCTGATGACACCCGAGTTCTGGACCTCGGCGTTGCCGGCGGTGTTGCCGGAACCGCCGGAACCGCCGATCGACAGCACGCCGCCGGCCGTGCCGGCAGCGCCGCCGCCGCCGGTGATCGACTGCGCGACGATACCGTGCGCCGAATAGCCCGAGGTGGTGATCTTGCCGGCGTTCTGGACACTGGCCGTCCCGGAAGAACCGCCGGAACCGCCGTCGCCGCCCAGTTCAAGCGTCAACCCGTCGGCGATGCCGCCGGTGCCGCCGCTGCCGCCGATCGATTGCACCAGGATGCCGTAGGAATGCTCGCCATAGGTGGTAATCGTCCCGCCGGCATTGTTGACCGTGGCCACCTCGCCATTGCCGCCATTGCCGCCATTGCCGGCGCCACCGCCCAGCACGTCCGTGAAGTCGCCGCCGGTGCCGCCCCCGCCGCCGATCGAATGCAGGGTGACCGCAGCCGAGAAATCTCCTGTCGTCGTAATGCTGGCATCGCCGGTCATGTAGACACCAACGCCGCCGGCATTGCCGCCGTAGCCGCCGCCACCGCTTGTGCCCAGCACGGCCGTATCGTCGCCGCCGTTGCCGCCCTGGCCGCCGATGCTCTGGCCCAGCAGGCCGTAGGAATGGCTGCCATCCGTCTTGATGGCGCCGTAGTTGTTCATCTGGATTTGGCCGCCGGTGCCGCCGTTGCCACCCGAGCTGTCCTTCTCACCCGAATCGCCGTCGCCGCCGCGTCCGCCCTGGCTCAGTCCGACCATGCCGGCGATATCATCGCCCTGGGTCGAGACAGTGGCGCCCCCCTCGGCCGTCAGGGTCAGGACATCGGCGCTTCCGGAACCTCCGGCGCCTCCGTCGGATGAACTGTAGCCGGTGCCGCCATCGCCGCCTTGGCCGATGCCGACAAGGCCCCCCGACACGCCGCTCACCGCGCCACTGCTGATGACGGTGATGTCGCCGTGGGTGCTTAAGCTCATCCCCCCGCCGGCCGCACCATTGCCGCCATTGTCGGAGGAATCGAAGGAGGCCGTGCCGTGGCTGCCCTGGGTCAGTGCATAGATGCCGCGAACGCTGTCGGTGTCGTTCGCATAGATGCTGATCGCGCCGATCGAGGCACCGCCGCTGGTCGAACCGTTGGTGACGGTGACGAAGCCGCCAGCGCCGCCAGCGCCATTGTCGTTGCCGCCGGCACCGCCGATGGACTTGGCGGCAATGCCCCAGGCATTGTCCAGTCCGTTCAGGGGGACCGCCACGCCGCCGAGAAATATCTGACCGGTGTTGGTGATGTTGACGGCCCCGCCGTTGCCGCCGTTGCCGCCCACCTGGTCGCCCGCTGCGCCGCTGTTCTGTTCGCCGCCGACACCGCCCTGGCTCCAGCCGAGGATGCCGGTCATGCCCCTGGCCGTATTCGCGTTCATCGATTCGACGGTCAACACCCCGGAATTGGTGATCGTGACCGTGTTTCCCGCCCCGCCATGGCCGCCGTTCGACTTGTAGTTGTCGTTGTCCGAATCGCCATCGCCACCGAAGCTCAATCCTGAAATCAGGTTGCCGATCGAGCCCGGATCACCGGAACTGGTCAGCGTCATGTCGCCGCCATTGGTGATCGTCACGGTGCCGCCCGCGCCCGCCGCACCCTCGTCGACGCCATTGCCGCCGCGTGTGCGTCCGATCATGAGAGCGTTTTGGTCGACGCCCTCCGAACCGTAAGGAAGTGTGGTGCCGCCCGTATACGTCCCCGCATTGATGGCATTGAAGTTTATGTTATCCCCCTGCGCGCCGTTCTTCTCATCGCTTTTGTCGACGCCATCGTCGCCTTGGCAAAGCGACCAGCTATAGCCGTAGGAAGCTGCATCGAGGGTCTGCGTCGCCGACCCGTTGCAGCTTGCATAGGCGTCGCCGGCGACAGTGGCGCCGCCGAGGCCAACGGCCAACACGATCAGTGCATGCGGTACGTTTCGGTTGGGAACGAATGCTTCCTGGCCAAGGCCCACGGATGAATGCTTCATGCGATGAGTCCCTAAAATATCGAAGCAGGCGGGCCCAGGTTCCTCGCATGCACGATCGGCGCGCGAAGGGCTCCCCTCCAACCAAAAAACAACCAAAAAAATGTCAGGTCACGACAATGCAGACGGTAGGGCAAAAGATGTCGGAAAATCTACCGAACAAAACTGTTCAATTCTGACCAAAACCTGCACGGCGCTGCCCGGCACGGGGTGCCTCAGGTCACCGGAAAAGGGTGCCGATCGTGGATCCCCTGCCCCGTTATCCGACCAATTCTTTTGAATTCATCCAGATTCTGCCAGCCATTCTCATCGTGGCTGCGGTTCGCGCACTTGTTGGAGACTGCGCGTCGTGAACGGATGACTTGCGCCCGCGATGTCCCTGTGCAACTTCTGAACGATGCTGGACCTCAAGACAGTGCTGGTCGTCGATCTGGCAACCGCCAGTTTGCAGGCGGTCGCCTGGATTTTCGTCTGGCTGGCCTGGCGCCATCTCTACGAACTGAAGTTTCTCGCAGCGGGATATACCGCCATTGCGATCGGGCTTCTCCTGATGATCCTGAGAAGCGACCAGCCGACGGCATGGTCGATCGTGCTGCACAACACGATCATCAAGCTCGGCCTGGTCCTGCTCGCCGAAGGTCTGGCCCGCTTCCTGGGCCAGCCGCGCTATACCTGGATCGGGGCCTCGCTGCTTGTCTTTCAGGGCGTGGCCTGGGGCCTCGCCCTGGCGTTCGATCCGGGCAACCTTGCCATCCGCATCCACACATCGACCCTCTTTACGGTGATCATGATGTCGGTGATGTGCGTGGCGCTCCTGCGGGACCGGACGCAACCCCGGCTCTTGCGCTGGATCACGATGGCAGTGCTGGCCGAGTACATCGCAGCCAGCATCGTCCACAGTGCGATCGAATTCTGGTTTCCGGCCAGCCCCCAGGACATCACGGTGCTCGATAACCGCAATGCCTGGTATCTGTTGCAGGGAACCCTGTTCCTGATCGCGCTGTTTGCCTGCCTGCTCTTCATGGTCAGTTCACGCCTTTCCGCGGCCGTGCACGAGAAGAATGAAGCCTTGTCGCGGGAAGTGCTGGAACGCCGCAGGTTGGAGAACCAGTTGAGTGCCAGCCTCGAGGCAGAACGCGCCCTTCGTGAGGAGCAGGCCGACTTCATGCGCATTGTCGGCCACGAGTTTCGCACCCCGCTGGCAGTCATTCGCAACGCCGTCGACATGATCGGGCTTGTCGGCGACAAATCGCGGGACGCCACGAGGGAACGCCTCGCTGGCATCGGGGAAGCGCTCGACCGGCTGTTCTCTTTGATCGAACGTTTCATGACGAATGACGGCGACAATCATTTTCGGCCGGAACCGATGCAGATCGCATCGCTCATCGCCGACGTGCAACTGCACTTCGAGATGACCGGGCGCGGTCATCGCTTGCGTTTCAGCACGGAGGGAGAAGCGATCTCGACGATTGCCGATCCCGATATGCTGGCGACCGTTGTCATCAATCTCATCGACAACGCACTCAAATATTCACCCGAGGATCAGCTCATTCACATTGAAGGCCGGTCCGAATTCGGCCTCGTGATCATCCAGGTCCGTGATCGCGGCATCGGCATCCCGAAGGCCGAGATGCACAAGATCGGGCGCCGGTTCTTCCGCGCCTCCAACACCAAGGCCCGCAGCGGAACCGGGCTCGGCCTTTATTCGTCGCGCCAGCTTCTGGCCTATCATGGCGGCACGTTGGACCTGCTCGCCAATGAAGGAGGAGGCACGACGGCCGTGGCGCGCGTGCCGTTGCTCAGGGAGGCGGTGGAGCCGGCACAGCTAGAGGAGATTGCCAATTGACGCGCGTTTTGATCGTCGAGGACGAGCAGCGGCTGCGCAAGGATCTGGTGGACTTCCTGGGGCTCTGCGGCTTCACCGCCGAGGGCGTTGCGACGGCGGAAGCCCTGCGCCGGCTTCTGGGCGAACAGGGGCCGCCGGATGTCATCGTCCTCGATGTCGGACTGCCCGATGGCGACGGATTCGAACTGGCTGGCGAAATCCGCAAGGCCCATCGCTGCGGCATCATCATGCTTACCGCCTTAGGCGACAGCGACGACCGTGTCCGCGGCTTCGAAAGCGGCGCCGATATCTATCTCGTCAAGCACAGTACCTTACGGGAGATCGAAGCCGCGATCCGCAGCCTGCTACGGCGAACGGGCGATCAGGCCGAGGCAGCCGACGGCACCGGAGACAGGTGGGTCCTCGACAGCCGGAACTGGACCCTCACCGCGCCCAACCAGCGCTCGCTCAAGCTGACGGCGACCGAGTTCGCACTCGTAAGTGCCCTCTGCAGCGATGGCGGCGGGATCTGCGCACGCGAGAAGCTGGCGGAAACGATCGCCCGCCCCAGAGCTCACTTCGACAACCGCCATCTCGATGCCGTCGTCAGCCGCCTTCGCCGCAAGATCGGCGAACAGACAAACCTGCACGTGCCGATAAAGGTCGTCTACGGCGTCGGCTATACGTTCACGGCACCCGCAGTGGTGCAATGATCGTCCGGTGTCTCGCGGCTCGGCCGAGAGCCACCCTTCATCCTTGCGCACCGACCACCGACCTTGTCGCGACAGTCGGAGATCACAGCAACCACCCGGATCTGGCCCTCAGGCGTCGCAGGATCTACATTTCCCATCGCACGAGATGTCCACACAGCGAGGCCGCACCATGCCGACCTTCACAGTCACGACCACTCTCAAGATGGAAGCAGAGACCGCCGAGGAGGCGGCTCTCCTGATGTATCGCGCGCTGAGCCGGGGCTCGGTGCCGGTCAACTACCTTGTCACGGGCCAGTCAGGGGCGACGACGGTCGTGCTCGATCGAGAGAAGGCGGACGAATATGCCGTGATCGATCACACAGCCGACCCCGGCAACTGGTGAACAGGGCGACGGCGGCACGGACGATTTTCGGCCAGCCCGATGCCGGTCGCTCGGCAGGCGCGCCGGATGCCTGCAAGGTCGAACCGTCCTTCACACGGACAGGCTGAGCGTCTTCTCGCGTTCGATATAGTCGCGCTGCGTATCGGTGATGTAGTCGCGCACGATCGGCGCTGCGTCGCGGGAGCGCGACAGTTGCATGTGGAAGACGAGCTGGCTGCCGGTGCGGAACATCATCTCCGCGCTGATCAGGTAGAACTCCCACATGCGTGCGAAGCGCTCGTCGTAGAGCGCGATCACCTTGTCGCGGTTCGCCTCGAAGCGTTCTGTCCAATGGGCGAGCGTCGTCGCGTAGTGAACGCGCAGAAATTCCAGATCCGTGACCCAGAGGCTGTTCTGCTCGACAACCTCGAACACCTCGGAGAGGGCCGGCGAGTAGGCTCCGGGAAAGATGTATTTCCGCAACCACGGGCTTGCCATGCCGGGCGGGCTCATGTGGCCGATTGAATGCAGGAGCGCCACGCCGTCATCCGGCATCAAGGCGTTCAATTTCTTGAAGAACTCGTCATAATGATGGACGCCGACATGTTCGAACATGCCGACGGAGACGATGCGGTCGAACGATCCTTCGACGTCGCGGTAATCCTTCAGTTCGAACCGGACGCGGCCGGCGAGCCCGGCTTTTTCCGCCCGCTGCGAGGCAAGCGCCTGTTGCTCCTTCGAAAGCGTCACGCCGAGGACGTCCACATTCTCCAGTGCCGCGAGATAGAGCGCGAGGTCGCCCCAGCCACAACCGATATCGAGCACCTTCATGCCGGGCTTCAGTCCGAGCTTGCTGGCGAGAAGCCGGAGCTTGTTGCGCTGGGCCTGTTCGAGGGTTTCGCCCGGTTCGCGGAAATAGGCGCAGGAATAGAGCATGTTCTCGTCGAGGAACAGCTTGTAGAATTCGTTGCCGAGATCGTAGTGATGGGCGACGTTCTGCTGCGCCTGCCCCTTGCGGTTCGACTGCTGGCGCTTGCGGAAGCGCATCTTGATGGCGCGCAGCGCCTTCTGGATCGGATAGGATCCGAGCGAAAGCCGGTTGACCGAGAAGAGCGTCAGGAAATCCCGCAGCGTCGAGCCCTCCTCGAACCGCATCGTTCCATCCATGTAGGCTTCGCCGGCTGCGAGCTCGGCATTGAACACCAACGTCCGGTAGAGCTTTCTGTCGGTCAGCCGCATCGTCACCTGCGGGCCGGGCGTGCCCTTGAAGACATGGCGTTTTCCCTCTGCATCGATGACAGTCAGGCATCCCTTGCGTATGAACGACTTCATCATGTGCGAAAGTGGAAACATATGCGCCTCGATTTGCTGTTGACGACGAGAAGTCCGGCCGCCCAACTCTCGTCCGATCGAGGGAAAAATACAATGCTTGCGGGAAGGTGCCTGCTGTCCGTTCGCCGATGTCCCTCGACCCTGTCCCCGGCCGGGCGGGGCCGGGGACAGGGTCTGACAGAGAGACCGCGTGCACGTCTGCGATTGGTTATCGCATCGACAGGTGCGCTGCGACCCTCCCCTGCCTGCGGAGGTACAGGATCTGCGCCGTCAGGCCGACGACGAGAAGAACGAGAAGGCTGGCCTGGGCCCCGAGAAGGAGGGGCGAATGCAGGTCGGTGACGAAGGGATGGCCGTCCGGAACGCGGCGCAGGATCTCGCTGACGGTCGGCACCATCAGGAGAAATGCGGTGAGGCTCAGACAGACCGTCTCGATGTATCTTCCGGCCCGTCCGAGCCCCGCAAGGCGGCCGACGCCGAAGCCCACGACCAGCAGCCCGATCGTCGCGGCACCGACGACGTAGCTCACCGGCTGATGCCCGACGAGAAACACCGTGGCCGCCCCGGTCAGCATCGAGACGAAATAGGCAACGCCGGGCCCCGAGCGAGGCACGATCCGCCCGTGGCGGGCGAACATATAGGCCGCCAGCGGAATGGCGGGCAGGCTGCCAAGCGTGTGCACCCAGCCGAGTGGTGAAATTCCAAACATGTCGTCTCCTTTGCGATCCCGGTGGCCGCGGATAATTCTCTCAACTAGTAGGTAGGCAAAAAGGGCAGGTTCTGCCGGCTTTCTCCGGTATTGCATCGGCACCGGGCCCTCGAACGGCATCATGCCTCGACCGCTCGACAGGATCCGGACACAGCCGATTCCGGCTTTCCTGGCTATGAAAAATATAACTCGTTCAATCCCGTGCGCAGCAGCTCCTGCTGTATCTGCGATCCGTCGACGGGAAGGAGGGTTCGTCTCGCGATCATCCAGCGGTCATCACGCCGTTCGAGCTCCCAGCGGTTCACGACGGCGCGGTGTATCCGGTATCCCGTCGATACGCCGTGGTTTGGCAGGTCGCGCGGCCGGCCGTCATGATCCAGATGGACGATCATGAGATAGGAGGTCACGATCGCGGCATTGCCGCGCAGATCGACGAGAGGCAGGCCGGAAAAATGAGCGAGCCCGCCACGAATGGCCTCATCATGCTCCGGCCTCTGGATGAACGCGGCAATGGCCTTCACGCCCTCCGCGCCGTCCAGCGCCGGACCGCGATCGAAGACGCCGTTCTCGCAGTAGACCGACGATGTGTAGGCGGCATGCCCCGTATCGGCGCTCGGCGGGTGCGATGCGATCAGTTCGTAGATCGCAAGCTTGTCCTCGATCGTGCGGAGCCTGCGCTCCAGATCGGTTGAACCAAGTGTACTCACGTTCACCTCCCTTCGTCCCGATTTTGATCGCGCGAAGCGAGCCGCTCCATGAGCGGGCCTGTCACGGCACCGAACATCTGCGGATCGCCATAGGCGCGCGCGGAGAGCATCGCTCCGTGAACCGTCGCCATGAACGCTTCCGCCTCGGCGCGAGGGGTATTCGCCAGATGGAGTTGGCCCTGGCGCGCACCGCGCTCCAGCACGGATGTGAGCCACGCGGACAACATGCGGAAATGCGCCCGGACCTCGAGGCCGACCTCCTCGGGCAGAACCGGGAGCTGGCTTGCCAGCAGCGCGCAGACGCAGAACGGTGCGCTCGCATCCGCGATGCAGGCTTGCCAGTACCCGGTATAGGCGCGAAGCTGTTCGAGCGGATCGGACACCTGACGTTCGAGATTCGCCAAACCCGCCTCGGCTTCCTGCCGATACCGCGCAACCAGCGTTCGAACCAGATCGACCTTGCCGGGGAAATGGTGATGGATGCTCGCCTTGCGGATCCCGACCACTTCGGCGATGTCGGCATAGCTGAAGCCGTTGTAGCCGCCAGCGATGATCAGGGACCGTGCGCAGGCCAGGATGTCGTCGGAGGTGGTGGACACATTGCTCATGACCAATATCTACCTACTAGTAGGTTGAGTGTCAAGCCTTGTCGACAACGCCGGCGCATAGTGCTCCCCGGATTGCCCGAACCTGCGGCGAGTCATGCCAACGCGCGCTCCGTGTCCTTGGAGGAGGCCGGGCGGCCCCCGATCTCCGGCAGCTGCGATTCCCGTTCAGGCAGCCTGCCGACCTTCGCCGGCAATGATGGTGAGGCCGAACTCGCCCGCCACGGCAGCGACCTGTTCGGGCGTTTCCGGCTTGCAGAGTTCAATCATCGGGAAGAAGGACTCGAAGCCGCCCGGCGTGACGACCACCATCAACGCGCCGTCCTCGCTGCCGATGTTTTCGAACCGGTGGGGAACGCCGCGGGGAAGGGCGATACATCCGCCCGCTGCCAACTCGAGATAGTCACCGGCGCACCAGAAGCCGAAGTGGCCCTTCAACACCCGGAAGAACTCGTCCTCGCGCTCGTGGACGTGAAGCGGCGGCCCTTCGCCGGGGGCGACGAAGGCCTCGAACATTCCGAATGTCCCGCCGGTATTGGCGGCCATCATGCGGATGACATGCCTGCCGAACGCCATCGCCGGCGTTCCGTGTCCAACGGGTGATACCGCCGCGCGCGAAAACTTGCTCATGCTGGGTCTCCGGTTCTCTGTTGCATGGCCAGCGCCGCAATCGTGGCGCCATGGCTGCGAACCATGGGCTCGCAGCCGACTTATGCCCCGCCCGCCTGCTACGCGGTGTTCCCCGGGGCACAGCTACCACTCCCGGCGATGGGGCGCGGCATGGTGCAGGATGCAATCAGAAAAAGGAGCCAGCCATTTCGGGTGAACCTTCGAGGGCATGCCCCATGAACTCGAGAGCGCCCTTGAGGGTCTGTCGGCCGATGGGGCCGCCGATGCAGACGCGGACCGCCTCGGGGGCGGGCCCGTCGACGGTGAAGGCATCGCTGGCCACCACGCCGATCCCGGCCGAACGCATGTGACTGCCGAACGTCGACCGCGTCCAGCCGCCTGTCAGCGGCAGCCAGATGTTGAAGCTGATCGGATCGCTGCGATAGCTGCCGCCGGGCAGGACGTCCGCGACGAGCGCCTGCCGGGCGGCGGCCTCCTCGCGAACGAAGCGCAGGATGCTGTCGGCGGTGCCGTCCTCGATCCAGCGGGTCGCGAGCGCCACGGTCAGGGGCGAAGCCATGACGTTGTTCGCCCGCATGGCGCTCGCAAACGGCCACGCCGCCTTGGTGTCCGGCGCAACGACATAGGCGAGCCGCAAGCCCGCGCCGATGCATTTCGCAAGCCCGCCGATATGCCAGGTCAGGTCAGGCGCCATCGCCGCCAGTGGCGGCGGGCCGTGGAGCGGGATGAAGCCGTAGGCGTCGTCCTCGACGATCGGCACGTGATAGCGGCGCGCCACTGCGCAGATCTCCTCCCGCCGCCGCTCCGGGATCGTCAGGGTCAGCGGGTTCTGCAGGGTCGGGTTGAGATAGAGCGCCTTCGGCCTCCTGGCCTCGCACGCTTGCGCGAATGCCGCGGGTATGATGCCGTCCTCGTCCATCGGCAGGCCGGCGAGCGTCAGCCGCAACTGGGCAGCGATCGAGCGCATCCCGGGGTAGGTGATGTTTTCCGAAAGCACGGTCTCGCCGGACTTCGCCAGCATGCCGAAGATCGCCAGCAGGGCCGGATGGGCACCCGGCGTGACGAAGATGCGCTCCTGCGAGGCCACGAGCCCGCGGCGACCGAGCCAGGCGGAGGCGGCATCCTTGTCCATGCCGGCGCCGCCGAAGCTCTGGTAGCGTAGCAGCGGCACGAGATTGGTGGCGATCGCCGAGATACCATCGCGCATGCGGGCGAGGAGGTCCGGATCGTCCGGCTCCGGCGGCATGTTCATCGAGAAGTCGACGACGGAGGCCCGGCGCGGATCCTGGGTCGCATCGGATACGAAACCGCGGCGCTCCTTGTCGGCGCCGCCGGTCACGAACGTCCCGCGCCCGACATGCGACCCGACGAGGCCCCGCTTCTGCGCCTCGAGATAGCCGCGCGCCACGGTGGTAAAATCGATGCCGAGCCGCTTTGCGAGTTCGCGCTGCGGCGGCAGGCGGTCGCCTGCAACCAGATGGCCACTGCGCAGGTCCATCTCGATCACGTCGGCGATCGCCATGTAGCGGGGTCCGTTGCTGCGGCTGAGGTCAGGGTCCCAAGTCTTCATGTCATTCCGTATCCGGCACGCTGTCTGATTGACTGTATATTGTTGCGAAATGCAACTGTCACTTACAATCATTCTGAATCGGGATATGGCCGCTTTCTCATCGGCGCTGTACGGCGCCGTCTTGCAAACGATTGAATGCATTTTGATGGCATAGCCAAGACGCACCAGCGGACCTGGCATGGACGCCGGCGAAGATTGCTCCTGCCGTGGACGATGACTGCGCGGCGACCGGAGCGAGCCTGCACGAAACCGCAGACCCCCGGCGACACGGAAATTATGGTTAACGTTCCGTTGTGATTTTCCAGGTAGTCAGGGAACAGAAGCGGCCGACCGCCGTTTACGCGCCGACCTGGAGGACAGACAATGCTCGCAACCCTGCTGAACGTTCTGCGCAACGATCGCTACGAGGCGTCCGACACCGGCACCTTCGCCGATGGTGCGTTTCAGATCTCGGAAGCCGAACGGAGGCACCTGTCGCAGCAGCGCCGCGGCCAGCTCTCCTACCTGCGCGACTACGGCAACCCGCGTGCGATTGACGCGAGCCGGATCGGCCGCGCGTAACCCCGCGCGGCAATCCTACCCGGTCTCCCTGAGCCGGTTCAGTGGCGGAAGTGCCGCATCCCGGTAAAGACCATTGCGACTCCGGCTTCGTCGGCCGCCGCGATCACCTCGGCGTCACGCATCGAGCCGCCCGGCTGGATGACGGCGGTGGCGCCGGCTGCGATGGCGGAAAGCAATCCGTCCGCAAAGGGCAGGAAGGCCTCGGAAGCGACGGCCGAGCCGCGCGTCAGCGGCTCGGCAAGCCCCATCGCCTTGGCCGCGTCCTCGGCCTTCAGGGCCGCGATCCGGGCCGAATCGACGCGGCTCATCTGGCCGGCGCCGATGCCCGCCGTCTGGCCGTCCTTCGCATAGACGACCGCATTGGACTTGACGTGCTTGGCGACCTTGAAGGCGAACTTCATGTCCTCGAGTTCCTGCGCCGTCGGCGCCCGCCGGGTCACGACCTTCAACTCGAGATCCTCGACCATGCCGTTGTCGCGGCTCTGCACGAGCAGACCGCCGGAGACGGTCTTCGCGGCGATGCCGGGCGTGCGCGGGTCGGGCAGGGCGCCGGTGACGAGCAGACGCAGGTTCGGCTTGGTCGCAATGATCGCACGGGCGGCCTCGTCGGCATCCGGCGCGATGATGACCTCGGTGAACAGCTTGACGATCTCCTCGGCCGTCTCACCATCGAGCCGGCTGTTCAAGGCGATGATGCCGCCGAACGCGGAGACCGGATCGCAGGCGAGCGCGCGCTTGTAGGCTTCCTTCAGGCTGGGACCCGTCGCCACGCCGCAGGGATTGGCATGCTTGATGATGGCGCAGGCCGGCCCCTTCTCCGGCAGGAACTCGGCGACGAGCTCGAAGGCGGCATCCGTGTCGTTGATGTTGTTGTAGGAAAGCTGCTTGCCCTGCAGCAGCGTGGCCGTGGCGACGCCGGGCCGGTTCTCGCCGGTGACGTAGAATGCGGCCTTCTGGTGCGGGTTCTCGCCGTAGCGCATCTCCTCCTTCAGCGCGCCGCCAATCGTCCTGTAGGCCGGCGTCGCGATCTCCAGCGCCTCGGCAAACCAGTTCGAGATCGCCGTGTCATAGGCCGCCGTGCGGGCATAGGCCTTGGCGGCGAGCTTCTGCCGGAAGGCATAGGACGTCGTCCCGTCGGCCAATTCCTCGAGCAGCGCCGCATAGTCGGACGGATCGGTGACGATCGTCACATAGGCGTGGTTCTTGGCCGAGGCGCGGATCATCGCCGGACCACCGATGTCGATGTTCTCCACCGTCGTCGGGTAGTCGCCGCCCTTGGCGCGAACCTCCTCGAACGGATAGAGATTGATCACGGTCAGGTCGATCGCGCCGATCCCGTGCGCCTTCATCGCCTCGACATGCTCGGCATCGTCGCGGATCGCCAGCAGGCCGCCATGCACGCTCGGATGGAGCGTCTTGACGCGACCGTCCATGATCTCGGGAAAGCCGGTGACCTCCGACACGTCCGTGACTGCGAGGCCGGCCTCGCTCAGCGCCTTGTGCGTGCCGCCGGTGGAAAGAAGGCGAATCCCCTTCTTCGACAGCGCCTCCGCCAGCTCGACGATCCCCGACTTGTCGGAAACGGACAGCAGCGCGGTCTTCACCGCGACGCGATCGGGAGCAGGGATTTTCTTCGAAGCGACGGCCATGGGGGTAATCTCCGGAAATGGGGCCGACGTCCGGGCGGGCCGCCGGCGGAAACATGCGCCCCGTTAACACACGAGCAGACGCGAGGAAACCGGCAAATTTTCCCTTTTCGCCGCTCTCAGCGGCGCTCGCGCCGCATGTGCCACTGCACCTCGGGAATGCTGCCGAGCGGCATGGTCAGCGTCAGCTGGTGCGCCGGGCGAACGCCGGAGGGATCTGCGAAGAAGACGTCTTCCTCCTCGGAGACAGCGACGTCGCGGCAGGAGAACGCCCACGTCTCGCCGTCATGGGCGACCAGACGCACCTCGTGCGGATCGACCGCGACGATCCGGATGGCCGGATGGACATGGAACCTGACGACGGCGACATTGGCACCGCCGTCGGGCGCCGTGCCGTCCGGCTTGAAGAAGCGCTCGCGGCCGCGAATGTCGGTGCCGTTGCGGCCGAGATAGAGGTCCCGTTCGTAGATCAGGCCGAAGTTCGCCACGTAGCCGTCGTGGCTGGCAACCAGCCCGTCGGCTCCGTCCGCCTTGTCATAGCGGGCCACATCGATCCTGGAGACGCCGCCGAAGATCACCGGCCCAAGGAAGCCCGAGCCGGAAATGCGCGCCGAAGAGGTGTCGTTCAGGGTCGCGACCGACTGGGCCGCCGTCGCCCGCGAAAGCTGCCGGATGGCTTCGCCGGCAAAGCGCGGACGCCCCGAGTTCACGAAGTAGCGATACCTACCGGACGACATCTCGAGCGACAGGCAGCCGGCCGTCGCAGTCGTCGACAGTGCCACGGAATGGGGCTTGCCCGTATCGACGATGATCGTCGTCTCGCCGGCTTCCAACCGCTCGTAGCCTGTCTGTGGCAGGCCCCTGAACGGCGCGCCGGAGGTTTCGTCGTAGCGCAGCACCGACAGAAGCTCGTTCGCGAGCGTATAGGTGGCGCCATTGAACAGCGCCAGCTCCCCGCCCTGATGCCGGAAGAAGCGCAAGGCGGGATAGATGCGGTCGATGCAGGGGATGAGCTGCTGCGGCACGTCGTGGCCGAGGTTGACGTAGGTCTGGCGCAGCGGCAGAAGGTCGAACAGCAGATCGAGCCCGACGCGCGGATTGCGCGATACGTGGCCACCGTCGGAGAGGATCTGGCGGTCCAGTTCGCGGTCGAGATCGCGCGCGGCGCGGCGGATCTTCGTCGCCGAACTCGGCATCGCGATGGACGCCATGGCGAGCGCGATCTTGACCTTGAGCCGCGGCTCGCCGTCCGGGGTCGCGTCGGCGATATGGCGGAGGTAGCGGACCTGGAAGGCGAGGTTCTTCAGGAAACGGCGGTAGAAGGCATAGTCCGCGTCGCGAAGCACGACCGGAGAGTGCGAAAGCCAGGCGACGATGCGCTGGGCGATGATCTCCGGCCGCCAGGCCACCCCGGCGATGCTCCTGCCATGGCCCGCGATCCAGTCGTCGATGATCCGCCGGACCACGAACGAGCCCGCATCCTTTTCCGCCACCCGCATGTGGCGGAGCCAGGCAAAGGCATGCAGCCGGTTGGCGAATTCCTCGGAAGGCAGCTCCAGCGCGAAGGGCGATTCGCCCTCGCAATCGAGCAGGCGCCCGGCAAGCGGAAACCGCCCGCCGATGATCTCTTCGGCGGTAAAGGCATCGGCAGGCCTGAGGTCGGTCGGCGCCACCACGAGCCGCTCGGGCGTGCGGCCGGCGAAGCGCAGCGCCGACACGCGTCCGACGGCAAGCCGCCGGGAAAAGCGTCTCCACGTCTCGTGTCCATAGAGGTATGCCAGTCGTTGCCGGTCTGAAAGCCGCATCGCCAATTAACTCTTCCCCCGCCCATAACTAGGCGCAGGTATTCCATGCGTCAATTCGCACATTAGAAATCGATTGTTGATGAAGGCGCCGACACGCGGCGCGGCGATCCGCAATCAATGCCTCTGGAGCAGGACCGCATAGAAGCCGTCCAGCCCGCCCGGAAAGCCCTCTTCGCCTTTCAGCATGTCGGGCGTGGTACGAAATTCGCCAAGCGGCGATATGGCCTCTTCCAGTCCGGGCCAGTCCGCAGGGTCCAGCGGCACCCGTGACCAGCCCGACGCGCCGGCCAGAACACGCGCGATCATCTCCTCGCCCTCGATCGGATCGAGCGAGCAGTTCGAAAACACCAGATGGCCGCCGGACCGCACAAGGCCCATCGCATGAAGCAGCAGACGTTCCTGCAATTGGGCGAGCTTTTCGATATCGGCTGGTCCCTTCGTCCAGAGGACGTCCGGATGACGCCGGATCGTCCCCGTCGACGAGCAGGGCGCGTCGAGCAGCACGGCATCGAACGGTTCGGCGGGCCTGAAATCGAGCAGGTTGGTCGCGATCGTCTCCGCAGACAACCCCAGCCGGGCAAGATTGCCTTCGAGCCGCTTCAGCCTGTTGGCCGACTGGTCCAATGCAGTCACCACGGCGCCGGCCTGCGCCAATTGGGCGGTCTTGCCCCCGGGCGCGGCGCAGAGGTCGGCGACCCGGCAACCCGCAAGGTCGGGAAAAAGCCGGGCGGGGATCGAGGCGGCCGCGTCCTGCACCCACCACGCGCCGGCGGCAAAACCTTCCAGATCCGGGACGCGACCGACAAATGCCGGCAGGCGCACCGATCCGGTCGACAGCAGGCGACCGCCGAGCCGGCCTGCCCAGCCTTGCGGGTCGCCCTTGACCGTCAGGTCGATCGCGACAGGCTCGAGTTGCGAATCGGAAATCTGCGTCGCCCGCTCGGGCCCGTAGACCTCGGAGAGCCGATCGAAGAACCACGGCGGCGTAACGGGAACGGCATGGGTGGCCGTCAGGTGCGACGCCTTCTCGCGGGCTAGGCGGCGCAGAACGGCATTGACCAGGCCGGCAAAGCGGCGGCTGCGCGGATCCGACCGAGCCTGCTCCACGGCGAGGTCTACGGCCGAGTGATCCGGCACGTCCAGATAGAGGATCTGGGCAGCGGCAACCACAAGAATATGATAAAGCGAGCGGGCACCCTCCGGCAGCGGCGTTTCCACCAGCGAATCGATGATCGCCCGGATCCGCGGCAGATGGCGCAGCGACGTGTTGAGGACGGCGCGCACCAGTGCGCGGTCGGCCTCGCTGAGGGCGCGGTATCCCGGGTTGCCGTTCTCGGCGTCCAGCATTCCGTCCAGCGACACCCGCCGATCGACGACGGCGGCCAGCAACCGGGCGGCGACCTGCCGAGGCGTGATACCGGTCTTCTCCGGCGCTGCCCGGGGACTGCCCTTGCGGGACGTCGGTCGCGGTCGGGATTTCTGTTTCGGATGCGAATCGTTGCCGTCGGATGTCAAGACCAGGGACCCTTTGGTGGTTCGGAACCACCGCGTCCCCAGCCAGTCGGTGGAACGGAACGCGATTTTCGCACCGCCTTAGCAGCCTCGGCCGGGCGCGTCGAGGGCTGGGGCTGCGCGGCCTGGCGCACATCGGCCGCCATCGCTTCAAGTGCCGCAATCCGGTTTCCCGTATCCGGATGGGTCGAAAACAGGTTGTCCATGCGCGCGCCCGAGAGCGGATTGATGATGAACATATGGGCGGTCGCCGGGTTGTGCTCGGCCTCCTCGTTCGGAATGCGGCCTGCCGCCACCGCGATCTTCCGGAGCGCCGACGACAGCCACAACGGGTTGCCACAGATCTCGGCACCGCGCCGGTCCGCCGAGTACTCGCGGGTGCGGCTGATCGCCATCTGCACGAGCATCGCCGCAAACGGCGCGACAATCATCGCGATCAGGATCCCGATGAAGCCAAGCGGATTGTTGTTGTTCTCGCGGTTGCCGCCGAAGAACATGGCGAAATTCGCCAGCATCGAGATCGCACCGGCAATCGTCGCGGTGATTGTCATGGTCAGCGTGTCACGGTTCTGGACATGGGCGAGCTCGTGCGCCATGACGCCGGCGACTTCCTCATAGGAAAGCGCATGCAGAAGGCCGGTCGAGGCGGCGACAGCGGCGTTCTGCGGATTGCGGCCGGTGGCGAACGCGTTCGGCTGATCGCTGTTGATGACGTAGACCCGCGGCATCGGCAGCCCCGCCCGGGCGGCCAGATCGCGAACGATGCCGTAATATTCCGGCGCACTGCGCTCGTCGACCTCCTTGGCGCCGTACATCGACAGCACCATCTTGTCGGCGTTCCAGTAGGAAAAGAGGTTGGTGGCAGCGGCGACGACGAGCGCGATCATCATGCCGCCCTTGCCCCCGATGAGAAAGCCGACGGCCATGAACAGGGCCGTCAGGAAGGCCAGCAGCATTGCCGTGCGGACAAGATTCATGAGGTGTCTCCCCGATGAGAAGCGGTGCTGCGATGTTTCACGTGAATCAAGGCTTTGCCGCCAATGAGAATGTTCCTATATGATGGTGAAGGTTCGATCTTTTTCAATATCCCGACGATCAGGACGATGTGATGCAGGGTGACAATGACAACGTCAGTGGCGGCGGCCGCGTTCTTCCTCCGGCAGCGCTCCGCGCGCTGAAGGAAGCCGAGGAACGGCGCGCGGCAGAGAAGGATGCGCCCCTGCCGCCCGAGATCGGCGGACGCGGCGGCCTCGATCCGGCCCGCTTCGGCGACTGGGAGATCAACGGTCGCGCCATCGATTTCTAGGCTATATTTCCTATTGATTGGCAGTGATTGACGGAATATATTCCTTGAATGGAACGATTCCGCCATCTGGCTCTGGCCGCCATCTGCCAATTCGCGCTCTGGGCCGCACCGGAGGCATTCGCATCAGATCGGCATGGCGTTGCCGGACCGGTTGCCGCCAACATCCTGCGCATCGTCGATGGCGATACGATCCTGGTCCAGGCCCGGCCCTGGCCGCAACAGACGGTGGAAGTCCTGGTCCGTATCCGCGGGATCGACGCGCCGGAGATCAGAGCCCGATGTGCAACCATCCGCGCGGCCGCCGGGGCGGCCAGGGCGCATCTGGCGCAACTGCTTCCTGCAAGCGGAACGGTCTTCCTGACCAACGTCTCCGGCGACAAGTATTTTGGCCGGGTCGTCGCTGACCTGCTTCTCGAAGATGGATCGAATCCGGCTCAGGAAATGATCGCGGCCGGCCTGGCACTGCCCTACGACGGCGGTCGGAAGGCCGCGGCCGTTTGTCATGCCGGCGGCTGAACAGGTATCTGCTTTGTGGAGGCGCGGCCACAATCCTGTAGCCGCTTCCAGGTGTGAAATCGACCCCCGTCAGCCGGCGGCCTTGTTCTGCCGGTTGGCGATCAGGTCGTCGACGACGGCGGGATCGGCGAGTGTCGAGGTGTCCCCCAGCGATCCGAAGTCGTCCTCCGCGATCTTGCGCAGGATGCGGCGCATGATCTTGCCGGAGCGGGTCTTCGGCAGGCCGGAGGCGAACTGGATCTTGTCCGGCGTCGCGATCGGCCCGATCTCCTTGCGCACATGCTTGATCAGGTCCTGGCGCAGCGTATCCGTGCCGTCCTCACCGGCCATCAGCGACACATAGCAATAGATGCCCTGGCCTTTAAGGTTGTGCGGATAGCCGACGACCGCGGCTTCCGAGACGAGATGGTGCGAGACCAGTGCCGATTCCACCTCGGCGGTGCCGAGACGATGGCCGGAGACGTTCAGCACGTCATCGACGCGGCCGGTGATCCAGTAGTAGCCGTCCTCGTCGCGGCGGCAGCCGTCGCCGGTGAAGTACTTGCCCTTGTAGGTGGAAAAATAGGTCTGCACAAAGCGATGGTGGTCGCCGTAGACCGTGCGCATCTGCCCCGGCCAGCTGTCGGTGATGCAGAGGTTGCCATCGGCGGCACCCTCCAGGACCTTGCCTTCACCGTCGACGAGTTCCGGCTTGATGCCGAAGAACGGCCGCGTCGCCGATCCGGGCTTCAGGTCGGTCGCGCCGGGCAGGGGGGTGATCAGGATGCCGCCGGTCTCCGTCTGCCACCATGTATCGACGACCGGGCAGCGGTCATCCCCAACGACATGGTAGTACCATTCCCAGGCTTCCGGATTGATCGGCTCGCCGACCGAGCCGAGAAGGCGCAGCGAGGAACGCGAGGAGCGCTTGACGAAGGCATCGCCGGCGCCCATCAGCGCGCGGATCGCCGTCGGCGCCGTGTAGAAGATGTTGACCTTGTGCTTATCGATCACCTCCCAGAAGCGGCCGGCATCGGGGAAATTGGGAACGCCCTCGAACATCAGCGTGGTCGCCCGGTTCGCAAGCGGCCCGTAGACGATATAGGAGTGCCCGGTGACCCAGCCGACGTCGGCCGTGCACCAGTAGATGTCACCCTCGTGATAGTCGAACACGTATTTGTGCGTCATCGACGCATAGACGAGATAGCCGCCGGTCGTGTGCAGCACGCCCTTCGGCTTGCCGGTGGACCCCGACGTATAGAGGATGAAGAGGGGATCTTCCGCCTTCATCCGGGCGGGCGGGCAGTCGCGCGGGACGCTGGCGGCTTCCTGATGATACCAGAGATCGCGGCCCGGCGCCCAGCCGGTCTTGCCGCCGGTGCGGCGCACCACGAGCACCTTGTTGACGATCACGTGCTGCTTGGCGGCGATGTCGATCGCCGTATCGGTGTTTTCCTTCAGCGGGATCGGCTTGCCGCCGCGCACGCCCTCGTCGCAGGTAATGACGAAGGTCGATTCGCAATCGACGATACGACCCGCCAGGGCATCCGGCGAGAAACCGCCGAAGACGACGGAATGGATCGCCCCGATGCGGGCGCAGGCGAGCATCGCATAGGTCGCCTCCGGGATCATCGGCATGTAGATGGTCACCCGGTCGCCCTTCTTGACGCCGTGCTTCTTCATCACATTCGCAAGCCGGCAGACGTGCTCGTGCAGCTCGTTATAGGTGATCTTCTTGTCGATATAGGGATTGTCGCCTTCCCAGATGATCGCCACCTGGTCGCCATGGGTCTTCAGGTGGCGGTCGATGCAATTGTAGGAGACGTTGGTGATCCCGTCCTCGTACCATTTGATCGAGACCTTGCCCGTAAACGAGGTGTTCTTCACCTTCGTGTAGGGCTTGAACCAGTCGATCCGCATGCCGTGCTTGTCCCAGAAGCGCTCCGGATTCTCGACGCTCTCGCGATACCATTTCTGATAGGTGTCGTTGTCGATCAGTGCGCGGCTCTTGGCGGACTTCAGCACCGGATAGGTCTTGGTAGACATGCATTCCTCCTCATGCGCATGGCGGGCCATGCTCCTCCGGCCCGAACGGTCTGAGCCATTCATATCAGGTCAAAGCCTTCCGGCAATTAGACAAAGGTCATTTGTCTCTTGAAGAATTGCATTTCTGCGACAGTGGCGTTATAGAGGTGCCCAATTCCCGGAAATCAGTGGTTTACCCCCCACGGCCCGCGACACCGGCGCGGACGGACAGAAGGATTGTATCCATGGCTCAACAGCTGCTCATGCCCAAGGCGACCGCGGTATGGCTCGTTGACAATACGGCACTGTCGTTTGACCAGATTGCCCAGTTCTGCAAGCTGCACCCGCTCGAAGTGAAGGCGATTGCCGATGGCGAGTCCGCGCAGGGCATCAAGGGTCTCGATCCGATCGCGACGGGCCAGTTGTCCCGCGAGGAGATCGCCCGGGCCGAGGCAAATCCGAATCACAAGCTGAAGCTCTCCGAGCCGAAAGTTCGCGTGCCCGAATCCAAGCGCAAGGGCCCGCGTTATACGCCGGTGTCCAAGCGCCAGGATCGCCCGAACGCCATTCTCTGGCTGGTGCGCAACCATCCCGAACTGAAGGACGCGCAGATCTCGCGCCTCGTCGGCACCACCAAGTCGACCATCGAGCAGATCCGCGAACGGACCCACTGGAACTCGGCCAACCTGGCGCCGATGGATCCGGTCACCCTCGGCCTCTGCTCGCAGATCGATCTCGACCTCGAGGTCGAACGTGCCTCCAAGGGTCGCCCCCTGCCAACCGCCGCCGAACTCGGCGCCACGCTCGAATCGGCCCGCGAAACGGAGAAACTCCCCTATGGCGGCAGCGACCGCGAAGAGGAGAAGGAGATCGACGCCGACGCCGTCTTCGCCAAGCTCAAGTCGCTCAAGTCGTCCGACAACGAGGACGAGGAAGACGACAACCGCTTCTAGGCGACGCTGTCAGATATATGCTGAAACCGGCCGTCATCGACGGCTGGTTTTTTTGTGCCGGCAGGTGGCAGCCCGCTCGTCTCAGGCGCCGATGTGCCGTGCTGCCAGAGCGGCAGCGATCTCGTCGAGGATTGCCGGATCGTCGATCGTCGCCGGCATCTTCCACGCCTCCCGGTCGGCGATCTTCTGCATCGTGCCCCGCAGGATCTTGCCGGACCGCGTCTTCGGCAGGCGCTTCACGCAGATCGCCATCTTGAAGGCGGCGACGGGACCGATGCGCTCGCGCACCAGCGCCACGACCTCCTTCTCGATCGTCGATGATTCACGTGAAACACCGCTGTTGAGGACCAGGAAGCCGGCCGGCACCTGCCCCTTCACCGGATCGGCAACCCCGATCACCGCGCACTCCGCCACATCCGGATGGCAGGCGCAGATTTCCTCCATCGCGCCGGTCGACAGGCGGTGGCCTGCGACGTTGATGATGTCGTCGGTCCGCGACATGATGAAGACATAGCCGTCCTCGTCGAGATAGCCGGCGTCCGAGGTCTTGTAGTATCCCGGAAACTCGGAAAGGCACGCGGCATGGAAGCGTGCGTCGGCGTTCCAGAAGGTGGGCAGGCATCCCGGGGGCAATGGCAGCCTGACGACGATGTTGCCCAGCGTGCCGGCCGCGACCGGATGGCCGGCATCGTCCAGCACCTCGATCTCGTAGCCGGGCAGGGGGACCGTGGGCGACCCGTGCTTCACGGGAAGCAGCCCGAGCCCCAGGGGATTGCCCGCCATCGGCCAGCCCGTCTCCGTCTGCCACCAGTGATCGATCACCGGAACCTGCAACACCCGCTCCGCCCATTGGAGCGTATCGGGATCCGCCCGCTCGCCTGCGAGAAACAGCGCCCGCAGCGACGATAGGTCGTAGCCGGCGATAAGCCGACCCTCGGGATCCTCCTTGCGAATGGCGCGAAAGGCGGTCGGCGCCGTGAACAAGGTCCGGACCCCATGCTCCTCGATCACCCGCCAGTAGGCGCCGGCGTCGGGGGTGCCGATCGGCTTGCCCTCATAGAGCACCGTCGTGCCGCCGATCAGGAGCGGGCCGTAGACGATATAGGAATGCCCGACCACCCAGCCGATGTCGGATGCGGCCCAGAAGACCTCCCCGGCGTCAGCCCCGTAGAAATGCTTCATGCTCCAGGCCAGCGCGACCAGATAGCCGCCGTTGTCACGTAGCACGCCCTTCGGCTGGCCGGTCGTCCCCGACGTGTAGAGAATGTAGAGCGGATCAGTGGCGCGCAGCGAGACGCATGGCACCACCGCGCCATCGGCTTTCGCCGCGCCGACCTCCGACGTGAAATCGACGTCACGCCTCGCCACCATCGACGCCGTCAGTTCCGGCCGCTGCAGGATGAGGCAATGGTCCGGCTTGTGGCTGGCGATCTCGATCGCCGTGTCGAGCAACGGCTTGTAGGCGACCACGCGCCCGGGTTCGATGCCGCAGCTGGCGGAGATCACCACCCTGGGCCTGCAGTCGTCGATGCGGGTCGCAAGCTCGTTTGCCGCAAAACCGCCGAAGACGACCGAATGAACGGCGCCGATACGTGCGCAGGCCAGCATGCTGAACACCGCCTCCGGCACCATCGGCATGTAGAGGATGACGCGGTCGCCGCGTGAAACGCCGAGCTTCGCCAGCACGGCCGCAATCGCCTGAACCTCCGCCAGCATGTCGCGATAGGTGAACGATCCGACCTGTCCGGTGACCGGGCTGTCGTAGATCAGCGCCGCCTGCTCTCCGCGCCCGGCCTCGACGTGTCGATCGACGCAATTGTAGCAGGCGTTCGTCTCCCCGTCGGGGAACCAGTGACCGTAGACGCCGCGGTTCCCGTCGAACGCGATCGAGGGCGTGACGGACCAGTCGATCCCGCCAGCAGCCTCCGACCAGAAGCCAGAAGGGTCGTCCTTCCATTGCGCATAAGTGGCTGCATAGCTGCTCGCCATGGTCATCTCCTCCCGTAGTCTCGCCGCCATCGATGACGGCACCTCCGGGAAAGAGAATAGGAGACAGGCTGGCGAGGGGGAAGCCAGACCAAAGGGCTAAGGCTTTTGTCGCGCAATCACACGGCCGGGTCGGCCGCTGGACACTGCCGGCGCCCTCAGCGTGTGCCGAAGATCGCCGAGCCCACCCGCACGCTCGTCGCGCCGAAGGCGATCGCCGTCTCGTAGTCTCCGGACATTCCCATCGACAGCCGCGCGACGTCGGCCTTGTGCGCGAGCTTGGCAAGCAACGCAAAATGCGGTCCCGGATTTTCATCCGCCGGCGGAATGCACATCAACCCTTCGATCGCGAGTCCGAGCTCGTCGCGACAGAAGGCGACGAAGGCGACCACTTCGTCCGGCGCGATCCCGGCCTTTTGCGGCTCGAGACCGGTATTGACCTGGACGTAGAGGCGCACGCGCCGGGCCTGCCGGTTCATTTCGGATGCGATCGCCCGCGCGATCTTTTCACGGTCGACCGTCTCGATCACGTCGAAGAGCGCCACCGCTTCGGCGGCCTTGTTGGATTGCAAGGGCCCGATCAGATGCAGCTCGATCCCGGTCGTCTCCGCGCGCAGGGCCGGCCACTTGCCGTGTGCCTCCTGCACCCGGTTCTCGCCGAAGACGCGCTGGCCGGCCGCGATTGCGGGACGGACGGCGTCCGCGTCGAACGTCTTCGATACCGCCACCAGCGTGACCGCACTCGAGGGGCGCCCGGCACTCGCGGAGGCCTTGCGGATACGATCGCGAACCTCGTCCAGACGCTCTTCCAGTTCCATTTTCGCCTCCGATACCTATCTATGCCCCGCACCTAACCAAATCGCCTCCTCTTGCCAAGTCCGGATACCCGGGCCGGACACCCCGGTCTCGGCGCCGGGAAGGCCGTGAAAACTTGACGCTACGGCGGTTTCATGGTGAAGGTCTCGCCACATATTCGCATGGGCTTTGCCCTTCAATCTTTCCGGAATTTCGACGACATGGCCACCGAACGTTACAACCCGCGCGACGCCGAGCCCCGCTGGCAGGCAAAATGGAACGACGAGAACGTCTTCCTGACAAAGAACGAGGATCCGCGGGAAAAGTACTACGTCCTCGAGATGTTCCCCTATCCGTCCGGGCGCATCCACATGGGCCATGTGCGCAACTACGCGATGGGTGATGTCGTCGCCCGCTACAAGCGCGCTCGTGGTTTCAACGTTCTGCATCCGATGGGCTGGGACGCCTTCGGCATGCCGGCCGAGAACGCGGCGATGGAGCGCGGCGTCCATCCGGCCTCCTGGACCTACCAGAACATCGCCTCCATGAAGGCACAGTTGAAGGCGATGGGCCTTTCGCTGGACTGGTCGCGCGAGTTCGCCACCTGCGATGTCGAATACTACCAGCACCAGCAGCACCTGTTCCTCGATTTCCTGGAGAAGGGCCTCGTCTACCGCAAGCAGTCCAAGGTCAACTGGGACCCGGTCGACAACACCGTCCTTGCCAACGAGCAGGTGATCGACGGGCGCGGCTGGCGTTCGGGCGCGCTGGTGGAACAGCGTGAGCTGACCCAGTGGTTCTTCAAGATCACCGACTTCTCCGAGGACCTGCTGGACTCCCTGGAACATCTCGACCAATGGCCGGAGAAGGTCCGGCTGATGCAGAAGAACTGGATCGGCCGCTCCGAGGGTCTCTCGATCCGCTGGGAGATCAGCGAACGCGCCGGACTGACGGACGAAAACGAGGTCACGGTCTATACGACGCGCCCCGACACGCTCTTCGGTGCATCGTTCATCGCGATTTCGGCTGACCATCAGCTGGCCAGGGATGCCGCCGCCCACAATGCCGACATCGCCGCTTTCTGCGAGGAGTGCCGCCGCGCCGGCACCTCGCTGGCCGCGCTCGAGTCCGCCGAGAAGAAGGGCATGGACACCGGCATCCGTGTCCGCCATCCCTTCGACGCGGGCTGGGAGCTGCCGGTCTACGTGGCGAATTTCGTGCTGATGGACTATGGCACCGGCGCGATCTTCGGTTGCCCCTCCGGCGACCAGCGCGATCTCGATTTCGCCCGCAAGTACGACCTGCCCGTTGTTCCCGTCGTCATGCCGCAGGGCGGCGACGCCGCGACGTTCTCGATCGGTGACGAGGCCTATGTCGGCGACGGCGTGATGATCAATTCCCGCTTCCTCGACGGCTTGTCCACCGAGGCCGCCTTCGAGAGCGTCGCCGACAGGCTGGCGGCAACCACGATCGGCAATGCGCCGCAAGGCGAGCGCAAGATAAACTTCCGCCTGCGCGACTGGGGCATCTCGCGCCAGCGCTACTGGGGCTGCCCGATCCCGATCATCCATTGCGAGGATTGCGGCGTCGTGCCGGTGCCGAAGAAGGACCTGCCGGTGAAGCTGCCGGAAGACGTCACCTTCGACAGCCCCGGTAATCCGCTGGACCGGCATCCGACCTGGCGCCACGTCGCCTGCCCGCATTGCGGCAAGGACGCCCGCCGCGAGACCGACACCATGGACACCTTCGTCGATTCGTCCTGGTATTTCACCCGCTTCACCGCCCCGTGGGAAAGCCGACCGACCGATCCTGCCGCCGCCGACGCCTGGCTGCCGGTCGACCAGTATATCGGCGGTATCGAGCATGCGATCCTGCACCTTCTCTATTCCCGCTTCTTCACGCGCGCCATGCAGGTGGCCGGTCATGTGGACCTGAAGGAGCCCTTCAAGGGTCTCTTCACGCAAGGCATGGTCGTTCACGAGACCTATAGCCGCGGCGAGGGCGCCAGGCGCGAATGGGTGACGCCGGCAGAAGTCCGCATCGAGGAACTCGACGGTGCCCGCCGCGCCGTACACGTCGAATCCGGCGAAGCGATCGCGATCGGCTCCATCGAGAAGATGTCGAAGTCGAAGAAGAACGTCGTCGACCCCGACGACATCATCGCCTCCTATGGCGCCGATACCGCGCGCTTCTTCGTCCTCTCCGATTCGCCGCCGGATCGTGATGTGATCTGGTCCGAGGCCGGCGTCGAAGGCGCCCACCGGTTCGTCCAGCGCCTCTGGCGGCTGGTCTCCGAAGCATCAGCAGCCCTTTCCGCTGCCCCCTCCAAAGCTGGAAGCGCCGGTGAAGCGCTGGCGCTGTCGAAGACCGCACACAAAACCTTGAAGGCAGTGCAGGCCGACTATGACAAGCTTGCCTTCAACAAGGCGGTCGCCCGGATCTACGAATTTGCCAACGCGCTCTCGTCGCCGCTGGCTACGGCGGCTGAAGGCCGTTCCGATGCAGAGATGAACGCGGCGCTGCGCAATGCGGTGGAGATCCTCATCGCCATCATCGCGCCGATGATGCCGCACCTCGCGGAAGAATGCTGGAAAGCCATCGGCGGCCACGACCTCGTCGCACGGACCGAGTGGCCGGCCTACGACGAAGCGCTCGTCGCCGAAAATGAAATCACGCTGCCGGTGCAGATCAACGGCAAGAAGCGGGATGATTTGACAATTGCCCGCGATGCGGATCAGATGGCCATTGAATCGGCCGTTCTGGCCCTCGAATCGGTTCAGGCCGCGCTCGGCGGCAAGACACCCAAGAAGATAATCGTGGTTCCGCAGAGGATCGTGAATGTTGTTGTCTGAGGCGTCACGCAGGAGAGGGCTGCTTGCATCCGCGGCCGGCCTGATCGGACTTGTCCTGTTGTCCGGTTGCCAGGTCAAGCCGCTCTATTCAAACGGATCGACCGTTGCCCAGTCGGCGGCGTCGATTTCCATTTCCGAAGCGGAAGACCGTGTCGAACAACGCGTCCGCAACGAGCTGATCTTCCTTCTCGCAGGCGGGAAGGGCGAGCCCGCCAATCCGACCTATCATCTCGAAATGAGCGTTAACGCACGCGATGTCGGCGTTCTCCTGTCACAGGACGACGATGTCGCGCGGGCCGGCCGGCTGGTACTGACGGCGGACTACAATCTGACGCTTGTTGAATCCGGCGAAACAATTCGCTCCGGGCGTCGACAGGTCGTTGCGCTCGTCGATTTTCCGGTCCAGGAGTTCGCCAAGCTTCGAGCCGTTCGTGATGCCGAGAACCGCGCGTCACGGGAAATGGCTGAGTTGATTCGCGCGGATCTTTCGGCGGCCCTTGCCAAGCGATAGCCGGCTATGTCGGAGATCAAGTCTCACGAGTTCGAAGGCTTTCTGCAGCGGGCACCGCGATCCGGCGGGGTATTTCTGATCTACGGCCCCGACCGCGGCCTAGTTTCCGAACGCGCCGGTCAACTGGCGCGGCTTACCGGCGTGCCGCTCGACGACGCATTCTCCGTGCTTCGCATCACCGCCTCGGACCTTGTCGGCCAACCCGGACGCCTGCTCGACGAGATGAACGCGATCGGACTGTTCGGCGGAGACCGGCTCGTCTGGCTGAAGGACGCCGGCAACGAGAAGCCGCTCATCGAAGCGATCGGTATTCTCGACAAGGAACCGCCCCGGGGCTGTAGCCTGATCATCGAAGCCGGCGACCTGAAGAAGGGGGCAGGCCTGCGAAAGGCGGTCGAGGGATCGAGATCCGCCATTGCCATACCGTGCTATGCCGACGACACCCGCGCGCTCAGCACGCTTATAGACACGGAACTGGATGCCGCTGGCCTTCGCATCGTTCCCGCGGCCCGACAGCGGCTCATGGAATCGATCGGCGGCGACCGGCTCGCCTCGCGCAACGAGGTGCGCAAGCTCGCCCTCTATTGTCACGGCCGCAACGTCGTCGAGGAGGAGGACGTTATGGCTGCGATCGGCGACGCCAGCGCCATCTCCGTCGACGATGCCGTCGACGCCATCCTGAAGGGCGACAACGGCGCCTTTCTCAACGCCATGCAGAAGATCATGTCATCGAAGACGCCGGTCTTCCTCGTCCTGCAGGCCTGCCTCCGGCAGTTCCAGTTGCTCGAACTGATGCGTGCCGAGATGGATGAGAAGCGGACCAACGCTTCGCAGGTCATCGCCACGATGGGCCGGCAGCTTCACTTTCGCCGCAAGCCGGTCGTCGAACAGGCGCTGAAGAAATGGTCTCTGCCGGCCATACGCCGCGAGGCCGGCCGCCTGCAATCCGCCATCCTGCAATCACGCCAGCGCTCGTCCCTCGAGGGCACGATCGCCTTGCAGACACTGCTCTCCACCGTGCTTCAATCGGCTCGAAACTAAATCGGCGTGGAGCCGCGTATTGTCGGCAGAAGGGTTTGCGTCGACCCTTCCGCGCGGGAGGGTGACGCAATCCGTCCTTTACAGAGGGTGGTTCCGAGCCCGTAGCTACCGGAAGGCTGATGCTTGTTGAGCTTCAGCGCCGCTCGAGCAGCCTGCAGATTTCTTCGAGCTGCTCGAGTGTCTTGTAATTGATCCGCAGATAGCCGCCGCTTGCCTTGTGGCTGACGGTCACATCCAGCCCGAGGCTGTCGGAAAGGGTGCGCTCCAGCGCCAGCGTATCAGCATCCTTCTCGTCCCTAGCCACATCCTTGCGGCCATGATCGGGATCGGACTGCGCCTTGATGTCGTTCTGAGCGAGCCGCTCGGCATCGCGTACCGACATTCCCTTGGCAACGATCGTCTTGGCCAGGGCAACAGGATCGGACGTCGGCACCAGCGCGCGCGCATGGCCCGCCGAAAGGGCACCGGACGCCAGCATGTCGCGGACCGGATCGGGCAGCTTCAGGAGACGCAGGCTGTTGGCGACATGGCTCCGGCTCTTGCCGATGATCTCACCGAGATCGTTCTGGGTATAGCCATGCTCGGCAATCAGCTGATCATAGCCCAGCGCCTCTTCCAGCGGGTTCAGGTCGGAACGCTGGACGTTTTCGACAATGGCGATCTCGAGCGCAGTCCGATCATCGACGTCACGGACGATGACCGGGATTTCCACGAAACCGGCAAGCTGGGCCGCCCGCCAACGCCGTTCACCGGCGATGATTTCATAGCGCTCCGGGGCGATCGTACGGGCCACCACGGGCTGGACGATGCCGTGCTGACGGATCGACGCCGCGAGATCCTGCAATTCGGCCTCATCGAAATAGCGGCGCGGGTTACGGGGGTTGCGCCCAACAAACTCGATCGGCACCATACGGTCCGGGTTGACGGGCGCCGACTGCGTCGTTCCCATCGCCATCGGCTGGTCCATTTCCCCGATCAGGGCGGCAAGGCCGCGACCCAGTCTCCGCTTTGAGTTGTCGTCGCTCATATGCACTACTTCCGATAGAGTTTAGGCGGCCTTCCGCTGCCGTTCCCGCTGGATAACTTCCGAGGCAAGCTGAAGATAGGCCTGGCTGCCGGCACATTTCAGGTCATAGAGGATCGCCGGCTTACCATAGGATGGAGCCTCGGATACCCGAACATTTCGGGGAATGAGCGTGTGATACACCTTCTCGCCGAGATGGGTGCGAACATCGTTCACCACCTGCAGCGCAAGATTGTTGCGCGCGTCATACATGGTGAGCACGATACCCTGAATATCGAGGGAGGGGTTCACCGTCCGCCGGATCTGATCGACCGTCTCCAGCAACTGGCTGAGCCCCTCCAGCGCGAAGAACTCGCATTGCAACGGAACCAGCACCGAATGGGCGGCCGTCATCGCATTCATCGTCAGCAGGTTGAAGGACGGCGGGCAATCGACGAGGATATAGGAATACTCTGCCGCGTCGTCCGCAAACAGCGCGCGCCGCAACCGAAATACCCGGTCGCTTGCGCCCGCGATCTCCATTTCAATCCCGAGAAGATCCATCGTCGAAGGCAGGATTGATAGGTTCGGCACGGCCGTCTGCTGGGCGATCTCGACGATCCCGTGAGTCCCCATCAAGAGGTCGTAGGAGGACAGCTTGCGATCGCGTCTATCGATTCCGAGGCCCGTACTGGCGTTGCCCTGGGGATCCAGGTCGACGATCAGCACGCGCTCGCCGATCGCGGCCAAGGCCGTCGCCAGATTGATCGCCGTCGTGGTCTTGCCCACGCCGCCCTTCTGGTTCGCTATGGTGATAATGCGGTTCGATAGGCTTGCCATGTTGGATCCGCCGTCACTGACTGATGCGCGAGAGCCCCGTTATCTCCAGCACGACAGAATCATGCTCAACGACGCTCTCATGTTTTATCAGATCGAAATGCCAACGACCACGCGCTTTGTCGACTTCGGCTCGATAATCCCGCCCTTTGTGAAAGAACGCCCGGCAATCTGTATTTCTGCTCATCCACGGCTCGATGAAGTCCATCAGAAGAGGCAGTTCAGCCAGCGCACGCGCCGATATGGCGTCACAATCCGAGATGATTTCCGCCGCTGTCTCGATTCGGACCGGATGGACGCTCGCCCGTGCACCGGTTTCAGCGATCGCCTGCCGGAGAAAGGCTGCCTTCTTGTTGTTGCTTTCGACCAGGTGAACCCATCCACCGGCTGCCTCGTGGAGCAGGATCGCGGTGATGATCCCCGGGAATCCCCCACCGCTCCCAAGATCGATCCAGGTCAGCGGGGCGGGGCAGAGCGAATATATCTGGGCACTGTCTCGAATATGCCGAGCACCAAAGTCGTCCAGAGTGGAGGGTGCGACAAGGTTGATGGTCCTGGCCCACTTGTCGAAAAGCGCAATGAACTTGCGAAGGCGCCGTTCCGTTTCACGTGAAACATTCAAGTCCGAAAGGGAGATATCCTCAGCTTTCATCCCGCAAGGCTCCGGGAGTCGTCCTCGCCGCCGCTGCGGCGGAGAGCCGTCAGCAACAATGAAATCGCGGCCGGTGTCATCCCATCGATACGAGCCGCCTGAGCGACATTCGCCGGTCTATCGCGCGTCAACTTCAGGCGCAATTCGGTCGATAGACCAGGTAGATCGTCAAAGCGGAAATCGGAGGGGATGATGCGTTCTTCCTCACGGCGCACATCGGCAATATCCGCCGCCTGCCGGTCCATGTAAACCGCATAAGACGCCTCAATTTCCAGCGCCTCCCTGGTCCGCGGGTCTATCCCCTGCAAATCCGGCCACACCTGCGCCAGTGACTGGATCGAGTGCTCGCTGTAGGACAGTAGCTCGTAGGCGCTTCGTCTCTGCCCGTCCTGATTGATTCTTATGCCATAGCTCAATGCCTGATTGGGCGTCAACCGTATCGACTTCACATAGTCGCGAGACCGATCGAGCTCGGCCTGCCATGTCAGGAAACGCTGACGACGTGCGTGATCCGCAATGCCCAGCTCGATCGCTACAGGCGTCAGCCTGAGATCAGCATTATCGGCGCGGAGCAATAGCCGATACTCTGCGCGCGAGGTAAACATCCGATAAGGCTCGGCGACGCCGCGCGAAGTCAGGTCGTCGATCATCACCCCGATATAGCTATCTGTACGGCTGAAATGGTGCGGCGGCAGCCCACCGACCTTGCGAGCTGCGTTGAGCCCGGCGACCAGCCCCTGGGCTGCCGCCTCCTCATAGCCGGTCGTGCCGTTGATCTGCCCCGCCAGAAACAATCCAGGGAGCTTCACGACTTCCAGTCCCGGCGTGAGCTCGCGCGGATCGACATGATCATACTCGATCGCGTAACCGGGCTGCAGGATGTCGACACGCTCCAGACCCGGAATGGTCCGGATGAACGCAGCCTGCACGGCAGCCGGCAGCGACGTAGAGATGCCATTCGGATAGACCGTGTCGTCGTCCAGACCCTCGGGCTCCAGGAAGATCTGATGCCCGTCACGCTCGCCGAAACGAACGATCTTGTCCTCGATCGACGGGCAATAGCGCGGTCCCACGCCCTTGATCTGCCCTGAATACATGGCCGACTGGCCGATATTATCCTCGATGATCCGGTGCGTGGCCGCTGTTGTCCGCGTCACGCCACACTCCACCTGCGGATTGGTGATGGCATCCGTCATGAACGAGAAGGGGACCGGATCGCTATCGGCCGCCTGCCGGCCGACTTGGTCCCAGGCGATGGTCTTCCCCGACAACCGGGCTGGCGTCCCCGTCTTCAGGCGACCAAGGCGCAGGCCAAAGCGCGCCAACGTCGCGGAGAGGCCAAGCGAGGGTCGCTCGCCCATCCGACCGGCCGGGGTCGTTTCGGAGCCAAGATGAATCAGGCCGCGAAGAAATGTCCCTGTCGTGAGCACCGCCGCACCACATCCGAGGCGACGCCCGTCACCCGTGATGACTGCGGCAATCTGCTGATCGCCGGACAACTCGATGTCGAAGGCGTCGCCTTCTATCACGTCGAGATTTTCGATCGCGGCGATTTCCGCCTGCATTGCCTCGCGATAGAGCCGCCGATCTGCCTGCGTGCGCGGACCACGGACGGCGGGGCCCTTACGGCGATTGAGCAGGCGAAACTGAATGCCGGCCCCATCTGCCACACGGCCCATCAGACCATCGAGTGCGTCGACCTCGCGAACCAGGTGCCCCTTGCCCAATCCGCCGATGGCCGGATTGCAGGACATGATGCCGATCGTATCCCGGGAATGGGTCAGCAGGGCCGTACGGGCGCCGGCGCGCGCGGCCGCCGAGGCAGCTTCGCAGCCGGCGTGTCCGCCGCCAATGACAATGACATCATAATTCACAATGATATCCTCAGGTTTACCGGTCCCGTTTCACGTGAAACACGAGATCGGACTCGTATAGGGTGTGGTCGTGTTTCACGTGAATCATTTGCCAATGCAGAATTCCGCAAAGATCACATCTAGCAAATTCTCGACATCCACGCGACCGGTGATCCGCCCGATCTCGTTTGCGGCCAGCCGGAGATACTCCGCTTGAAGTTCGAGTTCGTTGGACGGTGCCGCCAGTGCTTCCTCCAGCGCCTGAAGCGTCAACCTCAACGCCTCGTTGTGGCGATCACGCGAGGGGACGGCAAAGGCGCCTGCCTGTCCCAACTGCGGCAGGTGTCCGCGGATCCGCTCCAGCAACACATCGATGCCGCCTCCGGTCCGAGTTGACACTGCAATAACGGATGGAGCGACATCGGCTCGCGGATGAATGTCGGCCTTAGACGCGACATAGATCGTGGCGACGGTCTCCTCCCCGTCCTGATCGCCGGGCACCTCATCCTCGTCGAGAAGCCGGAGGATCAGATCAGCCTGTGCCATCGCGGACCTGGCGCGACGAATACCCTCCCGCTCGACCACTTCGTCGGTTTCCCGTATTCCCGCCGTGTCCAGCAGGCGGACCGCGAAACCATCGAGGTCGAGATCGACCGAAACGATATCGCGTGTTGTCCCCGGAATGTCGGTGACGATGGCCACGTCGCGCTTCGCCAGATAGTTGATGAGGCTCGATTTGCCGACATTGGGGGGACCGGCGATCACCACGGTCAATCCATCGCGAATGATCTCACCGGTACGGCTGCCCGCCAGGTGGGCGCGGACCTCGGCACCGAGCGCGACAAGATCGTCACGAACCGTTTGTCCGACCGCGCCAGGGACGTCCTCCTCGTCGGCAAAGTCGAGTTCCGCCTCGATCATCGCGCGTGCGTGGGTGAGCCTTCGGGCCCAGTCGTCATAGAGCCGGGAAACGCCTCCGGATGCGTGCTCCAGTGCCAGCCGGCGTTGCATCTCGGTTTGTGCCGCGACGATATCCGCAAGTCCCTCGATCTCGACAAGATCGAGCTTGCCATGGTGGAAGGCCCGACGACTGAACTCCCCGGCATCCGCAGCCCGGAGCCCCGGAAACTCCCGAAGAGCATCAAGCACGGCTCTGACGGTCGCGCGACCGCCGTGAACATGCAGTTCTGCCGAATCCTCTCCGGTGAAGGAAGCCGAGCCGGAGAAGTAGATGACAAGACCCTTGTCCAGAAAGATACCGTTCCGGGATCGAATCGACCGCAGCGCCGCCTGCCTTGGGGCTGGCAAGAACCCCGTCATCACGCGGACGACGGCTGCACTCTCCGGGCCGCTGACGCGGATGACGGCAACGCCCGAGGGGAGTCCGCCGCTCGAAAGCGCGAAGATGGTGTCGTTGCCGACCATGTGTCACCCGGGGATACGGAGAATTTTGGTCTCGATCACGCTCTCACTAGGCGATCGACCAGTTCGCGCACGCAATACACGAATGTAGTCGCGGCGTCCAGCATTGAAGCGTGGTCGTGTGTAGCGACCTGACACGTCAAAGAGGCGGAACCTTGGAAGGTCCCGCCTCTCAATTGCAGAAACCGGAGAAGAATCCGGCTTACTATTTAAGTGTTCATGGAATCGAAGAAGTCGCCGTTGTTCTTCGTCTGCTTGAGCTTGTCGATCAGGAACTCAATGGCATCGGTCGTTCCCATCGGGGCCAGGATGCGGCGCAGCACGAAGATCTTCTGCAGGTCCTGACGCGGTACCAGCAGATCCTCCTTGCGGGTGCCGGACTTGAGGATATCCATGGCCGGGAAGATGCGCTTGTCCGCGACCTTGCGGTCGAGCACGATTTCGGAATTGCCCGTACCCTTGAACTCTTCGAAGATCACCTCGTCCATGCGGCTTCCGGTATCGATCAGCGCCGTTGCGATGATCGTCAGCGAGCCACCTTCCTCGATGTTGCGGGCCGCACCGAAGAACCGCTTCGGCCGCTGCAGTGCGTTGGCGTCGACACCACCGGTCAGGACCTTGCCCGAAGACGGAACGACCGTGTTGTAGGCGCGTCCGAGGCGGGTGATCGAATCAAGCAGGATGACCACGTCGCGGCCATGCTCGACCAGCCGCTTGGCCTTTTCGATCACCATCTCCGCGACCTGCACGTGGCGCGTCGCTGGCTCGTCGAAAGTCGAGGAGACGACTTCGCCCTTCACCGAGCGCTGCATGTCGGTCACTTCTTCCGGCCGTTCGTCGATCAGAAGAACGATCAGGTAGCACTCCGGGTGATTGGCGGTGATCGAGTGTGCGATGTTCTGGAGGAGAACGGTCTTGCCGGTGCGCGGCGGCGCAACAATCAGCCCGCGCTGGCCTTTGCCGAGCGGGGCCACGAGATCGATCACGCGCGGGGAAAGATCCTTGGACGTCGGAACGTCCAGCTCCATCTTGAAGCGTTCATTGGGATAGAGCGGCGTCAGGTTGTCGAAATGGACCTTGTGGCGGATCTTCTCGGGGTCGTCGAAGTTGATCGTGTTGACCTTCAGGAGCGCGAAATAACGCTCGCCTTCCTTCGGTCCGCGGATCGGCCCCTCGACCGTATCACCGGTCTTCAGCGAGAAGCGGCGGATCTGCGAGGGGGAAATGTAGATATCGTCCGGACCGGGGAGATAGTTCGCATTCGCCGAACGCAGAAAGCCGAACCCGTCCTGGAGAACTTCGACCACGCCTTCGCCGATGATCTCCGTGTCCTGCGCCGCCAGCATCTTGAGGATCGCAAACATCAGCTCCTGCTTGCGCATCGTGCTGGCGTTCTCGACCTCGAGCGACTCCGCAAACGCCAGGAGATCGGTCGGCGTCTTGTTTTTCAGTTCTTGTAGCTTCATTTCAGCCATGCAGGGGGACCATGCGTGATTTCAGGATTGGGGATTGGCGTGCGGGTCAAGACTGAGCTGCAGGGAGGCAGTTCACGATGCGGGAAACACATGCCACGAAAGATGAGATGACGCGAAAATAGCGATTCAGGGCATAGCCTGCAAGGGCCTCGTAAATTTTCCCGAGGATGCACCCGAGCCGATCGTCCCGTGCCGTTAGAACGGCTTTACCACAGCGAGGATCACGATCGCAATCATCAGAAGCGCCGGCATTTCGTTGAGGAACCGCCATTGCCGCGCAGTGATCCGGTTTTCGTCCCGCGCAAAAGCCTTCACCGACCGGCCGAAAAAGACGTGCACACCGGTCAGGAGCAGCACAAGCGTCAGCTTTGCGTGCAGCCAGCCGCCGTGGAAGCCGTAGATCGACCAGGCGAGAAAGAGGCCCAGCAGCCAGGTCAGCATCATCGCCGGGTTCATGATGACCCGGTAGAGCCGTCGTTCCATCACCTTGAACGTCTCGGAGGCCTCGGAACCGCGGGCGACATCGCTGTGATAGATGAACAGGCGTGGCAGGTAGAGCAGCCCCGCCATCCAGGAGATCACCGCGACGATGTGCAGCGCCTTCAGCCAGAGATAGAGATTCTCCGGCGGATGCAGAACAAGCGCCGCAATCCCGAGCACGAACAGGACGATGACGACCGCCGCGCGGATCCGAGCATGTCGGCCGACCAACGGGCCCGTCTGCCGCTTGCTCATCAGACCTGACCTCGCACCCGCCGGACCAGTTCTGTCACATGCTCCGGGTCCGCCTGCGGCGTTATGCCATGGCCGAGATTGAAGATCAGCGGGCCGTTGCCAAGGGCGTCCAGGATGGCGTCGATGCCTTCGGTCAGCGCAGCGCCGCCGGCAACCACCCGCTGCGGATCAAGGTTGCCCTGCACTGGGCCGTCCTTCTGGAGTTCGGCTGCCAGCGACAGCGGGATCGTCCAGTCGAGCCCGATCGCATCTGCCCCGGTGCCCTGGCGATAATCCTTCTGAAACAGCCCCGCTCCCTTGGCAAAGGCGATGATCTTCGCCTGCGGCCGCCGCGCCCGCACGAGATCGACGATGCGCCGGACCGGCTTCACCGCATAAGCGGCAAACTCGTCCTCGCCGAGCACGCCCGCCCAGGAATCGAAGATCTGCACGGCATCCGCGCCGGCGTCGAGCTGGGCTATCAGATATTCCGCGGATTTCTCGGCCAGGATGTCGAGCAGGGCGGCAAAGGCCTTCGGTTCCTTGTAGGCGAAGAGCCGCGTCGGCGCCTGGTCCGGCGTCCCGTGCCCGGCGATCATGTAGGTCGCCACAGTCCAGGGCGCGCCGCAGAAGCCGAGCAGCGCCGTCTCGTGCGGAAGCTCGCTGCGCAGACGGCGGACGATCTCGATCACGGGAGAAAGGTGCTCCATCACCGGCATCGACGCCAGCGGACGGATCTCATCGATCTCCAGCGGCCTCAGGCGCGGTCCGGAGCCCTCCTCGAAGCGGACCTCGCGCTTCAGCGCATCGGGAATGACCAGGATGTCGGAAAACAGGATTGCCGCATCGAAAGCGTAGCGCCGGATCGGTTGCAGTGTGACCTCCACAGCATGATCCGGCGAATAACAGAGATCGAGGAAACTTCCGGCCTTCGCCCGCGTTTGTCTGTATTCCGGCAGATAGCGCCCTGCCTGCCTCATCAGCCACACGGGAGGAGGAAAGATCGTTTTCCCGTTCAGGACTTCGACGATTTTTCGCGTTCCGGTCATGGCCTTTGCGCGCTCCCTCTAAACAAAGAAATCTATATTGAAGAGGTTTCTATTTCTTAGAGTCGGTGACTATCAAGGATTAAATCCCCTCCACACGAAACCATGGAAATTCCCCAGCCGACTTTGGAGCCGGAAAGATCTTGCGCTAAATCGCGGGCTAAATGGACAGCCGAGAAAAGGCCAAGGATTCAGCGTCTTACTGCGATGTGTTGCCGGAACATCTTGTGGACAGGATCGGCAATCGCGTGACACAATGTCACGAGCCGCGATTTGTCCACACCGGGTCCGATCCGGTTTCCGGCGAAATCCGTTTTGTGGAAAAGTCGGCAGTTTTCCACGAGGCGCCGCCCGAGGCCGCCGAACCGGCGCCGCTGTCCCGGTCTGTCAACAGCCCACGGAGGATCATGTGGAGAACCCGAAAAACTACTTTCACCTCCACCTGATCTCCGATTCGACCGGCGAAACGCTGATTGCGGCCGGGCGTGCCGCTGCAGCTCAGTTTCAGGCCTCGCAGGCGCTGGAGCACGTCTATCCGCTCGTTCGCAACCGGAAGCAGCTGACGCCGGTGCTCGACGCGATCGACGCCGCCCCCGGCATCGTCCTCTATACGATCGTCGACAGCGAGCTCTCCGCCATCATCGACCAGCGCTGTCGCGAAATGGGCCTGCCTTGCGTCTCGGTGCTGGAACCCATCATCGATGTATTCCAGTCCTATCTCGGCGCGACTTCGCGTCGGCGTGTCGGTGCCCAGCATGTGATGGATGCGGAATATTTCGCCCGTATCGAGGCGCTCAACTTCACCATGGACCATGATGACGGACAACTGCCCGCCGATCTCGAGGAGGCGGACGTCATCCTCGTCGGCATCAGCCGCACGTCCAAGACGCCGACGAGCATCTATCTTGCCAATCGGGGCATCAAGACGGCCAACATCCCGATCGTGCTCGGTGTGCCGCTGCCGGAGCGATTGTCGCAGGTGGACAGGCCGCTCGTGGTGGGGCTGATCGCCACGACCGATCGCGTCGCCCAGGTCAGACAGAACCGGGTGCTCGGATCAGCCAAAGATTTCAAGGGGGAGGACTATACCGACCGGGCCCAGATTGCCGAAGAGTTGAAGTATGCCCGCTCGCTCTGTGCCCGCAACAACTGGCCGCTGATCGATGTCACGCGTCGATCGATCGAGGAGACGGCTGCGGCAATTGTTGCTCTCAGGCCCAGACTTCGCTAGTTCCGCTAAGTGAAAACCGGGATCGCCCCGTGATCGAGCCCACAAGAGCCCATGACCAAGCCTCTGATTCTCGCATCCCAAAGCCCGTTCCGTCGCGCGTTGATGGAAAACGCCGGCCTCGCCTTCAAGGCCATTGCCGCAGAGATCGACGAGCGCGCGATCGAGGCCGAACTGGAACGGCTGTCGCCGTCGCCATCCGATGTCGCGCTTCATCTTGCCGAGGCGAAGGCCATGGCGGTCGGCGCGGCCAATCCGGACTGCCTCGTCATCGGGTCCGACCAGACCCTGTCTCTGGGAGACCGGGTATTTCACAAGCCCGCCGACCTCGCTGACGCAAAGGAACATCTCACGGCCCTTTCGGGCAAGACGCATGCGCTAAACAGCGGCGTGGTGATCGTCGCGAACGGCGAGGTCAGATGGCGGCATGTGTCGACGGCGCGGCTGACCATGCGACCCATCAGCGAAGCCTTCATGGACCGGTATCTGGCGCGGGTCGGTGACAGGGTGCTGGGAAGCGTGGGCGCCTATCAGCTGGAAGGCGAGGGGATCCAGTTGTTCGAAGCGATCGACGGCGACTATTTCACGATCATCGGCCTGCCGATGCTGCCGCTCCTCGCGCAACTGAGAGCGATGGGAGCGGTCGATGCGTGATTCACGTGAAACATTGGTTAACAGCGCCTTCGTCGTCGGCCATCCGATCAACCATTCGCGCTCGCCGCTGATCCACGGATACTGGCTGGACAAGCTCGGCATTGCCGGGAGCTACACGCGGCTCGACGTCGCTCCGGAGGCGTTCGCCGCATTCTTCTCGAACCTGAAGAATGACCGCTTCGTCGGCGGCAATGTGACGATCCCGCACAAGGAGACGGCCTTTCGCCTGGCGGATCGGCCGGACGAGCGCAGCCGGGAACTCGGCGCCTGCAACACCGTATGGCTGGAAGATGGCCTGGTCCATGCCACTAACACCGACGGCTATGGCTTCGTCGCCAATCTCGACGAACGCGCACCCGGTTGGGATCGCATCAACCGAGCCGTGGTGCTGGGCGCGGGCGGTGCGAGCCGTGCCGTGCTCCAGGCGTTGCGCGAGCGCGGCATCGGGGAGATCCATGTCGTCAATCGCACCGTCGACCGTGCCCGCGAACTGGCCGATCGGTTCGGCGACAGGGTGCATGCCCATCCCGGCGAGGCCCTCGACGAAGTGATGAGCGGAGCCGCGCTCTTCGTCAACACGACCTCGCTCGGAATGGACGGAATGCCGGCACCGGAGCTCGCCTTCGATCGCCTAGCGAACGGCGCGATCGTGACCGACATCGTCTATGTCCCGCTGAAGACGCCCTTCCTGGTGCAGGCGGAACGCCATGGCCTGAAGACGGTCGACGGGCTCGGCATGCTTCTGCATCAGGCCGCACCCGGTTTCGAAAAATGGTTCGGCGTGCGGCCCAAGGTCGATGAAGACCTTCGCAAGCGCATCATCGCCGATATGGAGGCGCATGGATGATTGTCCTCGGCCTTACCGGCTCGATCGGAACCGGAAAGTCTACGACCGCCGGTATGTTCCGCGAACTCGGCGTGCCCGTGCATGATTCCGATGCGACGGTCCATGCGCTCTATGCGGGCGAAGCCGTCGGCCCCGTCGGCGAGGCGTTCCCGGCCGCCATCAGCGACGGCGTCGTAGACCGAAAGGTTCTCGCGGCAGAGCTTGCAGCCCGGCCGGCCGGCTTTTCCCGGCTGGAGGCCATCATTCACCCGCTGGTTCGCCGGAAGGAAACAGAATTCCTCCTGGAGCAGAGGGCGGCCGGCGCGCGCCTTGTCGTACTCGATATCCCGCTGCTCTTCGAAACCGGCGCCGACGAGCGTGTCGACAAGGTGCTGGTCGTGACCTGCGAACCGGAAGCGCAGCGCCAGCGCGTGCTGGCCCGACCGGGGATGACGGAGGAGAAGTTCGCGATGCTGATGGCAAGGCAGATGCCGGACGTGCAGAAGCGGCAGCGTGCGGATTTTGTGGTCAAGACCGACAACGGTCTTGAAGACGCACGTAAACAGGTGAAACTCATCGTCGACATCCTGAAGGGGGAAAGCGGCGCCCATGCGTGAAATCATCTTCGATACGGAAACGACCGGCCTGGACAACCGCGCCGATCGGATCATCGAAATCGGCGGCGTCGAACTCGACAATCACTTTCCCACCGGCCGGACCTTCCATGTCTATGTCAATCCGGGCGACAGAAAGGTCCACCCGGACGCGCTCGCGATCCACGGTATCACCGACGATTTCCTGAAGGACAAGCCGCTCTTCTCTGGCATCGTCGCGGAATTGCAGGACTTCTTCAGCGATGCCCGTTGGGTCGCTCACAACGCGACCTTCGACATGGGTTTCATCAATGCCGAGTTCGAGCGCCTCGGCATCCCGCCGGTGCCGGGCGAGCGCGTGACGGACACGCTGGCTTTGGCGCGCCGCAAGCATCCGATGGGGCCGAACTCGCTGGACGCGCTCTGCCGGCGCTACGGCATCGACAATTCTCACCGCTCCAAGCACGGCGCGCTTCTCGACTCCGAGCTTCTCGCCGAGGTCTATATCGAGATGATCGGCGGCCGACAGGCCGCGCTCGGTCTTGCGGTGGCCGAACGGCGGGAGCGGCTGGACCAGGCGGACGGCGAAGAAATCGTTCTGCCGATCGCCGAACGTCCACGCCCGCTGCCGGTCCGTCTCAGCGAAGCCGATCTGGCGGCGCATGCGGCGATGGTGGAAAAGATGGGCGACAAGGCGATCTGGCTGAACTACCGGAAGCCTTCGGGCGACGAGGAATAGCCCCGAACGCAAAACGCCCGGCATCGCCGGGCGTTTCGACTGGATCGAACGGGTCGATCAGTTCGTGTTGCTTGCGACCTTGGCCTTGAGCTGTTCTTCGGCCATGCGCTGCTGGAACATCTGCGCAAAATCGATCGGGTCGATCATCAGCGGCGGGAAACCGCCATTGCGGGTGGCATCGGCAATGATCTGGCGGGCGAAGGGGAACAGCAGGCGCGGGCACTCGATGAAGAGGACCGGCAGCATGTGCTCCTGCGGGAAGCCCACGATCCGGAACACGCCGCCATAGGCGAGTTCGGCGTTGAACAGGACCTTGCTGTCGTCCTTGGCTTCGGCGGTGAGCGACAGCACCACGTCGAACTCGGTCTCCGACAGGGGGTTCGCGTTCACATTGACGTTGATGTTGATCGAGGGAGCCTTGTCGCGCGCCTGCAGCGAGCGCGGAGCGCCCGGGTTTTCAAAGGAAAGGTCCTTCACATACTGCGCCAGGATATTGATGGACGGGCTGGCCGCGCTGTTGGCGGATGCATTGTCGGTTGCCATGGGTCTTTCCTCGGGGACATAAAATCGTGGCAGCCATCTAGCATTTCGCCGGGGGGCGCACAACCCTGCGGCCCGAGCGCCGCCGGAGGGCTCAATGCGGCTCGTCGCGCCTGTAGTCATCCGAATCGAGGTCGATCGTTCTCGGTTTAGCAGGCTGTGGATCCGGCCCCGGGTCGTGCGGCTGCGCGGCGCCATCGACGTTGACGACGACGACGCGGGAGGCGAGGTGCCCGGCGATGAGGCGGCGGCAGAACGGCACCAGCAGGAAGAGACCGATTACGTCGGTGAAGAACCCGGGAACGATGAGAAGCAACCCTGCGAGCAGGATTAGGGCGGTGCCGAAGAAGCGTTCGGCGGGCATGTCGCGTGGCAGATCGCGCTGTCTGAGCCTGGTGAGCGCCTTGAATCCCTGCCGGCGCAGCACGATCATGCCGACGACCATGGAAGCGACGACCAGCAGCAGCGTGTAGCCGATGCCGATATGCCGCCCGACGAAGACGAAGCCCGCAATCTCGAGAAGTGGAAGCAAAAGCAGCAGGATGGCTATGATCGATCGGGTCATCTTGTCTGGCCTGGTCTCCTGCGCCGGGGATATTCGGCAGCCTTTGTCCCCGTACGACAGGTCGCGGTCAAGGTTAAGTGATGCTTATTCGTACAATCGCCGTTCGCTTCGATTTGAAGAATGAGCTTTTGCGGATTATATGGGGGTCAACTCAGAAAAGATGAACGGCGGTTCCGGATCGATATGGGCTCATTCGACTTTGTGACAATTTTCTTCCTCGTGGCGGCGGTGGTGATATTCCTGCAACTGCGCAATGTACTCGGCCGGCGTACGGGGAATGAAAAACCGCCGTTCGATCCCTATTCGCGCCGCGATTCCGCCGACCCCGCCGCTGCTCCCGAGCGCGGCAAGGTGGTCACGCTGCCGCGCCGGGATGGAACCGAAGGCGAAGAGGGCACCTATGCCAGCGTCGATGCCTTCGCCGCCGCCGGAACGCCTCTCAACGAATCGCTTCGTCGCGTGGTGGACGGAGATCCGTCCTTCAACCCGAAGGAGTTCATCAACGGCGCCAAGCTCGCTTACGAGATGATCGTCGTGGCCTTTGCCGATGGCGACCGCAAGACGCTGAAGAACCTCCTCTCCCGCGAGGTCTATGAAGGCTTCGACGCTGCCATCGCCGATCGCGAGGCCAAGGGCGAGGTCGTCAAATCCAATTTCGTCGGTATCGAGAAGGCGGACATCGTAACGGCCGAAGTCAAGGACAACGAGGTCAATGTCACGGTGCGCATCATCAGCCAGCTGATCTCGGCGACCTACGACAAGGCGGGCAAGCTGACCGACGGTGATGCGGACACGGTCGCCGAGGTCAACGACCTCTGGACCTTCGCCCGAGACATTCGCTCGCGCGATCCGAACTGGAAGCTGATCGCCACCGAATCCGAAGGCTGATCGGCTGAGCCATGGAATTCCGTCTGAAACCGGTCGCCTTCTCTGCCCTGCCCGGATGGACGGAAGACGACCCGACGGCAATTCTTGGGGCAATGGCGAGCTGCCGCGACCATATCGCGGAAAAAAAGCCCTATCGCACCGGTTCGCTGGGTATCGCCGCGGCGGAGCTGTTGCCGGCGCTCGCGGCAGCGGCCGAGGCCGCCCCGGAGGACGCCGGGCAGGTGCGTGCCTATTTCGAGCAGTGGTTCCAGCCGTTTCTGATCGAGAGGACGGATGGCCAGCAGGGCTTCGTCACTGCCTACTACGAGCCGGAGGTCGAGGTGCGGGCGGAACCGGACGAGGCGTTCCGGTTTCCCTTCTACCGGCGTCCGGATGACCTAGTCGATGTCGACGACGGTAATCGCCCGCCCGGGCTCGATCCCTATTTCGCTTTTGCGCGCCTGCGGGAAGGGCAGGTCGAGGAATATCCGGATCGCAAGGCGATCGAGCAAGGCCTGCTCGAAGGTCGCGGGCTCGAGATCGCCTATGCGCGCTCCAGGGTGGATGTCTTCTTCATTCACGTGCAAGGCGCAGCCCGCCTGCTCTATCCGGACGGAACGATCCGGCGCATCACCTATGCGGCCAAGACCGGGCACCGCTTCTCGCCGATCGGCAAGCTTCTGATCGAGCGTGGCGAAATCGATGCGGCGACCGTGTCCATGGCCTCGATCAGGGACTGGCTCGCCCGGCACCCGGAGCAGGTGGACGATGTACTCTGGCACAACCGCTCCTTCATCTTCTTCCGCGATGCGCCGGTCGAGGACCTGCATTTCGGCCCGGTCGCCGCCGCCAAGGTGCCGATCGTCGCCGGGCGGTCGCTGGCGGTCGACCGTCTGATCCACACCTTCGCCACGCCGTTCTTCATCCGCAGCGACAGCCTGACGCATTTGGACGGCGGCAGGCCGTTCGCCCGGACCATGCTGGCGCTCGATACCGGGTCGGCGATCGTCGGCTCCGCGCGCGGCGACATCTTCACCGGCTCGGGCGATGTCGCCGGCGCGCTTGCCGGCAATGTCCGCAACGCGGCGGATTTCTACATTTTCGTTCCCAGGTCGGTCGCCGCGAGATTTGGCCATGGCGAAGGATAAGCCTCTCAGCAGCGAGGACCGGATCCTCTGGGGCAAGGTTGCCCGAAGCGCGAAACCGCTTCCCGGCCGCATGCGGGATCTCGAAATGCTGGAAGCGACCTTCCTGCCCGCGCTGGATACGGCTTCGCCGGCTGGCGAAAGGCCGGCCTCGAAGAAGGCTCTGGCCGAAGAGGCGGGAATCCGGATAACGAACGCCCGTGAAAGCGAGAAGAGGCACTATCCCCTCGAACGGCCGGTCAAGCGCAAATTGGCGAAAGGACATCTGGCGCTCGAGGCACGCGTCGACCTGCACGGCATGATCCAGAGCGAGGCACACGGGTTCCTGCTGAGCTTCCTGATGCAGGCGCACATGCGCGGCCTGCGCCATGTTCTGGTGATTACCGGAAAGGGCGCCTCCATCGGCAGCGACGGCGCCCTCAAGCGGGCGGTGCCGCTGTGGTTCTCGCTGCCGGAATTTCGTCCGCTGATCTCGTCCTACGAGACGGCTGCCCGCAACCACGGTGGCGAGGGCGCGCTCTACGTGCGGCTGGCGCGGGTGAAGGGAGAGCGCGAATGACCACACCCTTCGGCATGGCGGTACGCCACCTTCGGTCGAGGAAGGGCGTTTCGCAAAAGGAGATGGCGGCGGCCTTGGGCGTCTCGCCGGCTTATCTCTCGGCCCTGGAGCACGGCCGGCGCGGCACGCCGAGTTTCGACTTCCTGCAGAGGGTCGCGGGCTACTTCAACATCATCTGGGACGAGGCGGAGGAGCTGTTCCGGATCGCGCGGATTTCCGACCCCCGCATCACCGTCGATACCGCCGGCCTGCCGCCCGAATATACCGCTTTCGCCAACCGCCTATCCGTCGAGATTCGCAATCTGCCGCCGGCAACGATCAGGCGCCTGGCGGGCATTCTGGAAAAGGCTTGCAATTCGCGGGCGAAATCGACGTGATCCCCCGATTTCTGCCGCTATTGGCGGCCACATCGTTTGGAAAGCCGGGCCTGAATCCCTATATTCACGGGTCTGGAAGGTCGGTGATTCGCCGTTTCCCATGTCCTCAGGTACGCTGGAAAGACATCCCCCATGACTGATACACCCGAGACCGAAAACGGCCCGGCCGAGTATGGCGCAGATTCCATCAAGGTGCTCAAGGGCCTTGATGCGGTGCGCAAGCGCCCGGGCATGTATATCGGTGACACCGATGACGGTTCGGGTCTGCACCACATGATCTACGAGGTCGTGGACAACGCCATCGACGAGGCGCTGGCCGGGCACGCGGATATCGTCACCGTCACGCTCAATGCCGACGGCTCGGTGACCGTGACCGACAACGGCCGCGGCATTCCGACCGACATCCACAAGGAGGAAGGCGTTTCCGCCGCTGAGGTCATCATGACCCAGTTGCACGCCGGCGGTAAGTTCGACCAGAATTCCTACAAGGTTTCCGGCGGCCTCCACGGTGTCGGCGTTTCGGTCGTCAACGCGCTGTCGGTGATGCTCAGGCTGAAGATCCGCCGGGGCGGGCACATCCACGAGATGACCTTCACCCATGGCGTCGCCGACGGTCCGCTGACCGTCACCGGCGAATGCGGCAGCGAGACCGGCACCGAGGTGACGTTCCTGCCGAGCCCGGAGACCTTCACCAATATCGAGTTCGTCTACGCGACGCTCGAACATCGCCTGCGCGAGCTCGCCTTCCTGAATTCGGGCGTCCGCATCCTCTTGACCGACCGCCGCCATTCCGACGTCAAGCAGGACGAGATGATGTATGACGGCGGCCTCGAGGCCTTCGTCACCTATCTCGACCGCGCCAAGAAGCCGCTCGTCGCCAAGCCGGTGTCCATTCGGGGCGAACGCGACGGCATCACGGTCGAGGTGGCGATGTGGTGGAACGACAGCTACCACGAGAACGTCCTCTGCTTCACCAACAACATCCCCCAGCGCGACGGCGGCACGCACCTCGCCGGCTTCCGCGGCGCGCTGACCCGCCAGGTCGTCTCCTATGCGGAGAGTTCCGGTATCCTGAAAAAGGAAAAAGTGTCGCTCACCGGCGACGACTGCCGTGAGGGCCTGACCGCCGTTCTCTCGGTGAAGGTGCCCGATCCGAAATTCTCCTCGCAGACCAAGGACAAGCTCGTATCGTCCGAGGTTCGGCCCGTGGTCGAAAGCCTCGTCAACGAGGCGCTGAGCCACTGGCTCGAGGAGCATCCCTCCGATGCCAAGGTACTGGTCGGCAAGGTGGTCGAAGCGGCAGCGGCGCGCGAAGCCGCCCGCAAGGCGCGCGAGCTCACTCGTCGCAAGGGCGCGCTCGATATCTCCTCGCTGCCCGGCAAGCTGGCCGACTGCTCCGAGCGCGATCCGGCCAAGTCCGAGCTGTTCCTGGTCGAGGGCGACTCGGCCGGCGGATCGGCCAAGCAGGGCCGTTCGCGCGAGAACCAGGCGATCCTGCCGTTGCGCGGCAAGATCCTCAACGTCGAACGGGCCCGCTTCGACAAGATGCTGTCGAGCCAGGAGATCGGGACGCTGATCACCGCACTCGGCACCTCGATCGGCAAGGACGAGTTCAATCCCGAGAAGCTGCGCTATCACAAGATCATCATCATGACGGACGCCGACGTCGACGGCGCCCACATTCGCACGCTGCTTCTGACCTTCTTCTTCCGCCAGATGCCGGAACTGATCGAGCGCGGCCACCTCTACATCGCCCAGCCGCCGCTCTATAAGGTCGCGCGCGGCAAGTCGGGACAGTATCTCAAGGACGAGAAGGCGCTCGACGACTACCTGATCAACGCCGGCCTCGATGAGGCGACGCTGGAGCTCGGCTCCGGTGAGGTCCGCGCCGGACAGGACATGCGCGAGGTGATCCAGGACGCGCTGCGCCTGCGCTCGCTGCTGGACGGCCTGCACTCGCGCTACAGCCGCGCCATCGTCGAGCAGGCAGCGATCTGCGGTGCGCTCAATCTGGAGCTCAGCCACAACCGCGAGGCCTATGCCGAGATGGCCGAGGAGGTCGCGCGCCGGCTCGACCTGATCGCCGAGGAGACCGAGCGCGGCTGGACCGGTGCGGTTGCGGCCGACGGCGGACTGAAGTTCGAACGTACCGTGCGCGGCGTGAAGGAATTCGCCCATCTCGACATGGCGCTGATCGGCTCGTCCGACGCTCGCCATATCGATCAGCTGACCGTGCGGCTGAAGGATATCTACGCCATCCCGCCGAAGCTGAAGCGCAAGGACCTGGAAATCGAGATCAGCGGCCCGCGCGCCCTGCTCGACGCTGTGTTCGCGTCCGGCCGCAAGGGCCTGTCGCTGCAGCGCTACAAGGGCCTGGGCGAAATGAACGCCGAACAGCTCTGGGAGACGACGCTTGATCCGAACGTCCGCTCGCTCCTGCAGGTTCGCGTCTCGGATGCCACTGACGCCGACGGGTTGTTTTCGCGCCTGATGGGTGACGAGGTCGAGCCGCGCCGGGAGTTCATCCAGGACAACGCACTCAGCGTGGCCAACCTCGACATCTGACGCCTTGTCTGCGCGCATGAAGGCGGGCCGAGAATCCGGATAAGAAAGAGAGCCCCGTGCCGTCCGGCGCGGGGTTTTTCGATGGCGGAAGTCGTCGGGACGGGTCAGTATGCGCCGAAGCGGCCGCGGATGAAACCTGAGCATACGGGGGCCGGATTGCAGCGAGTCTTGAATATAGGAGACAGGAGCACGTCATGCTGGTGGATGGAAAATGGACGGCCGACTGGCATCCGGTGCAGGCAAAGGACGAAAAGGGCGGCTTCGTCCGCCAGGTCTCCGGTTTTCGCAACTGGGTGACGCCCGACGGCGCACCCGGGCCGACCGGCGAGGGCGGCTTTGCCGCCGAACCCGGCCGCTACCATCTCTACGTCGCCTATATCTGCCCCTGGGCGTCCCGCACGCTGATCGGCCGCAGCCTCAAGGGGCTGACGGAGACGATCGGCGTCTCGGTCGTTGAGCCGGCTTTGACAAGGGAAGGCTGGCGCTTCGGCGACTATCCCGGTGCGACCGCGGACACGGTCAATGGTGCCAGCTTCATGCACGAAATCTACACCCGCGCCGACCCGCACTACACCGGCCGCGCCACGGTTCCCGTTCTGTGGGACAGGAAGCGGGGCACCATCGTCAACAATGAATCGGCCGACATCCTGCGCATGATGAACGACGGCTTCGGATCGCTCGCTACCGGGACGATCGATCTCTATCCGCTGACCCGCCGCGAGGCGATCGATGCGTTCAACGCCCGCATCTATCCGGGCCTGAACAATGGCGTCTATCGCGCCGGCTTCGCCACCACGCAGCTTGCCTACGAGGAGGCCTTCCTTGAGGTCTTCGCCACGCTGGACTGGGTTGACGGCGAACTCGGCGAGCGGGACTTCCTCTTTGCCGACCATCCCACCGAGGCCGATATCCGGCTGTTCGTCACCCTCGTCCGCTTCGATGCCGCCTATCACGGCCTGTTCAAGTGCAACCTGCGCCGGCTGGCCGACTATCCCCGCCTGCGCCGCTTCCTTCGGCGCCTCTACGACTGGCCGGGCGTGGCCGAGACCGTCAGCCTCGACCACATCAAGCGCGGCTACTACTCGATCGCCTCGCTAAACCCGACCGGTATCGTGCCTGTCGGGCCGGCGCAGGAAATATTGTTCTGAGCTGCCGCCGCGCCGTCAGTCCGGTTTGAAGCGACCCTCGAAGGCGAAGGCCTCGACCGGATGGCGCTGGCTTGGAACTTCGCGGGCCTTCAGGTCGTCGGGCAGCGTTTCCCTCGGTGCGATCTTGCCGATCGCGAGCCCCGCCTCGACCCGGTAGCCCTCGGGGACACCGGCGGCCGCCATCGCCTTGTCGCGATCGATCCCGGCCATGGCATGGACGTGGTAGCCGGAAAACGTCGCCTGCAACGCCAGTGCGCTCCAGGCCGCTCCCGTGTCGAAGGCATGCGTATAGGCGGGGCGGATCTCCCCGGAAGCGGTGCGGTTGTGGGTCTTGGAGACGATCACCACCAGAACCGAGGCATTGGGCGTCCAGCGCCGGTTGCCCTCGTCCAGCGTCGCCAGGATGGCCTCGAAGGCCTCGGTGCCGCGATGCGCATAGACGAAGCGCCAGGGCTGGCGGTTGCTCGCCGATGGCGTCCATCGCGCGGCCTCGAACAGCCGCAGAAGGTCCTCCTGCGGCATTGCCTCGCCGGTGAAGGCGCGCGGCGACCAGCGCTCGAGAAAAACCGGATGAATGTCGTGATCGGCCGTGCGGCCGTTGATCTCATGCATGAATTCCACCACCAGTGTTGCGGTCATTGACCGCCTCAGGATGCACCGCCGCGCGCGCGATGTCGACCGGGCGCGGTCGCCGCAGCAGGCTTTGCCGCATTGTCGAGAGGGCGGAAAAGAGCCTATAACCACGCCTAAGGAATCTCGATGCGGTGAACAGGGAGACAACGCCATGAGCCTCAAAGATCCAACCCTCCTGCGCCAGGCGGCGCTCGTCGGCACGCGCTGGATCGAGGCCGACCCGGCGACCGGGATTGCCGTGAACAATCCGGCGACCGGCGAGCGCATCGGCTACGTGCCGAAGCTGGGAACGGCGGAAACGAAGGAGGCAATCGCCGCCGCCGGGAAGGCGCAGAAGGAATGGGCCGCACAGACGGCCAAGGAGCGTTCCGCGATCCTGCGCAAGTGGTTCGAACTGATGATGGCCAATCAGGACGACCTCGGCCGCATCCTCACCCTGGAGCAGGGCAAGCCGCTGGCCGAGGCCAAGGGCGAAATCGCCTATGGCGCAAGCTTCATCGAATGGTTCGCCGAGGAAGCGCGCCGCCTCTACGGCGACATCGTGCCCGGTCACCAGAAGGACAAGCGCATCCTGGTGATGAAGCAGCCGATCGGCGTGGTTGCCGCGATCACCCCGTGGAACTTCCCCAATGCCATGATCACCCGCAAGGCCGGTCCGGCCTTCGCCGCCGGCTGCGCCATGGTTCTGAAGCCGGCTTCGCAAACGCCGTTCTCCGCCATCGCGATCGCCGTCCTTGCCGAGCGGGCCGGCCTGCCGCCGGGGCTGTTCAGCGTCATCACCGGATCCGCCAGGGAGATCGGTGCGGAGATGACGGCAAACCCGACGGTTCGCAAGCTCACCTTCACCGGCTCGACCGAGGTCGGTGCCGAGCTCTACAGGCAGAGCGCGCCGACGATCAAGAAACTGGGGCTCGAGCTCGGCGGCAACGCACCCTTCATCGTCTTCGACGACGCCGACCTCGATGCAGCTGTCGAGGGCGCGCTGATCGCCAAGTTCCGCAACAACGGCCAGACCTGCGTCTGCGCCAATCGCATCTACGCGCAGGAGGGTGTCTATGAGGCCTTCTCCGAAAAGCTGGCGGCCGCGGTCTCCAAACTCAAGACCGGAAACGGCTTCGACGAGGGCGTCATTCTCGGCCCGCTGATCGACGAGGCGGCGCTCGCCAAGGTCGAGGAGCACGTGTCCGATGCGCTCAGCAAGGGCGGACGCGTTGTCCAGGGCGGCAAGCGCCACGCACTCGGAGGCACCTTCTACGAGGCGACCGTCATCACCGGCGTGACCTCCGAAATGGCGGTGGCGCGCGAGGAGACGTTCGGGCCGGTGGCGCCCGTCTTCCGCTTCAGGGACGAGGCGGACGTCATTGCCCAGGCGAACGATACCGAATTCGGGCTCGCCTCCTATTTCTACGCCAAGGATCTGGCGCGCGTCTTCCGCGTCGCCGAGGCGCTGGAATACGGCATGGTCGGCGTCAATACCGGGCTGATCTCTACGGCGGAAGCGCCGTTCGGCGGCGTCAAGCTGTCGGGCCTCGGCCGGGAAGGCTCGAAGTACGGCATCGAGGAATTTACCGAGATGAAGTACGTCTGCCTCGGCGGCATCGGCTGATGAACGCCCCATCGGCCGGCCCGTCGTCGGCCGATGGTCATTGATCTCGTTGCATTCGAAGAGGATCTGCGCCATGCCCGCTCCCATCAATCCGTTCAAGGCTGCGCTCCGCGAAGGACGGTTCCAGCTCGGCCTGTGGGTGGCGCTGGGCAGCGCCTACGCCGCGGAGATCGCCGCCGGCAGCGGCTATGACTGGCTGCTGATCGACGGGGAGCACGGGCCGAGCGACATGCCGCTGATCGGCGCGCAACTCGGTGCCCTGCGCGGCAGCGCGAGCCACCCGATCGTCCGGCCGCCGATGGGCGAGGCATGGCTGCTGAAACAACTGCTTGACCTCGGCACGCAGACCTTCCTGGTCCCCATGGTCGAAACCGCCGAGCAGGCGGCCGCGCTGGTCAGGGCCGTGCGCTATCCACCCCGCGGCATGCGCGGCGTCGGCGCCGGGCTTGGGCGCGCCAGCGATTTCAACCGGATACCCGATTACCTCGCCACGGCCGACGAAGAGATCTGCCTGATCGTGCAGGTGGAAAGCCGCGCCGGCCTCGAGGCGCTTGACGACATCGCCGCCGTCGAGGGTGTCGACGGCGTTTTCATCGGCCCCTCCGACCTGGCCGCGGACATGGGCTATCTCGGCCAGCCGTCCGCCGCGGCCGTGCAGGAGGCGATCCGCGACGCTTTCCAGCGCATCCACCGGCACGGTAAGGCGCGCGGGATCATGACGGTGGCGGTCGACCAGGCGCACGAATACCGGGCGATGGGGGCCGACTTCATGGCGATCGGCACCGACGTCAACTGCCTGGTGCGGTCGATCGACGGCCTGCGCCGCACTTTCCTCGGCCTGCCGGGTACGACGGACCAGAAGGGTGGCGGTTACTGAGGGGCTCTTCGCCCGGGAGGCTCGGCTCAGTTGGTGGATTGCAGCAGGGTCTCGCGGGCCGATTTCAGGTGCTGCCGGCAGGCATTCTCGATCCGCGCGGGATCGCGGGATTTCAGTGCTTCGATATAGACCAGGTGCTCCTCCATCGCCCGCGCATTCCGCTGGCGCGCATTCGTCTTGTTCCACTGGTAGTGATAGTGGAAGACGATGGCGATGATGTCGTAGAAATCGATGATGAAGCGGTTGCGCGAGGCCCGGTGCACGAGCAGGTGAAACCGCTCGTCCAGTTCGGAGAACTCCCGATACCGGTTGTCGACATCGGCCAGGATCTCGCGGTGGAGGGCTGCGATCGAGTCCAGTTCCGCCCATGCGGGATGGTCGTCCTGCAGGTGGGCGAACGCGGCGGCCGAGCGCAGCTCGAACATTTCGCGCACCTCGGTGAGCTCCAGAGCGAATTCCGGCGTGAACCCCTTGAGAACCCAGTGGCTGTTCGGACGTTTCTCGATCAGTCCGAAACGGCTGAACCGGATGAGGAATTCCCGTACGCTCGTGGTGCCGGTGCCGATCTCGCGGGCAAGCTCCAGCTCGTTGATCTGCATGCCGGGCTCGGCGCCGCCGGCAAGAATCCGGCGCATGAAGCTCCGCTCGATGATCTCCGACAGCGAATCGGTTTCCTCGGTCGGGAAGTAATCTGCCGCAACGGGCTTGCGAAGCACGACCTTGCGGCGCTTCGACCATTCGATCAGCCCGATCTCCTCCAGACGCGTCAGGATCGCCCGGACCGTCGTGCGGCTGACCCCCAGCGTGTTGCCGAGCTCCGGTTCGGACGCAAGCGTGCTGCTCGTCTCAAGGAGAACGAGGCAACGGTTGAAGGCATCCTTGAAGACGGTATTCTGCTTGGCCATGGCTCTCGTCGATCGATCGGATTGATATCTGCTCGTTTAGGCGGTGGCGACCGGATTTTCCAGCGCCTGGACGGTCGTGCAGTGCTCGTCCTCCGGCCATACTGAAGCCGGTCCCTGCGATGTGATCCTCCCGTTACCCATAATAGCCATTGACCTTGATCTGTCTATTGTAGATAAAAGACAGAAGTCGGATTGTTCTGCGTGCAACCTGGGAGTGAGGGGGTAGCGCGCGGCGGGAGGAAGCGATGCGGACACGAACTATCGGGACGACGGGCCTCGCCGTGGGCGAGTACAGTTTCGGAACGGCCGCACTCGGCGGCCTCTACCGTCCCTGCCCGCGCGACACCGCGATCGCAACGCTGGAGGCGGCGTGGGCCGAGGGCATGCGCTATTTCGATACGGCGCCCTGGTACGGCTTCGGCCTTGCCGAGCGTGCGACGGGCGATTTCCTCCGCGGCAAGCCGAAGGGCGAGTGGGTGCTCTCCACCAAGGTTGGCCGGATCATGTTTCCGGTGGACGACGACAAGGTGCCGACGGACTACGGCTACGTCGATCCTCTGCCCTTCGACGTGCGCTATGACTACAGCTACGACGGCATCATGCGCTCGCTGGAACTGAGCTATACGCGGCTCGGCCTGAACCGCATCGACATCCTCTACGTCCACGACATCGGCGTCTATACCCACGGCGCCGAGCGCAATGCGGTGCATTTCAAGGCGCTGATGGATTCCGGGCTGAAAGCGCTCGAGGAACTGAAGGCGTCCGGCACCATCAGGGCCTATGGCCTCGGCGTGAACGAGGTGCCCGTCTGCCTCGAAGTCATGAAGCGCGCGCCGATCGACTGCATCCTGCTGGCCGGACGATACACGCTGCTGGATCGTTCCGCGGTCGAGGAACTTCTCCCGCTCTGCCAGGAACGGACGACGTCGCTGGTGGTCGGCGGCGTGTTCAACTCCGGCATTCTGGCGACCGGCGCGGTCCCCGGCGCGCATTTCGACTATATGCCCGCCAATGACGAGGTCGTGGCGCGCGTGCGCGCCCTTGAGGAACTGGCGAGCCTCAACGGCGTGCCGCTTGCTGCAGCCGCCATGCAGTTTCCGTTGCGGCATCCGGCGGTCGCCTCGGTGCTTCTAGGCACGGCCAAGCCGTCGAGCCTGCACCGGAATGCCGAACTCACCCGGATTACGGTTCCGCAAGCCCTTTACATGGAAGCCGAGGCTCATACTCTTGTCGCTCCTCCGCTCGGAACCGAGGCGGTTCGGCAATAGGTTTGCCGGAAGGTTGAAAGATATTCAGGAGCATACGCATGTTGAAAGGCATTCACCCCCTGCTCGGCCCCGATCTCCTGCATGCGTTGCAGTCGATGGGACACGGGGACGACATCGCCATCGTGGACGCGAACTTCCCGGCCCATTCGATGGGACCGAAGGTCATCCGCGCCGACGGCGTCGACGCGCTCGCAATGACCGAGGCCGTGCTCGCCCACATGCCACTCGATACCTTCGTACCGGACGTCGCCTGGCGGATGCAGGTCGTCGGCGATCCGGATGCGGTGCCGCCGGTCTGCGTCGAATTCCAGAACATCGTCAACCGTCTGGCCGGCGATTTCACCGTCCGCTCGGTCGAACGCTTCGCCTTCTACGAGATGACGCGAAAGGCCGCCTACATCATCGCCACGACCGAGTTCCGGCTCTATGGCAACATCATTCTGAAGAAGGGCGTGCTCCATCCGCACGAAGTCTACACGGTGTGAGCGACCGCGGTCGGAATGCTAAATGGAATGAACATTCCATGTTGACAGTATTGCGGAATTATTGTTTCAATTGAGCATCGCCTGAATGTCGATGCCGCATGTCACCGTGGAGGCTGGTGACGGCGCAAGGGAGGAAAAATCGATAGCAGACCCGGTCCGGGCCCTTGTGCGACAGCGCGATGGTCCGTGACGAAGGGAGCTTGTGGCTAGGTCCTTCCGGGTCGGCTGCGGGCAAAAATGTACTTTATCGATAAGAATCGTCCGCTTGCGTTCAGCGGTTCGGTTTCACTGGAGGAGAACGCACCCTGAGAGGAGAACCCCGATGAGCATTGCCAAGCAGCTTCTGTCGCGACGCGCATTCACCGCGCTGGCCGGTGCAGCCGTGTTTGCGACGATGGCGCCCGCCGCCTCGTTCGCGCAGGACGTCACCATCCCGATCGTCGTGAAGGACACCACTTCGTTCTACTGGCAGATCGTTCTGGCCGGTGCCCGCGCCGCCGGCAAGGATCTCGGCGTGAACGTACCGGAACTCGGCGCCCAGTCCGAGGCCGACGTCAACGGCCAGATTAGCATTCTCGAGAACGCCGTCGCCGGCAAGCCGGCCGCCGTCGTCATCTCGCCGACCGAATTCAAGGCGCTCGGCAAGCCGATCGACGAGGCCGCCAAGTCCGTTCCGGTCATCGGCATCGATTCCGGCGCCGACTCGAAGGCCTTCTCTTCGTTCCTGACGACGGACAACGTCCAGGGCGGCCGCATTGCCGCCGACGGTCTGGCCGCCGCCATCAAGGAGGCTACCGGCAAGGAAGAGGGCGAAATTGCGATCATCACCAGCCTGCCCGGCGCCGGCTCGCTCGAGCAGCGCCGCGAGGGCTTCCTCGACCAGGTAAAGACGAAGTATCCGGGCCTGAAGGTCATCGCCGACAAGTATGCCGACGGCCAGGCCACGACCGGCCTCAACATGATGACCGACCTCATCACCGCCAATCCGAACCTCGTCGGAGTCTTTGCCTCCAACCTGATCATGGCGCAGGGCGTCGGCCAGGCGATTTCCGAGAACAATCTCGGCGACAAGATTAAGGTGATCGGCTTCGACAGCGACGACAAGACGATCGGCTTCCTCAAGGACGGCGCGCTTGCCGGCCTCGTCGTGCAGGATCCCTATCGCATGGGTTACGACGGCGTGAAGACGGCACTGGCGGTCTCCAAGGGCGAGAAGGTCGAGGCAAACGTCGACACCGGCGCCAACCTGGTGACGAAGGCCAACATGAGCGAGCCGAAGATCGACGCGCTCATCAATCCGAAGGTCAACTGACCCAAGGACGGCCGCGCCGGTCTTCCGCCGGCGCGGCCTGCAATTTTGATCGCGGAACTGTCCGGCGCTTTCGCCGGGCGATCCGGAGGGCCGCAAGCAGGAGGAGAGCACCATGACCCGGCTGGAGGAAATTGCGCATCGCCACGACGAGGCCAGCGCCCTTCTGACGGAAGGCAGCCGCGTGCCGGCCGGCACGCCGATCCTGGAATTGAAGGGCCTTCAGAAGAACTACGGCTACGTTCAGGCATTGAAGCCGGCGACGATCACCTTTCTGGCGGGCGAGATCCACGCCATCGTCGGTGAAAACGGCGCCGGCAAGTCGACCCTCATCAAGCTTCTGACCGGCGTCATCACGCGGACGGCCGGCGAGGTTCTCTGGTGCGGTCACCCGGTCGCCCTTTCCACCCCCAACGAGGCGATCGCGCGCGGCATCAACGCCGTGCATCAGGAGGTGGTCCTCTGCCCGCATTTGTCGGTCGCGGCCAATCTCTTCCTCGGCGACGAAGTCGAGCGGCACGGGCTGATGCGCAAGAGGCAGATGGAGAAGATGGCGCAGTCCGTCCTCGACGATCTCGGCTTCTATCTCCCGGCGGCAGCTGAACTCGGATCTCTGACCATTGGCCAGCAGCAGCTTGTCGCCACCGCGCGCGCAGCGATGCGCGGCACCCAATTCCTCATCTTCGACGAGCCGACCGCCTACCTGACGCGACAGGAATCCGCCCAGTTGTTCAAGCTGATCCGCCGCCTGCAGAGCGAGGGCGTGACGATCGTCTACATCAGCCACCGGATGGAGGAGGTGTTTGAGCTCGCCGACCGCGTCTCGGTCCTGCGCGACGGAACCCATGTCGGCACGCGGGCGATCGGCGAGACCAACGAGAGCGAACTGATTGCGCTGATGATCAATCGCTCGATCGAACAGATCTACCACAAGGAAGACATTGCGATCGGCGCGCCGATCCTGGAGGCGCGCGGGCTGACCGGGCCGGGCTTCGAAGACGTCTCGTTGACCGTGCGGGCCGGTGAGATCGTCGGCCTTTACGGGCTGATCGGCGCCGGTCGCAGCGAGTTCGCTCTCGGTCTCTACGGACGCCAGCCGTTGTCGGCGGGCGAAGTGCACTGGATGGGCCGCAAGGTGAAGATCCGAAACGAGCGCGACGCGATGGAGCTTGGTATCGCGCTCGCTCCGGAAAGCCGGCGCGACCAGGGCCTTTGCCTCAACCTGCCGATCGGCCTCAACATCAACCTGCCGGTCTTCGGGCGGCTGAGCCGCGGCCCCGTGATCGGCCGGGCCGAGGAGGCGGCGAATGCCGACAGGCAGATCCGCGATCTCGCGATCAAGACCCCGAGCCGGCGCGTGCCGGCGTCGTCGATGTCCGGCGGAAACCAGCAGAAGATCGTCATCGGCAAGTGGCTGAGCCACGGCGCCAAGCTGTTCATCTTCGACGAGCCGACCGTCGGCGTCGACGTCGGCACCAAGGCGGAGATCTACCGGCTCTTTGCAAAACTTCTAAAGGAGGGGGCCGGCATCATCCTCATCTCCTCCTACCTGCCGGAAGTCTACGAGCTTGCCGACAGGCTGCACGTGTTCCGGGGCGGCAGGCTCGTCGGCAGCCATGATTTCCATGCCGCGACCCATGAGGACGTGCTCGGCGAGGCCATAGGCGTCTGAGCCAGAATTGAGATTGATGCGGGAGAAGCACGCATGACCATCACCACAACGGAGAGCCCGGCGGCCGCCCCGCGGCGCGGGATGAACATTCTCTTCAGTCTGACGCTGATCGGCCTGCTGCTCGCGCTCTGGATCGCACTCGGCATCGTCACCGTCAGCTTCTGGACACCGCTGAACATTTCCAACCTGTTGCGGCAGGGCGCGATGACGGCGATCCTCGCCGTCGGCCAGACCTTCGTCATCATCACCGCCGGCATCGATCTCTCCGTCGGCGCGATCGTCGGCTTCTCCACCGTCATTCTCGCCTGGCTCCTGCAGGCCGGCGTACCGCTCTGGATCGCAATGGCGATCACGCTCCTGATGGGTGTCGCCATCGGCGCCTTCCATGGCTTCGGCATCGTCCGCATGGGGCTGCCGCCGTTCATCATAACGCTGGCGACGTTGACGTCCCTGCGTGGGGTCGGCCTGCTGATCACCAACGGTTCGACGATCTCGATCAACAACGAAGGCTTCACCAACTTCGCCCGCGCCGATTTCCTCGGCATCCCGAGCCTGTTCTGGATGGTGATCCTGGTCGCGGTGCCGGCCTATGTGTTTCTCCATCTCAGCCGCTGGGGCCGCTATCTCTTTGCGGTCGGCTCCAACAGCGAGGCGGCCCGCCTGTCGGGCGTGAACGTCAATCGCACGATCTACATGGCCTACATCCTGTCGGCCACATGCGCCGCCTTCGTCGGTGTGCTGCTCGCCTCGCGCATCGGCATCGGCAACGCCACCCAGGCCGAAGGCTGGGAACTGCAGGCAATCGCCTCGTCGGTGATCGGTGGCACCAGCCTCTTCGGCGCCGTCGGTTCGGTCCATGGTCCCCTGATCGGCGCCTTCATCCTGGCGACGATCAATAACGGTGCGAACCTTTTGAACGTCAATTCGTTCTGGCAGCGTATCATCACCGGCCTGCTGATCATCGTCATCGTCTATTTCGATCAGCTTCGCCGCCGCGGAAGCCGCTGACGGCCGGGAGAATTGCGAAATGCGCACCATCGTCTGCCAGGAGCCGGGGCGGCTCGAACTCGTGGAACGACCGTCCCCCTCCGCCATCCCCGAAGGCTGGGTCCGTATCGCCGTGAGCCATGTCGGGATCTGCGGCACCGACTATCATATCTTCGAGGGCAAGCACCCCTTCCTCGAATATCCGCGCGTCATGGGCCACGAGGTCTCCGCCACCGTCCTGGAGGCGCCCGCAGGATCCGGCCTGGCGGCCGGCCAGCCGGTGATCGTCAACCCCTACATCTCCTGCGGCTCCTGCGTGGCCTGCCGCAAGGGCAAGCCCAACTGCTGCGTGGCGATCAAGGTGCTGGGGGTGCACACCGACGGCGCCTTCTGCGACGAGATTGCAGTACCTGCCACCAACCTCTACCCGGCCGGCAATCTGTCGCTGGAGGCGGCCGCCACCGTGGAGTTCCTTGCTATCGGCGCCCATGCCGTCCGTCGGGCGCAAACGCCGAAGGGATCGCGGTCGCTGGTGATCGGTGCCGGTCCGATCGGGCTCGGAACGGCACTCTTCTCCCGCATTGCCGGCCACGACGTCACCTTGCTCGATACCTCCGCCGAGCGGCTTGCCATGGCGCGCGACAGGCTCGGCTTCGACCGCGGTGTCGTGGCGGACGCAAACATGGCCTCGGCCCTTGCGGAGATCACCGATGCCGAGGGTTTCGACGTCGTGTTCGATGCGACAGGCTATGCCAGGTCGATGGAGGCGGCCTTTGCCTATGTTGCCCACGGCGGCACGCTCGTCTATGTCAGCGTCGTGAAGGACGACATCCGCTTCGCCGATCCCGAGTTCCACAAGCGGGAGATGACGCTGGTCGGCAGCCGCAACGCCACCGCCGAGGATTTCCGCCATGTGGTGGCCTCTATCGAGGCGGGCCATGTTCCGGTCGAGGCGCTGGTGACGCATCGCACCACGCTCGAGGCCGTTCCGGCGGACCTCGCACGCTGGGCGACGACGAAGGACGGACTTATAAAGGCCGTGGTGAGGGTTGCGCGCTGACGCCTTGCGCATCCATCATCGTTCGGCCTGCATCGATCAAGTGACGAGGAAAAGACAATGAGCCAGGATCTGGGTGGAAAGACAGCGCTGGTGACGGCGGCGGGACAGGGGATAGGCCGCGCCTCCGCGCTCGCCTACAGGCGAGCCGGCGCCAGGGTGATCGCCACCGACATCAACGCGCCGGCGCTCGAGGCTCTCGCCGCCGAGGGTATCGAAACCCGCCTTCTCGACGTCCTTTCCGACCAGGCGGTGAAGGACGCCGCAGCCGGGATCGGTCCGGTCGACATCCTGTTCAATTGCGCAGGCGTCGTGCATGGCGGCACCGTCCTGGAGACGAGCGACGAGGACCTGGCGTTCGCCTGGGACCTCAACGTCCGCGCAATGGTGCGCACGGCCCGCGCCTTCCTGCCCGGCATGCTCGCGCGCGGCGGCGGCGCGATCGTCAACATGGCCTCGGTCGCAAGCAGCGTGAAGGGCGTTCCGAACCGCTTCGCCTATTCGGTCACCAAGGCGGCCGTGATCGGCCTGACGAAATCGATCGCCGCCGACTACGTCGCCCAGGGTGTGCGCTGCAACGCGATCTGCCCGGGCACGGTGGAAAGCCCGTCGCTGCAGGAGCGCATGCGCGCCGGCGGCGACTACGAGGCGGCACGGGCCGCCTTCATCGCACGGCAGCCGATGGGACGGCTCGGAACGCCGGAGGAAATCGCCGAACTCGCCGTCTATCTGGCCGGGGCGACCTATACGACCGGCCAGGCCTATGTGGTCGACGGAGGGTGGACCGCTTGAGAATCGGGCGGTCTCGCGCTCCTGCAGATCGGATCGGTGGGCGCCTGCTCCGTTGCACCGCAACGAAAACGTGATACCCTGTTCGCAATTGCATGTAGGGCAGGATGTCACCCGGGCCTGGACGTGCTCAGGGAACGACAGGGAATTCTTCCCATGTATTATCAGCTCTATGAACTGAACCATGCGATGATGGCGCCCTGGCGCGCTGTCGCCGATCACATGCGGCTCGCCTACAGCAACCCCCTCAATCCGCTTTCGCATACCTGTTTCGGCCGGACCATGGCGGCTGGGCTGGAAGTGCTGGAGCGCGTGACGCGGCGCTACGGCAAGCCGGCTTTCGGTCTCGACACCACCATCGTCGACGGCCAGCCCGTGTCGGTGCGCGAAAAGGTCGTCTGGCAGCGCCCGTTCTGCAACCTCGTCCATTTCGAGCGCACGCTGCCCGGCGGGCATCGGGCCGATCCGAAGATCCTGATGGTGGCGCCGATGTCGGGCCACTACGCGACGCTCCTGCGTGGAACCGTCGAGACCCTCCTGCCGCATGCCGAGATCTATATTACCGACTGGATCGACGCCCGCATGGTGCCGCTCTCGGACGGTTCGTTCGATCTCGACGACTTCATCGACTATGTCATCGAAATGCTGCACGCGCTCGGGCCTGATACCCATGTGATTGCGGTTTGCCAGCCGTCGGTGCCCGTGCTTGCCGCCGTCGCGGTGATGGAGGAAGACGGCGACCCCCTGGCGCCGGCCTCGATGACGCTGATGGGTGGGCCGATCGATACGCGCGTCAATCCGACGGCCGTCAACAGGCTGGCCGAGGAACGGCCGATCGAATGGTTCCGCGACAATGTCATCATGCCGGTGCCGTGGCCGCAGCCGGGCTTCATGCGCCTGGTCTATCCCGGCTTCCTGCAATTGTCCGGCTTCATGTCGATGAACCTCGATCGCCATCTGATCGCCCACAAGGAATTCTTCGAACATCTCGTCAAGAACGATGGCGACGCCGCCGAGAAACACCGCGACTTCTACGACGAATACCTCGCCGTGATGGACATGACGGCCGAGTTCTACCTGCAGACGGTCGAGACCGTGTTCATGAGGCACGCCCTGCCGAAGGGCGAGATGATGCACCGCTCGCGCCGCGTCGACACGGGTGCGATCCGCAGCGTGGCGTTGCTCACGGTCGAAGGCGAAAACGACGATATTTCCGGCGTCGGCCAGACGAAGGCGGCACAGACGATCTGTCCCAACATCCCAGACGACCGCCGCATGCATTACATGCAGCCCGACGTCGGCCACTACGGCGTCTTCAACGGCTCGCGCTTCCGGCGCGAGATCGCGCCCCGCATCGTTTCCTTCATCGAGGCGAACCGGCGGGAAAAGCGGCCGGTGCCGCGCGTCATCAAGGGCGGCAAGGCCGGCGGCAGGTAGTCGGTCGTTCGAATTCCTGTGGGGCTTTCATGGGCTTGCCCGATTCTGCCGGGCATTGCCTTGAAGCGTGTTCATGATCTTACCACATCGAAATCATCGGTCGCCACGGTGGCGTTCCGGCGAATGTGAGGAAGATTGCAAATGAACCAGTCTGCATTGCTGCGTCCGGATTGGACGCCTGCGACCGTCGCGCTGATGGTGCTGGGGTTTATGGTCTTCTGGCCCCTCGGCCTGGCCATGCTCGCCTACATCGTTTTCGGTGAGCGCCTCAAGACCTTCAAGAAGGACGCAAACGACACGGCGGACGGATTCTTCGCCGCCTGCCGCGGGCGCCGCCGCGGTTTCCGCGGTCCGGGCTTCGGAACGGGCAACGTCGCTTTCGACGAATGGCGCGAATCCGAACTGAGCCGCATCGAGGAAGAGCGCCGCAAGCTCGACGAGATGCGCGACGAGTTCGACGCCTATATGCGCGAACTGCGCAAGGCAAAGGACAAGGAGGAGTTCGATCGCTTCATGCGCGAGCGCCGTTCCGGCAATGGCGGCACGGTGCCGGGTTTCCCGGCGGTCTGAGTGGCTCGAATGTCCTGAATGTCATGGCCGGCGTCCCTGTGGCGCCGGTTTTTGCTTGGTTCAAAGGCCGCGCGAATCGGCTATGAAGGAGCGCGATGTTCTCCTCGATCCTGAAGCCCCGTCGTGCATTGCGCACCCCGCCGCCGGAACTGCGGGCGGTCGAGGTGAACGGCCGGTCCGTCCCCCTGACGATCCGTCGAAATGCGCAGGCGACGCGGCTGACCCTGCGGATCGAACCCGGTGGCCGGGCGCTGAAGATGACGGTTCCCACCGGCCTGCCCGAGCGCGAGATCCGGGATTTCCTCGATCGCCACCATGCCTGGCTGATGACCAAGCTCGCGCGCTTCTCCAGCCGCAGCGCCCTGGCCGACGGCCATCACATCTTCATCCGCGGCGTCGCCCACCGCATCGAGGAAACCGGCATGCTGCGTGGGTTGACGGAGGCGGTGACGGTCGACGGCGAAGCGGTCCTGCGGGTCAGCGGCGAGAGCGAGCATGTGCCGCGCCGCATCCGCGACTATCTGAAGAAGGAGGCCCGCAAGGATCTTCAGGATCGTGTCGCCTTCCATGCTCCCAAAGTCGGCCGTAAGGTTCGCTCGATGACGCTGCGCGATACCCGCAGCCGCTGGGGATCGTGCTCGGCCGATGGCGCGCTCAGCTTCTCCTGGCGCATCGTCATGGCGCCGCCCTTCGTGCTAGACTATCTGGTGGCCCACGAGGTCGCGCATCTGCGCGAGATGAACCACGGCCCGGACTTCTGGAGCCTCTGCCGCGAGTTGTGCCCGAGGGTGGAAGAGGCCAAGCGCTGGTTGAAGCGGAACGGCACGATGCTGCACGCCCTCGACTTCGACTGACGTTCCGCCGCGGGCGCGCAAATGTCCTCGACTCTGCGGCCGTTTCATGCGAGTTCCGTGGCCATGGAAAGCACTGCCACCAACAGCATCGACATCAAGATCTGCGGCCTGAAGACGCCGGAAGCCGTGCTGCGCGCCGTCGATCTCGGCGCCACGCATGTCGGCTTCATCTTCTTCGAAAAGAGCCCGCGCAACATCGAGCCGGCCGATGCCGCCGGGCTCGCGGATCTCGCCAGGGGCCGTGCGAAGATCGTCGCCGTCACCGTCGATGCGGACAATGACGAACTCGATGAGATCGTTTCGCTTCTGCGCCCCGACATGCTCCAGCTTCACGGCAAGGAAAGCCCCGAGCGCGTGCTGACGATCAAGGCGGTCTATGGCCTGCCGGTGATCAAGGCCTTCTCGGTCCGGGAGGCCGCGGACCTCGACAAGGTCGATGCCTATGTCGGCATCGCCGACCGTTTCCTGTTCGACGCCAAGCCGCCCGCCGGCTCGCAATTGCCCGGCGGCAACGGCGTTTCCTTCGACTGGTCGCTGATGGATGCGCTTGACGGCAGCGTCGATTACATGCTTTCCGGTGGTTTGAACAAGGACAATGTCGAAGAGGCGGTCACGGTGACGCGGGCGCCCGGCGTCGATGTGTCGTCCGGCGTGGAAAGCGCGCCGGGCGTCAAGGACCTCGGCAGGATGGAAGAGTTTTTCGAGGCGTTGCGGCGGGCGACCGGTCGGGCCGTTGCCGCAAGGAGCAGGATGTGAACCAGTCACCCTTTCTGAATTCGTTTCGCGGCGGTCCCGACGAGGACGGACGTTTCGGGATTTATGGCGGCCGCTTCGTCGCCGAGACGCTGATGCCGCTGATCCTGGAACTGCAGGACAAGTGGAACGAAGCGAAGACCGATCCGGAATTCCAGAAGGAGCTGGCCGATCTCGGCACGCACTATATCGGCCGGCCCTCGCCGCTCTATTTCGCCGAACGCCTGACGGAGCATCTCGGTGGCGCGAAGATCTACTTCAAGCGCGAGGAGTTGAACCACACCGGTTCCCACAAGATCAACAACTGCATCGGCCAGATCCTGCTTGCCAAGCGGATGGGCAAGACGCGCATCATCGCCGAAACCGGCGCCGGCCAGCATGGCGTGGCCTCGGCCACGGTGGCCGCACGCTTCGGCCTGCCCTGCGTCGTCTACATGGGCGCCACCGACGTCGAACGGCAGGCGCCGAACGTCTTCCGGATGAAGCTGCTCGGCGCCGAGGTGAAGCCGGTGACCGCCGGCCACGGCACGCTGAAGGACGCGATGAACGAGGCGTTGCGCGACTGGGTGACCAATGTCGAGGACACCTATTATCTGATCGGCACCGCCGCCGGCCCGCACCCCTATCCGGAGATGGTCCGCGACTTCCAGGCGGTGATCGGCCGCGAGGCCCGCGAGCAGATCCTCAAGGCGGAAGGCCGGCTGCCCGACGTCGTCATCGCCGCGGTCGGCGGGGGGTCGAACGCGATCGGCATCTTCCATCCGTTCCTGGACGACAAGGACGTCAGGATCGTCGGTGTCGAAGCCGGGGGCAAGGGGCTGGATGGCGACGAGCACTGTGCCTCGATCACCGCAGGCTCGCCGGGCGTGCTTCACGGCAACCGCACCTACCTGCTTCAGGACGGCGACGGACAGATCAAGGAAGGCCACTCGATCTCGGCGGGTCTGGACTATCCCGGCATCGGCCCGGAGCATTCCTGGCTGAACGACATCGGCCGTGCGGAATATGTTCCGATCATGGATCACGAGGCGCTGGAGGCGTTCCAGCTGCTCACCCGCATCGAGGGCATCATTCCCGCCCTGGAGCCCAGCCACGCGCTGGCCGAGGTGATCAAGCGCGCGCCAACGATGGGAAAGGACGAAATCATCCTGATGAACCTCTCCGGCCGCGGCGACAAGGATATCTTCACCGTCGGCAAGATCCTCGGCATGGAGCTCTAAGATGACCGCCCGCATGGACAGACGTTTCGCCGCTCTCGCAGCCGAAGGACGCCCGGCCCTCGTCACCTATTTCATGGGCGGCGATCCGGACTATGCCTCTTCGCTCGCCATCATGAAGGCGCTGCCGAAGGCCGGCTCCGACATCATCGAGCTTGGCATGCCGTTTTCCGATCCGATGGCCGACGGACCGGCCATCCAGGTGGCCGGGCAGCGATCGCTTAAGGGCGGCCAGACGCTGTCCAAGACCATCCAGATGGCGCGCGACTTCCGGCTCGAGGACGCAGACACGCCGATCGTGCTGATGGGCTACTACAACCCGATCTACATCTACGGCGTCGACCGCTTTATCGAGGATGCGCTGGAGGCGGGCATCGACGGCCTGATCGTCGTCGACCTGCCGCCCGAGATGGATGACGAGCTCTGCATTCCGGCACTGAGCCGCGGCATCAACTTCATCCGCCTTGCGACGCCGACGACGGATGCCAAGCGGCTGCCGGCCGTGCTGGAGAATACCTCCGGCTTCGTCTACTACGTCTCGATGAACGGCATCACCGGTTCTGCCCTGCCGGATCCGTCCTTGATCGGCGGCGCCGTCCGGCGCATCAAGGACCACACGGCGCTTCCGGTCTGCGTCGGCTTCGGCGTCAAGACGGCGGAGCAGGCGCGTGCCATCGGCGCGTCCGCGGACGGCGTGGTCGTCGGCAGCGCCATCGTCAACCAGATCGCTTCCAGCCTAACGGCAGACGGCGCCGCCACGGAGGCGACCGTGGCCGGCGTCGAGGCGCTGGTGCGCAGCCTTGCGCTCGGCGTTCGCGGCGCCCGGGTTGCGGCAGCGGAATAAAACCCCACATAGGGGCGAAAAATTCAGGAGTAGCTTCAGTGAACTGGATCACAAACTACGTTCGGCCGAAGATCAATTCGATGCTGGGTCGCAGGGAGGTTCCCGAGAACCTCTGGATCAAGTGCCCTGAAACGGGCGAGATGGTCTTCCACCGCGACCTGGAAGAGAACAAGTGGGTCATTCCGGCTTCCGGCTATCACATGAAGATGCCGGCGAAGGCCCGGCTCAAGGATCTGTTCGATGACGGCGCGTTCGAGGCGCTGCCACAGCCCAAGGTCGCGCAGGACCCGCTGAAGTTCCGGGATTCCAAGAAGTATATCGACCGCCTGAAGGACAGCCGCATCAAGACCGAGCAGGAGGACACGATCCTCGCCGGCGTCGGCAAGGTGCGCGGCGTCAAGCTCGTCGCGGTCGTACACGAATTCGGTTTCATGGGCGGGTCGCTTGGCATCGCCGCCGGCGAGGCGATCGTCAAGGCTTTCGAGCGCGCCATCTCCGAGAAGTGCCCGCTGGTCATGTTCCCGGCCTCCGGCGGCGCCCGCATGCAGGAAGGCATCCTGTCGCTGATGCAGCTTCCGCGCACCACCGTCGCCGTCGAGATGCTGAAGGAAGCGGGCCAGCCCTATGTCGTCGTCCTGACCAATCCGACAACCGGCGGCGTGACGGCTTCCTATGCCATGCTGGGCGACATCCATCTGGCAGAACCGGGCGCCGAAATCTGCTTTGCCGGCAAGCGCGTCATCGAGCAGACGATCCGCGAGAAACTGCCCGAGGGCTTCCAGACCTCCGAGTACCTTCTTGAGCACGGCATGGTCGATATGGTCGTCAAGCGCCACGACATTCCCGGTACGCTGGCACGGCTGCTGCGGATCCTCACCAAGAAGCCGGTGACCGAAACCACCAAGGCGGCTGGCGTCGTCGCCATCGCCGCCAGCGCCTGAACCGCGCGCAGGCGGGGCGGCGTGGTGGAGACGGCCGGTACCTCAGAGGCGGGGCGGGAGATCGAAAAGCTCCTTTCTCTGCATCCGAAGGGTTACGATCTTTCGCTGGACCGCATCACGCGGCTGCTGTCCGCGCTCGGTGATCCGCACAAGCGCCTTCCGCCGGTCATCCATGTCGCCGGCACCAACGGCAAGGGTTCGGTGACGGCCTTCAGCCGCGCCATCCTCGAGGCGTCCGGCCTTTCGGTCCACGTCCACACCTCTCCTCATCTCGTCAACTGGCACGAGCGCTATCGCCTCGGCCGCAAGGACGGGCGCGGCGCCTACGTTTCCGATCCGGTCCTGGCCGATGCCGTCCGGCGGGTGGCAGAGGCCAATGGCGGCCAGAAGATCACGGTGTTCGAGATCCTGACGGCAGTCACCTTCCTGCTTTTCTCCGAGCATCCGGCTGACGTTGCGATCATCGAGGTTGGCCTCGGCGGCCGCTACGATGCGACGAACGTCGTCGAGAAGCCGGCGGTATCGGTGATCATGCCGATCTCGCTCGACCACCAGGCCTATCTGGGCGACCGGGTGGAACTGATCGCGGCGGAGAAGGCGGGCATCATGAAGAAGGGCTCGCCTGTCGTCATCGGCCATCAGGAGGAGGAAGCCGCGCGCAACGTGTTGATCGCGACCGCGGAACGGCTCTCCTGCCCCCACACGGTCTACGGGCAGGATTTCCTGGCCTATGGCGAGTTCGGCCGGATGGTCTACCAGGACGAGTTCGGCCTGATGGACCTGCCGCCGCCGAAGCTTCCCGGCCGGCACCAGTATGCCAATGCGGCGGCTGCGATACGCGCCGTCAAGGCGGCGGGCCTGCCGGTCGCCGAGCATGCGTTCGAACGTGGCCTTGTCGCGGTCGAATGGCCCGGGCGCCTGCAGCGGCTCCATGCCGGAGCCCTCGTCAAGGCTGCGCCGGAATCCTCCGAGATCTGGGTCGACGGCGGCCATAATCCCGGTGCCGGCGTCGTGATCGCCGAAACCATGGCCACCTTCGAGGAGCGCGACCCGCGCCCGCTGTTTCTGGTCACGGGCATGATCAACACCAAGGACCCGGTCGGCTATTTCGATGCCTTCCGGGGCATCGCCGAACGCGTCTTCACCGTGCCGATCCGCGGATCGGATGCCGGTATCGACCCGGTCGTGCTTGCAAGCGATGCTGCCGATGCCGGCCTCGAAGCGGAGCCGGTTTCTTCGGTCGCCGAGGCGCTGCATGCGATCGGTCGCATCGTCGAGGAAGATGCAGTCGCGCCGCGGATCCTGATCGGCGGCTCGCTCTATCTCATCGGCGACGTGCTCGCCGACAACGGCACCCCGCCGGTCTGATCCACCGTCTCCGGCAGTTATCCAGGCGGAAACGAAAAAGGCCCGGACGAGCCGGGCCTTGAATGTCGATGTCTCGCGTGAGGCTCAGGCGGCCGCGGTCGAGATCCAGGAGGACAGTGCCGTCTTCGGTGCAGCGCCGACCTTGATGTCGGCCACTTCGCCGCCCTTGAACACGGCGAGCGTCGGGATCGAGCGGACGCCGAACTGGGCTGCGAGCTCGGGATTCTCGTCGATGTTGAGCTTGGCGACCTTCACCTTGCCGGCGAGTTCTGCGGAGATCTCCTCCAGCGCAGGCGCGATCATCTTGCACGGGCCGCACCATTCGGCCCAGAAATCAACGACCACCGGCTCGGCGGAATTGAGCACTTCGGCCTGGAAATTGGAATTGTCGACTTTCACGGTAGCCATGAGGGGCTGCTCCTTGGCGAATTGAAGTTGCATGTCATGTGATGCGCGGCGGCGGGCATTTCAATGGATGGTATCTCACTTTGTCGCAAGCTCGGCAAGGCTTCGCGTCATCGCCTCGTCCTCGAGCCAGTAGACCGCCGGTGCCTCGGTATAGACGAGCCCGCAGCGGATCGTCTGGCCGGGATAGAGGGGAGCAAGCAGGGCGCGGTAGATCGAAAGCTGCGCCAGATGCTCGAAAGGGATGGTTGCCGGGCTTGCCGGCGGCTGCCTGTTGGTCTTGAAATCGACGATCTCGACGCCGTCCTCCGTCACCACCATCCGGTCGATCCGGCCGGAGACCGCATAGTCGGTGCGTCCCAAGCCGAGCGTTCCCATGATTTCGACTTCCGCGCGGCTGCGGGGCGAGAAGATCGCCGCAAGCGACCGATCCTGCATGATCGCGGCGACGTCGGCGCTGAGGCGGGCCCGGTCGCGGTCCGGCCAGTGCCGCACCGCCCGTTCCAGATAGCGCTCCGCCGCAGCCGGGCGATCCGTTTCCGGCAGGCCGGGCAGGACCTGCAGAAGCCGGTGCAGGATCCGGCCGCGCTCCAGCGCCCGACCTGCGCCGGACGGCGCATGGGTGGCGAAAAGGGCGGATCCGACCCTCAGGTCGGCCTCGCCGGTGTCGATCACCGTGGCGGCGCCCGACGGGCTCAATGGACGTGGCAGGTGGCGTAGCGGCGGCAATGGACGCCCCAGTGCCTCCGGCAGCGGCGCTTCCGTCTCGTCCGTTTCGGCAATGGCTTCGCCGGGCGTGCCGGCCTGCGGCGACGCCTCGCGCCAGACCGCACCGCACCACGTATCCGGCCCGGCGGAAAACTCCGTCGCGCTGCAGCGTTCGTCTCCGGAGAGCCCGGCGGTGACCATCTCATGCCACGTGCCGCTGATCGGCCGCTTGCCGCGATAGCCGCAGACGACGAGACGGTCGGCCGCACGCGTCATCGCCACATAGAGAAGCCTCCGGTACTCTTCTTCCGCCTGCGCGCGGATGCGCTGCGCGTCGAGGTCGGTCAGGTCGTTTCCGAGGTCCTTCACCGGCAGCCATGCGGGCAGGGTGTCGCTTCTGCCGGCGGCGAGAAACCTGAGCTTCGGCATGTGAGTGTGGGTGAAGGGCGCCCCGCCGCTGTCGACGAGGAAGACGACGGGCGCCTCCAGCCCCTTGGCGGCATGCACCGTCATGATCCGGACCTCGTTTCGCCCCTTGTCCTGCTCGCGCTTGACGGTCGGGGCCTCGAGCTCCAGCGTCGAGATGAAGGCCTGCAGGCCGGGAAGGCCGTTTTCCTCCTGGTCGAGCGCGAAGGACAGGAACTCGTCGATGATCTCGCCGGCCTCCTGCCCCAGCCGCGCCAGGAACGCGGCCCGCCCGCCGAGGACACCGATGACCCTTGCGTAGAAATCATGGGCGGGGAGTTCCCGCGCAATCGCAATGAAGGCCTCCAGTTGACGCACAACGGCACCGAGGAACAGGTCTTGCGGGGCCTGTGCCTGCAGGTGCTGCCACAGGCTGGTCGCCTCCGGCCGCCGTGCCGCAAGCTCCATCAGCGTCTCTTCGGAATGTCCGAGGAGGGGACTTTTCAGCAGGGCCGCAAGCGACAGGTCGTCTTCGGGCAGGAGCGCGAAACGCCCGAGCGCGAGCAGGTCCTGCACGGCGATGTGGCCGCTCAGCACCAGCCGGTCGGCGCCGCCGACGGGAATGTTGTGCGGCTGCTTCAGGGCGCGGGTCAGCGCGTTGACGAAGGCGTCGCGCTTGCGCACCAGCACGATGACGTCGCCGGGACGCATGGGTCGCGTCGTGCCCTTCTCGGTCACCGTCTCCCGCCCGATCCAGCCTGCAAGCGTATCGGCGATGCGCCGCGCCAGGACGTTCACCGGCGCCTTCTCCGGCACGGCGTCGAACGGCGCGGTCCAGTCCTCCTCGTCGATGGTCTCGGCTGGCGCGATCACTTCCCACAGGTCGACTGCACCGGGCTCCTGGCCGCGGTTGGAGGCATGGATGACGGCGTCGCCGTCGGGAGAGAGCCCGCGCGCATGGTCGGCGACCGCGAAAACCCGGTCGACGGCAGAAAGCACGTCGCGGGTGGAGCGAAACGAGAGCAGCAGCCGGATCGACCGGAAGAGGGCGTCGGCATCGCCGGCGCGCCGCCCTGCCTTGCGCCCCTCCTCGGCGAAGCGTTCGGGGCGCGCGCCCTGGAAGGAATAGATCGACTGCTTCTCGTCGCCGACGGCGAAGACGGTGCGGATCGCCGGGCGCGCCGAGGCGCCGGCGAAGAATTCTCCGGTCAGCGCGCCGATGATCTCCCATTGCCGCGGGCTGGTGTCCTGAGCCTCGTCGACGAGGAAGTGGTCGATCCCCTGATCGAGCTTGTAGTGGATCCAGGCGCCCACGTCGCTGCGGGTCAGGAGCGTGGCGGCACGCTCGATCAGGTCGTCGAAATCGAGCAGGCTGCGCCCGCGCTTGAGATCCTCGTAGTCGCCGATCAGCCGCGCCGCGATCACAAGCGCGGCGCGGGTCGCCTCGAACATGCGGAAGCGGCGCAGACGATCGTCGCAGGCGATCACATGCGCCTGCAGGTCGACGAAGAACGGCTCGAACTCCGGATCACGATCCTTCACCTTCTTGGACAGGAAGGCGCGGTCGATGCTGGCCGGCTTTCCGCCGCCGTTGAAGAAGAGATCGCAGAGCGCCTGCCGGCGTCCGGCTGCCGTCGGCAGTTCGGGCAGGGCGGCCAGATCGGCGGCACTCGCCTTGACGGTGTCGGAGCCGAGTTCGAGCGCGGTGTCGAGATAGCGGCGGAAGACGGCCATGTCGAAGCCGGGCGGCGGCCAGAAGGCGTCGACCAGGCTGCCGGCATCGTCCCCCGGCCCGAACCCGAGCCGCTCGCGCAGCAGGGCGGTGGCACCGCCATGGGCGGCCGCCTCGTCGATGAAGGCGCGGATGGCGCTGCGACTGGCAACGATGTCCTCGATCAGCCGGTCGAGGCCGGTGTCGTCGGCGATCTCGAGCACGGTCGAAAACGCTCCGGCGAGCGCGGCATCGTCCTCCGCCGAGGTCGCGGTCAGGAGCGAGCGGCGGGCGTCCGCGAGCAGCACTGCGGCAGCCCGGTCGTCGAGAACGGCGAAGTGGCCGGCGACGTTCGCCTCCAGCGGGAACTGGTGCAGCAGCGCCTCGCAGAAGGCGTGGATCGTCTGGATCTTCAGCCCGCCCGGCGTCTCCAGTGCACGCGCAAACAGGCGCCTTGCCTCCGCGAGCTTCAACCGGTCGGGCACGGTCCCCTCGATCTGCTCGACGCGCCGGGCAAGCTCGTCGTCCGGCAGCACCGCCCATTCGGCCAGGCGCTCGAACACGCGGTTCGACATCTCCGATGCCGCCGCCTTGGTGTAGGTCAGGCACAGGATGGCGGACGGCCGGCACCCGGCGAGCAGGAGACGGATCACGCGCTGGGTGAGCACGTGCGTCTTGCCCGAGCCGGCATTGGCGGAGACCCATGCCGAAGCGGAGGGGTCGGACGCGGCTGCCTGCATGCGGCTCGTCCAGCCGAGCCAGGCGCCGGGATCGTCGGCGGGCGGGCGCTCTGCCTCAAGCATCCTCATCTCCCTCGGAACCTTCCGCCGTCGACCACTCGGCCACGCGGGCCAGATGGTCGTATTCGCCGCCGAATTCCCGTTCCGCTTCCGGGATGACGCGCGAGGCGAAGCCATAGTGACCGGAGAGCAACTGTGCCAAAAGCTTCTCCAGCTGGAGAAGCGCATCGTCGGCAAGGTCCTCGGCGGATTTCGGCTGCCGATCCTTCGTCGGCCGGGCGTGCTCGTTGTTGACGACCTCGTCGTCGAAGCGATCGCCGGGCTTGAGGCGGACATAGGTCAGGTCGCCGGGCGGCATCGACGGCAGGTCCCTGAAGGCGCCGCGCTTGAGGGCCGCAGCCTCCAGCGGCAGCTGCGGATCGAGGAGCGCGCGGGCGATCTTCAGCGAGGGCGAACTGCCGGTCTTGTAATCGATCAGGTCGCCGCGGCCATCGGAGCGCAGGTCGATCCGGTCGGCGACACCGGTCAGCCGCATGCCGGCAATTCCGAGATCGAGCGAGGCGGACACCTCCGTCAGCGACTTGTCGAGCGCCTGCCTTCGCTTGCCGTCCCAGGCGAGAAAGGCGTTCGCGACGGCCCGAAAGCGCGGACGCCAGACCGCATCGATATGCAGGGGCAGCGCCATGCGGTCGAACTCCTCCGTCGTGATCCGGCTCATCAGTTCCCCGTCCGCACGCTCGCCAGCATGCTCGCGCACGTAGCGGTCGACGATGCGGTGGTACAGCGTGCCGCGTTCGGCGGCACCGGGATCGACGTTGAACGGGGCGATCGGATGGAGGCGCAGGATCCGCCGCGCATAGATCGCATAAGGGTCTCGGCGCAACCGCCCGACTTCGCTGAAGGAATAGCTCTTCGGTTGCAGTTCGGCCGGCGGTCTTGGCTCGGGCCGCTTGGCCGCCGGCTGCCTCTGGCGTCGATCCAGCAAGGCCGTCCAATGGAGGAGATCCGCACCCCGCTTCCTCAGGTCCTGAGCCAGCGAAGGACCTCCGACCGCGAGCAGGCGCTGCAGCCAGCGCGAGGCGACCGTCGGCGAGGTGCCGCTGCGCGTCGCCCGGGTGAGGACCAGCTTTCTCGCCGCGCAGGCCACCTGGAAGTCGTGCGCCAGCTGGCCGATGCGCCGCTCGGGCGGCTCGAGCCCGATACCTGCCTTCATCGCGCGCGACAGGAATGCGTCATTCGTCGTCTGTCCCGGCCAGGTGCCTTCGTTCAGCCCGCCGATGACGATCGTATCGACGCTTTGCAGGCGCGATTCGAGCGCGCCGAAGATGAAGACGCGCGGATGGCGCATCGAGCGCGGCTTCACCGTTTCGCTGGCGCTGATCGCCGCCAGCACATCGCACCATTGCGGACCGTCCGCCTCGAGCTGACCCTCGGCCTCGATCACGCCCTTGAGGAGTGACGCCAGCCCGTCGCCGGCTTCGCCGGACCAGAGGCCGGCCAGATTGCCGTGTTCGTCGATGGCGACCGCCTCCAGTGCCCGGCCGGTTCGCTCGGCCCATTCGGCGATCGGAAGCGCTGTCGTGAAGCGTCGCCCCGTACGGCCGTGGCGCACCAGGACACCGGCCAAAGGCTCGACCGCGGTGGCGATCCGCCGGGCGAGTTCGCGCGCTTCCAGCACCGAAGCCTCGGGTATGGCCGTGCGCCATTCCGGCGGCTTTCGGTCGGTCGCCTGCCGCTTCAGGGCGGCGTAGAGGAGCGGCTCGAGGGTGGAGATGTCGACTTCAGCCGTGCCGCCGCGAAGCGCCAACAGCTCCAGCGCGGTCGCGCCGGCACGCATTTTTTCCGCCGGAAGGCCGAAGCAAGCCAGCGGATGCTTCAGGAGGGCGACGAGCGCGACCGGATCGCCCGGCCGGAGCGCGGCCTCCAGCAAAAGCCGGGTGAGCGTGCCCTGGGGGGTGGCAAGCAGCGGGGTGCCGGCAGAATCGTCGGCCTCGATCCCGAAGCGGGCGAGTTCCGCCGCGACGCGCCGGGCAAGCTTCCGGTCCGGCGTGATCAGGGCGGCCTGGCTCTCCTCGCCCTCTTCGAGCGCCAGCCGCAGCGCGACCGCGATCGCGGTCGCCTCCTCCCGCTCGTTCGCCGCCTCGACCAGGCAGGCGCCGGCGAATGCGACCAGTGCCTGATCACCTTGCATCGCGTGACGCTGTTGTTCCCAGCCGGCGGTGGCATGAACCGGCAGCAGCGCCCGAGACAGCAGTTCCGCGCGTGTCGCCAACGCCGCTTCCGGCGTGCCGAGCGGAACGACCATCGAACGTTCAAGTCCCAACCGCCGCAGCAGCCGGCTGAGACCGTATTGCGGATGGCTGCGGTTTGACGCCTCGCGCGACGGTTCGCCCGATAGCGGATCGTGCGTGACCAGCCGCCAGTCCTCGTCCGACATCGAGAAATCGAGCCCGGGCAGCACGACGGCACCGTTCGGCATCCCGGCAACTGCCTCGATCAGGCGCGCGGTGGCGGGAATGGAGCCGGTGGAGCCCGCGATGACCACCGGCCCGGACGGCGGCGCATCGCGATAGCGATCGGCCTCCGCATGCAGCGTTGCATTGCGGCGGATCGACGGAGAGGAGCGGTTGAGCTCGTCGAGCCGCGCCGGCCAGTATTCGCTGGCGATCTTCAGGAAGGCCAGCGTCAGCTGCCACCATTGCGCGTGGTCGGCGGCCTCGATGGTCTTGAGCGCGTCCCAGTCGCACTCCTCGGTCTCCATCGCGTCGATCAGCTCGGCAAGTTCGCGAGCGAGCCAGATCGCGTCGGCGGGACTTGCCGGCGCGACCAGCGGGCTTTCGGCATGCACGGCAGTGATGGCCGCCGGCAGGCTGTTGCGCCAGGCGAGGACGAGCTGTGCGAGTTCCAGCAGGCGGGCCGGGCCGGAAAGCGGCTCTGCCATGTCGAGGGCGGCCGGGGCCACTTCGTCGAAGAAGCCGCTATCGTCGTCGGTCTCGCCGAGCGGGCGGATGACGGGCAGGATGGCGGAGCGCCCGCCGAGGAGATCGACGAACTCGGACCGCAGCGATCGCGCCGAGCGCCGGGTCGGAACGTAGATCGTCATGTCCGCCAGCGACAGCGGATCGCTATCGTCGTGGCGGAAACCGGGGATGATCGTGCCGTCGCAGATCCGCCGCGCCAGTGTCTTCAGGAACGGCAGGCCCGGATGTATCGAGAACACGTTTCCGGCGCTGTCCCGCCGCCCGTTCACGCCGCACCCGCCTGCCGGCCGACGACCGCCTCTGCCTCGGCGATCGCCTCCGGGGTGCCGACCGTGATCCAGTGCCCTTCGAGGATGAGGCCGTAGAGACGGCCGCCCGCGATCGCCCGGTCGAAGTAGATGTTGAGGTTGAAGGCCGCCTCCGGCGCATCGTTAAGCAGCGCCGGCATCATGGCGATCGCCCCGGCATAGACGACCGGTTCGCCGTCGCCGTCCCTGAAGCGGGTCAGCCGGCCTTCGGTATCCATCGAGAAGTCGTTGCGCCCGTTATGCCCCGTCGTGTCCTTGAGCCGCACGCACAGCATCGCCATGTCCATGCGCTCCAGATCGAAGAAGGAGGCGAGCCGCCGCAGGTTGGTCTTCTCGCCGGCGCGCTCCCCGACCCAGAACAGATCGGCATTGAGGACGAAGACCGGCTCGGGGCCCAGCAGCCTCAGCCCCTTGGCAAGCCCGCCGCCAGAGTTCATCAGGGCGTCGGTCTCGTCCGAGATCAGGATTTCGGGGCGGGTGCGGCGCGACAGATGGTCGATCATCTGGCCGGCGAAATGATGGACATTGACGACAGCCCGCGCAACGCCGGCTGCCTCCAGCGCGTCGAGGCCGTAGTCGATCATCGGCTTGCCGGCGATCGGCACCAGCGGCTTCGGCATGGTGTTCGTCACGGGCCGCAGCCGCGTTCCGAGCCCGGCCGCCAGTACCACGGCATTTTCGATCTTCATCGCGGCATCCGTCCCTATGATTCGTCGGACAGGATTCCAGCCTTTCCGCACCAGTCGCGCAAGGGGGCGAGGCGCGGATGTGCCAGGGCAGTGCGCAGGTTATCCAGGGTTCGCGGCATGTGCTTCATATAGGAGGGCTTGCCGTCGCGCTGCATCAGCCGGACCCAGATGCCGATCAGCTTGCAGTTCCGTTGCGCCGCCATGATGTGCCACGCCTCCAGGAAGGCGTCGCGGTCGAAGGCGCCGGATCCTTCCCTGAGCGTGAGATAGTGGTCGAGGATCCGGCCGGCGAGCTCTTTCGGGATGTCGACGCGCGCATCCTGCACCAGCGAGGCGACGTCATAGGCCGTCGGCCCGATCATCGCGTCCTGGAAATCGATGATGCCGACGCGGTCGATGCCCGCAGCCTGCGGCCGCCAGATGATGTTCGGCGAATGGAAGTCGCGCAGCAGCAGGTTCTTCTCCGCGCCTGCCAGCGTGGCCACCAGATCGCTCCAGATTGCCCGGTATTCCGCGCGCAGCGCGTCCGTCGCCGGCGCGCCCGTCCGCCAGGGCAGGTACCAGTCGGTCAGCAGGCTGACCTCGATCTGCATGGCATCGTGGTCGAAGTCGGCAATCCGGTAGTCCGTACCGTCGCCGATCGGGAGGATGCGCTGCATCGGCTGGGCGTGCAGGGTTGCAAGCACGCCGGCGCTTTCGAGGTAGCGTTCGGCAATGGGCCGGCCCTCGTCGTCGAGCACGCCCTCCTGGCCCAGGTCCTCGATCAGCAGGATGCCGCGGTCGAGGTCGCGCTGGTAGACCGCAGGTGCCGCAAGGCCGCGGGCGCCGAGATGGGCGGCGATCGCCACGAACGGGCGGACGTCCTCGGCGATGTGGGCGATCTGCTGGTAGTACTTGCCGTCCGCAAGGATCGGGCCCGGCGTGTGGCGGGGCGAATCCATCAGCACGAGCCGCTGCCCGTCCGCATAGACATGCTCGTAGGCCCGGATCGAGGCATCGCCCGTCAGGTGGCGGCGGCGGGCCACGGCCAGTCCGGCCTTCGAAAGGAAAGCGCGGATGTCAAGCGTGCGGCCGACGCGCGCACCGATTTCGTCCGGCCCCTCGATCTCGACGCGCCGTCCCGAGCCGTCGTGCTGGAAGCGCAAGGTCAAGTGGGCGGCGGGCAGGGCTTCGGCTGCCCGTTCCGGCCACTCCACCAGGCAGACGCCGTCCTCCAGCGCCTCGTCGAGGCCCAGTTCATCGAGTTCTGCGGCATCGGCAATGCGGTAGAGGTCGAAATGGGCGATCGGGATGCGCAACGCGTAGCTCTGCACGAGCGTGAACGTCGGGCTCGGCACCTCCAGGAATTCGTCGTCGGCGACGGCGCGGATCAGCGCCCGGGCGAAGGTCGATTTGCCGGCGCCGAGATCGCCGGACAGCGCAATGAGGTCACCGGGCCGGACGGCGCGCGCTAGATCCTCGCCGAAGCGTATGGTTTCGGCTTCGTCGGCAAGATGGATCGTCGCGGCGTACATGGCCTATTCCGCCGCCACGACCGACGGCAGCGATCCGGGCGGGATCCGGCAGGTGACGCAGGTGCCTTCGCCCTCGCGGCTGTCGATGGTGACGGTGCCGTGATGCAGGCTGACGAAGCTCTCGACGATGGAAAGCCCCAGTCCGGCACCGCCGCGACGACCGTGGCTTTCGAAGCGGTTGAAGACCGTGCGCAGAACGTCCTGCGGGATGCCGGGGCCGTTGTCGGAGACGCTGAAGACGAAATCCTCGTCGTCGCGCCAGCATTTCAACTCGATCGCCGTGCCCTCGGCCGCGAAATTCGCGGCGTTGGCGAGCAGCTTGATCAGGATCTGCTTGAGCCGCTGGTGGTCGGCGACGATGCCGCCCAGCTTTTCCGAGGCGACGATGTCGAGCGATACGTGATTCTCCTGCAGCCGGTCGGAGAACTCCATGGCGACGTCCTCGAGCAGGTCGGACAGCTCGATATCGGAGAGCTCGAGCTCCATGATGCCGGCATCGACGGTCGCAAGGTCGAGGATGTCGTTGACGATCGTCAGCAGGATCGCCGACGACGTGGCGATGTGATCGACATACTCGGCCTGCCGATCGGTCAACGCCCCCATCGTCGGCGTCTTCAGGAGATCGGCAAATCCGATGATGTTCGTCAGCGGCGAGCGCAGTTCGTAGGAAACGTGCTGCACAAAGTCGTTCTTCAGCGCGTCCGCCTTGCGCAGCGCGTCGTTCTTCTCCGTCAGCGCCCGCTCGACCCGCACGCTGTCGGTGATGTTGACGAAGGTCAGCATGGTCTGCGCGTTGGATAGCGGGATCACCGCGAAATCGAGCACCAGGCCGGTATGAAGTTCCAGGACACCGCGGCAGGATGGACGCTCGTCGTCGAAGCTGGTGATGATGCGACCGAAGCGCTTCCACCCGTCGGCGCCGTCATAGGAGGGTGCACAGGCCTGTTCGATGGCGCGGATATGGGTTCCCGGCTGCGTCTGCGCCTCGGTGACGCCCCAAAGCGCGCGGAAGGCGGGGTTGGAAAGGCGGATGCGGCCATCGGGACCGAACACCGCCACGCCCTCGGACAAATGGTCGATCGTGTCGTCCTGGACCTGCACCAGCGTGTTGTAGCGGGTTTCCAGGTCGACCTTCTCGGTCAGGTTTTCGAACACCCAGGTCGCGCCGCCCTGCGGCCGTGCGGTGGCGAAGACGCGCAGCGTCTGCCCGTTTGGCAGGTGCCAGAGCTCCGTCTGCGTATCGATCGCCCGGTAGACCGACAGAACCTTTTCCTTCCACTGTCGCCAGTTGAGCTGCTCCGGCAATTTTGAGGCTGCCCGCAGGCGGTCCAGCATCTCGCCATGGTCCGGCCGCCGCTCGAGGAAGGCGGTGTCGAGGTTCCAGAGGCTCTGGAAGGCCTGGTTGTAGAACTGCAGGCGCTGGCTGCCGTCGAAGATGGCGACCGGCGTCGCCAGGTGGTCGAGGGTCTCGGCGTGGCTCTTCAGCGTGCGCTGGAGCTCTTCCCGGATCGCTTCCGCCTCGGATATGTCGAGCCCGATGCCCGCGGAGCCCGCAGCGCAACGGGCATCGACGACCTCGAAGAAATTCCGCTTGCCCTGGACCACGGTGGAGACCCGATCGCGGAACGGCGTGTCGAACGTGCTGGTGGCGCGGATCCGCTCACGGGCAACCGCTGGCAGGAGCTCGCGGCCCTCGCGCACGGCTTCCTGCGCGTCGTGGGCCTCGACCGCCTCGCCGTAGGCGGCATTCGCCCACACCAGCGCGCCTTCCTTCGATCGCTGCCAGACGGGCAGGTCGAGCGAATCGAGCAGGTGCTGGAACACGGTCAGCGACTGCTCCAGGCGGTCGCGTTCGAGCTGCAGTTCCGCCGCCTCGCGACGGAGATTGTTCAATGCGACGAAGCGCACGAAAGCCTGCCCGCCGGACACGCGTCCCTGCACCTCGACGATCTCGTTGCGGACCGTCTCGACGATGAGGTCGAAGCTCTGGGCCTGCGAGCGTAGCGTCTCGATCGCCCGCTCGGCGTCACCTGCCGAAGCCGGTTTCAGCCATCGCCCCAGCGCCAGGAAATCGGCATCGGCGGCAGGAGCACCCGTCTCCGGGGGCAGTTGCCCCAGCACCTCGGGGCGCTGCGAAAGGCCGTCCCAGACGATGATGCGCCGGTTCTTGTCGCTGATCAGTGCCTGCAGCCGGGCATTGCGGTGCCTGGCGTCGGCGACGGTGGCGCGCAGTGCGCCGATCTCGTCTTCCAGCCGCCCGCGCTGCCGGATCATCCAGACGGCCGAGAACAGAGCCGCCGAGACGACGCCGATCAGGACGGAAAAGGTGATGACCTCCGACGAGCCGAGAAGGCGCGTGGCGCCGGCGGCCTGCTGTGCCAGCGCCGGTGTCGCGGCCACGGACAGTGCCGAGCCGGCGGCCAGGAACCGCAGCCACCCTCTGTGATGAAGCATTGCCTTCAGGCTGGTTTCGCAGATCGTCCTGATCCGCGTGGCGATCGTCACGGGCGCGCCAGTGCCCGGACCCGAGAGGCCCTTTTTCAGTTCCGACATCATCCCCGGTATGTCTCCGTCTGTTTGCCGCCTGATCGACAAGACATCCCAGATCCGGCGCCGCCGCGGCCCGCCAGATACGGCGGAGGCCGGCAGCCGATGAGGTTGCACATCCGCGCACACGTCACTTGCGACGTGCCGCATCCGAACTCCCCATCACGGCGTCGAATCAACGACATAACCATACTTCCATCCCGAATCGTCGGGAAGGCGCGCGGGCAAAAAAGAAGCCGCAGCCCTGTCAAGGCTGCGGCAAACCACATATTGTGGATAAGTCGGGTAAGGATCAGTACCGGTAGTGTTCGGCCTTGAACGGACCCGTGGGCGTGACGCCGATATAGGACGCCTGCTCCTGCGAAAGCTCGGTCAGCTTCGCACCCAGCTTGGAAAGATGCAGGCGAGCCACCTTCTCATCGAGGTGCTTCGGCAGGACATAGACCTCGTTCTGGTACTTGCCGTTGTTCTTGTAGAGCTCGATCTGGGCCAGCACCTGGTTCGAGAACGAGGCAGACATGACGAAGGACGGGTGCCCGGTGGCGTTGCCGAGGTTCAGCAGACGGCCTTCGGAGAGAAGGATCATCCGGTTGCCTTTGGGGAACTCGATCATGTCGACCTGCGGCTTGATGTTCGTCCACTTGAGATTGCGCAGGCTGGCGACCTGGATCTCGTTGTCGAAATGGCCGATGTTGCCGACGATCGCCATGTCCTTCATCTCGCGCATGTGCTCGATGCGGATGACGTCCTTGTTGCCGGTGGTCGTGATGAAGATGTCGGCCGAGCCGACGACGTCCTCGAGCTGGACGACCTCGAAGCCGTCCATGGCGGCCTGCAGGGCGCAGATCGGGTCGATCTCGGTCACCTTCACGCGGGCGCCGGCGCCGCTGAGCGAGGCGGCCGAACCCTTGCCGACGTCACCATAGCCGCAGACGACGGCGACCTTGCCGGCCATCATCACGTCGGTGCCGCGGCGGATGCCGTCGACGAGCGATTCCTTGCAGCCGTACTTGTTGTCGAACTTCGACTTGGTGACGCTGTCGTTGACGTTGATCGCCGGGAAGGGCAGCAGGCCCTTCTGCTGAAGCTGGTAGAGCCGGTTGACGCCGGTGGTGGTCTCCTCGGTCACGCCCTTGATGGCGTCGCGCTGCTTGGTGAACCAGCCGGGCGAGGCTTTCAGGCGCTTCTTGATCTGTGCGAACAGGACTTCTTCCTCTTCCGAACCCGGATTGGAGAGCACGTCCTCGCCGGCCTCCGCGCGGGCGCCGAGCAGGATGTACATGGTCGCATCGCCGCCGTCGTCGAGGATCATGTTGGAGACGCCGCCATCGGCCCACTGGAAGATCTGGTCGGTATAGGTCCAGTACTCTTCGAGCGTCTCGCCCTTGACCGCGAAGACCGGGATGCCGGCGGCTGCGATGGCGGCGGCGGCATGGTCCTGGGTGGAGAAGATGTTGCACGAGGCCCAGCGAACCTCGGCGCCGAGCGCGACGAGGGTTTCGATGAGAACCGCGGTCTGGATGGTCATGTGCAGGGAGCCGGTGATCCGCGCCCCCTTGAGCGGCTTGGCGGCCCCGAATTCGTCGCGGCAGGCCATCAGGCCCGGCATTTCCGTTTCCGCGATCGCAATTTCCTTGCGGCCGAAGTCGGCAAGGCCGATGTCGGCAACGTGATAGTCCTTGGTGTTGCTCATGCGTGTCTCCAGACTGAATTGGGCCGTGCCCCGGTGCGGCGCAGGCGGCGCGAGCCAGACCGAACGCCGGCGCTCCGCCCGTCCGCGGTCTGGCGCACGCTTAGCAGGAAACATCGGGGGTGGCAACACGGATATAAAGAAGTCTTTATATCCTTATATTGATGCCGTCGTTACATTTCCTCGCCGAAGCGATTGGCGACAAGCGCCTCGAGCGCGGCCAGCACCTCGTGGGCCTGCGCACCGGCGGCCGTGACGTGCACGGAACAGCCCGGGCTGGCGGCCAGCATCATCAGGCCCATGATCGAGGTGCCGCCGACGGTCATGCCGTCCTTGGAGACCGTCACCTCGGCATCGAAGCCGTCGACCGTCTGCACGAACTTGGCCGACGCGCGGGCATGGAGGCCGCGCTTGTTGATGATCAGGAGATCCTTGGAGAGGGGTGCGGAGCCGTGCATGGCCTGGGGCGCTTCCATTTCACTTGCCGCTGAGGACGCGGCTGGCGACATTGATGTACTTGCGCCCAGCTTCAGAGGCCTCGACGAGCGAACGCTCCATGTCGCCGTCGTTGCGGACGCCTGCGAGCTTGATCAGCATCGGCAGGTTCACCCCTGCGATGACCTCGACCGAGCCGCTGTTCATGACGGAAATCGCAAGATTGGAGGGCGTGCCCCCGAACATGTCGGTCAGGATGATGACGCCCTGGCCGCGCTCGGCGCGCTGCGCGGCCTCCAGCACGTCGTGGCGGCGCTGGTCCATGTCGTCTTCCGGGCCGATGCAGACGGTCTCGATCGCCTCTTGCGGCCCCACGACGTGCTCCAGTGCGAGACGGAACTCCTCCGCCAGCCTGCCGTGGGTGACAAGCACCAGTCCGATCATAAGCACCGCTCCAATTGCCCAACATTTAGGCGACGCTAATACCGCACTGCGAAAAAGACGTCCACCGTTGGGGAGGTCATCATGTCGATGAAAAGGCCAAGCGCAAGTTAAAAATGCCTGATAGCGGGCATTTCACGGCGCTTGCGTATCAATTCCGGACCAGAATCGGCAGCAACTGCACGAGCCTTTCGAAGCAGCAGAAGCCGTCTGCAACGGGCAGGCGCGTCAACGGCAGGCGATGACCGGGAAGGATCTCGCATTCCTCGCCGTCCGGCGCGATGCGCTCGTCGAACGGCGGCCGGATCGGCCGGACGATCTGCCCAAGGATTGCGCAACCGATCGTCTCCACGGAGACGATGCCGGAACCGCGGATTTCCGCCAGACCCGCGATCGACGCAGGCGCGCGCGCGACGATGCCTTCGCCGGCGACGTCGAGCAGCACCTGGTCGTCGGCGACCAGCGCCGAGAACAGGCCGCGCCGGCGCGCCCGGCCGATGCAGTGCAGCGCTGCCGCGGTTTTTCCGGCACCGGACGGGCCGATGAACAGCAGGCCGGCGGTGCCGACGACGATGGCCGTGCCGTGGACGTTGGTGCCCCGGCTCATTGCCGGCGACCTGCCGCCGGAAGGGACAGGAGGAAGCGCGCGCCCCTGATCTCGCCAGTGCTTCGGTCGATGATGTTCTCGGCCTTCAGCGTGCCGCCATGGGCTTCGGCGATCTGCCGCGAGATCGACAGCCCGAGGCCGGAATTCTGCCCGAAGCCCTCGCTGTCCGGCCGGTCCGTGTAGAAACGCTCGAAGATGCGGTCGGTGTCTTCCGCCTGGATACCGGGGCCGTTGTCCTCGATCTTGACGATCCGCCGGCCGTTTCGCCCGTTCGACAGCCGCACGACGATCCGGCCGCCCTGTTCGGGAACGAAGGAACGGGCGTTCTCGATCAGGTTGGTGATGATCTGGCCGATGCGCAACTCGTGGCCGCTGATGTCGAAGCGCGCCTTCGGATTGTCGTTGCGGTCGACGACGAAGTCCAGGATCACCGGCTTCTTGTTGCTGCGGATCTGTCGCGAGATGTCGACGAGGTCGCCCAGGACCTTCTCGAGGTCGACGGTCCGGGCGTCGCTGCGGGCGAGTTCGGCGTCGAGCCGCGAGGCGTCGGAAATGTCGCTGATCAGGCGGTCGAGCCGGCGGACGTCGTGCTGGATGATGTCCATCAGCCGCTTCTTCGATTCATCGGTGCGCGCGAGCGGCAGCGTCTCCACCGCGCTTCGCAGCGACGTCAGCGGGTTCTTGAGTTCGTGGCTGACGTCGGCGGCGAAGCTTTCGATCGCATCGATGCGGTCGTAGAGCGCCGTCGTCATCTCGCGGATCGCCACCGACAGGTTGCCGATCTCGTCCTGGCGCGAGGAGAAGTCGGGAATTTCCTCGCGCTCCTTCGCGCCGCCACGGCGGACCCGGATGGCGGCCGCCGCGAGCCTGCGAAGCGGATTGGCGATCGTGCTGGACAGGAGCAGCGACAAAAACACGTTGCCCAGCGCCGCGACGCCGAAGACGCGCATGATCGCGAGCCGTTCCGCATGGACGATCTTGTCGATGTCGCCGGCCTGGGTCGAAAGCAGCAGCACCCCGAGGACGGCGCGGAAGCGCTGGACCGGAACTGCGACCGAAACGATCAGTTCGCCCTTGTCCGTGACGCGCACCACCGCGCCGCGAACGCCCGTCAGCGCGTTCATGACCTCGGGATAGATCGAGCCGTCGCCGCCGGGGGCTTCCTTGTACTCGGGCAGGTTGCCCGGCTGCAGGATGCGGTTGAACCAGGCATTGAACGTGTCGAAGAACGACGTCTCCTCCGGCTCCACCGGCGGCAGGTCGAAGCGCAGCACCTGGCCCTGGGTATAGAGGTGACGGGAATCGAGCAGCAGGTTCGCATCGGTGTCATAGATGCGCGCGCGCGTCCTGGTCGGCGAGATCAGGCGCCTCAGGACGGGCGCCACCCGCTCCGGATTGATCGGAAAATCGAGGTCTTCATCGTTCGGAAGCGGAGTGATGCTCTGGCCGGCCTGCAGTTCGAGCAGCTTCTCGGGGTCGATGGTGATCGAGTTGGTGTCGACCGAGGCCGAGGCCGAGATCGCGCCGGCGATGATCTCGCCCTGGGTCAGCAGGCTCTCCACCCGCGCGTCGATCAGCCCCTCGCGGAACTGGTTGAGGTAGAGGATGCCGGCGACGAGAACGACGAGCGCGACGAGATTGAAGAACAGGATCCGGCGCGTCAGGCTGGAAAAGACGGCGTTGCCGAAGATCCGGCGGATCAGCTTGAAGGGATAGGTCCAGTACGAGCGCCCATGCCGGGGGGCGGGGCGACCCTCAAGGTCGTCCAACTCCTTGTCCAGCGTGTTTTGCGGTACAGCAGTCAATGGTCCTGAACGGCTTTTGGCCGCCTCCGTCCCGGCTGGGATGCCACCGCCGCCTAGCGATATGCAAGCAAAATCGCATCCGGGCGGCGGCTTTCAGCCGCTTCGGTCCATCCGGCCGGCGTTCAGCCGCTCTCGCGGAACCGGTAGCCGACGCCGTAGAGCGTCTCGATCATGTCGAAGTCGGCATCGACCATCTTGAACTTCTTGCGCAGCCGCTTGATGTGGCTGTCGATGGTGCGGTCGTCGACATAGACCTGCTCGTCATAGGCGGCGTCCATCAGGGAATCGCGGCTCTTGACGACGCCGGGCCGCTGCGCCAGCGCATGCAGGATCAGGAATTCGGTGACCGTGAGCGTGACCGGTTCGTTCTTCCAGGTGCAGGTGTGCCGCTCCTGGTCCATCGCCAGTTGCCCGCGCTCGAGTGAGCGGGCCTGCGCGTCGCCCGGCTTCGCCGGCAAGACGGTGCCGGCTGCCGCCGCTTCCCTGTTGGAGGCACGGCGCAGCACCGCCTTGACGCGTTCCACCAGCAGGCGCTGCGAGAACGGCTTGGTGATGAAGTCGTCCGCGCCCATCTTCAGGCCGAACAACTCGTCGATCTCTTCGTCCTTGGAGGTCAGGAAGATCACCGGGATGTCCGACTTCTGCCGTAGGCGGCGCAGCAGCTCCATGCCGTCCATGCGCGGCATCTTGATGTCGAAGATCGCCAGTTGCGGCGGGCGGGCGAGAAGGCCGTCGAGGGCGGATGCGCCGTCCGTATAGGTTTCCACACGGTATCCTTCGGCTTCCAGCGCGATCGAAACGGACGTCAGGATGTTCCTGTCGTCGTCCACCAGCGCGATTGTCTGCATCCTGCTCGTCTCCATGGTCATGTGCGCCTCACTGACTTGCCGGATATGTCTTCCCGGCCATCGATATGGTGCGCTTCCTTTGGGGGTAAAGGTGGAACAAATTGTGGCAAGCCTCGCAGCGAGCCGATCGAGGGCCGTCGGCGCCTCTCGGCAAACCCGCATTTAAATCGATTTTCTAAACGATTTAAAAAGTCAGACAATTTATTAAATCGATTAATATACTGATATTATTGGCCTTTTTTGAAAGTTCGCTTGTCATGTGCGCTGACAGAAGCTAGTTTCCCAGAAAATTCACCCTTTCCCTTAAACGCGAAGGAATACTGGGCCATGACGGAACTGGGCATTCGCAATCCCTCTTGCGGTCTCGAATCGATCGGCTTCAAGGACACGGGAACGGTCCGCTACAATTTCACCGAAGCAGATCTCTACGAAGAGGCGCTGGGGCGCGGCGAAGCGGTCAAGACGGCCCACGGCGCACTGCGTGCCCTGACCGGCCAGCACACCGGCCGTTCGCCGAAGGACAAGTTCGTCGTCCGCGACGGCAACACCGCAGACCAGATCTGGTGGGACAATAACAAGGAACTGTCGCCCGCGCATTTCGAGGCGTTGAGGCAGGACATGCTCGCGCATGCGGCTGGAAAGGACCTGTTCGTCCAGGATCTGATCGGCGGTGCCGACGACGAGTACGCCTTGCCGACCCGCGTCGTGACCGAGCTTGCCTGGCATTCGCTGTTCATCCGCAACCTGCTGATCCGCCCGGCGCAGGAGGCTCTGGAAGGCTTCGTGCCGAAACTGACGATCATCGACCTGCCGACCTTCAGGGCCGATACCGAGCGCCACGGTGCCCGCAGCGAGACGATGATCGCCTGCGACCTCACCAACGGCATCATCCTGATCGCCGGCACCTACTATGCGGGCGAGATGAAGAAGTCGGTCTTCACCGCGCTGAACTACATCCTGCCGGCGAAGGATGTCATGCCGATGCACTGCTCCGCCAATGTCGGCCCGGCCGGCGACGCGGCGATCTTCTTCGGCCTGTCGGGCACGGGCAAGACGACGCTGTCGGCCGACCCGAACCGCACGCTGATCGGCGACGACGAGCACGGCTGGGGCGAGAACGGCATCTTCAACTTCGAGGGCGGCTGCTACGCCAAGACCATCCGTCTTTCCGCCGAGGCCGAGCCGGAGATCTACGCCACGACGCAGCGCTTCGGCACCGTTCTGGAGAATGTCGTGCTCGACGCCAATGGCGTGCCGGACTTCAACGACGGTTCGTTGACCGAGAACACGCGCTGCGCCTATCCGCTGCACTTCATCCCGAATGCCAGCGAGACGGGCAGGGCCGGGCACCCCAGGACGATCATCATGCTGACGGCTGATGCCTTCGGCGTCATGCCGCCGATCGCACGGCTGACGCCGGACCAGGCGATGTATCACTTCCTGTCGGGCTATACGGCGAAAGTCGCCGGCACCGAGCGCGGGGTCACCGAACCGGAGGCCACTTTCTCCACCTGCTTCGGCGCCCCCTTCATGCCGCGTCACCCGACCGAGTACGGCAACCTCCTGAAGACGCTGATCGCCGAGCACGGCGTCACCTGCTGGCTGGTCAACACCGGCTGGACCGGCGGCGCCTATGGCGAGGGTCGCCGCATGCCGATCAAGGCCACTCGTGCTCTACTGTCGGCAGCGCTCGACGGTTCGCTGAACGGTGCGCTGTTCCGCCGCGACGACAATTTCGGTTTCGAGGTTCCGATCTGCGTGCCGGGCGTCGACACCAAGATCCTCGACCCGCGCTCGACCTGGGCGGACGGGCAGGCCTATGACGGCCAGGCCCGCAGGCTCGTGGACATGTTCATCACCAATTTCTCGAAGTTCGAGGATCATGTCGACGGCGGCGTCCGCGACGCTGCGCCGGGCCTGCGAATCGCAGCCGAATAGCATCATCGTCCAAGCGGTGATTCACGTGAAACCCGGCCCCGGCCGGGTTTTTCGCGTCATGGCCTTTTGCTGCCGGAAGGACGGCATTCGCTTTTTGCCGGGTATGCGCTATGCAGGGCCGTCTCCTGAAGGAAAGGTCCATGGCCAGCGATCCGCTTCCCATCAAAGGTTCCATCGTCATCGCCGGTTGGGAACTGGTCGAGCAGTTCGTGCTCGCCGGTGGCCCCGGCGGCCAGAACGTCAACAAGGTCTCGACCGCCGTCCAGCTCTTCTTCGATCTCATGAACTCGCCGGCGCTGAACGAGCGGGTCAAGGCCAATGCGGCCCGGCTGGCGGGACGGCGGCTGTCGAAGGACGGCGTCCTGATGATCGAGGCGAACCGGTTCCGCAGCCAGGAGCGCAACCGGGAGGACGCGCGCGAGCGCCTGAAGGCGCTGATCCTCGAGGCGGCCGAGCCGCCGCCGCCGCCGCGCAAGAAGACCCGTCCCTCCAGGGGCGCAGTGGAGCGGCGCCTGAAGGAAAAGGCCGGTCGTTCCGACGTCAAGCGCATGCGGGCCAAGCCCGACAAGGATTGAACGCCTCGCCGCCGGTTTCGGGTTGACGACGCCGGCGCCTGACCTAGTTTGCTCTTGCAGGACAATGGGTTCGGTCGGCCTCGCGCAGGTCCGGGAACGGGAGAAAACGATGGGTCTCTTCAGCTTTATCAAGAACGCAGGAAAGAAGCTCGGCATCGGCGACGACGAGCCGCCGGAAGCCGAAGCCGTCAAGAAGGAACTGGATTCCTTCGGGCTCGGCACGGACAAGGTCGAGGTCTCGATGGACGGCGATAAATGTGTCCTCAAGGGCGTGGTGGCCGACCAGAGCATCTTCGAAAAAGCCGTCGTTGCCGTTGGCAACACGCTCGGCATCTCCAAGGTTGAGGCCGCCGACCTCAAGGTCGTTGCCCCCGAATCCGGCCTGAAGCTCGCAGACGCCGATATGACGGCGCTGGTGCAGGCGGCGACTCCGGCTAAGGAGCCCGTCTTTCATACCGTCAAGAAGGGCGACAATCTCTGGAAGATCGCTGAGGCCGCCTATGGCAAGGGCAAGGGTGCCAAGCACAAGGTGATCTTCGAGGCCAACCGGCCGATGCTGAGCGACCCGGACAAGATCTATCCCGGCCAGGTGCTCCGGATTCCGGACCTCAACGAGGCCTGACGCGGGGCAGGAGGCGGGCAGTTGAATGACGGGGCATGAGTTCCTCCCGGGCTTTCGCTATCTGCCCGGCCATTTCTCGCGCTTCGAGCAGGAGGCCCTGGTCGCGGAGATCAGGGCCGTTGCCGCCGCCGCCCCGCTCTACGTTCCGGTGATGCCGAAGACCGGCCAGCCGATGTCCGTCCGCATGACCAATTGCGGTTCGCTCGGCTGGGTGACGGACCGGGACGGCGGATACCGCTACCAGGACCGCCACCCCGTCAGCGGGGAGCACTGGCCGCCCATTCCGGCGGCCTTGCTGCGCCTGTGGGAGGAGGTTTCCCTTTATCCGAAGCCGCCGCAGGCCTGCCTGGTCAATTTCTATGACGGTGCGGCGAGGATGGGCCTGCATCAAGACCGCGACGAACGGGACCTCGAAGCCCCGGTCGTCTCGGTGTCACTGGGCGACCAGTGCCTGTTCCGCATCGGCGGGACGTCGCGCCGCGATCCGACGCGCTCGCTGCGGCTTTCGAGTGGCGACGTGGTGGTGCTCGGTGGTGAAAGCCGGCTCAGCTTCCATGGCGTCGACCGCGTCTATCCCGGCACCTCGACGCTTCTGAAGGATGGCGGACGGCTCAACCTGACGCTGCGGCGCGTCGATCCCTGACGCTGCGGCGCGGGTCGTCAGATTTTCCGCAGCCCCACCGTCTCGACCAGGTGGTTCTCGCCCTTCTGCAGGATCAGGTCCGCGCGGGGCCGGCTCGGCAGGATGTTCTGGCGCAGGTTCTTCAGGTTGGTGTTCCGCCACAGCCCTTCGGCAATCGACAGGGCCTCCTCCTCGCTGACCAGCGAGTAGCGGTTGAAGTAGGAATCCGGGTTCTTGAACGCGGTCTCGCGCAGCCGCATGAAGCGTTCCACATACCAGTTGTGGATCAGCGCCTCGTCGGCATCGATGTAGATCGAGAAGTCGAAGAAGTCGGAGACCATCGGCACCACCTTGCCGTCCGCCGGCAGGCTGCGCGACTGCAGCACGTTGATGCCCTCGAAGATCAGGATGTCCGGCCGGTGGATCACCTGGAACTGATCCGGCAGGACGTCATAGGTCAGGTGCGAATAGGTCGGTGCCTTGACGTTGGGCTGGCCCGCCTTGATCGCCGACAGGAAGCGCAACAGTGAGCCCATGTCGTAGCTTTCGGGAAAGCCCTTCCGGTCCATCATGTTCTCGCGCTTCAGCACGGCATTCGGATGGAGGAAGCCGTCGGTGGTGACGAGATCCACCTTGGGGCTCGACGGCCAGCGCGACAGAAGCTCGGCGAGAATGCGCGCGGTCGTCGACTTGCCGACGGCCACCGAGCCGGCGATGCCGATGACGAAGGGCGTCTTCGATTCGTCCGACAGGCTCAGGAAGCGTTTGCGCTGCTGGAACAACAATTGCGACGATTCCACGTGGGCGGACAGCAGGCGCGACAGCGACAGGTAGATGCGGCGCACTTCGTCGAGGTCGATCGGGTCGTTCAGCGAGCGCAGCCGCTGCACTTCGTCCGCCGAAAGCGTCAGCGGCGTGTCGGCGCGGAACTGCGACCATTCCTCGGCGGAGAAGAAGCGATAAGGCGAATAGTGGTGGTTGCCGTAGTCGTCGGGAATGTCGGCCCGGCTGTGGCCATGCGGGGGTTGCGCAATCATGTGGCCCGGCTCGCCTTCTCGGCGATCCCGGACTGGCCCGTCCGCCGCTCGAGTTCCGCCATCACCTCGGCAATGCTGACGCCGCCGATCTTCAGGACCACGAGGAGATGATAGAGCAGGTCCGCACTCTCGCTGACGAGTGCCTGGTGCCCGCCCTCGATCGCCGCGATCACGGTTTCCACCGCCTCCTCGCCGAGCTTCTTGGCCGCCTTCGGCTGGCCGGCTGCGACGAGCTTTGCCGTCCAGGACTCCTCTGCGGAGGCCGACGCCCGCTTCGCGACGATCCGCTCCAGATCGGCAAGAGTGAAATCGCTCATCGTAGGTCGTCTCCTCAGTCGAGCCGCATGGCGATGCCGTGATCGGCCATATAGCGCTTGGCCTCGCCGACCGTATAGATGCCGAAGTGGAAGATGGAGGCGGCGAGCACTGCGGTCGCATGCCCGTCGCGGATCCCTTCCACGAGGTGGTCGAGATTGCCGACGCCGCCGGACGCGATCACCGGCACCGGCACCCGGTCGGCGATCGTGCGCGTCAGCGCGATGTCGTAGCCGCCCTTCTGGCCGTCGCGGTCCATCGAGGTCAGAAGCAGTTCGCCCGCGCCGCGCTCCACCATCTTCTCGGCAAAGGCGACGGCGTCGATGCCGGTCGCCTGCCGACCGCCATGGGTGAAGATCTCCCAGCGATCCGCCTCGCCCTCCTTCGACACCTTCTTCGAATCGATCGAGACGACGATGCACTGGTTGCCGAACTTGTCGGCCGCCTCGGCGACGAAGTCGGGGTCCTTGACCGCCGCCGAGTTGATCGAGACCTTGTCGGCGCCCGCGAGCAGCAGCTTGCGGATGTCGGCGATGGCGCGCACGCCGCCGCCGACCGTCAGCGGCATGAAGCAGTGCTCGGCCGTGCGCGCCACGACGTCAAAGATCGTGTCGCGGTTGTCTGAGGAGGCGGTGATGTCGAGGAAGCACAACTCGTCGGCACCGGCGGCGTCATAGGCCTTGGCCGATTCCACCGGATCGCCGGCATCCACGAGGTTGACGAAGCTGACGCCCTTGACGACGCGGCCGTCCTTCACATCGAGGCAGGGGATCACGCGGGCCTTCAGGGTCATGCCGACGCTCCTTTCGAGCCGCGGATCAGTGACAGCGCCTCCTGCGGATCGATCCGCCCATCATAGAGCGCGCGGCCGGAGATCGCACCTTCGAGTTTGGCGGCGTCCGGCTCGAGCATCCGGCGGATGTCGTCCATCGAGGCGAGGCCGCCCGAGGCGATCACGGGGATGGAGACGGCGTCGGCGAGTTCGAGCGTGGAAGCCCAGTTGATGCCGGTCAGGATGCCGTCGCGGTCGATGTCCGTGTAGATGATCGCCGCCACGCCGGCGCCCTCGAATCTCTTCGCAAGCTCGATCACGCCGAGTTCGGACGCCTCGGCCCAGCCTTCGACTGCGACCTTGCCACCCTTGGCGTCGATGCCGACGGCAACCTTGCCGGGGAAACGCCTGCACGCCTCGATCACTAGCGCCGGATCGCGCACGGCGACGGTGCCGAGGATCACGCGGGCCAGACCGCGGGCCAGCCAGTTCTCGATGTGATCGAGCGTGCGGATCCCGCCGCCGAGCTGTACCGGGTTCTTCGTGGCCTTCAGGATCGCGTCGACGGCCGTTCCGTTCACCGTCTCGCCGGCAAAGGCGCCGTTGAGGTCAACGACATGCAGCCATTCAAATCCCTGATCCTCGAAGGCGCGCGCCTGCGCTCCCGGGTCGGGGTTGTAGACGGTCGCCTGGTCCATGTCGCCGAGCTTGAGGCGCACGCACTGGCCATCCTTGAGGTCGATTGCGGGAAAGAGGATCATCGTATCTGTCGTCCGTTCGATCGGCGCGGGCTCTCAAGGCTTCCAGCGCAGGAAATTGGTAATGAGCGCCAGGCCGAGCGCCTGGCTCTTTTCCGGATGGAACTGTGCGCCCGCCTTGTTGTCACGGGCGACGAAGGCGGTCATCGGCCCGCCATAGTCGACGGTCGCGACAACGTCGTCCGGATCGGCCGCCTGCAGATGGTAGGAATGGACGAAGTAGGCGTGCAGGCCGTCGTCACCCGTCGCAATGCCGGAAAACAGCGGATGCCCGGAGCGCAGTGTCAGCGTGTTCCAGCCGATCTGCGGGATCTTCAGTGCCGGATCGTCGGGCTCCATCAGCACGACGTCGCCGGGAATCCAGTCGAGCCCCTGGGTGATCGTCTTCTCCAGCCCGCGCGAGGACATCAGCTGCATGCCGACGCAGATGCCGAGGAAGGGGCGGCCGCCGAGTTCGACGGCTTCGCGCAGCGCTTCGGTCATGCCGCTGGCGGCGTCGAGTCCCCGCCGGCAGTCGGCATAGGCACCCACTCCGGGAAGCACGACCCGGTCGGCCGAGGCGACGCGCTCGGGCCGGTCGGTCAGGTCGATCTCGGCCTCGATGCCGGCCTCGCGCGCCGCCCGCTCGAAGGCCTTGGTGGCGGAACGCAGGTTGCCCGAACCGTAATCGATGATGGCCACGCGCATCAGTCAGTCTCCATCATAGCCGAGAAGGCCGAGCGCGGGTGGGCGCGTGGCCTTGGTCGAGGTATCGGACGCCGGCAGGACCGCAGCCGCCGTCTTGTCCGGCATTTCCTGTGCTCCGAAGTAGATCAGCTCCGCCGTCTCCAGGTCCGGTGCGGTCACCACGGAGCGCAGCGTCCAGTCGCGCGCCTCGCGGGCACGCACGAGCGCCTGCGGACCCTCAAGCGCCGTCAGAACCGAGATCGACAGCGACAGCACCCAGCCGGCTACGCCAAGCGCCGGCGAGGCCGACAGCGCCGTCGCAGCAAACTGCGCGATAAGGGCGAGGATGCCCCAGAACCAGAGCCGATGGACCAGGAGCCAGATGGCCGGAAAGAAGAACGCGGTCCAGCGGAAGCCGTCGCGGATGAAAGCCGCCTTCTCGGCCGCTGCTGGTTCACCGGGCGGTGTCAGGATCAGATAGCTCGCGGTGGTCAACGGAATTGTCCTGCCGGTCTGCCGGTCAGGCCAGCGAACCCTTCGTCGAAGGGATGCGGCCTTGCTGGCGGGGATCGATTTCGGTTGCCGTGCGCAGCACCCGGGCGACGGATTTGAAGCAGGTTTCGGCGATATGATGGTTGTTGGCGCCGTAGATGTTCTGGATATGCAGGGTGATGCCGGCATTCTGCGCCAGCGCCTGGAAGAACTCCCGCACCAGTTCGGTGTCGAAGGTGCCGATCTTCGGTGCGGAGAAGGCAACGTTCCAGACGAGGAAGGGCCGGCCGGAGACGTCGACCGCAGCCCGCGTCATCGTCTCGTCCATGGCGAGGTCGAGCGAGGCGTAGCGGGTGATGCCGCGCCGGTCGCCGAGCGCCTTGGCGATCGCCTGGCCGATCGCGATCCCGGTGTCCTCGACGGCATGGTGGTCGTCGACGTGCAGGTCGCCCTTCGTCTCGATCTCCATGTCGATCAGGGAATGACGCGACAACTGATCCAGCATGTGGTCGAAGAAGCCGACGCCGGTCGAGATCTTCGAGGTGCCCGTGCCGTCGATGTCGACCGTCACAGACACGGCCGTTTCGTTGGTCTTGCGGGAGATGCTGGCTTTGCGGCTCATGGGACGTGTGGATCCTGGATCGACGGCGATGGTCTTCGCCGTCCCATATCAGGCGAAAGGGCAAAAAGCCAGCATTGCGACATCGACGCGCCGGCGCTCCCGCCGCCGATTGCAATCGTCGTTTCACCGCCTACATAGGGATCGATAGAGCCGGCCCATTTCGGGCGGCGCGCGCCCGGCTTCGGCGGGCGCGAGATCTTCGGGTGTATCTATGAGTGAACACGATCCCTACGGAACGATGCACGCCACGACCATCATCACGGTCCGCAAGGACGGAAAGGTGGTCATGGCGGGCGATGGCCAGGTGAGCCTGGGCCAGACGGTGATGAAGGGCAATGCGCGCAAGGTGCGCAGGCTCGGCAAGGGCGATGTGATCGCCGGCTTCGCGGGTGCGACGGCAGACGCCTTCACCCTGCTCGAACGGCTCGAGGAGAAGCTCGAGCAATATCCCGACCAGTTGATGCGCGCGGCCGTCGAGCTTGCCAAGGACTGGCGCACCAACAAGTACCTGCGCAATCTCGAGGCGATGATGCTGGTCGCCGACAGGAACATCACGCTCGCGATTACCGGCAACGGCGACGTACTGGAGCCCGAGCACGGCACGCTCGCGATCGGCTCGGGCGGCAACTACGCCTTTGCCGCTGCCCGCGCGCTGATGGACAGCGACAAGTCGGCCGAGGAGATTGCTCGCCGCGCCATGCAGATCGCCGGCGACATCTGCGTCTATACCAACCACTCGATCGTGGTGGAGACGCTGGATGCCGATTGACCCCGCCCGGATCAGCTTTTCCCCCGTGGGGGAGACGCATTACTCGCTGCTTCTCGCATGGCTGAACGAGCCGCACATACGGGAGTGGTGGGGCGATCCGGAAGAGGAGTTCGGCTTCATCCGCGACATGGTGGAGGGCAGGGACACGACCCGCCCCTTCCTCATCGAGCTCGACGGGGAGCCGGTCGGCTACATTCAGTACTGGTTTTTGGGCCATCACCAGAATGAGGACTGGACGAAGGACAATCCCTGGTTGCTGGAGCTGCCGCAGGAGGCCGTCGGCGTCGATCTTTCGATCGGCCACGCCGACAGGCTTTCCGCCGGCATCGGTTCCGCAGCGCTTGCCGCCTTCGTCGCCGATCTTCATGGCCTTGGCCACGAGACCATCATCATCGACCCCGATCCCGCCAATGTCCGGGCGGTTCGTGCCTATGCCAAGGCCGGTTTCCGGCCCGTGCCCGAGCTCGAAGGCCGCACCGGCAATGACGTGCTGATCATGCAATTCGACCCGAAAGCGAACGAGATATCATGAGCAACTTTTCCCCCAGAGAGATCGTCTCGGAACTGGACCGCTACATCATCGGCCAGAAGGACGCCAAGCGCGCCGTCGCGATCGCGCTGCGCAATCGCTGGCGCCGCCAGCAGCTCGGCGACGACCTGCGCGACGAGGTCATGCCGAAGAACATCCTGATGATCGGCCCGACCGGCGTCGGCAAGACGGAGATTTCCCGCCGTCTGGCCAAGCTTGCCGGCGCGCCCTTCGTCAAGGTCGAGGCGACCAAGTTCACGGAGGTCGGCTATGTCGGCCGTGACGTCGAGCAGATCGTCCGCGACCTCGTCGAGGTCGGCATTTCGCTGGTGCGCGAGAAGAAGCGCGCCGAAGTCGTCGCCAAGGCGCACATGAACGCCGAGGAGCGCGTGCTCGACGCCCTGGTCGGCGCCACCGCCTCGCCGGCGACGCGCGACAGCTTCCGCAAGAAGCTGCGCAACAACGAGCTGGACGACAAGGAGATCGAGGTCGACGTCGCCGACACCGGATCCGGCATGCCCGGCTTCGAGATCCCCGGCATGCCGGGCGCCAATGTCGGCGTGCTGAACCTGTCGGAAATGTTCGGCAAGGCGTTGGGCGGCCGCACGAAGAAGGTCAAGACGACGGTCAAGGATTCCTACAAGGTGCTGATTGAGGACGAGTCCGACAAGCTGATCGACAATGAGCAGATCCAGCGCGAGGCCGTCCGCTCGGTCGAGAACGACGGCATCGTCTTCCTCGACGAGATCGACAAGATCGCCACGCGCGAGGGCGGCATCGGTGCCGGCGTATCGCGCGAGGGCGTGCAGCGCGACCTGCTGCCGCTGGTCGAGGGCACGACGGTGGCGACGAAGTACGGGCCGGTCAAGACGGATCATGTCCTGTTCATCGCCTCGGGCGCATTCCATGTCGCCAAGCCGTCGGACCTCCTGCCCGAGCTTCAGGGCCGCCTGCCGATCCGCGTCGAGCTTCGCGCGCTGACGAAGGAGGATTTCCGCCGGATCCTCACCGAGACGGAGGCGAGCCTGATCCGGCAATACAAGGCGCTGATGGAGACCGAGCAGGTCTCGCTCGAGTTCACCGAAGACGCGATCGATGCCCTCGCCGACGTGGCCGTCCAGCTGAACGCCAATGTCGAGAACATCGGTGCACGGCGCCTGCAGACGGTGATGGAGCGGGTGCTCGACGAGATCTCCTTCGAGGCGCCGGACAAGGCCGGCAACCAGGTGACGATCGATGCCGAGTATGTGCGCAAGCACGTCGGCGCGCTGGCGTCGAACACCGACCTGTCCCGCTACATCCTGTAGCGGCCGCCGGCGGCCCGGGCCACCGGTACCGCGATTTTGATCGCGATCACCTCGACACGCGCTGCGCTTCGATCTAGAACCGCGGCGCGTTTTCGCGTTCAGGCACGGCATCATTCCGACACGATTGGGCTGCATGGGGTGCCGCGAAACCGCTTCGTGGCTGGGCTGACACTCGGGGCATGCCGACACCAATTCCGAACTTCGGGGAAACCGCATCGTGCGACATCTGCTGACAATGCTTGCCATTGCCACCACCCTGCTTGCGGGCGGCGCTGCCGCCGCCGGGGCCATGGACGTCGTACCGCCCGGCAATCGCCATGCCGAGCAGCCCTCCGTGCCGGGCGCCTCCGTCCGCCGCACCAAGGCCGGCAAGACGAGCTTCGACGCCAAGTACGAGAAGGTGCGCGACCTGCTCGCGACCGACCGTGAACTGACCGGCAAGCTCAAGTCCATCGCCTCCCAGTACGGCATTGCGCCGATCCACATGGTCGGCGCCATCGTCGGCGAGCATACCTACAACGTCGACGCCTACGACCGGCTGCAGAGCTACTACATCAAGGCAGCCTCCTATGCCGGCGATCGCTTCCGCTTCGCCTACGAGAGCCAGAGCATCGACGACTTCGTCGACCGCCCGGAATTCTCCACCTGCAAGGCAAGGAAGGGATCCTATGCCCTCTGGTCTTGCCGGGAAGCGGTGTGGGAGAGGACGTTCAGGGGCAAGGCCGTCGGCGGCGTCTCCTATCCGAACAACCGCTTCAGCGCGGTGTTCTTCCAGCCCTTCTATGCCGGGCAGACCTTTGGCCTCGGCCAGATCAATCCGCTGACGGCGCTGATGCTGACCGACACCGTCGCGCGTGTTTCAGGCTACGAACGGCTGGACGAGAACGATGCGGCCGGCGTCTACAAGGCGATCATGGATCCGGATATCTCGCTGGCCTACATGGCGGCGTCGCTCCGCCATTCCATCGACGCCTACAGGAAGATCGCCGGCGTCGACATTTCCGGTAACCCCGGCATCACCGCCACGCTCTACAATGTCGGAAACCCCGACGCGCGGGCCGCGGATTTCGCCCGCCGCCGTGCGGACGGCACATCCGAGTGGCCGGAGGAGAACTACTACGGCTGGCTCGTCAACGACAAGCTGGCGGAACTTCAGGGGCTGCTCTAGACTTTCCTCGTCGTTGCCCTGGTGGTCGGCGCGGACTTGGCCACGAGCCGCAAGATGCGCGAGGTAGATCCATGGACATGCGTCCAGAGCCCTTCGAGCCCCCTGCACCGCAGCCGCGGACGGTGCCGCCGTCGCGTCTGGAGATCATCCGCACGATCCTGCGCAATCCGCTCGAGCTGTGGGGCGAGCCGTCCTACACGCTTCCCTGGATCGAGACGCGCTTCTTCCGTGAGCACACGTTGATCGTCAACGACCCGGGCCTGATCCGGCACGTGCTGGTCGACAACGCACAGAATTACCGGATGGCCGACGTGCGCCAGCTCGTGCTGCGGCCGATCCTGCGCGACGGATTGCTGACCGCCGAGGGCGCCGTCTGGAAGCGCTCCCGCAAGGCCGTCGCCCCGATCTTCACGCCGCGCCATGCCAGGGGGTTTGCCGGCCAGATGCTCCGGCAATCCGAGCTCTATGCGCGCAAGTACGAGACCGCCGGCGATGGCGGAGCCGTCTTCGACATCGCCAACGACATGACCGAACTGACCTTTGTGATCCTCGCCGACACCCTCTTTTCCGGCGAGATCGTCTCGTCGTCCGGCAATTTCGCCGACGACGTCAATGCCCTGCTCCATCGCATGGGCCGCGTCGATCCGTTCGACCTGCTGAAGGCGCCGCCCTGGGTGCCGCGGCTGACCCGCATCGGCGGCCAGAAGGTGCTCGACAAGTTTCGCGCCATCGTCCGCAACACCATGGACCTGCGGCTGTCGCGCATGTTGGCCGAGCCGGACGCGGTGCCGGGGGATTTTCTGACGCTGCTCCTTCAGCAGGCGGGGCCGGACGGGCTGACGAACGAGGAGATCGAGGACAATATCCTCACCTTCATCGGCGCCGGCCACGAGACCACCGCCCGCGCGCTCGCCTGGACGCTCTATTGTGTCGCCAACACGCCTCATGCCCGCGAGGCGATGGAAGAGGAAATCGACCGCGTTCTCGCAAGCGGTGCCGAGCCGGTCGAATGGCTGGAGCGGATGCCCTGGACCCGGGCCGCCTTCGAGGAGGCGTTGCGGCTCTATCCGCCGGCTCCCTCGATCAACCGGGCGGCGATCGCTTCGGACCGCTGGACCAGTCCGGCAGGCGAGGTGGTCGAGATACCGCAGGGGATCACCGTGCTGATCATGCCCTGGACGCTGCATCGCCACGCACTCTACTGGGACAGGCCCCGCGCCTTCATTCCCGAGCGCTTCCTGCCGGAAAACCGGGATCGGATCGACCGTTTCCAGTTCCTGCCTTTCGGGGCGGGGCCGCGCATCTGCATCGGCGCCACCTTCGCCCTGCAGGAGGCGGTGATCGCGCTGGCGGTCCTGATGCACCGTTTCCGCTTCGAGATGACGGCCGAGACGCGCCCCTGGCCGGTGCAGCGCCTGACCACGCAGCCGGCAAACGGGCTGCCGATGCGGGTAACGTCACGGTCGACCGTTTCGCCCGGCCGCTGACCGTCCGTCCATGGCCGGCGCGGTCGGATGCCGGGTCGCAAAATCGATACCGGTCCGCACTCTTTTGCGCTAGATGCAAGGGACGATCGACCATTCTGCCGGGCCTGCCCTGCGGAGCGCAGCTATCCGGAAGGACCACGTGGCGGACCATCTGTTACTCGGCATCGACACCGGCGGAACCTATACTGATGCCGTTCTCTTCAGTGAGGAGAGTGGCGTCGTGGCAAAGGCGAAGGCGCTGACGACGCGGCATGACCTCGCCGTCGGCATTTCCGGCGCCGTCGAGGCAGTGTTGGATCAGGCGAAGGCGCAGGTCTCGGCCATCAGTCTCGTGTCGCTGTCGACGACGCTTGCCACCAACGCGCTTGTCGAGGGACAGGGCGGCCGCGCCGGGCTGGTCATGATCGGTTTCGGGCCTGAGGACCTGAAGCGCGACGGCCTCGCCGAAGCACTTGGGGGTGACCCCGTTCTCTTCCTGCCCGGCGGACACAACGTGCACGGCCACGAGACCCCGCTCGACATGACGGCGCTGGACGCAGCCCTGCCGGAACTGGCGCAAAGCGTTACCTCCTTTGCGGTCGCCGGCTATTTTGCCGTGCGCAACCCGGCGCATGAGCAGCGTGTGCGGGACCGCATCCGCGAGATCTCCCACCTTCCGGTCACCTGCAGCCACGAGCTCTCCTCGAAGCTCGGCGGGCCGCGCCGGGCGCTGACGACGCTCCTGAATGCCAGGCTGGTATCGATGATCGACCGGCTGATCGGTGCCTGCGAGGGCTACCTGCAACAGCGCGGGATCCATGTGCCGATGATGGTCGTCCGCGGCGACGGCGCCCTGATTTCCGCCGCCGAAGCGCGGCTGCGACCGATCGAGACCATCCTGTCGGGGCCTGCCGCCAGCCTCGTCGGTGCGCGCCACCTGACCGGGCTGGAGGATGCCGTCGTCTCCGACATCGGCGGCACGACCACCGACGTCGCCGTGCTGGATCAGGGTCGGCCCCGCCTGGACGCGGAGGGGGCCATCGTCGGCGGCTACCGGACGATGGTCGAGGCCGTTGCCATGCGCACCTACGGGCTCGGTGGCGATTCCGAGATCCGCATCAACGATCGCGGCCTCACTGCCCGGCTGGATCTCGGTCCCCGGCGCTTCCTGCCGTTGAGCCTTGCGGCGGAGCTCCATGGAGACGTGATCCATGCCGTGCTGGAACGGCAGTTGCGGGCACAGCACGGAGGGCGTCATGATGGCCGTTTCGCCGTCCGCACCGGCGTTCCGGGGCATCTGGCAAGCGGGCTTCAGCCGCAGGAGGCGGCACTCTACGAGCGGATCGGCGACGTGCCGGTCGCGCTCGACCAGTTGCTGGCGAGCACGCCGCAGAAAGCGACGCTCGATCGCCTCGTCGGCCGCGGGCTCGTGCACATCAGTGCGATCACGCCCTCCGATGCGATGCATGTGCTCGGCCGGCAGGGGCAGTGGGATCGGGAAGCGGCACGGCTCGGCCTGGCGCTCGCCGCCCGCGCCCGGGACGGTTCCGGCCGGCCCATCGCCCAATCGGCCGAGAACCTGGCGTGCCTGATCGTCGATCGGCTGACGCGGCAGTCCTGCGACGTCATCATGGCCGCCTGCCTGGCGGAGGACGGCACCGGTGTCATCGATCCGGCCGAATCGCTTCCCGTCGATCGTGCGCTGCGCCGTGCGAACGGCATCGTGCAGTTCCGCATCAGCCTCGACCGGCCGCTGGTCGGCCTCGGCGCCTCGGCGCCGGTCTACTATCCGGCCATCGCCGGTATGCTCGACACGCAGTCCGCCATCCCCCAGGACGCCGACGTGGCGAATGCGGTGGGTGCCGTCGTCGGGCAGGTGCGCGCCAGCGTCACCGTCTTCGTGACCACGCCGGAGGAGGGCGTCTTCATCGTCGGTGGCGCCGGCGAGAGCGTGCGCCTGGTCGACGAGGAGGCGGCGTTCTCGCTGGCCCGCGAACGTGCGATCGCCGCCGCGCTTCATGCCGCCCGCCTGAGCGGCGCCGACGAACCGGCCGTCACTGTCGCGGAAATCGTCGACGCACCGGAGATCGAGGGCTCGCGCAAGCTGGTCGAAGGCCGTTTTACCGCCACCGCTTCGGGTCGCCCACGAATAGCAAACGATCAATAGCCTGCGATTTAATCCAGTATGGAATAAATTCTTTGAACTATTGCTGAATTGACTATGAATGAAAGGTCGGGAAAGTGGCAGCATCCACGGGTTCCACGACCCGCCCTGCATTTTCCGGAGCGTCCGATGAGCTACAGCGAGAAATACGGCCTTTCCTTCGACAGCGAACTGCTGGAATTCCTGGAGAAGGAGGCGCTTCCGGGCACGGACATCGATCCGGCTGCCTACTTCCAGGCCTTCTCAGCCCTGATCGCGGACCTGGTGCCGGAAAACCGTGCGCTGCTTGAAAAGCGTGACCGGATGCAGGAGAAGATCGACGCCTGGTACAAGGCCCATGGCGCGCCGTCCGACCTCGGCGCCTACGAGGCCTTCCTTCGCCAGATCGGCTACATCGTCCCGGAAGGCACCGACTTCGCCGTGACCACGGCGAACGTGGATCCGGAGATCTCACAGGTCGCCGGGCCACAGCTCGTCGTCCCCGTCATGAACGCCCGCTATGCGCTGAACGCGGCGAACGCCCGTTGGGGCTCGCTCTACGACGCGCTCTACGGCACCGACGCGATTTCCGAGGACGACGGCGCGACCCGCGGCAAGGACTACAATCCGAAGCGCGGCGAGAAGGTCATCGCCTGGGTGCGCTCCTTCCTCGACGGCAGCGTTCCGCTCGCCGGGGCAAGCTGGACCGAGGCCCGGGCGTTTTCGGTCAAGGCCGGGGCGCTGCAGGTGACGCTGCTGGACGGCGAGGTCGTGGGCCTGAAGGCGCCGGAAAAGTTCGCCGGCTATCTCGGCGAGGCCAACGCACCCACCCAGTTCCTGCTCGTCAACAACGGTCTTCACATCGAGATCCTGGTCGATGCGACCACGGCGATCGGAAAGGCCGATCCTGCCCATATCTCGGACGTCTGGCTGGAGGCGGCGCTGACGACGATCATGGACTGCGAGGATTCGGTCGCGGCCGTCGACGCGGCCGACAAGGTCGTCGCCTATCGCAACTGGCTCGGCCTGATGAAGGGCGACCTCGCCGAGGAGGTCGCAAAGGGCGGCAGGACCTTCACCCGCAGGCTCAATCCGGACCTCGACTACAACGGGCCTGATGGCTCGACCTTCACCCTCGCCTGCCGGTCGCTGATGCTGGTGCGCAACGTCGGTCATCTGATGACCAACCCGGCGATCCTCGATGGCGAGGGCCGCGAGGTGCCGGAAGGCATCATGGACGCCATGGTCACCGCACTGATCGCGCTGCACGACGTCGGCCGCAACGGCCGCCGCATGAACTCGCGCGCCGGTTCGATCTACATCGTCAAGCCGAAGATGCACGGGCCCGAGGAAGTTGCCTTCGCCGTGAAGATCTTCGCCCGCGTGGAAGAGGCGCTCGGCCTGGCGCCCAACACCATCAAGATGGGAATCATGGACGAGGAGCGGCGGACGACCGTCAATCTCAAGGAGGCGATCCGGGCCGCGAGAGAACGGGTCTTCTTCATCAATACCGGCTTCCTCGATCGCACCGGCGACGAGATCCACACCTCCATGGAAGCGGGTCCGATGATCCGCAAGGGCGACATGAAGCAGTCGCTATGGATCGGCGCATACGAGAATTCCAACGTCGACATCGGCCTTGAATGCGGCCTGCCGGGGCACGCCCAGATCGGCAAGGGCATGTGGGCCATGCCCGACATGATGGCGGCGATGCTGGAACAGAAGATCGGCCAGCCCAGGGCCGGCGCCAGCACCGCCTGGGTGCCGTCGCCGACGGCGGCGACGCTGCACGCCACCCACTATCACAAGGTCAATGTCGCATCGATGCAGGACGGGCTGAAGGACAGGCCGCGCGCCAAGCTCTCCGACATCCTGTCCGTGCCCGTCGCGTCCCGGCCGAACTGGACGCCGGAAGAGATCCAGCGCGAGCTCGACAATAATGCGCAGGGCATCCTCGGCTATGTCGTGCGCTGGGTCGACCAGGGTGTCGGCTGCTCGAAGGTGCCCGACATCAACGACGTCGGCCTGATGGAAGACCGCGCCACCTTGCGCATTTCGGCCCAGCACATGGCCAATTGGCTGCATCACGGCATCGTCACCGAGGCCCAGATCGTCGAGACGATGCGGCGCATGGCGGTGGTCGTCGACGGGCAGAACGCCGGCGATCCGGATTACACGCCGATGGCGCCGGATTTCGACGGCTCGATCGCCTTCCAGGCCGCCTGCGAGCTCGTGCTGGAGGGGCGCGCCCAGCCGAACGGCTATACCGAGCCGGTGCTGCATCGCCGCCGCCGCGAGCTCAAGGCCGCCCGCGGCCTCTGAGAGGCGAGATCGGGCAGGAACCAAAAAAAGCCGCCGGGATCGCCGGCGGCTTTCTTGTGTCGTTGGCGCGTTTTCGCCGGTTACTGCTGGACGACGACGCGGGCGCCCTTGCCCGGGCGGACCCGCGCGTAGAGGTCAATGATGTCCTGGTTCATCAGGCGGATGCAGCCCGAAGAGGCTGCGGTGCCGATGGAGCCCCATTCCGGCGTGCCGTGCAGGCGGAACAGCGTGTCCTGGCCCTTGTTGTTGAAGAGGTAGAGCGCGCGTGCACCGAGCGGGTTCGTCAGCCCGGGCTTCATGCCCTCCTTGACGTACTTGGCGATCTCCGGACGGCGGACGGCCATCTCTTCCGGCGGATGCCACATCGGCCATTCCTGCTTCCAGGCGACATAGGCCTCGCCTTCCCACGCAAAGCCCTGCTTGCCGACGCCGATCCCGTAGCGCACCGCCTTGCCGCCCGGCAGCACGAAATAGAGGAAGCGGGTCGGGGTGTTCACGACGATCGTGCCCGGCTTCTCGCTGGTCTTATAATCGACGATCTGTCGGTGATACTTCGGATCCACGCGCTGGATCGGGATGGCCGGCAGGGCGTAGCCGTGGTCTTCGACCGGGCCGTATCCGGAGGTGAAGATTTCGTTGGTCGCGACCTTCTCGCCGATGATCGGCGTGGATGACGGTACGGACGAACACCCGGCAAGCGTCACGGACGCTGCAAGGCCACAAAGGAGCAGGGCAGTGCGGAAGCGCATCTAAGTCTCTTCAATTATGGGGTGTGGCGTGGCGGTGTTCCCGCACGTCTGTGCAATCAAGGTTTATTTGTGATTCAGGAGCTTTTGCAAGTGCGCTGCCCGCTCTCCGCCGTTGTGCGAGAGCACAAAAGAGAGCGGATGGCTTTTTTGCAACATTCCCGTGACGTCAGGTGGTTGCGGCATTGTCCGGCAGGTTCTGCTAGGATGGCGCGACTGCTTTCGCCGAAGGTTTGAAAACATGACGCTCGTATCGCTTCACAAGGACAGTCCGCTGGTCGACGGGCGCCAGTCCGAGCGCGCCATGATGGTGCGCCGCGGCGTGCAGCGCCTGTTTGCCGATCTCAGCCATGCGGTCCTGGCGGAGATGACGCTTGCCAGTGGCCGGCGAGCCGATCTCATCAGTCTGGCCCCGAAGGGCGAGATCTGGATCGTCGAGATCAAGACATCGATCGAGGACTTTCGCGTCGACAGGAAATGGCCGGATTACCGGATGCATTGCGACCGGCTCTTCTTCGCCACCCACCGGGGTGTGCCGCTCGAGATCTTTCCCGAAGACTGCGGCCTGATCGTATCCGATGGCTACGGCGCCCATATCCTGCGCGAGGCACCGGAGCACAAGCTCGCCCCGCCGACGCGGAAGTCCGTCACCTTCGCCTTTGCGCGGATCGCCGCCGGCCGGTTGCTGCAGGCCGAGCTTCTGACTGACAAGGCGGCCGAGGGATCGGAAATGGCCGCGGTCGTGAACCGCGACCGCGATTGATCGCCCGTCCTGGCTACTTCGGCGCCCGCTTGGCGAGAATGCGCTGGAGGGTGCGGCGATGCATGTTCAGCCGGCGCGCCGTTTCCGACACGTTGCGATCGCACATCTCGTAGACGCGCTGGATGTGTTCCCAGCGCACCCTGTCGGCTGACATCGGATTTTCCGGAAGTTCCGCCTTCTCGCCGGGCTTCTGCGTCAGCGCCGAGAAGATCTCGTCGGCATCGGCCGGTTTCGCCAGGTAGTCGACCGCGCCGAGTTTCACCGCATTCACCGCCGTTGCGATATTGCCGTAGCCGGTCAGCATGATGATCCGCGTGTCGTCGCGGCGCTGGCGGATGGCGGCGATCACGTCTAGACCGCTGCCGTCGCTGAGCCGCAGGTCGACCACTGCATATTTCGGCGGCGTACCTTTCGCCTTGGCGATGCCCTCGGCCACGGACTCGGCCATCTCGACGTCGAAGCCGCGGGTCTCCATCGCGCGCGCCAGGCGCCGCAGGAAAGGGCCGTCGTCGTCGACGATGAGGAGCGAGCGGTCGGCGCCGATATAGTCGGCGTCTTCTGCGCCCGGCGCTGGTGGGAGAGTATCGATCTTGTCTGCCATCTTCGCAGTTCCGCGCTGATTTTGCTGCTTTTCCGTTGTTTCTTATGACGGGTTCGGCGCAAGGGGTAAAGTCATTTCGCCAGCTTGACATCCATCCGGTTGCGCGGCCACTCGACTTCTACCCGTGCGCCGGGGATGCCGTCCTGCCGGTTGCCGAAGGTGAGTTTGGCGCCGGAGCGCTCGAGCAGCGTCTTGGCGATGAAGAGGCCCAGCCCGAGCCCGCCGGCCCGCTCGTCGCGCTGTCGCTTGGTGACATAGGGCTCGCCGATCCGCAGCAGGATGTCCGGGGCATAGCCCTCGCCGTCGTCCTCGATCACCAGCCTGACCCGGTCCGGCGTGTGGCCCGCGGTCACGACCACTTCGTTTCGTGCGTGATCGACGGCATTCTCCAGGAGGTTGCCCAGCCCGTAGAGAATGCCGGCGTTGCGATGGCCGACGGGTTCCTCGGCGCGCGTGCCCTCTTCCACGAGTCGCAGCCGGATGCCGAATTCGCGATGCGGCGCCATCACCTCTTCGAGGAGCGAGGACAGCGGCAGGTGGCGCATGTGCTCCTCGTCGTCCGCCGACAGCGTGGTCAGTCGCCGCAGGATATCCCGGCAGCGCTCGCTCTGGCTTCGCAACAGGTGCACGTCCTCGCCGAAGCGCGGATCCTCGCCCAACTCGCGTTCCATCTCCTTCGCAACGACGCTGATCGTCGCGAGCGGCGTGCCGAGTTCGTGAGCCGCGGCGGCGGCGAGCCCGTCCAGCTGCGACAAGTGCTTTTCGCGTTGAAGCACGAGCTCGGTTGCCGCCAGCGCGTCGGAGAGTTCGGCCGCTTCCAGTGAGACGCGGTAGGAATAGAAGGCGGCGAAGGCGGTCGTCGACGCGATGGCGACCCAGAAGCCGGCCGTCAGGATCGGCGGAATGACGAGGAGGGTCCCCGGAAACCACGGCAGGGGAAACGGCGTGAAGGCCAACGCCGTGATCCCGGCCGCAGCCAGGATGCCGAGCGCCAGGCTATGGCGGATCGGCTGCGCCGAGGAAGAGATGATCACCGGAACGCAGACGAGCAGCGCAAAGGGGTTCGCAAGGCCGCCGGTCATGAAGAGCAGCGCCGTCAGCTGCGAGAGATCGAAGGCCAGCAGCGCCAGCGCGGAGCCGGGGGCCAACCGGTGCGCCGGCGAATAGCGCGCGGTGAGATAGAAGTTGACGACGGCAAGCAGGGCGATCAGCACCGAGCAGGCCAAGAGCGGAAGCGGAAAACCCAACCAGAAGGCAACGACGATCACCGTCACGGACTGGCCCGCCACCGCGAGCCATCTTAGCCGGATAAGGGTTTCCAGCCTCATGTGCTGGCGCTGGCTGTCGTCGGCACTGTCGTTGTAGATCGACATGGTCTTCCCTGCTTTTCATTCCTTCTGACGCTTCCGGACCGCGTCGGAAAGCCTCGGGGCATCATGTACCACGCGGCTTGGCCCGTGTCGTCGGCATCGCGCCGGCGGGATCCTCCGGCCAGGGGTGGCGCGGGTAGCGTCCCCGCATCTCCGCCCGCACGTCCTTCCAGGAACCGGCCCAGAATCCGGGAAGGTCGCGGGTCGTCTGGATCGGCCGGTGGGCCGGCGACAGCAGTTCGAGCAGGAGCGGCAGGCGCCCGCCCGCCACAGCGGGATGCTGGCGCAGGCCAAACAGTTCCTGCACGCGGATCGGCAAGGTCGGCTCGCTGCCGTCGTAGCGGATCGGATGCCGCTGCCCGGTCGGCGCCTCGAAATGGGTGGGCACGAGCCGCTCGAGATCGCGCTGGACGCCGTGTGGCACGAGCGCCATAAGTCCGTCCGAAAGGCTGGCCGGGGTGACGTCGTCGAGGCCGCGCGTCAGCTCCTGGAAGGGCGTGAACCATTCGTCGAGCCGCGCAAGCAGCGCCTCGTCGCCGGTGTCTGGCCAGGGTTCGCCGAGGCTCCGGTGAAGGAAGCCGATCCGCTCGCGCAACTGCCCGCCGGATTTGGAGAACGGCAGCGCCTGCAGCCCGAGCTGGCGAACCCCGTCGGCGAGCGCCCTTGCGGCTGCCGGCCCCGTCGGCCGTGGCAGCGGTGTCTCCTCGAACACGATGGCGCCGAGCCGCGTCACCTTCCTCGCCCGCACCTGGCGGCTTGCCGGGTCGAACACGCATTGTTCCTCGCGAACGAAGCTCGCTGCCATCTCGGCCTCGACGTCCGCGCGGCTGATCGTGGCGGCGGCGAGGATGCGCTGCCGCCCGGCCTGGCCGGTCAGGTCCGCGATCACCAGCATCGCGCTTGCCGCAAGCCCTTCGGTCTCGGCGAGCTCCGCGCCGCGGCCGTTGGCCATGACGAAGCGTCCGCGCCCGCCCCTTTGCAGCGCGATCCGGTCCGGGAAGGCATGCATCAGCAGCGCTCCCGGGTGGGCGGGAATGGCGGCGCCCCTTGCGCCGGCCGCTTCCGCGATGCGGGCTGCCAGCCGCCGGGAAGACTGGGCCCGCTCGCCCCGTTCGGCCTTGAAGCGCCGCAGGCGTTCCTCCAGGTCGAGCGAAGGTCCACCGAGCCCCTGTTCGGTCAGCAGCACGGCAAGCAGCGCCGCCTCCGTCGCCATGCCCTCGCCGGCCGCATGGATGACCATGGCGGCAAGCCGCGGCGGCAGGGAGAGGGCCCGCATCTTCCGGCCGATCGGCGTCAGGCCACCGCCGGCATCGATCGCGCCCAAAAGCCGCAGCAGGCCACGCGCCTCCTCCAGGCTCGCGACCGGCGGCTGGTCGATTAGCGGGAGGCTCGCCGGGTCGGTGACGCCCCATTGCGCGAGGTCCAGCACGAAGCCGGAGAGATCGCTGGCAAGGATCTGCGGCGGCGTGAAGGCCGGCAACGCTGCGGTCTGGCCGGCATGCCAGAGCCGGACGGCGATGCCGGGGCCGGTGCGCCCCGCCCGGCCGGCCCGCTGGTCAGCCGAAGCGCGCGACACGCGCACCGTCTCCAGCCGCGTGATCCCGGTTGCCGCCTCGAAGACGGGCAGCCGCTGCAGGCCGCTGTCGATGACGACACGCACCCCGTCGATGGTGATCGACGTCTCGGCGATCGAGGTCGCAAGCACGATCTTGCGCATGCCGTCCGGCGGCGGACGGATCGCCGCGTCCTGTTCCTGCTGCGTCAGGTTGCCGTAGAGCGGGACCAGCATCGTCTCCTCGCCGAAACGGCCCTCCAGCCGCTCCATCGTCCGGCGGATCTCCGCCTGCCCCGGCAGGAAGGCCAGGATCGATCCGCTCTCTGCCGCATGGGCGTCGCGGATCGCGCGCGCCATCGTCTCCTCGATCCGCTCGCCGGGCGGCCGGTCGGCATGCCGGAGCTCGATGGGAAAGCTGCGCCCGGCGCTCTCGATGACGGCGGCGCCGTCCATCAGCCGGGCGACCCGGTCGGTATCGAGGGTCGCCGACATGACAAGGATGCGCAGATCCTCCCGTAGCGCCGACTGTGCGTCGAGCGCCAGCGCCAGGCCGAGATCGGCGTCCAGCGAGCGCTCGTGGAACTCGTCGAACAGCACGGCGGCGATGCCGGAAAGCTCCGGATCGTCGATGATCATCCGGGCGAACACGCCTTCGGTCACGACCTCGATCCGGGTCCGCGCGGAAATTCGGCTTTCGAGCCGCATCCGGTAGCCGACGGTCTCGCCGACACGCTCGCCGAGAAGCTCCGCCATCCGCCCCGCGGCAGCCCGCGCCGCCAGCCGGCGCGGCTCGAGCAGGATGATGCGCCCATCGCCGCGCCAAGAGGCATCGAGCAGGTGCAGCGGTACGATGGTCGTCTTGCCGGCGCCGGGCGGGGCGGCGAGCACCGCCCGCGTGCCCGTGCTCAGCGCCTGCGACAACGCCGGCAGCACCACGCTGACCGGCAGTTGCGGCAGTACGGCAGGGGCGTGTGCGCGCCCGGGCCCGCCATCCTTCTGCATGGCCGGTCAGGCCCCGTGGTTGCGGCAGGCGAGGATTGCACCGGCGAGATCCTCGAGGGCTGCGCCCACCGACTTGAAGAGCGTGATCTCCTCCGGCGAGCGCCGGCCCGGATCCCGCCCGGTTACGAGTTCGGCGAGGTCGGCCCTGATCGCCTCCGGGCCGATGATGCCGGCCCTGATCGGCTGGACGAGATCGCCACCCTCGCTGAGCGCACCGTCGCGGGTATCGACGAACAGCGTCGCGCGTGTCACCGCCTCGTCGTCGGTTTCGCGCATGGAAGGCTTGAAGGCGCCGATCAGGTCCAGGTGCGTTCCGGGCCTGAGCCACGCCCCGCGCACGAGCGGCGTCTCGGAAAGCGTGCAGCAGGAGATGATGTCGGCCTCGCGCGCGGCCCATTCGAGGTCGGTGACGGCGCGGGCGTTGAAGCCCGCAGCACGCGCCTCGCCCGCGGCCGCCTCGGCTTTGGCCGCATCCCGCCCCCAGATGGCGATCTCCTCGATCGGTCGGACGGCCGAATGGGCGGCGACGAGGTTCAGCGACAGCCGGCCGGCCCCGATGACGAGAAGGCGCTTCGCATCCGCGCGCGCGAGATGGCGGGCGGCAAGGGCGGACGCGGCCGCCGTACGCCGGGCCGTGAGCTCGCCGCCGTCGATAATCGCAAGCAGCTCGCCGGTCTTGCCGGAGGAGAGCAGATAGCTGCCGAAGATGGCCGGCAGGCCGCGGCGCGTATTGCCCGGAAACACGGAGACGAGCTTGACCCCGATATAGGCGCCGGGCTGCCAGGCGGGCATCAGCAGCAGCGTCGCGTTCTCTTCCCCCGGCACGGCGACGTCGTGATGGTGGCGGATCGGCATGACGCAGTCGCCAGCGAACATCTCTGCAAGCGCGTCGATGAGGTCGGCAAAGGGCAGGGCGTCTCGGGTCTGTTGTTCTGTGAGGACGAGCATGGCGGTCTCCGAGTTCTCTGATCCGTGGCATGTCCTTAGCGCGCGCAAGGGAGCCGCGAAAGCGGCATTCGATCCTTTCGGGAGGGGGATAGCCTCGAGCCCCATGTCCGGCGCACGCTGAAGGTGAAGTTTTTACGACATTGCGAACTGCACCAATCTGAGGTGGTGAAAAAGCCGCCAGAAAGGCAGAAATTCGGAAATAGTAATGTAAAAACAAGTCGATATAAGAAATATCGCCTTTTCTGAAATCCCCTGTTGACTTGTTTTGTATGTGGTCTTAGAAACCGGCTCACCAACGAGGGCGGCGGCGCTGCTGGCGACCGACGA